>CAVTFE010000059.1:0-234726 GCA_963733745.1 uncultured bacterium
TAGTCGAGCGCCTGCCACTCCGGCGAGAAGCGCGCGAAGGGATAGTAGACCGCTTTAACTGGCGTGTCTGGCGCGTAGATCAGCAGCGCGACCGGTGGGGTCATCGCCTTGTGGCGCATCAGCGGCAAGACCTCTTGCGCGTCAGGCGGGCCCTCGATGAGCACCACGTCGGGCTTCACCGCCTCCAAGGCCAGGCGCAGGCAGGGCGCGAGCCCGGCCCGTGGTGGCGAACCCCAAAGATATGCGTGGACATAGCAGATGAACTCGATAGCACCTCACGGCAGCGCGATACAGGTCCTTCCAGCCGTCGCGCTCCTTGACCACGGTTTCGAGATATTCGTGCCAGACCACGCGATCCTGTACCGGGTCCTTGACGACGGCGCCGATGAGGCCCGCCGCAACGTCGTCGGCCTTCAGCTCGCCGTCGCCGAAGTAGCGCGGCCATCGCCAGGCCATTGGTCACCACCGAGATCGCCTCGGCGGTGGAGAGCGTGCCCGACTGGGCGATTTGAGCTTGGTCTTGCCGTCGGCGGTGACGCCGTCGCGCAGCTCGCGGAAGATCGTGACCACGCGGCGAATCTCTTCGAGCGCGGGCTTCTCCGCGGCAGCTCCAGCGCCCTGCCAAGCTGCGCGACGCGCGCTCGACGATCTCGACTTCCTCGTCCATGCTGTCCGGCACGGGCAGGACGACGGTGTTGAAGCGGCGCAAGAGCGCGCTGGACAGCTCGTTGACGCCCTTATCGCGGTTATTCGCCGTGGCGATCATGTTGAAGCCCTTGCGCGCCTGCACCTCGGTATTCAGCTCGGGGATCGGCAGCGTCTTCTCGGAAAGGATCGTGATGAGCGTGTCCTGAACGTCGGCGGGAATGCGCGTCAGCTCCTCGACGCGGGCGATCTTGCCGTCCTGCATCGCGCGCATCAGCGGGCTGAGCGACCAGCGCGTCAACCGATGGGCCCTTGGCCAGCAGCAGCGCGTAGTTCCAGCCGTAGCGGATCGCCTCCTCGTCGGTGCCGGCAGTGCCCTGCACCAGCAGCGTGGACTCACCGCAGATCGCCGCCGACCAGATGCTCGCTAAACCAGGTCTTCGCCGTCCCCGGCACGCCGAGAGCAGCAGAGCGCGGTCGGTGGCGAGCGTCGCGACGGCGATCTCGATCAGCCGCGCGTTGCCGATGTACTTGGGTGAAACCTCGAAGCCATTGTCGAGCTTGCCACCGAGGAGGTAAGTCGAACGGCCCAGGGCGAGAGATTCCAATTGGGCGGCTTCTGGCGGTCGTCAACTTTCGCCAGTTGGGCAGCTCTTCGGCGAACTGGTGTCGGCGTGCTGGCGGAGGACGGATTCAACGGCGGCCGGGGTCTTGGTCGTCACAGGGGTAACTCCTTCACGATACGTCGTCGAACTGACGGTCCTCTGCCATTCTTCGAGTTGGGTGCGGAAGTAGGTGATCTGCCATGTTGGAGTCGGACGTGTCGAGCGGTTCCTCTCTGTTGATGAAGTGGGTCGCTGGCAGGGCGAGCGCGGCGGTCTCGAGCGTGTCATCCCGCGGCTCGGCGAGTTTGGTCTGCGCCGTGATACCACCGATCAAACCAAGACACCGGCGATCAGGTGTCGGCGACCGGCGCATTCCAAGGCTTCGGCGGCATGTCGAGAATCTCGTAGAGCGAGAAACGTCATCTTTTTGGGGTCGGCGAGCGCCTCCAGCGCGAAGCTTTCCAAATCAGCGGGGGAAGCATCGGCGCCACGATGCGAAGAGTTCTGAGCGTTCGGCATGCGTCTTTTCATCTCCTTGGGCGAGAGGTCGAGCCAGAGGCGCCAGAGCGGAGCGGCCCAGGTATGTTCCTGGAAGCACCAGCCGCGTCGGTCCAGCCTGACGATATTGATACGCCATTTCGAGCCAGACGTCACCGCGATGAGCCCTTGGCGCAGCCGACTGCGCCTCCCAGTGCGACGGCGGTACGGACCAGAACCTGCGCCATTCAGGCGTCGCTCTGCCCGCGCCCCTGCCCAACCTCCTCGGTCCGGCCATCACGCTCCCAGTCGGCATCCACTGCGTCGTGGCTTGACATAGCGCGCCGTTCTTAAGCGTCAGCATCGCCTCGGCCCGCGCACACACTCGTCTGGCCAGCGCCGACGTCGGCAGCGAACAAGGAGCCTCGCCGCCACTTCACGCACACGTTCGGTCTTGTCGCCAAGCGCGATGTCGAGGAGTCTCATCTCGGCGCCGAGGCAACCTCGAACGTCTCCAGGAACGCGACGCGCGCATCCACCTTCTCGCGCTTCCAGACAGCGGATAGCCATTCGCGCGCGCCTGCGATCGACCTTCCGCAGCCGACTCAATATCTCCGCGCGCTCACCCTACGCACCCTCCTCCCAGATTGTCTCGGCGTCAGCCGGTAGAGCGTCCGACATATCGCTAAGTGTCTCGCCCACCCATGCCCAGAGTCCGTTGAACTGACCGAACGAGCGGCCACGCTCGCCCACCGCTAGCGCCATCGCCGGACGGCAATCGCTTGATGTCTGGTCAGCGCCATCGGCAAAAGCAGTGCGGCAGGCGATAGCCGATCTGGTTGAAGCGCGCAGCGCCTCGCCGAGCAGCACGCCGTTGCGCGCACCCAACAGCGATTCCATCAGCGCCGCGACGCTGGGTGGACTCTCGCCTCGTGTCTTCTGGCGCGGGAGTCGTCACCTCTGGAGCCGCGCTCGGCATATAGCCAGCGGCGCGATAGGCGCCAGCGAGCCAGCCCGTAGGAGCAGGTCGCGCTCGGTCGAGCGCCCGGAAAAGACAGCGTATCGACCAATGTGCCAGTCAGGGCTAAACCGACACCACGCGCCGTCCCGACGAGCGCCGCAGTAGTGATAGCATCTGATTTCGGCATCAGTTCACCCCCCAAAGCAGCATATAGATTCCCCCGGCAATCATGCCAAGCGGCAAGAGCGATTCGCGTCCCACTCGCCGATCAGATGGACTGGATTCCCACCGGAGAGCGCGAGCAGCCGCAGTGATCAGATCCTTCTAGCGGCGGGCCATACCGGAATCATCACGAATCCACCACGAATCCGTAGAGACGCAGATCGGCATCACATCACGCACGACACACCCCAGGCGATCCGGCCATGGCTGACGAAGATCCTCGGCGCGCGCCATCAAAAAGACCTCGACAGTTCGCTGCCGGGCAACCGCCGTGGCTCGCGACTGGCTCGCCTGGCCGCTCCGCGACCCTCGCCCGCAAGGGACAACCACCAGGATAGAAGTGCAGCTCGGCGTCAAAGGAAGAGCCAGGAATGAAGGACTCCGGAAGGGCTGGTTGGCGAAGCTGAATTGCAAGACAGCGCCAGCCGCCCGCTGCGCTCCCCGCGGCCATGTGCGCTGCTGGCGCCCGCGATCCTGGTCGTCAATCCACTGACCGAGCACCGTCCAGCGGTCCGAGACATGTCGCCAGGGCGGCCAGTTCGTCCTGGGGGAGCGTCCAGCGAACCAGTTGGCGCACATCCTCGCGTCGAGCCTCGTCGAGCGGTCCAGCCGGGTACGCCTGGATCAGTAACGAAAGACGTCCCAACTCGCCGAGGAGTTTCACAGGCCAGTCATCTGAGCGCCAGGGATGCCCGCCATTCGCCGCCGCGTGCGCCGACACGGGAGGCTTGCGCGTCGGTCGTGCGCGCCGCCTGAGCCTCCCAGAAGTTCGTCGACTGCCCCTCCACCGCGCCAATGCATGCGGACCAGATCGGTGAGCCAGAGGTCGAGCGTGTCGAGGCCGTCCTCGACGCCCTTCTCGCGTTCGGCGGCGGCTTTCGCCGCCTCCGCCGCCCCTTCTCTGGCGAGATGGCGTTTCCTTCCGGGGCAGCCTCCTTCGGCGCGGACCGCTTCGCCAGCCAGAAGCCACCCACTCCGGCGGATCACCTCTGGCAACGCGCCGGGATCGTTGACGCTGAGCAAGATCAACCCCAGCCCATGCTTGCAGGGGAGCTTACGGCTGGGGCAACTGCACTTGACCGCCATGCCATTCAGGTCGACACGCACCTGATAGAGCGCGCTGCCCTGACACTCCCCCAGAGCGCCTGTAGGGGTGCGCCCAAGGTTCTTCCAGTGTTTGGCGGCGGCGAGCTTCTTGCCAGCCGTCGCGAACTGCTATCTGGCGCGAGCGCGAGCGCCTGTTGGGGTGATGGCGGCGATGCCGGTCTCGCCTCCTCACGGTCACATCCACGCCGCAACTGCATGCCTCTCTCTCTGCCAGTATGCCCGAAGCGGCAAAGAATGTACAGTGACACTCCCCACGGCTAAAGCCGGGGGCTTCTCGGTTTAGGCCGAGCGACGTGCCGGGTGTCCGCCGGAACTACTGCGCGGGAGCCACGGGCGCAGATACTTGATGTGCTGCGGCACAGCACGACCCGGGAGCATGGCGCCGTGTACACCAAGCCTCAGGATATTCACCGCGCCGATGGCGTCACGCGGGCCAGTGGCCCCGCAGCGGGCAGCGGTAGATCCTGCGGTGCTTGCTCCGCTCCCCGCATACGGGACACGTCTGCGAGGAATACGCTTCGCTGAGGGTCGATGGCCCAGCGGTTTTGTAGTCGAGTTGCTGATGATCTTGCGCGTGCAGGCGGTGCTCACCTGTTGGGCCTGCACCCGCCCGATGCGCTGGGCGGCATCGTTGAACGGCTCGCCGACATAGCAGGTGGCATTGGGAAATGCCTCAGCCACCTGGCGCGTGGCCTTGTGGCACAGATCACGCATGCGGCGCTTGGTCTTGTCCAGTATTGCGTATTTGCGGCGTTGCAATCGTTTCTGGCGGCGCGATCCCTTGCTCCTTGCGCGATTGGGCTTGCTGGAGGTGCGCAAGTTGCTTGTTGCGGTACTGGATGATCGCCTTGGCCCCGCGCCCACTCATGAGGATGACCTTGTGTCCATCGGTCGCGGCGATGAGCGTATTCACGCCCAGGTCCACGCCGATCACGGTCTGCTGTGGCGGGGCTCGTCGGGATCTCACAGATGAGGCGCACGACGCCATAGGACAGCCGGACTTCCATGAGGCGCCCAGGCAAAGTGACGGTCTCTGGCAAGCGAATGCGCAGCGTGCCGCTCTTGCCGTGGGGCAGGACGAGGCGCCCGTCGCGAATGCGGGCGTCTTGGTTGGTGTAGACCACATCGCGATAGCGCCGCAGGCGCCACGGATAGCGCGCCTCCGCCTGGCCGTTCTTGCGCAACTGCCGGCACGACTCCACCGCCTCGCAGAACTCGCCGATGATCTGTTGGGCGATTGCGCCGAGAGGCCCGGATAGCGCCCCTTGGCCCAGCGTTGCCAGCGCGCTTTGCTCGGCCACGTCCAGCCCAAGCGGCGGATGCGGTGATGGCGGACCACCAGATCATTCCAGAGCCGCGCCGCCTCCTGGCGACTGGCGGTGAAGGTGGCCCATTGCGAGTTGTGCGTGGGTGCCACGCAATTTCTATCGTGCGATAGCTCATACCAGGAGGGTAGCACAGGCGTTCAGCGATTGTAAGAGGAGAGGGCCATGTGCCCCATGTCGAACGATAAAGCAGTGGCGCTCTGACTTTTTCCTAGTAGGTATCGTGAGATCGCGACGTGGCACGTGCGATAATGAGACGAAACGTCTGCGGTGGATACAGAGGAGAGCTGCATCGTGACGGTGGAAGCGTCCCAGGTCGTCGAAGAATACGCCGAGACCATCTACAACATCAGCATGGAGGGTGATACCGTCATCGGCGCGCGGCTGGCCGAGCGCTTCCGTGTCGCGCCGCCGACTGTCACCGAGACGCTCAAGCGCATGACACGCGATGGCTTGGTCGAGATGGACGCGAAGCGGCAGGTAACGCTGACGCCGAAGGGGGTCGAGCTGGCCGAGGCGGTGCTGCGCCGCCACCGGCTGACCGAACGCTTCCTGGTGGAGATGCTCGGCATGCAGTGGCATCAGGTGCATGAGGAAGCGCACCGGCTGGAGCACTATATCTCCGGCGCGGTCGAAGAGCGGGTAGCGGCGTCCCTCCACAAGCCGACGACCTGCCCGCACGGCAACCCGATTCCTGGCTATGTTCCCAGCGCGCGCACCTATCTGGCCGACCATGGCGCGTTTCGCCTCTCGAACGCCGAGATTGGGCAGCAGGTAAAGATTCTTTTAGTCTCTGAGGTCGTTGAGGACGAGGAGGCGCTGATCGAATATCTGCACGAGCGCGACCTGATCCCCGGCGCGCACGTCGCGCTGGCCAGAGCGCCTTATGAGGCCAATGGCGAGACGGTCGTGGACCTCGCCCCTGGCGAAAAGCAGGTTACTGTGCCGCTACGTGTCGCTCATGCGCTCTGGGTCACTGCGCCCGATAGCGTCGGGTAAGCCAGTTTAGGTAGCCTGTCAATCTCTGTCTGTATCCGTATCCGGCGCCTCTAGGGGCGCTCCTTCGCTGGTCGTATCCGATCTGCCGCTCAGGGTTCGACAGAGGAGGCTCCGCTTCCACGGCGTTTGCCTCATATTCGACGCCCTCGACGTGCGCTGCCTCGCCTGCCTCGCGCTTCACCCGTTCGATGTGCCTCTCGGCTCGTCTATCCTCTTCACCCTGATCGTCACCTGCATCGTTCAAACTCCTTGCCTGTTCAGATACCGCGCGCTTCCCATCCTTCGGAAGCGCGATTTGGCGGAGACGTACGAGATCGCCATGACGCTAGCCTCAGCTCGGGCTTTCGCCGGATGCGGCGTACACGCTCGGCTTGAGGACACCGACGTAGGGTAGATTACGATAGATCTGGTCGTAATCCAGCCCATAGCCGACGACGAAGCGATCTGGGATGGTGAAGCCCAGGTAAGCGACCTCGATGCCGGTATCTCCGGCCTTGCCCTTATCCAGCAGCACGCAGACCTTCAGACTCGCGGGATTGCGCCCTTCCAACAGTTCGGCGATGTAGCGCAGCGTCAGCCCACTATCGACGATATCCTCCACCAGCAACACGTGCTTCTGCTCGATCGGCGCGTCCAGGTCCTTGAGGATGCGCACGACGCCAGAGGTCGTCGTGCTGGCGCCATAGCTGCTCACCGCCATGAAGTCCATCTCGACCGGCCGGTCGAGCGCGCGGAAGAGATCGGTCATGAAGACGACGCCACCCTTGAGCACGCCGACCAGTAACAGAGGCTTGCCGTCGTAGTCCGCCGCGATCTGCTGCGCCAGTTCTTGGACGCGCGTCTGGAGCTGGTTCTGGGTGATCACGATCTCCTCGATGTCGTCATGTAGATTCGCCGAGATGGTCATGCGCTGCGCAATCCTTTCCTGGCTGCTGAGCCGGTTCGACGGATGATGACGGTGATGATGCGACTGCTGACTCCTCCAGCGGCTCAATCTGGAGAGCGAGCACACGCCGGGTCGCAGGCGTCAGGCGCGCGCGGTCAGCGATGCGCTGGCCGCCGACCCACAGGAGATGGCTGCGATTGAACACGAGCGGGATGCGACTACGCAACGCGCGTGGAACTTTGGCGTCGGCAAAATAGTCCTGCAATTTCTTCTCGTGCGCCATGCCGAGCGGGCGGAAGCGGTCACCCGGTCGCCATGTGCGCACCAGCAGCTCATCGCCTGCGACATCGGCGTCCAGGTACACCCGCGACTCCGCACGCCCCAGGTCCGATGGCGTGCCTGCCTGGCCAATGGGTGGGAGATCAGGCAACGCGCTCGACTCTATTCCAGGCGGAGTTCGACGAGCCATGCGCGCACACGCCAGCCGATCTCCGGCGCCTCGACGCAGCCCGGCGCTGATAGGTGATACTCGCGTGGCGCCTCAGCTTGCCGCATACTTGCCGGGGAACGCGTAATGGTCAGTGCATCGTAGTCGAGAATCGCGCGCGGGCCAGCCGGCAAGTTGAGCGACTTACCCGTGCGTCCTCCGTCGAGCAACGCATCGAGCTGACTGATGTGGCGCGCTTCGAGGCCGACCTCATCGCCCGCGAGTTCAGTGAAGGCCAGACGCATGAGCCGCCGACGCAACGCTAGTGGTTGCTCGCGCAGCCAGGCGAGCGGCAGGCGGGCCGTCTCATCTCTGCGTTCAATAGGCCCATTCTTAACAGCGCGGTCGTCAGCTCGTCGAGATAGCGTTCATCCGCGCCGATGAGTTCGGCGTTGCGAACAAGCGTCTCGCGCAGGTTTGGGTTATATCCTTCGAGAACCGGCAGCAATTCCCACCGCACACGGTTACGCAGAAAGCGTGGATCGTCATTGGAGCGGTCCTCGCGTGGCTGCCAGCCGCGCGCCGCGCAATAGGCGCGGGTATCCGCATGGGTGAAGGTCTAGCAATGGACGCACGATGTCCCCACTTAGCAGCGCCATGCCCGCCAGCCCTGAGAGTCCGGCGCCACGCAGCAGATGCAGCAGAACGGTCTCGGCCTGATCGTCGCGCGTGTGTCCCACGCAGATGCGGTCCGCGCCAACCTCGATGGCGACACGGCGCAGGAAGGCGTAGCGCGCGTTGCGAGCGGCGTCCTCCAGCGAGCGGCGCTCTTGTTTGGCGATGGCCGCTACATCCACTGCGGCGCCAACAAACCGCAACTCCTGCTCGCGCGCAAACTCTTCGACCCAGGCCGCGTCCTCGCGTCCCTCGACGCCACGAAGGCCGTGATCCAGATGCGCGACGATGATCTCATCAGGAGCATAGGAGGCGCCCTGGGCGCGCAACGCCAGCAGCGCCCCGACGAGGCAGAGCGAATCAGCGCCACCTGAGACCGCGACCACGACCCGCGCGCCGGGCTTCCACAGACCGTAACGCCGCACCGCCGCCGCGACCGCGCGCTCGACCCTGACCAGCGGCTCGTCCACCGGCTATCCCTCCGAAGTGTGTCACTCCTATGCCTCTGCTGGCGAAAACGGCATGGCGGATGTAGCATATCATGCCAGGAACGACGCCGGACGCTCAGCGCGGAAACCGTGCCTTCCGCGCCCCACATGCGTCTCTTATATGGCAGAGTACACCGCACTAGAGCGTATGCGCCGGCCCAGCCATGTGAGGGTACTAAAACTTGAAATCAACGTACCAACCTCCGCACCGGCTGCTCTGGGCGTTCTGCTGCCTCTGTCTTGGCCTGATGGCGCTCACCACATTGCCCGGCTCGATACCCCGTGTGCGCGCCGCGCGTGTCATCCCCCCCGCCTCGCCCATCGCGCAGCCCGATCCGCCACAGCATCTGAACCTTGCGGCAGCCTGGGGCGCGGCGCCGATACAACGACTGCCAACGCAGGTTGACGAGGGACATCGCTTTGTCTTTGGCGATGCGATCACGGCGGACGGCAAGTGGCTGGTTGGCTCCATCGAGCCTCGGCTGATCTTCGCCGCGACCAACGAGACGCCGGTGATTGCGCTCTATAACATCGAGACGCGTGAGATCCTTCGGCTGCATGCGACGCGCACCCCGCGCAGCCAGTTGCTTGGCGCCGCTTCCGATGGCGACTGGGTGGTGTGGTCGGAGGCGACCGACGTTCTGCGCAACGCCGACTGGACCATGTACGCCTACAACGTGGCCACGAAGCAGATCACGCAACTGGCGCAGGCCGACCAGCTAAATGGCGCGGTCATCGCCGGGACGATGCCCTATCCTGTTATGGATCATGGTCTGATCGTCTGGGCGCAGGAGACCTGGCGGTCTCCAACGGGCCAGCCACGGTCAGTCGTGCGTGCGCTCGACATCGCGACTGGCGCGACGACGACACTCGGTGTTGGAATCGACCCCTCCATCTCCTGGCCCTGGGTCGCGTGGCGCGATGAATCGGGACGCGATACGGTGAGGTCCGATGTTCCGGTCGCCAGCGATTCGCTGAACGTCCAGAATGTCCAGACGCAGGAGATCCAACGCATGCACGGCAGCGCGGAGTCACTGACGCTGGATGGCCACACGCTAGTGGTCTGCCAGGCGCGCTCGCTTGATGTGGTAAATGACTTCACCCAAGGACTGAAGGCGTCCACGACTATTCTGAATGTCAGCGCGCCGAATCATCTGCAGGATGTGACGATGAACGCGCGGCTGATCGGCTGGACACAGGTCGGACCAGCGGAAGTGTGGGATCGATTGCTGCGTGTCTTTGTGGAAATACCCATTCGCAACGGCCAGAGCGCGACCTGGGTACACGGGAACACGCTCGTCTGGCTCGATCCTGAGCCACCCGAAGCGCAGCGAGACGACGTGGAGAAGAACCTCTATCCGACACCCGACATCAACGTGATTGATGTCACGACGCTGCCTACGAGGCTGGTGGCATAGAACATTCCAGTCACGCCGCCTTTATCTCGCTATCATGGAAGTTGGCATGCTATCATCCAAAGGGCTTGACCGTTGAACTGCCAAGGTACGTTCGTCGCCCGAAAGAAGGCAGCAGGCAGACCAATGAGCGTCACAAACACCTTTTTCCTGGTGGCTGGAGTCATGGCCTTCTTGTTCGCGATCGGGCATACGGTTTGGGGAGAGCGCAATGTGCTGGGCGAAGTGCGAACCTCCACGATGCCTGCGCAAAAGAAGCACATGCTTCTGGTGATTTGGAATCAGCCGACCGTCTTCCATTTCCTCTCCGCTGTCGCCCTGATTCTCGCTTCTATCTCGCCTGATGGTCAGGTAACGCGCCCCCTCGCTCTCTTCATCGGCCTGGTGGCCTTTGGCTTCTTCCTGAATTATGTCGGAACGAGCCTTCTCAAGAATCGGTCCGCTTTAGCCCAAATCATCCCACAAACTATTGGCCTTATGATCTATCTCGCAGTCATTGCGGATGGCATCCTGCTCTGATGCTGGTGTACGCGAGCCAACAATCTGTCTGGCGGACGTATGTAGGTGTCTCTCTGCTGGAGACATGGTCGCAGAGACTCCATATTCGCCTGGAGAATGGCACTCTGGATTGTTCACCCGCCAATGGCGGCGCGAAGCCAACCCCAACGTCTACACGCTAGGCTGAGTGTCAGCAGGCGTCTCAAGTAGGGTCGTAGCGAATGCCATGAAGCGATAGGCGTCGGCGAAGTTGCTGGCGATCCCGAGCGAGACACGCACCGCTCCCACCGCCTCCACATCCTTCTGGCTCATGGCGACGATAAACTGCTCAAATGTCATGCGCTCCTCGCGCTGGAAGCAGTCCTTCAACTCCGCCGCCGTCAGGCCCAGGGCGTTCTCGCCAGCGCCAGGATTACAAAAGCAGCCGGTACGCAGGGAGATATTGACCTTGCTCGCGGCGTCCTCCACCACGCGATGGTCAATGACCTTCCCTGTCGCCGTCAATGAAATTGACGGTGATCGTGCCGCCGCGCTCTGCGGTGGTCGTGGGGCCGTAGATGCGCACGAGCGGCTGGCCGTTGCTGTGGCGCAGCGCCGTCAACTGATCGAGCAGCCAGCCCGTCAGACAGACCACGCGCTCGTGAATCGTCTCGACGCCGACGTCTGGCGAGGTATTTCAGGCCGATCTCGACCGCTGGCAGGGTCAGGTAATTGATCGTGCCATCCTCGAAGGCGGTCTGCCCCTCAGCGAGATAGTAGCCGTCCCCCTGCACAGAGGAGATCGTGATCGTGCCACCAGCGAACCAGGGCCGTTGGAGCTTATCAGCGCCGCCTTGCGCGCGATCAATGCGCCAACTCCAGTTGGATAGCCAAACATCTTGTAGAAGCTCAGTGAGCACGTAATCCGGCTTCCAGCGGCTCAGGTCAAGCCGGTTCGTCGGCGCGAACGCCGCGCTATCCAGCAGCACATCCCAGCCCTTGGGACTGCGCCTCCGCGATCCACTCCAGCGAGTGCTGCACGCCAGAGAAATTCGACTGCGCGGGATAGGCGAAGAGGTTTGCCGCGCCGGGAGTCGCCGTCGCCAGCGACGCGCGTCAGACGGTCCTCGTCAATGCGCAGATCGGGCGGCGTGACCGGGCGAGTAGGTCACCGTCGCGCCCACGCGCGCGCGCGAACTCGCGGATGCCATTTACCGAGTTGTGGTTATCGAAGGTCAGCAGATACTGGCCGCCCGGCGCGAAGGGATACGCCTCGCCGACCAGCTTGAGCGCGCCGCTGGCGTTCTGCGTGAAGACAACGCAGTATTCGTCGGGCGAGGCGTTGAAGTAGTCGAGCACGAACTCGCGCGCATGCTCGTCCAGTGCGTCGCCGCCATGCGAGGTGGGATTGGTGGAATGGGGATTGCCAAAGACACCGCTGCTCAGCAGCGCCATATGCTCACGCAATTGCGACTCCGCATAGAGGCCGCCGCCGGTGTAGTCCAGATACACCTGGTCAAGCACGTCGAGCCGCGCATACTCTGTCGCGCGCAACTCATCCAGGGATCGCGTTTGCTCATACGCAGGCCATCTGAGCGGAACTCCGCCAGTGTGGCGTCCATAGATTCTGGGGCGTAGGGGTAAGAGGCTGTCGTCATTGACACGCTCACCTTTCGTCTCAGTGCATTCTTTTCGTATTCAGCCGCGCCGTCAAGAGCGCAGTCTGAAACTGCCGTGATTCCCTTGTGAGCGCTTATCCGCGAAAGTATACTCCGAATATGGAGGATAGCGACGCCAACCTGACTGATGAGCCAGAGGCCGTGGACGAGTTCGAGATATTGTCCCTCGACATGTCCATAGGCGATGAGCCACTCCGTGCCTCTGCGCCGGGCGCGCGCCTCAGCCGGATCCGGCGTTCACTCGTTGGTTCCGTCGCAGTCGTCTCAGCGCTCCTCGCCATTGTGATCCTGGTCGCAAGCATCCCATCCGCTGATGACGGTATCCGCTTGGCGCTTCATTTACCTACACCGATTCCTACCGCTGTGCTGCCACGCGGAAGCGACACGTTGCTCCTGGCGCATACGGTCCCGTGGGGCCGTCTGAGCGTCGATGGCCGCAGCCTGGATGACCTGCACACCTTCATCGACCGTATCGACGACTATCCTGCCATCCGGCTCCCAGCTGGGACGCACACCATCACCTACGCCGCCGATCAATTCCCTACGCTGACCTGCACAGTGACAATTCCGTTTATGACGCCACGAATCGCGCCAGCGGACCTCCACACTTGCAGCGTTCTGCCGTTCCCTGGCGTCCACTCGCCCGCCAGCGCGCCCGCCGCGCATCTCATCGATCTACGCGCGACGCTGGATCGCCTGGCTCCTGCGACCCTCGCACAGTTGAAAGAGGAGATCGACACAACGCTGCCGAGCGCGCAGACAGTCGTGCAACCCGGCGAACGCTATCTCGGCTCCGATGGCGGGGTCCACGTGGCGAGCGCGCCACTGCCAGCGCAGCTGGTCATGCGTCTGAACAACGATCCATTGATCTTGCTCCCGCTCGGCGACTTCCCGACCATGTGCGCGGTCCTCTGCGCCGATCCCATCCAGAGCGCCACACCTACACAATCGCCGGTCTGGTCGCTCTTTGCCAACGTCACGCCAGCATGGCGATTTGGCGCGACGGAGAGTAGCGTGACTGCTCCGTTCGCGCCACCAGCGGAAGTGTCCGCCGATGTGGTGACGCAACTGGTCACCGTGGGAGTGACGTACGAGGGAGGGCAGTTCCGCGTTACGCCCCGTGGCGCGGAATCGGCCTCACGCCTGGTCTTCGCCGCGGCGACGAACGCCGTCAGCGGCTTTGGCAAGAAGCTCACCTCACAGTATCCATCTGGATGGAGCGCGCTGCCCTTCATTGCACACAACCCCGCCGATGGTTGCATGATCGTCGTCGGAACCATACAGTCATCGGGCGATGGCTTCCCCGGCGGTAAGACCCTCAACGTACTCTATCAGTTTGGCGTACTCCTGGCAGCGGACCAGATGGCCCATAATGTGCTGCCGGCGCTTCCCGTCGCCAGCGCCGCCGATCTTGCCCGGTGGCGCGCCGTCTCCTGACATGCAAAGAGAAATGGCCGGCCACCACACAGGCGACCGGCCATCTTCTGCCTGGAACGTTCAGATCTCCTGCTCGGTGGGCTGACGCCGTCGGCCACCACGATTGCGGTGAATCTCCGCCACCTTGAGCCGTCCTACCGCGCGTTCGAGTTCGGCGGCGGCGATTGCGCTCAGGTCGCCGCTGGTGTCGGGATGCGCCAGCAGTTCCTGGGCGCGCTTGCGGGCGGCCTCGGCGTGCTCTTCGTCAATGTCGGAGGCGCGTTCGGCGTCGTCCGCCAGGATCGTCACGACGTTGTTGTTGACCTCGAGGAAGCCTCCCGCGACGAAGAAGCCCTCCTCGACGCCCGCATGGCGCACACGCAGTTCGCCCAGCGAGAGCGTCGTCAGCAGCGGCGCGTGGCGCGGCAGGATGCCGAGCTGCCCCTCGCCGCCCGGCGCGTTGCACCGCTCGGCCTCGCCGTCGTAGACACGCGATTGCGCCGTCACGATGGTGACGTGCAGTGTCGCTCGTTGTGACATGACTTGCGCCTCCTGCTTATTCCGCCTAGTGTCGCAGCGCTCCACGACGTCCTCGATCGACCCCGCCATGTAGAAATGGACCTCGGGATGTCGTCGTGCTTGCCTGCAAGAATCTCCTTGAAGCTGCGAATCGTGTCATGCAAGGAGACCGTCTTACCGGGCGCCCAGTGAAGGCCTCGCCGACGTTGAAGGGCTGCGAGAAGAAGTGCTCGATCTTGCGCGCGCGCGACACGGTGAGCTTGTCCTCATCGGACAACTCATCCACGCCGAGGATGGCGATGATATCCTGCAGGTCCTGGTAGCGCTGCAGGACCCGCTTGACCTCCTGCGCGACGTCGTAGTGCTCCTGACCAACGACGTTCGGGTCGAGGATGCGGCTGCGTCGATTGCAGCGGGTCCACCGCCGGGAAGAGGCCGCGCTGACGGCTAGCGAGCGCTCCAGCACGATGGTGGAGTCGAGGTGCGCGAAGGTCGCCGCCGGCGCCGGGTCGGTATAGTCGTCGGCGGGCACGTAGACAGCCTGCATGGACGTGATCGAACCCTTCTTCGTCGAGGTGATGCGCTCCTGCAAGCTGCCCCATCTCCTCGGCGAGGTTCGGCTGATAGCCCACGGCGGAGGGCATGCGGCCCAGCAGCGCCGAGACCTCCGAGCCGGCCTGGGTGAAGCGGAAGATGTTGTCGATGAAGAGCAGCACGTCGCGCCCTTCGGTGTCGCGGAAGTACTCGGCGATGGTCAGGCCGGTCAGCGCGACGCGCAGTCGCGAGCCCGGCGGCTCGTTCATCTGCCCGAAGACCATCGCCAGCTTGTTGAGTACGCCTCGCTTCGCTCATTCATTATAGAGGTCGTTGCCCTCGCGCGTGCGCTCGCCGACGCCCGCGAAGACCGAGAGCCGCCATGACTCCTTGGCGATGTTGTTGATCAGCTCCTGGATGATGACGGTCTTGCCGATGCCGGCGCCGCCGAAGGTGCCGATCTTGCCGCCGCGCATGAACGGCGCGATCAGGTCGATGACCTTGATGCCCGTCTCCAGCACCTCGGCCTTGGTGGCCTGCTCCTCAACGCCCGGCGCCGGACGGTGAATCGGCAGGCGCGGCGCGTTGACCGGGGCTGGCATGTTATCCATGGGCTGGCCGATGCACGTTGAAGATGCGACCGAGCGTCAATGGCCCGACGGGCACGGTGATCGGCGAACCGGTGTCGAAGGCCGGCTGGCCGCGCTTCATGCCGTCGGTCGGCCCCATGCCGACGCAACGCACGACGTTGTTGCCGAGCAACTGCTCGACCTCGAGGACCAGCGGCGCCTGCTGCCCAGGAATCGCCGTCTCGATGGCGTTGTAGATGGCGGGGAGCTTGTCGGCGGGGAACTCGACGTCGACGACGTTGCCGAGCACCTGCGTGACACGCCCCTCCGTACGAACGGCTGCGGTAGTCATGGTACTTTATCTCCTCGCGCTCGCTTAGAGCGCGCCCGACCCGGCGACGATCTCGAGGATCTGCGTCGTGATCGCGCCCTGGCGGGCCTTATTGTAGGTTAAAGTCAGGTCGTCGAGCAGGTCATTGGCGTTGTCGGTCGCGTTGCGCATCGCCACCATCTGCGCCGAGTAAAAGCTGGCGACGGTCTCCAGCAGCGGCTGATAGATCAGCGTCTCGACGTAGCGCGGCAACAACTCCGCGAAGATCGTCTCCGCATCCGGCTCGAAGATGTACTGCGGCGCGCCTCCCGCCGTCTCTTGCATGGCGGGCGGCTGGACCGGCAGCAGTTGCAGGACGGTCGGCGTCTGCGTCACCGTCGAGACGTACTTCGGATAGACTAGCATCACGCGATCCACCTCCCCGGCGATATAGGCGTCGGTCACCGCTTTGGAGATGGCGCGCACGTCCGCCTGGCTGGGCTGGTCGCCGAGCCGCGTAAACTCCGCGATCAGGTTCTGCCGCGTGCGCACGAGGAAGTCGCGCCCCTTGCGCCCGACCGCGATGAACGAGATCGGTAGCTCGGCGTTGCCTGTCTCGCGGCGCAGCTCACCCGCCAGCACGCCAGCGCGCCGGTTGACGTTGCCAGAGAGCGCGCCCGCCAGGCCACGGTCAGGCGTCATCAGCACGATGCCAGCGCGCTTGACCGGACGTGACTGCATGAGCGGCAGATCACCTTCGCCTTCGACCTGTGAGGCAAGCCGCGCCAGCAAGGTCTGCAACTGCTCGGAGTACGGGCGCGCCGAGAGTACACGCTCCTGCGCGCGCCGCATCTTGCTGCTCGCCACCATCTGCTGGGCGCGCGTGATCTGCGCGATGTTTTTCACCGAGCGGATGCGCCGCCGGATCTCACGTGTTGACGCCATATGGTCGTTCCTATCGTCGTTCCCTGCTCGCTGGGACTAGCGCGGCGCGACCGCCTGGAAGTCCTTGATCGCCGCGTCGAGCTGCTTGAACATCTCGGGCGGAATCTTGCTCTTCTGCGTCACGCTGGTGTCGAAGATCGCCTTCACCAGTTCGGGCTGGTTGGCGTCCATATAGCGATGGAACTGTGCCTCCCACTCGGGAACGTGGTCCACAGGAACCTGGTCCAGATAGCCCTGCGAGGCCGCGTAGATGATCATGATCTGATGCTGGACCGGCATCGGCTCGTACTGCTTCTGCTTCAAGATCTCCTGCTGGCGCATGCCGCGATCAATCTTCGCCTTGGTCGCCTTGTCCAGGTCGGAGCCAAACTGCGCGAAGGCCGCAAGGTCGCGGAACTGCGCGAGGTCGAGTTTGAGCGTGCCGGCGACCTGCTTCATGCCCGCCGTCTGCGCCGCGCCACCGACACGACTCACCGAGATGCCGACGTTCAGCGCAGGACGGATGCCTGCGTTGAAGAGGTCCGGCTCCAGGTAGATCTGGCCGTCGGTGATCGAGATGACGTTGGTCGGGATGTAGGCCGCGACGTCGTTGCCCTTCGTCTCGATGATCGGCAGCGCCGTCAGCGAGCCACCGCCGTACTCGTCGCTCAGGCGCGCGGCGCGCTCCAGCAGGCGACTGTGCAGGTAGAACACGTCGCCCGGATACGCCTCGCGCCCCGGCGGGCGGCGGATGATGAGCGAGATGTTGCGGTAGGCGTCGGCGTGCTTGGAGAGGTCGTCGTAGATGACCAGCGCATCGCGCCCGCTCTCCATGATCTCCTCGCCCATCGCGCAGCCGGCATAGGGGGCGAGGTACTTGAGCGGCGCGGGATCTTCGGCGCTGGCGTGGACGATGATCGTATGCTCCAGCGCGCCGTAGCGGCGCAGCGTCTCGGTGATCTGCGCGACCTGGAAGTTCTTCTGCCCGATGGACACGTAGATGCAGACGAGGTCTTTCCCCTTCTGGTTGATGATCGTGTCCAGCGCCACGGCGGTCTTGCCCGTCTGGCGGTCGCCGATAATCAACTCGCGCTGCCCGCGCCCGATCGGGATGAGCGCGTCAATCGCCTTCAGGCCGGTCTGCACCGGCGTATTCACCGGGTGGCGTGTGATGACGCCCGGCGCGACACGCTCGATAGCGCGCGTCTTCGTCGTCGCGATGGGTCCGGCCTCGTCAAGCGGCTCGCCGAGCGCGTTCACCACGCGCCCGATCAGCGCGTCGCCGACGGGGACCGAGATGATGCGCCCGGTCGTGCGCACCTCGTCGTTCTCGCGCAGTTGCGTGTAGTCGCCGAGAATCGGCACCGCGACCGAGTCCTCTTCGAGGTTGAACGCGATGCCGAAGAGGCCCGTGCGCGTGAACTCGACCAGTTCGAGGTAGCGCACGTCGGCGAGTCCGTAGACGCGCGCGATGCCGTCCGCGACCGTCAACACCGTGCCTACGCTGGTCATCGTGGCGTCGGTCGCCGCGCCGTCGAAGCCCTGGATACGCTCGCGTATCACGCGAGTAATTTCGTCTGTAATCGCCATGCTGTATTCCTCACTTGCCGGCGCGATATCCGTCGCTGTGTGTAGATTTTTGCTAACGCCGCCGTCGCCGGTTGCGCTTGCCGTTTCCCCTGGAGTCGTGTTCACGCTTCGCGATGGAGTCGCCGTCACGAGGAGCAACGTGCGCTCCACCGCCGGAACGCGGCGCCATCTCGTTGGTCATCGAACCGCCATCCACGGATGGAGTGTCCGTCGCTGGCGCGCCGCCGGGGGGCGTTCCGGTGTCTGGCAGCGCACCGTCGTCCGCGCCACCCAGCCCGCCGCCACGCAAAATCTGCTGACGGAGCAGGCTGAGCTTGCGCCGCACACTGCCATCGATCAGCGTATCACCCACACGCGCGATGGCGCCGCCCAGGATGGTCGGATCGACCCGCTCGTGCAGGATGATGCGCTTGCCGGTGACGCGCTGGAGGTCCGCCTTGACCTGCTCGCGCAGGTCGTCGTCGAGCGGCGCGGCGGTGGTGATCTCGGCGTGCGCCTGGCCGCGATAGTTATCGTAGAGGCGCTCGAACTCGTCGCGCACCGCCTTGACGCCCTCGACGTGCTGCCGCTCGACCATCAGCAACGCCAGACCCAGCGCGTCCGTCTGCACTTTCTCCTGAAGCAGGTCGCGGACCACCTGCTCCTTGCGCGCGAACTGGATGTTCGGCTCGCTCAGGATGAACGCCAACTGGCGAGCGCCCAGATAGTCGGCGATGAGTACGCAGATCGTTCAACCAGCGGTCGAGCGTTTGCTTCTCCTCGCCTAACTCGAACGCCGCCTCCGCGTAGCGTCGTGCGATCGCGCCCTTTAACACTGGAGTTCCTTCGATTGCGCCACGAAGTCCTGCACCAGTTGCCGGTTCGTGGCGGTATCCATCGACTTGCCGACGACGCGCTCGGCGGCCAGAATCGCCAGGTCGGCGACCTCACTGCGCAGTTCGGCCTTGGCCTGGGCGACGGCCTGCTGCGTGTTCTTCTCCGCCTGCGCCAGGATGTCGCGCGCGCGCTCCTGCGCCTGCTGCTCGATCTGCGCGCGCAGTTGCTCACCAGCCTGGTTCGCCTGCGCGAGCGAGCGCTGCGCCTGCTGGCGAGCCTCTTCGAGCATGCCCTCGATGCGCGTCTGCGCCTCGGCCAGCTCTTTGCGCGACTGCTCGGTGTTCTCGATGCCCTCGCGAATCACCTTCTCGCGCGAGGCCAGTGTCTTGGTCAGCACCGGGAACGCAAAGCGCGCCAGCACAATGAGCACGATGGTGAAGACAACCGCCTGCGCGATCAGGCTGTAGAGGTTGATCCCCAGCGGCAGACCCGTCTCCGCCATGACGGGCGCGCCCAGAAAGATAATTGCGCTCACCCGCTCCTCCTTCCGACTTCCACTCGCGGGACCAGACGATCGGTCCTGCCTGGGCTAATGTGAATTACTTGAGGGTCGGAACGAACAGGATGATCAGCGCCACGACGAGCGCGTAGATCGCGATGGCCTCGGCAAACACGATCGCGAGGATCATGTTCGTGCGGATGAGGCCGGCGGCGTCGGGATTGCGTCCCATCGCGCTCATCGCTGGGCCGGCCAGCAGGCCGATGCCAATGCCAGGACCGATGGCGCCAAGACCAATCGCGATAGCCGCCGCAAGTTGATAGTTCACGTCAATCCTCCTGATGGCGCCGCTTCGTTCAGCGAGAGCGGCGTGTGCGTCGCAGCCGGGACGTTCCCGACGCGCTCTGGCTCCGGCGAGCCATGAAAATGAAGACCTATCGCAGCCACGCGTTCGTGGCAGAGATAACCGATTCACACCTCCGTACCGACCAAACCGCTCACTAGTGACGCGAGAGCGCGCGTTCAGCTTTTCCCTCCGCTATCGCCTCCACCTCGCTGGCGTGCTCCTCCTGGTGATCGTCATGTCCATGCGGAGTCGTGCCGAGCGTGAAGTACATCAACGTGAGGAAGGCGAAGACGTACGCCTGGATGAATCCGACGAAGATCTCAAGGAAATAGAACGGGATCGGACCGGCTATCGGAAGGAGGAAGCCAATCACGACCAGCAACACCTCGCCAGCGAAGACGTTGCCGAAGAGACGGAAGCTGAGCGAGATGATGCGCAGCGGCTCAAGCAGCAACTCCAGCAAGCCGACGACCAGCCCAATTGGCCCGTCCTTCAGAGTGAAGTAACGGCCCAACTGCTTGCCCACGCCCAGAATCCTGAAGCCATAGACCTGCGTCATGATGACCGTGATCAAGGCCAGCGCGAGCGTGAAGTTCAGGTCAGTCGAGGGTGGGCGCAAGAGCGGCGTGTAGCAGTTCGAGTGGGGGCCAGTGAGGACGATCTCGGTGACGCCTTCACAGCCTGGAATCTCGGTGTTCTTGACGCCGATTGTGCCAATGCCGGGGACCACCGACCACCAGTTGGCGACCAGCACGAGGAAGAAGATCGCCGCGACCCACTTGAAGAAGCGCCGTCCGTTCACGCGTCCGGCGACTTCCTCACAGATGTTGAGCAGCCCCTGCGTCATCCACTCGATCAGGTTCTGTAGCGGCCCGGGGATGAGTTTGGGATTGCGCGTGGCGAGGAGGAAGAAAGTAATGACGATAACGCCGCTGATGATCGAGAGGAGAAGGCTGTTGGTAATGGGAAGCGGCCCGATGTAGAAAAGCGTTTCGGGCGGAGCCGAGATTTCCGGCAGTTTCCAGAGCACTGGGGACTCCCCTTCGTCTCCTGGCCGCCGCCCTACCCAACCGCCACGCTGGCGATCTCATGGCCAGCCGCGCGCCGTTCGACTCACTGCATTCTGGAGACGAAGCGAACGATCCCAAAGACACCCGCGGCAAGGCCAAGCAGCAGCCCAATGAATGTCGCTATGGGGCTTGAGTTGAACGCGCTATCGATGAAGTGACCAGCGAGGAGACCGAGCGCAGCCCCGCCAAGGATGTAGGCGAGTATCTGTCCTGGCACGGCGAAGCCGGTCCAGAGGCCCGGATCGGGAGGTTTGTCGTCGCCAGTCGTCATGACGTTCATCACTTCCCATACAAGAGGAGTATAGCATAGGCGCCCGATTTTGGGCAACGAGTTTCACAGGCGTAAACGAAAAGTCCCGCTGATAGACCCCTGTTTGTTTGTACGCCGCGATTAGACTGGTCAGATGGGCGAGCGCAGCCCTGTGATACGCACCTCGTCGCCACGGCGCAGGCGCAGCATCTGCGCCGCCGAGCCTTCGCGCAGGATGATCGCCAGGTGGCCGGAGCTATCGCGCAGCAGCGCGCACTCGTTCTTCGGCCCCTCGCCGAACGTGCGCACATGCTGGGTGATGCGTCGCCAGCCCACCACCGCCTCCACTGCGCTGTTGCGCAGGATCTCGTCCGTCTGCTCCGGGTCCACGTCGAGAATCGCATTGCCGAACGCGTCAATATGCAGGACATGCGCGATCAGCACGCCCGCGCGCCATTCCGCCCGTGGCAGTGGCAGACGCACAAGGTTGGACGGCTCAAGTGGCGTTCCCAACTGGCTCAATGCGACGCCCGCCGCCAGATTGCCCACCGCGGGGGCGAAGATGTCGCGTCCATGAAATGTCGCGCTGGGCTGAGGAAGCTGATACTTCGGGTTGTCGAGTGCGACCGCGCGCTCCGCCGTGGCGGCAGCCAGGATATAGCTGAAGAGTCCATTATCCGGACCAACGAATGTGCGGTTGGCGGCCTGGAAGGCGACCGCTCGGCGCGTGGAGCCGACGCCAGGGTCCACAACGGCGAGGATGATCGTCCCCTCGGGGAAATAGCGCCAGGAGATATGCAACATCCAGGCGCCCGTGAGCACATCCTGCGGTGGGACGGCGTGCGTGAGATCCACGAGTGTGGTCTGTGGCGCGAGGCTGAGGATGACGCCCTTTATTACCCCAACATAGCTATCCTGCTGGCCAAAGTCGGTCAGCAGCGTGACGAGCGAGTTCGTTTCCATGAGCGCGATCCTTCAGCGCTTTGAGGCGTATCTCCCACAAAACTGCACAACGACTGGATAAACGACGAGGAATAGCGCGCAACTAAGCGCTATCTGGACCGCTCGCTTCGAGCAACTTGCAGTCGAAGCGTACCACACCGGCGCGCCGGTCGGTGATCGTGCGTGTCACCTCCAGTTTGATCCGCCCGCCAACAGGCGCCGGAACATCGTTCAGCCCGACGACGCGCGCCTCAGCGTGTACTTCTGGGGCGTCGAGTCGGGCGATGACACAGCGGACGTAGGGCTGTTCGACACCCTCGAAGACCGCCGAGAGGCCGGTCTCCTTCGACACAATCGTTCCTTCGATGATCACCGCGCGCCTCGCTTCCTGGCGGATAGACGGGATTTCGGCGGCCTGGCATCCATTGTACACAAGTTAGCGCTCGTCCGCCAGGCCACAACGCCGGACTTCACTCCGGACGCAACGCTAGCGCTCGTCCTGCGGGAAGGCCCAGGGATTCGCGTCCTGCGCGCCCTGATCGTCCGTCGGCCCCGGCCAGCCGCCATTCTGCGCTGGCTGTTGCCCTGGCCAGCCCCCGTTCTGCGCCGGTTCCATCGGTTGCTGCGCCGGAGCCATCTGATCCGGCCATCCGGAGACGCTACCCTGCGCGGGTGGCATCTGTTGTGACATCGCTTCCGGCCACCCACTGCGCGGATCGCCCGGGAACCCGCTCATGGGCTGTGAGGCTTGGGGCTGCTCCTGGACCACCGGCTGTGGAGCGGAGCGGCGTCCCCCGCGGATGCGCTCGAGGATCAGATCGGCGGCGGTGCCGGTGGGCGCGGGCCAGATTGGCTTGCGCCCGGCCTGCGCGTCGTCGATGGCGGCGGCGAGGCGGCGAATCTCCTCATCGGTGCGGCGCAACTGATGCTCCGCTTGGCCAGAACGCTGGAGACGCGAGAGCAGGTTATTGAGCGAGGAGGCGATCTGCCAGAGGATGTTGTCCTGCCCTAGCGGCGCGCGCGCGGTGTAATCGCCGTTGGCGGCGCGCACGTGCGTCTGCAGGATCTGCTGGATGCCGATATCAAGCTGGCGCTTCTGGTCGGCCAGCGTATGCTCAAGGGATGCGATCTCCTCGGCGCGGTCAGCCCGTCTGATCGCCTGATCCGTGCCGCGCACCCAGAGGAATGCGACGACCGCGATGATGATCTGCAAGGCGATCGGGCGCGAGAGCAGCGCGACGATAGCGAGCGTCCCACCGCCAAGCACGCTTGGATCTGTGAGTTCATGCTCAAGATCAGGCGCGTGGGGCAAGAGGAAGAACGCCAGGCAGATAGCTCCGATATTGATCGCCGCCACTAGAAACGCCGCTAATCCTGGCAGTAAAGACGCCCCGACGACGACGGAGATGACCAGGAGGTCGAACGCGGGGAGCGAATCAACTGTCAACCCACCGCTCTGGCCAACGAGCGACGCCAGAACGGCGGCGTTAATGATCAAGATCAGTAAGATCGCAGCGGCGCTGACGTTGCCCAGCCGGTTGAACAGCACGCAAATCAACACTCCCACGCCAGCGCCGATCAAGGGCAGAAGTGACCCAGTAGGATCACCGAGACCCAACGGAATCAAAAGCAAAATAACAATTAAGATGCCCAGGATAATGTATGCCGCCAGGCGGCTCTTTCGCGCATGCTCACGCTCCTCGAAAGAGCGCGGCGCAACCTCAGCGCCCCAACTCGCCAGACGCAGCCACCAGTTTGCCCTTCTGGAAGAAGGGCCGCGCATATCCGCGCGCATATTCATCATTCTGTTAGGCTGCATCGGTCTCATATGTTTCCTCATCTGCGCGGGAACGCCCGTAGACGATCTCATGGGATACTGAACTCACGCCTGCGCCATCCACAGCAACAAGCGCGCTGAACATGCACATCCTGTTGTATAGTATCGCGTCTGTCAATTGGTATATTGCGTGTATGCTTCATGGACCTGTTCAGGTGGCAACGGCGCGTCCTGACCGGCGCCCGGCGCCTCAGGAGTAGTGATCCAGAGCACGTCACAGGCGCCTGGCTCCGGTACGAGCGCCCGCGTGGCGATTCTGCGCCCTGACCGGCGGAGCTTGACCAATTCACGACGAAGTTCATGTGCTGGAAGATCGAGTATTGAGTCCAACACACGCAAATGCTCGAAGTCCTGCAGAAAGTCTTCCGTCGAAAAGACACAAGGCCAAAAGCGGCCAGGGATGTTAGCGCTCGCCGACCAATGCGGGGGAAGCGCGTTGTAGACAACCGGCGCATGGGGAGCATAGAGACCTGGTATGCCCAAGTCATACAGGATTTGACGCGCTTCCTGCCCGCCATACGCCACTGTGGCCAGCAGGCGATTCGACGGCGTGGCCTGGATGAGCGCCATTGCCAGGATACTTTCCGCTACCGCATAAAGAGACGATGGGCCATGCTCTAGCTGATTTCTCAGCAAGATGGATACCTCAGCGATCTGCGCAATCGCGACATCTCGCAACGCAGGAAGAGAAGAAAAGATGTCAGGACCGAACGACTCAACCTCACACGGGAACCAGGGTCGATCTTTATCGCCCATTCTGGGTCCATGCTCAGTAGACGCGGCGCCGCTCGGCGTGCCCTGCGGCGGTTGAATGTACGAATACGCCAGAATTCGCCCATTACTTGTGCCGATCACGATATGAATCGTATCTGGTGGGAGTTCGAGCAGGTCAGGATCGCGCTCTATCTGGCGCTCTTGCAGATAGGCTAGATCATAGAAGCCGCAGAGCGTATATTGATCGAGGCGAAACTCGTTGAGCTCCCGAACTTGCGCGTCATTGAGCGCGCTATGCCGGAGGGCCATCGCCACCAGCCCAGACCCAGAGCGCCGCTTGCAATACAGCGGTTCGTTCTCGCGCTCGAGAGCGACGGAAAACAGGTTGGGATACAGCGCGCTCCTTTGCCGCTCCGTAATAGTCGCAAGATCAGGCATGCGGAAGTCTTGCCGCTCCGTCGCGTCCTGCATGGCCAACCGATCCTTCTTCTCGGCACTCTTCTTCCTTGAAGAAAAGAAGTGACGAAGCACTGCTCTTACAGCTCCCATGCTTAACGTTAACCTCGTTCTACATTCATGGGTTCAACGATCTTAGCCGAAGCTGCCGCTATTGTCAACACAGGAAGATCGGCGAAAGGCCACGAAAGATGTGCGCAACCCATTGAATGACCAGTGAGCGATGTTGTTCCCATTGGATGGGACATCGAGCGCCTCCTCCAACAAGTAAGGACATGATAGCGCAGCATGGTAGAATCGGGCGAACACGTCTGCCGCGCATGCGTGGACATTCTCCCTGTCATCTCATTCGATACGCCACCCTATGGTAACTCATCGATCCAGGAGAGCACATGACGAGCGACACGCCATCAAAGCGTATCGGGCCATTTACTCCCTTGCGCCATCGCAGCTTTTCTCTCCTCTTCTCTGGACAACTGATGTCCGCGCTTGGCGACCAGGTGTTTGCTCTTGCGCTCCCCTGGACGGTTATCGCCGTGACGGGAGACCCCATTCAGGTCGCCGTCGTGCTGGCCGCCGAGGCGATTCCGCGCGTGCTGCTGTTGCCAGTGGGTGGCGCACTCTCTGATCGCATCAATCCACGCATCGTGATGCTGCTTTCCGATATCGGTCGCGCTGGAGTGGTAGGCGCGCTTGGCGTTACGCTCCTCTCGGGGCTGCCGCCGCTGTGGGTTGTCGCGCTCCTCGCGGCCTTGCAAGGTGTGGGTAGCGGCCTCTTCCTGCCAGGTTCCCAGGCCATCCTTCCGTGGACGGTCAAGAATGCGGACATCCCGGCGGCCAATCGGCCTGATGCAAATCATCCTCTGGTTGACGATGGTGGTTGGTCCGATACTCGGTGGCGTCGCCGTCGCCGTGCAAGCGGCTATCGCCTTTCTTGTTGACGCCGCATCATTCGTCGTCTCGGCGATCACCCTCGCCAGTATCCGTCTTTCAGCGCCCGACACTCCCGCCGCGAGAAGCAGCCGCTCTGATAGATGAACAAACGGTCCCCCAGCCAGCGGGCTCCGCAGAACGCATTGCTCCCACCGAGGGGACAGCCCCCACAGGCGCGCCGGTGTTGCTGCTGACAACGTCCCCGCGCCTGGCAACTGTACAGTTTATGGTCGAAGAGGTTGAGGTAGAAGACGCTCCATCCAGCCACGCCGCGCCGACAGAATCACCTCCACACGACGAATCCGCCGCCGAAGATACGGATGTGGCGGAAGACCACGCCGTTGATGAGACTGGAGAGCGCGCTGAGGATGCGTCGCTAGAGTCACCAGCCGCGGAACAAGCAGCGCCAGAGTCTTCTGGCGCATCGCCCATCGCCGCGGCGCAATCCGAGACAAAACCTGAGCCTCAGCCACAGCAGCTCCACAAGGCCCGGCGTGCTGAATGAGATTCGCGCTGGCATGGCGTTTACCTTCGGCCAGCCACTGATGCGCACCACAATGCTGGTTTCCATTCTGGGCAATCTCGCGTTTACCGGCACGTTTGGTATCGCGTTGATTGTCCTGTCACGGAACCTCGATCCCAGCCCTGTGACGCTCGGCCTCCTCCTGGGCGCGTGCGGAATTGGGGGCGTCCTTGGTAGTCTGGCCGCTGGCCCAACTGGTCGCAGGCGGCGCCGCAGTCTGTTGACGCTTCTCCTGTGGCTGATCATGCCAGTGGCGCTCGCTCTGGTTCCCATCTACGCGGGCGCGGCGGCGGCGCTTCCCTTTCCCATTGACCTGAGCGCCGCGAACTTTGGCGATGTGACGCTCGGTGGCATCCATCTTGGTGTGCTCGATCTTGGCGACCAGGTGGCGAGTCTGACGGCTCCACAACGACTCCTCGCCGTCGCTATCCTGCTTGGCCTGGTAAGTTGCATCATCGCCCTGGGCGAAACCATTTTCATCACCATCATTCAGCAGCGCACCCCCCCTGAGTTCATGGCGCGCGTGTTCAGTGTGCAGTTCATGGCTGCGGGCGTCACCCAGCCGCTCTCGCTCGTCGCCGCAGGTTTCATCCTGGCGGCCTGGGGCGTTGGCGTCGCCTTCCTCGCCACCGCCGCGCTCTTCTTTATCGCGGCGGTCATTGGGCTGGCGTCGTCGGCCATGCGACGCGCATAGAAGCTGAGTGGTCGCTGTGCTTTCTCTGATAGATGAGATCAGCCCTCGATGCCTGCGCAAGATGCGGTACAATCCTTGCGAGGCAGGAGCCAGCCGAAGCGAGCCGCGCCCGTTCGCGCTTTAGTGTTCGCCTCATCTCAAAGCGCAAAGCGCTCTATCAGCGTCACAATCGCTTCCCGCGGAAGGAGATCGCGCACGATGACAGCCTCGGATTCCGTCGAGACTGTTCCTGGCGTCACGATCAAGGCGCAGGTCACACCTGAGTTCGCCGCCATTCTCATGCCGGAAGCGCTGAGCTTCCTCGCCACGCTGCACCGCGAGTTCAACGACCGCCGCGTCCAACTCCTGGAGAAGCGCGTCGAACGTCAGGCAGCGCTCGACGCTGGCGCACGCTACGACTTCCTGCCGGAGACGCGCGAGATCCGCGAGAGCGCATGGACCGTCGCGCCGATCCCACCCGATCTGCAAGACCGCCGCGTCGAGATCACCGGGCCGGTGGATCGCAAGATGATCATCAACGCGCTCAACTCGGGCGCGCGCGTGTTTATGGCCGACTTCGAGGACGCCAACTCGCCCACATGGGAGAATCTGCATCCAGGGGCAGATCAACCTCTACGACGCCGTTCGCCGCACGATCAGCTTCACGAATCCCGATGGCAAGGAATACCGGCTCAACGAGAAGATTGCGACGCTGCTCGTGCGGCCGCGCGGCTGGCATCTGGTCGAGAAGCATGTGGAAATCGATGGGACGCCAATCTCCGGCAGCCTCTTCGACTTCGGTCTGTACTTCTTCCACAACGCGAAGGAGCTGATCGCGCGCGGCAGTGGACCGTACTTCTACCTGCCCAAGATGGAGAGCCATCAGGAGGCGCGCCTCTGGAACGACGTCTTCGCGCGCGCGCAGGAGCTTGTCGGGCTGCCCAACGGGACGATTCGCGCGACGGCGCTGATCGAGACGCTGCCGGCAACCTTCGAGCTACACGAGATCCTCTGGGAGTTGCGTGACCACTCGGCGGGCCTGAACTGTGGGCGTTGGGACTATATCTTCAGCGCGATCAAGAAGCGCCGGAACGACTCCGACTTCATCCTCCCCGACCGCGCGCAGGTCATGATGACGACGCCCTTCATGCGCGCGTATTCGCAACTGGTCATCAAGACATGCCATCAGCGCGGCATCCACGCCATGGGTGGCATGTCCGCGTTCATCCCGGTCAAGGGCGACGAGGCGCTGAATGAGAAGGCGTTCGCACAAGTGCGCGCCGACAAGGAGCGTGAGGTCGGCGACGGCCACGACGGCACCTGGGTCGCACATCCCGGTATGGTGGCGCTGGCGACCGCGGTCTTCGACCAGGGCATGCCGCAGCCCAACCAGATCAGCCGTCAGCGCGACGATGTAGATCCATCGGCGTCTGATCTGTTGGCCACACCAGAGGGGTCGATCACCGAGCAAGGGTTGCGCACGAATATCCGTGTCGGCGTGCAGTATATCGCTGCCTGGCTCGGCGGCCTAGGCGCCGTGCCGCTCTATAACTTGATGGAGGACGCGGCGACCGCCGAGATCTCACGCGCGCAGGTCTGGCAGTGGATTCGCCATCCGCGCGGCGTGCTGGACGACGGGCGCAAGGTAACGGTCGAGTTGTATCGCCAGATGCTGGAGGAAGAGATGGGCGAGTTGCGCGCGGGCAAGGGGCAGATGCGCTTCGAGCCAGAGCATCTCGAGGCCGCGCGCGAGATCTTCGATCATCTCTCGACCAGCGACGAGTTCGTTGATTTCCTGACGCTGCCAGCCTATGGGCGTCTGCACTAGCGGATATCATTAGCGCCGGTAGTGGGGTCATAGGTCAGCCAGTCGCGTGATACACTGTTCTCGCCGGCAAGGAACTAGCGCTGGCGAAGGGAGAAGAGGCGTCATGGGGGATGCGCGGAGTGATCTGGCCGCGCCGGGTCCGGAACGTCAGGCGGAGTTGCGGAGCGTGTATGAGGCGAACCTCAGCGGCGATCGCCTCTGCTGTGACGGCATTCGGCTGCGCTCGCCAGGCGAGGCGCTGTGGGTCGCCCAAGCGCTCGGCGCGCCCGGCGTACACGACCTGAGCGGCGCCGACGGCAGCGGCCTGAGCTTCGCCGGTCTTGACCTGAGCGGCGTCATCTTCGTCGAAGCGAACCTGACTGAGACTATATTCTCGCAGGCGAACCTCGCAGGCGCGGTCTTCTTCAAGGCAAGTCTTCGCGCCGCCAACTTCGACGGCGCGAACCTGCGCGACTCAGTCCTCGATAACGCCGACCTGCGTGGTGTCTCTGGCGCGCGCGCGGACCTGCGCAACGCGAGCCTCTTTGGCGCGAACCTCAGCGGCGCAAACTTTGAGGGCGCCGCGCTCGACGCCGATACCGATCTCCGTGACGCCCTGCGCGACGGCGCGACACGTATCCCTGGCATCTAGTCCCTTTCCTCAGGGAGTAGGCTTGCGCACAGTAGGATAGCGCCCGGTCTGCCCCGTTGTCATGCGCCGCTCGACGTATTCGGTGACGGCGAGCAGCGCGCTGTCATCAAATGGTTTGGGCAACAACTGAATTGAGAGCTGCCACAGCAACTCGCTGAAGGCCGGCGGGAAAGTGTTCTGCTGGCCCGAGATGACGATGTAGCCGTGCTTTTTGAGCAGATTGCCCTCGGCGAGCGCCAGTTGCAGCACCTCGAATCCGGAGAGCTTGGGCATCTGGTAATCCAGCAGCACGATCAGCGGCTCTTTGCTGGCGCGCAGCTTGTTGAAGCCTTCCATGCCATCGGCCGCCTCCTCTACATCATATCCAGCGCCCTCCAGCCACTTGCGCAACGTCAGGCGAACGGTTGGGCTGTCGTCAATTACAAGTACGTCTGGCATGGCGGGATACAGGCCTTTCTGAAGACGGATGCACGAGCCAGCGCTAGACACAGACTCGTGCGTGGCAAACCGCTTATCTGATATGGCAAACGAGCGAAACTCGTTCTGGTAATATCACCAGCCATTGTATCAGGATTGGCGCGCGGCGGCGTCAAGCTGGCCGCAGACGCCTCAAATAGCCGCTAATGAGTCGCAGCGCCGAGAAGTTGTGGAAGCGTCACGGGCGTCAGCCCGCGATCATGCAGGCCCTGGATGATGAGCGGCAGCGCCTCGGAGGTCTGCTGGCGGTGGAAGTAGCCATCGTGCAGCAGAATGATGCTCCCAGGCTTGGCGGCGCTCAGCACGCGATCAACGATGGTTGGCACGCCAGGACTGGACCAATCCTGCGGGTCTACGCTCCACGTCACAGTGGTGAGGCCCATGGCAGTCGTCTGCGCCACCACCGCGCCATTATAGTCGCCAAATGGCGGGCGCCAGTAGGGCAAGCAGTAGTTCGCTCCCAGTACGTTATGGATCGCATTTGCGGTGGAGGCCAACTCCCACGCGCGCGCCGCAGGCGTGAGCTTCGTCATGTAGGGATGATCCCACGTGTGCATAGCGATCACATTGCCATCGGCGGCCTCACGCCGTATCAGGTCAGGGTAGGAGCGTGCGCTGGCCCCAACGACGAAGAACGTGGCGGGCGTGTGCGTCTGCTCGAGTGTGGTGAGGATGCTCGCCGTCCAGTCGGGGCTGGGACCATCGTCGAAGGTCAGCGCGACGGCGTTCTTGGAGGTCTGACCAGATCGAATGACAGAGGATGGGGGATGCAGCGTCCCATTACAGCCAAGATTAACCTTTTGCGGCACAGGCGCAGGAACTGTGGCAGTGGGAGCAATGGTTGGCGAAGGCGTCGCGGTGGGCGAAACGGTCGCGGTGGCCGTCGCGCTGGCAAGCTGGACGCCAGTGGCGCCTCCTATGGAACGCCCATTGAATCCTCTGACCGCCGCAAGCGCGCTGCCGCCTCCCGCCAGGATCAGAACCAGGGAAAGTGTCAGCAGGAAAAGGGGATGCGCGCGCAGCCTGGATCGCCGCGTCGCCGCAGGGAGTGACGGCTGCGGCCAGTGGGGCGCAAGCGCGAATGAGGTCTCATCGAGTGGGCGGAACGTCTCAGCGGCATGCGAGATATCGTCCGGTCGCTGATTTCCCGCCTCCATATTCCCGCCCTCAGCGTTCATGAAACCTCATATCCTTTGCCCGTTTGCGCCAGGAGCGCAACTTCCCGCAATGGGGCGCGAGACATCTACCCGATGGATGTAACGGACGGCGCGGTTATGAGCAACGCCTAGAAGCCGAGACCGCGCTCTTTCAGACTGACGTACCGCTGCTGACCAAGGATGATGTGGTCAAGCAGCTCGATCTCCAGCGCCTCGCCAACGCGGCGCAGTTGCTCGGTCGTGCGAATATCCTCCGGTGAAGGCGTCGGGTCACCCGAGGGATGATTATGAACGACGATGATACCAGGACAGTTGCGGCTGACGGCGGGACGAAACACCTCGGCGGCGCGCACAACGCTGGAGTTGACTGTGCCCTGATAAACGGTATGTTGAGAGACAACATGGTTCTTTGTATCGAAGCACGACAACGCTAAGGACAGTCGTCACACAGCCCCAGCCTGGCTGCTAGATCTCGAAAAACTGGACCTGCCTGCATTGCGCTGAACGCAGCGCGGTGCAGGCATTTTGTTTGCTGGAGGACCAATGAAAACGACATCTGCCCGAGCGCCGCCGGACACTGGCACACCGATCGGCCATCCACGAGTCAGTCTACCAGAAGGCAGCACAGCTGCACACAGAGAAAGAGGACCATCCTACCATGGCGAACTTTGTGATTACCGGCAAGGCCGAGCAGACGGACGAGTCCAGCTATACGGTGCAGTCCACCGGTGAGGTGGTGACCAAGATCCAGCTCACGCTCAATGTCCCTGGCATGCAAGATCGGGTACTGTGCGAGATGCCGCTGGATGTCTCGCCCAAGCCGGACATCCTGGAGCAGTGGGAGATGGAGGAGACGTGGCTGGTCGTCTCCGCGAACACGATGCGGGCCCTGGGCTTCACCCGAAGCAACGCGCGTCCTGGCGAGAAAGCCGTCGGCGCGCTGGTCATCTTCCAGGCCACGGAGGTACGCGAGGCGACAGCGGATGAGCGACGCGCGCTAATGGAGGCGCGCAAGGTCAGTAAGCTGCAGGCCAAGCAGCGCCGTGCCGCGCGTAAGGCCGAGCGTGACGCCGCTAAGGCCGCTGAGAAGCAGTCCGCGTAGATGGCTACTCGGGAGAGGTAGGCGTCTACCTCTCCCGTTTCCTCCAGGAGGATGTATGACCGATAAGGATGAGCAGATGACGCCTGCTCCTGGCTCGACAACAGGGCAGGCTGCAGACGTGGCGAGCACGGTGGTTTGGCGAGCGAGATAAGGTGGCGGATCAGCTCGCTGATATCGCGCGGCAAGGATCGGGCATGGCGAGGCTCGCGCATGTGTGCGCGTCGCTGATGCTGGTGCTGTTCTCCGCTGGATCCCTGGTGGCGCTGGGTGGAGACGCGTTGCTAAGCGTCCTGGACGGCGCACAACAAGGCCATGTGGATCTGCCGGCGGCGATCTCCTTCGGGGTCAGCACATTGCTGGTGCTCTGTATGGATGTAGCGATGCTCTATGCGGCCTCGATGCTCCGACTCTTGGGCATGCGGCGGGCGGAGCCGACAGTCCATGCGCTTGCATCGTGGCGTGATGGCGACGGTGGCGGTGTTGGAAGCTGGCACCTACGCCTATATGGCATGGCGTTACGAGACGCCAGTCAGTGTGGTTGCCTGGGCATTGATTCTCTCTCGCGCGCTGGCGGCGCCGTTGCTGTCGGTCTATCTCGCGATGGCGCGACCGTTGCCGGTCACGGCAAGAGACATTCTGGCGCAGGTGGAGCTGGCGAGTGGGTTGGGATTGATTCGGGATGCGGTTACCATCGCCAATGACGCCTCGGCGTCACTCTCACAGAAAGTCGCGCTCTTCGGCGCTTCGGCGGTCATGACTCCCAAGATCGTGAGCGACTTGATGGATTGCTGTCGGCAGTGGAGGCCAATCAACCTCGGACAAAGGCGACGCTCCCGCCTCTTGACCAAGCGCCGCGCGTAGCGACCGGTGGCGCGGCGAATGAGGGATCGGAGGTCACCAGGGATAGAGACCCTTTCGCCTTCGCTGGCAATCACCGCAACGGCTTCACCACCTGACCGTTGCTCTTGTCGACGAGGCTCCCCCGCCATCGCAGGGGCGGACCTGGACGAAGGACCACTATGCCGGCGCGATGCCCAACTTGCAGCTTGGGGAGTGCGGCTCGGAACGGCGCGCCTCAGGGGAGACGCCGATGGTTAGGTGAGGATGAGAGACCACGCTGGGTCGCCACAGACCACGTCAGGTAGGCGCAGAGGAGAAACACGGATAAAGCGGCAGCAACAGCAACGACCAGCCGCCAACGCGGAGCAGTAGCTGTGTCGCTACCTAACGTCGCAAGGCCAGTGAGCAGGGCAAAACCCAAGAGCGTTGTGGCCAACATGATGAGGGCGAGGCCGCCGAAGAAGAGTGCAAACACACGGTGAATCATCTGGTCTCCACTGCCGTGTAGAGGAAGCTTCAACTCGACACAGCCAGTGTAGCAAAGTCCTGCGCCAGAGTCCATCTGTGATCCGATGCAATCCACCTGCGTGCGCCGAGTCCAGGCCGCTCGGACGGTGCGGTCATCCCCGCCGAGATCGGGGAATTCTCTAGCGCCGCAGCGAGCGCCGGCGTCAAGGCTGGCGCGGAGCGGAGAGCAGCGGAGCGGAGCGCCACACGCAGTGCTTGGCCTTGACGACAAGCCGCGCGGTGCTATCCTCCCCGATCCTCTCGGCGGGATGGCAAGCATGTAGAAGCGGACGACCGGCGAGCGCCGAGGGAGGCGCAAAGCGGTCAATCTTTTATACTTTGCCCGCCCGACGGCAGGACGCCGTCGGGCGGGCAGGAGGGCCGACTGGGTATCACGGCCCTCTCCGCTGACAGCGAGAGACTCCATCCATGAAGGAGAAAGCTGATGACAAACGACGAGACGACAACGGCCAGCGAGATGCCTGTGCGCGTGCTGTTGGCCGGGCCGGATACTCTGTACTTCTCGTGCGATCTGCCGTTGAGCGACGCCATGCGCGAACGACTGACTGCTGAGAAGCTGCTGGCGCAAACCAATGGCAAGGGCGTCTATTGCCCCGAATGGCTGGGAGCGCGCATGTGTCCGCAAGGCGCCAAGGGCGGCTATGCCTTCTTGATCGAGACCGAGGACTTCTCGGTGAAATTGCTGGGCGACCACATTCAGCACCGGCCAGGGATGTTCATTGAGATGCGTAGTCATGCCCTGCACACCCATCCACAGGGGGCGGCGGGCGCATGTGAGGCGGCGCTGGCGTGGGTCCGGACGCATCTGTACGCCGATCAGTTGACGGCAGCAAAAGACGCCATCTCCTTTACAGCGGCCAAAGTCTCACGGGCCGACATCCATATTGACTGGCAGGGTGGCTATGCGCCGACCCTCACGAATGTCTCCGAAGAGTTGCGCTGCTTCATCCGCCCAGGCAAGGTCAAGGGTGCACTGCACTTCCAAGGGAATACCGCCAATGGCTACCAGTTCGGACGCAGCCAGGTGGTGGCGCGGCTCTACAACAAGAGCATCGAGACCAAGGAGAAGGGCAACGAGGCGTACGTCGAGCTGCTGATGGCTCGGTGTGGGGAAGCATTCAATCCCGGGCTGGAGGTGTGGCGGCTGGAATTTGAGATCAAGCGCGAGGGGATGAAGGGCTTCCGCCTCTTTGTGCCGCCAGAAGAGGATGACCCTGAGGAAGAGGTGGAGGCGGAGATGAGCGCGGAGGAGTTGCAGCACATTGGCACCCTGCCGCGCTTCCTGGCGCGCATGGAGGAGTTGTTCCTGCATCTCACCCGCCACTGGCTCCGGCTCGTGGAATACTCTGAGGACGCCAACCGTTCGCGCTGGCCGATGCACCCCACTTGGGCGCAGCTGCGTGAAGCGTTTGGCACGCTAGCTGCCGTTCCTCCCCTCGATGACGAGCGGCGTCAACTGGTGCGCGGCGCGCGCTACAGGGGACGCATGCGCCTGCTCCGACGGATGGAGGCAGGCGTGATTCGTTCGCTCGAAATCGAGGACGCCTCTCCGACCTCTGCCGCGTTGATGACGCTGCAACGCTGGGTGGAGCGCATCGCGGAGAAGGAAGTCCGACGTCTCACCGCGAAGTGTCAGCGCTATCAGGAGCTAGACAAGACGATTCCTGTGTGGGTCCGTCGTGGGATGGATGAGCGCTTCCGGCGTGTCGAGCAGGTCGAGCAGCGCATCCAGATGCTCTTGGGCATCTTCGCCGCCCATGGGGTGTTGCCGCTCGACTTCAAGCCAGTGTCCTCGGTTGGTGATCTCATCACCCAGCATCTCGACGAACTCGAGCGCGAGGCCGAGGAGAAAGGCGGTGTCCAGCAGCTACTAGCCGAGCATTTCGCTAAGGCTTATAAGGTCAGCATGCCATTGGCAGCATAGATTGACCAGCTCCTGTGGCGCTTACCTCACGAGCCAAAGAGTGGGGTACTCCAAGCGAACCCCTCATGCTCACGATACGTCCAGAACACGCGGCCAGAGGAGGCATCAAGCGCGAAGAGCGTCCCGCCAGGTTCCCATGGCCGACACATGCCGCGACATCGGCTCGCGCTGACGAAGATAGCTCCGGCGCCAAGCTGGACACGGGACCAGGTATAGAGAGGATGGACCTCTAGGGAAGGATCGTCTGGCGTCTCCTCGTCTGTAAACACCTCATAGAAACGCACCACCGCGCCGCTGGCAGCGTCCAATGAGTACAGCGCTGGCCCCACCCCGACATAGAGGCGATCGTTGACGACTACTGGTGGGCCAATGCTGGTCGAGGGGGAAGCTGGCTGAAAGCGCCAGGCGACGCTGCCATCGCCTGCCCGCAACGCCGCCAGTAACCCTTTGATCGTCGTGGTATAGATCAAGCCGCCAGCGGAGAGAACTGGCGTGCCACCGTCTAGACTTGCTGGCGTCTGCCAGACGCGACGCCCATCGGCGGCGCGCACCGCCTCGACGCTGTGTGTCGCCGGCTCGTCGCTGGAAGTGTGACTGAGGACGATGAGCCCATGAGCGGCCACTGGCGCAATAGCATCAGCTGGCGTCCGCCACACGCGAACACCATCGCTGGCTCGCAGCGCGGTAAGGAAAGGTCCTGCAGAGGGACCCTCCGGCATGGAGATGAAGGTGACGGTGAAGAGGAGACCGTCAGCGAGGACCAGAGTGGGAAGGATGCCCGGTTCGAGAGCCACCTTCCAGAGCACTACCCCATCGTGCGCCCGCAGGGCGTATACCCACGAGCGCGGCTCGCAGCCTGGATCACCACCGCTGGAGTGGCCGCTGAGCGCAACATACACGACATTGCTGGTCACTAAGGGGGGCTCCGCATCGAGGCCGATGGAGCACCCAGCCAGAGGCGTGTGCCAGCGCACGGCACCATCGCGGGCGTCAAACGCATAAGCGGCTGCGCTCCCCTGCTCGTCGAGGGCTGCCTTGGCGTAGAGAATGCCATCAGCGAGCGCCGGGGCACCCGGTCCTGCTGTATAGGAGCCACGGGTGGGGGACTGCCAGGCCCATCCTCCGATCTTCCAGCGCACTTGGGCGTCGCTCGCCCACAGAGCCACCAGTTTGGTGCTCTGGCTCCAGTAGACAGTATGATGGGCAAGCGGTGACTCGAGAGTGCTAGTGGGCATCGTTTGCTTCCCAGGAGGACTGGGCCAGAGGGCAGCGCAGCCGCTGAGAGTGAGCATAGCGATGAGCAGGAGGGAAGCGAGAGCTCCCGAGGAGTACGCAGGTGAGCGATCGGAGATCATTGGAGCCTGTTCCTTTGTGCTCTTCACGTCCCCACACGTTGGCGCGGGAGCAGTCTTGGCGTCGTGACGCTCCAGATGTCTGACGCTTGATGCACATTACAACTTACAGAGGAGATTGCAACACCACAATGATAAGCAGCGGTGGAACAAACCGATGTACCGCTGGGTCGAGCGCGGGACCGGCTAACGGTTCTCACGAGCAAAGCAAGTGGAGCATCGGGTGCAGATGCTGCTGGGCATCTTTGCCTCCCATGGTCTCTTGCCCTTGGAGTTCAAGCCAGCGTACTCGGTCGGCGATCTCTTGCTGCAACACCTGGATGCGCTGGAGCAGGAGGCGGAGGAGAAGGGAGGGATCCAGCAGGTACTCGCAGATCACTTCGCCAAGGTCTATAAGGTCGCTATGCCAGGGATAGCTGCCTGACCAGGCCCTCGCATGATAATTGGACTGCCGGGAAGCCTGCTCGCATCCTCAGCCTCGTCTGAGGTGTGGCATTCAGCCCGCTCGTCGGCCTTGTCATCGCGGGCGGCGCGGTGACCCAGGCGTTCGAGTTCGCACTTGGCGTCCCCGCCAACCATCAATGAGCCCACTAGGGCACATAGTCAGCGGTGAAAATGCGCTGCTGCGTGTCTATGACTACCCCCGTCTCAGGCACTGCCCACAGCACCCCACTGCTGTGCCCTGAGGCGTAGAGCACTCGAAACTCTGGCGCGACCCCAAGTGATTGCCATTGCCCGCTCCCGCTCTTGAGGCGGTAGAGGGCAGGTTGAGGCGCTCTGCTCCCAGCTGCTGGGGTATACAGCTCACCAATGAGTGAGCCATCGGAGGCGATGGCAATGGGTTCGGTTTGGCCCGAGGGGATCGCTTGCCACGTGCTTCCTCCATCGACCGTGCATTGCCAGGCAAAGGTTATCGAAGAGCCTGAAGATGGCGTATCCCCAGTGCCAGCGCAAATATGCCAGGGCACACCTTGCTGAGGCTGCCCAACGAGCAGCGAGTTGGAGGTGGTGATATTGGAACTACTGCTGTTGGAGCTCTTCGCTGAGAGCAGACTCCAGGTATTCCCACCGTCGGAGGAGGTAGAGAGCGAGCCGCCTAACTGGATGAGGAGTGCGCCGGTGTCTGGCTGCAACCAAAATTGTTGCGCTACCCCAAGCTCGCCAAGTTCTCTCCGCGATGTCACCGGACTCCAGGTGCGCATGCCATCAGTGCTACGCCAGAAGCGCGACGGGAGTGGGTCATGTAGCAACCAAGGGATGAACACTGCGTAGGCGGTTCCGCCGGCGCTGGCCAGTGTGTCTATTTCCGCGGGCACGCTGAGCCGCGTCTCGCGCCAAGCGCTCCCGCCATTTGTCGAGACAAAGATAAAGGTCGGTGAGATGGTGGTCGGGTTCCCATCGGTGTCGAGCGTGACAGCTAGCGTCGCCGCATTGTTCTGGTCCACCGCGAGCTCACAACTGATAATATTAGCCTGATGCGGCAGCAGTGCGGTGAAAGAGTCGACCTCGGCCCAATGCGCCGCGCGGTCGTGCGTCACCCAGAGCTGCGGCGGTCCATAGGGCTGCACTGGCGAAGGTGAGCACACATAGGCGGTGTTCCCGTCACTGGGCGCAACGGCGAGCTGTGGCGGGCTGATCTCGCGGGTGAGCATGACTGGCGACGTGGCTGGATGCCAGGCGAGCGACACAGCAGGCAATGGGGTAAGCGCTGGGCTGGCCGTTGGGCTAGCTGTGACCGCAGCGGTCGGCGTACGCGGAGCAGCTGGGCTTTGTCGCGTCGCATAGAACACGCCAACAAAGCTGACGACGATGAGCAGCGCTGCGAGCGCCACCACCGCCGACCGCCATACGTCACGCGACCAGCTTCCCGTGAACTTGGTGGCAGGCACTCGCGCGATCCCACGTTGGATGCCACGCCAGAGGCGATCCCCAGCCAGCGGCAGACGCTCAGCGCCCACCAGGGCATCCACACGGGCATGCCCGGCCAGCCGCGACTGGCAGGCAGGGCAGGACGGGACGTGAGCCGCGAGTGCAGTGCGCGCGTCGCCTGTGAGAAAGCCGTCGTGCCAGGCGGTGAGCGTCTCGTCAGTGACATTTGCTGAGCAGGTCAGTGTCTCAGAAGCACTCATGCGTCACCATTCCTTTGGGCATGCTGCGCGGCGAACTGGGCGCGAGCGCGTGAGACCGTCATCTTGGCGGCGCCCAGCGACATCCCCAGAGCCTTGGCCAGCTCCTCGCCAGTGAAGCCATGCACCGCCCGCAGGATGAGCGCGGCCCGGTACCGCGGCTGCAAGGCCGCCAGCGCCTCGCGCACCGCGGCGTGCTCCACGATGCGCATCGCAGGATCGCTGGTCGCTGGCTCAGGGACGTTGGCGAGTGAGGTCGCCGATCGCTGGCGGCCTTGCTCGGTCAGCGCAAGATTGGTCGCCACACGAAAGAGCCACATCTGCGGGCGTTCATAGGTGGTCACCTTCTCGAAGTTCCGCCAGGCGCGCAGGAAGGTCTCTTGACACAAGTCATAGCCCGTCTGCTCATCACCGGTCATCCGCCAGAGATAGCTGAAGATCGCCCGCTGATGCTCTTGAAAAAACGCTTCAAACTCGTGTGAGGCGTTTGTCTCATCCGCCTGGCGAGCCGCCGAGAGGTCGCTCGCCCCCATACGCATGGCCAGGGCATCCAGCGGGATGCGCCACACTGGGTGCGGCGCCCTCCACAGCGTCATAAGCTACCTTCCATCTCATCGTGATCAGTGAGCCGCTTGATCACACAGGTAACACTAGGATGAGACGAAAAGGTAACAACGTCTCCACCACGTAGCACAGAGAGCGCGATACAGACTGAATCAGCGGATGCATAGGGTGCAGCAGTCCTTAAGCGCCATGAGCAAGGCCGCAACCGTACTGGTCCATGAATGCTCACCATCCTGCTGAGCTAATCGTGAGCGCTGAGGAGCGCCAACTCGACGTTGGCATACCGATGTAGTTCCACCGCAGCAGTGGAACAAACTGCTGTACCGTTCAGCGATAGCCTATCACTGAAGGCCGAGGTTGAGGCAACGAAGACACACCTGTGACCGAAGAGGTATCAGCTCTGTGCGCTTGCTGCTGAGAAAGCCTCGCTTGCAAATGCAAACAGAATGCGTGTCGCATCTTTATTCATAAAGGCCTGCTGCGATATATCGCAGCAGGCCGGCACAACCGCAAGACCGACTGAGTCTAACTTCCATCTTCTGATGTGGTATTGCGCTCCCGCATGAATCTGTCTAGGGCCGAGCGCCGAATACGATACCCCGCTGGCCCTCCAAGGTTTATGGCCTCTAGTTCACGATTGCGAATCCACTTGCGCACCGTATCTGGATGCACAGCAAGTTCCTTTGCAACATCATCAACTGTGAGCAGAGGATCTTGCGACATGGCGCTGCCCCTCGTTGCATAGTCAAGTTCGTCGTTGGTTGTCACTGTTTACTCATGTCTGCTGTTGATTGCGCCTATTGCAAAGTCTACCACGTCATTACCCCAAAGTCGATAGTCCTTAGCAACACTTCACCATCTTTAACATACACAGACCTTGACAGATCGTATCTAGCGTGTTATCTTCGTAATTAGCGGGTCCGCCAGATTCGCAAAAAGGAAACGGCTCGAAGTGTTAGAGCACTTCGAGCCGTCGAACTCGCGCCGCTGGACAGCAAACACGAGGTCACTTCCGCCTCAATCATACCGCGCATAGCTCGCATTTGCAAGCTGCCGGCGGTAGTAGGGACGTCCAGCCGCGCTCATCAGACTGGAGCGCATTGTGGATCAGGAGTCGCAACCCAGTAACGACCCACCGCTTACAAGTTGTGACGCATCGTTTCCGTCAGCTGGCATTTGGTTCGGGCACGAGTCACTATTGGGCGTTTCTCGAAGCGTTGCTGATCGGGCTCAGCGCTTATGAAGCAGCTCATAGAGGGAGTTGCCATGCGACGCAGCCGCTACCAGTCGCCTGAGGGTTCCCAATCAGAGCTTGATCAGCTTCCGCTCGACACCATCTGCACCGTGTTGGTGCGCCAAAGCAGCGTTAAGCAAACCGTGCAGAATACCTTCAGCGCAGAAGCAAACCCAAAGGATCTTGTGCGAGAAGCTCAGCGTCAGGGGTTCGCAGCTGAGCGCATCAAGGTGTTGGACTGGGACATGGGCATTGGCGCGTATAACACCACCATCGAGGATCGCCCAGCTCTCCATCACTGGCTCACCAAATTGCTGCCAGGCAAAGAAAGCCGCGTCGTCCTCGTCAGCCAGGAAGATCGGCTCTTCCGCGACCGCACCGAGATCCAGGTGAATCGGTTTATCGAGCTGGTGGCGCGCCAAGGTGGCTGGGTGATCTGTGGCATTGGTAACGCGCGCATTTACAACTTCCGGCGCGAGATGGACCGCGAATTGTTCCGCATGGCATGCAAGTATGGCCGCCAATACATCGAGTATCACATCAAAGGGAGGCTGCATCCGGCGATTCAGCGCACCGCCATGGCTGGCCGCTATTCTGGGGGCCCTGTGCCATGGGGCTACGTCGTCGATTATAACAGCCATAGCCCTTCCTACAAGCACTTCGTGCCCTATGAGCCCCATGCCAACCTCGTCACTGAGCATGTCTTCCAGGTGTTTGCTGCCATGCCATTCCCCTCAGTGGTACGAGGTCGCTCGTCACTGGGGCAGCCTCGGGTTGGTCTGGCCATTCTTTGGCCCAGACGATTGATCCGCGGCGTGTACGGCTGGTGGACGGTCATTGCACCCGCAACGAGGCGCGTGGGGGCTATGAGTTCCACTTTCAACAGGCGCATCACATTCTGACTGATGTCGCCTACCTAGGCTGGCGCACGCGCTCCGGCCAGGTCGCCTGGGACGATGAACGTCAGAGCGCCACGCATCTGCCACCCGCCCCTCGTCGAGGAGGACGTCTTCTGGTGGTGCTATGATCAACTCCTCACCGAGCGTCCGCCCTGGGCTCCCCCGCGCCATACTCAGGTAGTTCAGACATTCCGCCCACGTCCTGCTCGTCGGCGTCACCCGGAGCGGATTGCATTCTTAGTTCCTGGCCGCATGCACTGTGCGCAACATGGCAACGTCATGGGCGTCATGGTCTATCCCGATGACAAACCCTATCTTCGTTGCCACGGCAATGATCGGCTGCGCCTCAAAGAGGACACGTGCTCAGCGATGCTTGCCACTTCCGTGGAGCATGCGGTATCGGAGACATTCCTTGCACAACTGACACTGGACGAGGAGGATGTGCGTAATCTGGCGCACCTTGCAGCGCAGCGGACGAGCGCTCAGGTTGATGCGAGGGATTCTCTCCAGCGCGAACTCGCCGAGCATCAGCAACGCTATGCACGCGCGAAACGACTGGCGCTTACGGCTGGCGACGAGGCGCTCGCGAATGATTTCTTTGCGGAGGCGCGCCAGACACGCAAGACCATCGCAGAACTTGAGCACCAACTGGCGACACAGGCTAAGCGCGCGGATGTGCCTCCTCCTGCGTGGGCGAAAGCGGAATGGATGGCCACGATTGCTGAACGCATCCGCTCCACCTTCCTTGAGTGGCCAAGGGCAGCGCAAGCACGAGTTCTCATGCTCGCGCTCCACGAAGGATTCCTGGGTCGGATCGATCGCCGGCGGACGGGGCTCCTGTTGCGCTGGCAAGGCGGCGCTGAATCGCGCCAAGAACTCGTGAGTCGCGTCGGGTTGCTGGCTGCCTGGTCAAAAGAGGAAGAGCAGGCGCTTCGGACGTACTTTCACCAGTTGACCTGGGAGGCACTGCTTCGCATGTTCCCATACCGGACGAAAGATGCGATCAAACGGGAGGCGTCGCGACTGGGGTTGCGGCGGCCACGATACGAGTTATCTGCAGCTGAGCCATACATTCTGGCGCAACCGGAGCCAGTCAACGTGATGGAGCCGTACGGATTCCCACTCGAATCCAGAATTCACGCGGCGGCAGGCAGTGTTGTGACGGCTGAGCTAAGCGTTGTTGCTTTGAGACACAGCACGCGCAACTGCTCCTGCGATTGGTATCCCAAGTCGAGCGCCAGTACGCTTGCGCCAGAACGTCATAGCGCTCCCGTTCACCTACATTCATGCTGCCAGTGAAGTCAACGTCTCCGCGCTACCTGCTGTGACGACGCCTGTACGCGCAGCGTCAGTCTGCACGGGCACGTGAGGCGGCAACCGACCGCCAGTGGACGTGGGACGACGCCCACCGATGACGAGATCTAGACTGTCGAGACGCCAAAGTGGCAAGCCTGCGCAACGTGAACACATTTGCGCCACCAGGCGCCTTGAGGCATGCGCTCGTCCGTCGCAACACCTGACAGTGCAGGGGTTTGTTCCACCGCTGCAGTGCTGTGTGTCACACAGGACTTTGGCGCAGCGCTCATGGGCATCCGTTGTAGTTCTCCCCAAGCGGGAGGAGCATCTTTACGGCTGCCCGCTCGCATAGCGACGTGTAGTGCAACGGTGTAGACTGACAAGCAAACCGCGCCACCGTAGGCGCCGGAGCCCACTGTCTGGGAGAGGATGCGGTTGTATGGCGGTGAACCTGCTCGAACGCAAGCGCGAACTGACCGCGCTTGTCGCCTTGCTTGACGAGATCACTGCTGGACAGGGGCGGGTCGTTGTTATCAGCGACGAGGCTGGCACAAGGAAGACCCCCTCGTCGAACGCGTCGTCGCGCAATCACCTGCTGGCATGAGGGACCTACAGGGCGCGTGCGAAGCCCTCTTCACTCCACGCCCACTCTGCCCGCTCTATGACATCGCTCAGCAGACCACATCGCCATTGCACGTCCTCCTTCAGGACGATGTGAACTGCGCGCTGCTCTTCTCTGCCCTCCTCGACGATCTCATCTCCTCCTCACAAACGTGATGAGGGCTGCGAGCGCCGCGTCGGTCACCGGATCCGTCACCCGGATCGAATGGGACTGCTGCTCGCGCTCGACCGTGAGCGTGTAGGTCACGTAGTCAGCCGCTCCTTGCGGTGGGGTCGGTCCGTCGGCAGGCAAGTGAAAGAAGTCGCACTCAACAATCAACCGGTCTAGCTCGCGCTGCTGCTCCGGAGCGAGCTGTGCGCTGTCCACGACCAACGGCGGGCGTACCAGCCCGGCAAAGCCGCCCTCCTGATGTAAGACCACTCGCATGGTTGTTCCTGCTTTCTCGCATTGGTTTCTCGCACTGGTTTCTCGCCCTCACTGCAGCACAGGCAGCCGACTCACCACGCCGCTCTCCACTTGCCCAGGCATGTTTCAAGCTTCACGTCCCGCCGCCCTGCTAGCGGCCTGCCCCTCACTGCGGGAGCCATCAGAGCTTGCCGGGGACCAGCCCGAGAATCACGAGGATGGCGACGACCGCCCCTACGATCACGAGGATGGCGACGACCACCACCACGATCTCAATGATGCGCGCGGTGGGGAGGCCCCCACCTGTGGGTGACACGGAGACTGTCGAGCGGATAGGGAAGGGATTGCCCGAGGTGGGGACGTTCAACTGGCCCCCTTGCGCTCTCGTCGCTAGCCGCCCCATGAAGTCCTGGTAGCCTGTCTGGGGGTCTTTGCCTGTGAGCTTCTGGTAGGAGTCGCCGAGGCTGGCGCCGCCGGTGGTGGCGATTTGGGTCCAGCTGAAGCCTAATTGGGTGTGCAGGTAGGAGAGGAAGAGGGCGCCACAGCCGTTGGCATCCTCGTTCTGGTCTGTGGCGCTGTTGTCGTTGATGTAGTCCCGATGGCCGTTCCTCCACCAGCGCTGCTCCGTCGGCACAATGACGGAGGCCAGGGTCGCGTTGCGCTCGACGGCCAGGACGCGTGAGAGCGCTTCCCCATTGGTGTGGCCGCAGTCCCATCCATTGTCGATGGCGGCCTCAAACACCTCGACCACCTCGGCGACCACCAAGGTCGAGGCCTGAGTGGCAGGGACTGGCTCGATGTAGAGGTTGCTGCCAGCAGACGAGTAGTGGTAGGCGCCGCCCGCGTTGGGATCCATCAGGACATACAGGGGTTGCGCAGTGCGCACGGTGGTCCGGTCGTCCCCGTCCTGCCCAGGAGGTAGGTCAAGGCCACCGAACCACACCTGTACAGCCGTGAAGTCGGCCTCGCACGCGGCCAGTACGCCCTGCGCCGCCACGTCACCCTCGACCATCCCATCAGAGTAGACGACGAAATGCGACGTTTGGCCGACGACTGTTTCAGAGGTGAGGAGCTGACTGCTCTGGGCCAGGGTGTGCTGTTCCGCGCGGACCTTGCGCCCCGATGGGTTCGCGCGCAGGAACACACGGGCTCCTACGCTGGGTCTGCCTGCCGTCATCTGGGGACCTCCTCCTGTGCCAACAGGCGCGCGGCGCCATGCCAACACCCTCGCATCACCGGCGGGGATGGCGTTGCGCGGTCACTCGTTCCCCGCTCACTCGCCAGGCCAGCCGCAAGGCTGAACGCGCGATCGTCAGCCGGTCGTCATTCCTGTCCGTGTCGGCACTGCCGACTTCGCTCCAGGCATCGGCGACCGCCTGGTGAATCTCGGGACTGCCCGGAAATAGCGTGGAGGCCGTGCGCGCGGTCAACGCCGCAAATTGCGCGAAGGTGCTGAGACGTCCCGCCTGCGGCAGCGCACTAAACCAGATCAACCCAGCCCGCTCCCAGGCGTACCCGCCCAGCTTGGTCGCCGCCAGGTAAAAAGCGCGATTGGGAATGCCAGAGTTAATGTGGACGCCTCCGTTGTCAAACTTCGTGTAGTCATAGTCGTCCATGTGGCCCGGTTGGGGGTCCTTGCCCATCAGGGGATTCCTGTACGCATCTCCCGGCTGTTTCATCCAGCGCAGCGCGGCGGGGTTGCTGGGCGCTGTATCCATCGCCTGCACCTGTGGAGTCAGCACCTCCGCCCCGATCAGCCAATCCGCCTGATCGGCGGTTTGGCCCAGATGCTGCTGCTTGATCAGCGAGCCAAAGACATCGGAGATCGATTCGTTGAGGGCTCCGGATTGGTCTTGGTACACCAGGCCAGCCGTAAACTCGGTGACGCCGTGGGTTAGCTCATGGCCCACGACATCCAGCGAGCCAGCGAAGTTCTGGAAGATGTCTCCGCCACCGTCACCAAAGACCATCTGCGTGCCATTCCAATAGGCATTGTCATAGCCATCGCCGTAGTGCACGGTGGCGACTAAGGGCATCCCGTGGTCATCGATGGAACGCCACTGGTACTGGCTTAGAAAGAACGTATAGGTGGCGCGCAGATTGTCAAAGGCCGCGTCGGCGGCGGGATCGCCCGTGGCGGGGGTCTGGCCGACGGTCGGGGCGCTCGCCAGCAGCGTACCGGGAAGCTGCATCGTGTTCTGGTCGTCGTAAATCGTGCTCGTGACCTGCTGGACGTCGTCCACCGCGAGGGGCCGTGGTTGCACCGAGCGCAGCGCGCGGAGGGTGCGAATGGAGAAATCGCTGTTCAAGGTCAGGAGGGCCTGATTACTCTGGCCGGGCCGGCCATTCTTGATCACTTCGTTCAAGATGTGCGGCGGAATGATCGTGCACCGTGTCCCGGTGCAGCACTGGTGCGACGCCATGGGGTGGTCCTCCTTGTGGAACGGAGACGTGCTTGACCATGATCTCCGGATCACACACCGACCGTGCCTACTCGTGCATGCTCGTGCATGCTCCGGGCGAGCGCGGGGGGATGCACAGAGCTCCAGACGAGCCGTGTGCTACGGGCTCAGGCAACCAGAACCTATTATGTCACCTAGCCAGCTGATATGTCACTTGAAGCTGGTGGGCGACCACCTGGCGCTCTAGCCGTGAAGAATCTGGGCGAGACTCTTGAGCGCCTACGGTCCTGAAGGCACATCGTTCAACAGAGGCCATAGCAGATCGCCGACCGAGTACGCCGGCTTGAACTCTACGGGCAGCACGCCTGTGGCGGAGCTCCCCAGCAGCATCTGCACCCGATGCTCAAGCTGTTTGGCGCGTGACAAGCGCTCGCCCATGCCGTGCTCGGCCAGTTACTACAGCGGTGTGTTCCACCGCTGCGCCAACTGCGCGCACCAGCCCCGGCATACATACCGACGCTGAAAGCGGTTGACACTGGCTTCTAGCAGTAACGCCCTGAGCGGCCTTGACTGCCATGCACTGCGCGGCGCGACGGATGTAACGGACGACACGAGGATGAGCAACGCCTAGAAGCCGAGACCACGTTCTTTCAGGCTGACATAGCGCTGCTGCCCAAGGATGATGTGGTCCAGTAGTTCGATCTCCAGCGCCTCACCAGCGCGGCGCAACTGCTCCGTGGTGCGAATGTCCTCCGGCGAGGGTGTCGGGTCACCGGAGGGATGATTGTGGACGACAATGATGCTGGGACAGTTGCGACTGACGGCGGGGCGGAAGACCTCGGCGGCGCGCACCACGCTGGCGTTCACCGTGCCCTGATAGACTGTGTGCTGCGCGATGACGTGGTTCTTGGTATCGAGACACAGCACGCGCAATTGCTCCTGCGATTGGAAGCCAATTTCGAGGGCCAGCAGTGTCGCCACATCGCCTGGACCAAGGATCTGCGGACGTTCGGTGGAATCGAGCAACGTCAGGCGGCGTCCGACCTCCAGCGCGGCCTTAAGGGTAATCGCCTTCGCGGACCCCAAGACCACGCTCAGCCCGTAGCACATCGAGATCCGCGCCGAGCAGCCCACCCAGCCCGCCATACTTGCGCAGCAGGCGCGACGATAGCTCGATCACGTTCTCGCCTTGGATGCCCACACGCAGGATGATCGCCAGCAATTCAGAATTCGTGAGCGAGGCGGCTCCGTAGCGCTCCAGCCGCTCGCGTGGCCGTTCTTCATTGGGGAGTTCACGCACGGTCGCATGGTAGCCAGTGTCGGATGTGCTTGTGACCATGGCAAAGCGCTTTCTTCAAGTTGCTATGCAAGGCGCCAAGTCGCTATGAGAGCGGAAGAAGAGTGACGATCAGACAGCGTCGCCAGCGGGCGCGCCTGATGGCGCCATCGCCAGGTATTCGGCGCGCATCCGCGCCAGATCCTTCGGGCTGACAAATCCTTGGTTCGGCGGGAGCTTCAGGCCGCGCCAGAAGCCGATCAGCCGGTCGCGCACCCAGCCAAACTGGGTGGGACGGCGTCCCCGAACGACATTGGGGATAACCACAGTCAGAATATCTCCCGCCTGCTGGGCCAGGAACCGGGCGCCTGCCAGCAGATCGCCACGTCTGGTGAAGCGCCCATAATTGCCGCCAACCCCCCACTGGTAGCGTTGCAGCAGGGCGGTCCCGTCGGTCAACTGGCGGATGCCATTCGTGTGAATCACCTCGACGTTCGCGCTGGCCTTCCATTTCGCGCCGCTGCGCATGATGCGGAACGACAGATCGCCATCGTCGGACGCGCCGAGTCGGCTTCCCGGACCACAGAACTCGTCATACCCCCCTACCCGGTCGAAGAGCGCGCGCCGCATGCTGAAGTTGGCGCCCGCGGCAAAGATCGGCATGGTCCACTTGGTGAGCGGCTCGCTAGTGTTCTCGGGATCGAAAGTGGGCACATATTCTGTACGCCAGTCAAACGGCGGCGCCGTCAGCTTTCCACAGATGAACTGAAGGTCGGGATCGGCATCGAATTCGGCGACAATGTTCGCCATCCAGTCTGAGGGCGCCGTCACATCGTCGTCGAGGATCGCGACGATCTCCCCCTGGCTCATAGCAATGCCCATATTCCTGGAACTCGCGGCGCCGACGCCAGGCTTATGGTTGCGAATATAGTGGAAGCGCGCATCGCCCACGAACGGCGCGAGCGCGTCATAGGTCTGGTCATCAACGCTCTGATCAATGACGAACACCTCGAATTGCTGATACGAGCCGCCAAACACGCTGCGTACACACTGCGCAACAGCCTGCGCTCGTCCCTTGGTAGGTATGATGACAGAAACAAAGGTCACCGACGTTCACTCCCCTACTGACGACACCCGAGTATTGATGGTGGTTTCGCGCCGTTGCGAAGCCACCACTCCATGAACCACCATCCGATGAACACCTATCGGCTGCGCAGCCTTCTAAAGTACTCGCCACCCAGGGTCACGAGTCCATTGTAGCGTATCAGGTTGCCCGCTACGTCCATGGCGCGCCGGAAGTCCCCCCGCGCGCTGTCTTTACGATAGACATAGAAAAACTCGATACGCCCAGCGGGATCGAAGCCACTCCAGGCCATAGGTCGCAGCATGGGATAATGGTGCTGATAGAGATGCCACTGGTTCTCTGGAGCCTGTTGACGGGCATCGATGTTGAAGACGAACAGTCCACCCTCGCGCAAGGCGTGATGAATGCGCGCTAGCTGATAGCGCCAGTCACGGATATGCGCGACCACATCAACCGCAGTGATGAGATCGAATGCGTCAGCCGGCAGTTCCTGCTGCGTCAGTTCATAGAATGTGGCTGGGACACCATGCTGTTCGAGACGCCATTTGGCGAACTCTTGCATCGTCGTTGAGATATCGCCCAACGAGACCTGCCATCCGAGGTGATGGAAGTACATCCCCGTCGAGCCGGGTCCCGCGCCAAAGTCGAGCATAGCGCCAGGCCGGAGATGGCGCAGGCCATAGGCGATCGCGACGCTCTCGGGAAACTGCTCGCCAGAGCATTGCTTGGCGTGATACCAGACGGTATCGTAGATCCAACTCTGCGTGGTCTGATAGAACTCCAACAAGCCCTCATCAGTGGAGCGGTCCTTCTGCTCCCATTCCACGACTGAATCCTGCTCCCAATGTTCGCAGCGACGGCGCGCCTCGTCCTTATCCACATGGAAGTAGGTCGAGAGTTCAGCCAAAGCTGATTCAATCGGATCGGTGTAGCCACGCAGCAACAAACTGTCTTGCCAGATCTGCTGCAGTCGCTCGCGTTCTGGGTCGGCGCCGACATGGCGATACCAGTCAAGCGAAGCAGAGGCGAGTTGCGGCTCGTTCATGTCCAGCCTCCTCAAGCAATAGACCAATGTACGGTCTCATACTCCGATTTCTTGCGCAGGCGCAGGTTTGCCCTGGCGCTTCACATATCCACGCACTGCGTTGAAGCCTCGCTCGCCAAGCGCTGTTCTGGCGAGGAGGATGGCGGTCTTCGGCTGAAAGATTGTCAGGAACGGGTGCTTTCGCAACGAGAAACTATACCCATACCATCCACGCCGCAGACGACCCGCGAAGATATCATCAGTCGGAATAGCGATGAGTGCGGCCTGAATCGCGCGCAGGTGGAGCGACCCCGCCCCCTCGAGACGTCCTCCCAGGAGCGCGAACGAAGCATCAATACCGTCGAGCGTCTCGCGCAGGCTGGCCTGCATGGCGGCGCTGCTGTGCGACATATTGCTCTCGTGCATGCGGTAGGCGTACAACTCCTCCGCGCAGTAGGCGACCGGTCCCTGCGAGCAGAGGAGGAGCCACATCTTCACATCGATCGCATAGCGCGCTTTAGGGTCGTACCCACCTACCGCCTGATAGGCGCTGCGGCGGATAATCGCGCCAGAATGCAGGATGTAGGGGTCCAATACTAGCTCACTGAACTCATCGAGACCAGAACGGATATAGGAAGCGGGGTGTGTGCGACGGACGTAGCGACAGACGCCATCGTCCCCATACTGTCCATAGGCGGAATAGGCGAAGGCAGGGGCGTCTTCCGATTCCATCATCTCAATGAGCCGCGCAAAGGCCAGCGGCGAGATACAGTAGTCGTCGGCAGAGATGACCGTCACATATTTGCCGCGCGAGAGATCCGTTCCCTCGATGAGGGAGGCGACAAAGCCCTTATTTACCTGATGATCCACCAGGCGCACACGTGGGTCGGCGAGATAGGGCTGAAGAACCTCAAGGGAGTTATCTTTAGAACAATCGTTGATAATGATGAGCTCGAAGTCACTGAAGGTCTGGCCAAGAATCGAATCCAGACAGACAGGCAAATATTGAGCATAGTTATAGTTCAAGACCGTAACCGATAGCAGCGGCGTCGATGCGCTCATGTCATCCTCCGTATGCTTTGAGTTCTGACAAGATCAACGGTCCACTGCGCCACCGACGCTCGTATTACCCCAAATAGGTCACGCGCCGGCAAGCCTATGACGCCAATCATTCTGCCAGCAATGATGAGCAGAATCAGGATCGCGACCATCGCGTAGAGGTAGGGAACAGCCAGAAACATGTACAGCCCGGTCAGAGAGGACTCCAGGCTCATGCGGTCCGCGAACATGAGCTCCACTTTGTAGAGCGGCAAACAGAGCAGCCCCCAGATCAGGGTGAGTGCGACGGCTAGGCCTTGGTAGGACGCCGTCTTGATCCCCTGACGTGAGAGGAATATATACAGGACGATCAGCGGTACCGTAAGCAACGTCGTGTAGATATATTCGGTCAGCGGACTCACCAGCAGCATCCCCACCACAACCAGACCGACCTCGATCAGCGATCGCGTGTCCGATCCGATGCGCTGTGGACGCACACGCGCCGCGATGAACAAAGCCACCGCAACCGAGAAGAGCAGCCAGAGCGCCACCGCCAGCGCCGGAGCCACGAGCAGAGGCCGCACGTAGGGATTGACGGTGAAGAAATGCGCGAGGATACCGCGCACGGACTCGTTATCATTGAACGCGGCATACTGGCTGGACCAAAAGCTCCAAATCGTAAACTGATCTCGCAACACATCGGCGCCCAGGAAGAAGAGTGGTCCGAGCAGCAGGAGGACGAATCCGCCCGCCACCGCCAGCGCGAAGCGATACTCACGCTTCCAGAGCAGGAAGGTCACAAGGATGAGCATTGGCGGTTTGATTACACACGCCACCGCCAGCAGCGCGCCCGCCAGAATTGAGCGCCGCGCCCGGCCTGCCCAGAGCGCGGCGCAGAGAAGAAAGAGCAGAAGAATATCGGCCTGCCCCCAATAGAGTTCGAGCCGGACGACGCTGAACAGGGAGGCGGCGGTCGTCAGCAGGAGGATCTTCAGGAGCGTGACGCGCTCTTCCGCGAAGCGCAGGAAGGTAAAGATGGCGCCAAATAAGAACGCCGTATTCAGCAGCCCCCAGATCAGGTTGGCGGTCTCCACCGGAACCAATGTGAGTGGGACAAGCATCAACGCGAAGACCGGCGCATAGACGTAGTACACCGGCAGGAGGGGATCACCTGGCGCATAACCGTGTATCCAGGCGATCACCGGCGCAAAGGGATTGGCCCCACTGCGGACGGCGAGCGCCGCCTGATAGTAAGTGTAAAAGTCGGAGGTGTCTGGGCTGAGATACTGCGGGTGAATCTGTTTATAGACGCCAACGGCGAGGACCAGCAGGCTCGCCGCCCCCACCACCAGACGCCAGAGTGGAATGCCCGCGACCGTCACGCGCACGGCTGGGCGCCACCATGGCGTGGTCTCCACTCTACTACTCATGCCGCCGCCTCCGCATGTTCCGACCCAACCGCCCTTTGACCTACCGCTCAGGCATCCTTAGCGCACACACGAGATTCATCTGCGCCGACGCCATCTCTCATCTGGCAGACAGTGAGATCTGCTCATCCTGATATGCCGGTATGCCTAACAGTTCAGGTATGGTGACGAACTGATAGCCACGCTCCTGCAGCGTTGGAAGCAGAAGCCGTAGCGCCTGAGCGGTCTCCGGCTTCGGATAATGATCCATATGCGCCGCGCCATCGTGAAAGACGAGGATCGAGCCTGGCCGCACGTGTGGCAAGGTCCACTCGGCGATCTGCTCGCCAGATGGGCGCGGGTCGAGCGAATCGGGCGTCTCGAAGTCCCAGCGAATGGCCGCCAGCCCCCTCCGGCGCAGACGCAGCAGTTCCCAGGGCGTCATCCAGCCCCAGGGAACGCGAAAGAGCGCAGGCGTTTTGCCAATGACCTCATGAATCGCGCGCAAACAGTCATCAATGTGCGCCGAGCCAAAGGGCGCAATACTGGTCAGACGGGAGTGGTTCATCGAGTGCGCCCCGATCACATGGCCAGTCGCGGCAGCCCGCCGCACGATCTCAGGGTGCTGGCGGACATTCGCGCCGACACAGAAGAATGTGGAAGGCGCCTGGTATTCCGCCAGCGCGTCGAGCGCCTCCTCCGTCCCTTCCGCAACTGGACCATCGTCGAACGTCAGCGCGACGCGCCGTTCGGTTCGCGTGCCATGGCGATGTGACAGGCCGAGATCACCCGCGCGCGACATCAGCACGGCGTTGCCGATGGGATCGAGTATCGCCGAGGCAAGTTTGCGCGGGCTGACAGCCATACCAGTGCTCTTCTCGCAAACTATTGGAGCGCGCGCCGCAGGGCGTCGATCACGCGGTCCTGCTCGGCGTCGGTCATCGTCATGTAGAGCGGCAGCAGCAACGTCTCGCGCGTCGCCGCCTCGGTCACGGGCAGCGAGACATGCTCAAAGCGCTCCACGTAGTACGGCTCCTCGTGAATCGCCATCACGCCCCGCCGCGTCGCCACACCATCGGCGAGCATGCTCTCCATGATGGCCTCGCGCGATGGAGTCACTGCGGAATCGAGATGCACGCAATAAGACTGATAGGTATGTGGCGCGTCGTCGGGCGCATACGGCGGCATGACGCCAGGAATCTCCAAGAGACGCGTGTTGTAGCGCTCGGCCAGTTCGCGTCGTCGCACGAGGATCGCGTCCAGCTTCTTCAACTGCTCGAGACCGATCGCCGCCTGGATATCGGTCATGCGATAGTTGTAGCCCAGCTCCTCGTACGCCTCGATGATGACCGACGTGGCGGAATGCCGCGCCAGATCGGAGACCGACGCGCCATGCGAGCGCAGCACGCGCGCGCGCGCCGCCAGGTCGGCGTCATTGGTCGCGATGGCCCCACCCTCGCCGGTCGTGATGGACTTGCGCGGGTGGAAGCTGAAGCAGGTGACGGGGCTGATCGCGCCGACCGGGCGGCCACGGTAGGTCGCGCCGAGCGCGGGCGCCGCGTCTTCGATCACGCGTCAGACGGTAGCGTTCGGCGATCTCCAGCACGGCGTCCAGATCCGCCGCCAGACCGATCTGGTCCACAGGGATGATGGCTTTCGTGCGCGGGGTGATCGCCGCCTCGATAGCCGCCGGATCGATGTTATAGGTGCGTGGGTCGATATCAACGAAGACCGGGCGCGCGCCGGTATAGAGGACAGCGTTCGCAGTGGCGATGAAGCTGAACGATGGGCAGATCACCTCGTCGCCGGGGCCGACGCCAGAGCAGAGCAGCGCCACGTGCAGCGAGGTCGTGCAGTTGCTCGTCGCGACGACATGCGCCACGCCCAGCCGCGCCGCGATCGCCTCCTCGAAGCGCGCCACCAGCGGCCCCTGCGCGATCCAGCCCGTGCGAATGGCCTCGGCGGCGGCCTGCGCTTCTTCCTCGCCCAGATACGGCTTCGTGATCGGGATGAGTGGTGGTTGGACGCCTGCGTCTGCTGTGATGAGCGATCTACCGTCTGGCTCATGCTGTCGCTCCCGTCGTCTTCAGCGTCTCGGCGCGCCACTTCACCAGTTCCGTCAATCCCTGGCGCAGGTCCATGGTCGAGACAAAGCCGAGCTTCTCGTGCGCCAGCGCCGTCGAGCCAAGGCGATGGCGCACTGGATTGACCTTGCGCTCTTCGTGATACTCCGCCTTCAGGTCTGGCCGGCCCATCACCTCACAGAGTTGCTGGCTCAGTTCGGTCAGCGTCGTCTCGACCCCCGTCGCCACGTTGAAGACCGCGTCGGTCTCATCGGCGGAAAGCGCCGCGATGTTGGCGCGCGCCACGTCAGTCACATAGATGAAGTCCATCGACTGCGTGCCATCGCCGAAGATCAGCGGTGGCTGCCCCTGCTCGATACGATCCATCCAGCGGATCAGCACCTCGGTATAGACGCCGTGAATATCCATACGCGCGCCATAGACGTTGAAGTAGCGCAGAGCGACATAAGGCAGGTCATACATCTCGTTGAAGGCGCGCAGCATGTGCTCGTCGGCGATCTTGGCCGCGCCGTAGAGCGTGCGATTGTTGTAGGGATGCGCTTCATCAATGGGCTGGTAACTCGCCTCGCCATAGACCGACGCGCTCGACGCCGCGACGACCTTCTTCACCTTCGCGTCGCGCGCCGCCTCCAGCACGTTGAATGTGCCCTCGTACATCACACCAAACGCCTGACGCGGGTCCTCGGCGCAATGGGTGATGCGCAGCGCCGCCTCGTGGTAGACATAATCCATGCCATCCGTGAGTTGGCGCACAAGCGCCTGGTTGCGGATGTCGCCCTCGACCAGGCGCACATTGCCGCGCCGCATCGCCGGCTCCAGGTTCGCGCGCTGCCCGCGCACCAGGTTATCGAGCGCGATGATCTCTGCCGCGCCCGCGTCCAGCAGCGCATCGGCGATATGAGAGCCGACGAAGCCGGCGCCTCCAGTGATCAGGATACGACTTCCGGCGATTTCATAGGTCATACGCGCGCAAGGCCTTTCTGTGGAATGATGGGAGGCAAAGAATGGGAGCGAACACACCCACCTGCTATTGTCTCACATCCGACGGGCAAGAAGCGGGCGCATTGGTGTGAATCATGTCACACTATCGACAAGACGGTTGGCGCAACAACACAGTAGCAGGCGTATTTATGTCTGCTGGCGCCTCTTCACCGCACGCCTGCCAGCCGGTCCGCTTGCCGTGTTGGTTCCGGCAGCCGATAGCCATGTAACGTCCGCAGCACGAAGCTCGTCGCGGTCGGCAGGTCGATCAGGTGGCCAATCGAGATGAAGAGGGGATTCGTACGTGGCTTGCTACGCAGGACCACGCCGACTTGCTCGCGCCCCGCCATCAGCGGCGACATATCGCCCGCATTTGGCCCTGGCTCCGTATAGCTGCCGGTCAGACGTGACTTGGCGCAACCAATGCTCGGCACACCAAGATAGACACCCATGTGCGCGGCGATCCCCAAACGGCGTGGATGCGCGATGCCCTGCCCGTCGAACATCAACAGGTCTGGGCGCGCCTTCAGCTTCTCCATCGCATCCAGCACGGCAGGCGCCTCGCGGAACGAGAGCAGGCCCGGCACATAGGGGAATGGCGTCTCTCGTTCGGCCACCACCTGTTCGACAACTTGAAGATCAGGAAGCGCCAGCACGACGATGGCCGCATATGCCTTGTCACGGTATGATGCGTCAACCCCGGCGATAGTACGAACCTGCGCTGGGTCAAAGCCATTTTCCCGCACGACGAGCGTGCGTAAACGCTGCTGAATCGCCACCGCCTCCTCGGCGGACACATCCCAGGAATGCAAACGCGCGATCTCCATGGCCCGGTCTCCTTCCGACCACTATAGTATCCGCAGTATCCTCATCGCCTGCTCAATTTACGTCCATGGTACACTGGGCTTACGAACGGCGCATGGATAGCATGGATTGATCCGAGTCGCGCGTGGTGTGGTGGAGCGCCGCTGGAGGAGGTCATGCTCGATGGACCCGAATAATATCCCATTCGCGCGCAGCATGCCCTTGCGGGCGCGTATGGAGCCAGCCTCAGGCCCGATGGACCCAGCGGACCAGCAGGGAGAGCAGACTGGCGTCAGCCAGCGTATGATGGTTCCGGGCATGCAGATGGGCGTCGCACAGCAGGGGCCACGTATGCCCAGCATGCCGTCGAATGGCCAGCAATACATGCAGGGCTATCCGCAGCAAGGTTTCCCAACTGGCGCGCAACCGGCTATGTCGGCCATCGCGACGATGTCCGCTGGCGGCGCCGAGGTGACGCTCAAAGCGGAAAATATCCTTCTCGAGGAATTCGAGCACGCCAGCGCCGCCGCCTATCAGGCGAAAGACTCCACCGCCAGTCTGCTCAACCTATATCTACTGGCCACCGCCGCGCTCGCCACCGGAGGCGGCGTACTTCTTAGCTCGTATTCAGCGGCGAACCGGCTTACCGTGACGCTCGTGATCGCGGTCGTGCTGGCGATCAGCTCGATCCTGAGCTTCGGCTTCTTCGTGCGCCTGCTGGACCTTGCGCGCGACTATCGTGACAACCTCATCACGATGAACCTCATCAAGGAGTTCTACATCCAGCGCATCGGCCCACGCCTGCCGGAGTTGCCCGCCGCGTTTTACAAGCGGCTTGTGGATGTGCCACGCAGCCGAGCGCTGGGCTTCGGCATGGCGACGCTCAACATCACGGTTGCGCTGCTGACCAGCCTGGCTGTCGCCGGAGCCGTCGGACAGGCGCGCCAGCTCTGGGCGGTTTACACCACCACCTTCGCGCCCTACTCGCCAGAGGTGAATGTCGGTGGCGCAGGCATCCCCTACTTCTGGGAGTTGCTGGGCGCGGCGCTGACGCTGCTGATACTCTACGTCTATTTCCTCAGTGCGACGCAGCAGCGCCTGTTCCGCCGCCCGGCGCCATAATCCTAACAATCCTCGTCGCCTGTTCCTCCTGCCTGAAGCGCAAACGCTTTCCGATTCACGCGCTTCACGGTACAATCAGGCCGGCCTGTCAACACGCCTTCATGACCCCACGATTCTCGCCCCTGATGCGCCGCCCTGTGGAGGTTGCTGGACATGCGAATAGCGCGACTAGCACGTTCTCACTCTCTTCCCGCGACAGTGGTCCTTGTGGCCGCGCTCATCTCGCTCTTCGCCGGATGCAGTCTGCCGTTTGGCGACGCCTCCAACACGCCGTCCTTGCCCACCGCGACGCCTACGCCACGCCCACCCACGCCCGAAGAGATCGCGGCGCAGATGGTCAGCAAGATGTCGCTCGAAGACAAACTTGGGCAGATGATTATCATGCAGTTCTACGAGCCAACCTACACGCCAGCGCAACAGCAGATGGTCAAGCCTTTTCATCCTGGCGGCGTCATCCTCTATGGCTACTCGATGGGCACGGCGCAGCAGGTGAAGGATCTCCTGGCCGGCGGTCAGAAGGACAGCCCGATTCCGATGTTCACCTTCCTCGACCTGGAGGGTGGGGTTGTGGACCGGCTGGCGCAATATCTTGGCCCACGCATGTCCGCGCCGAAGATGGCCGCGTCTGGCGACCCGCCATCGCCCGCGCCGAGGGAGCCAAGACCGCGAAGGATCTGCTCAGCTTCGGCTTCAACGCCGACCTGGCGCCAGACGTGGACATCTCTATCGTCTGTTCGACCGACCAGTGGGGACGCACCTTCGGCAAGACACCTGACGCGGTCACCCAGTATGCGAGCGCCTGGATCGACGGCTTACAGTCGAACGGCGTCGTCGGCGTTCCCAAACACTTTCCTGGACTCGGCGCCGCCGTCATCGACGCGCACAAGGGACTGCCGGTAATCAACCGGACCAAGGAGCAGCTCGAAGAGACAGAGTTCGCGCCATTCAAAGCGCTGATGGCGAGCGGCCAGATGCAGATGGTCATGTCCACCGACGTGCTCATGTCCGCGCTCGACCCTGATCTGCCCGCCGAGATCTCCAAACCCATCATCACCGGCGTGCTGCGCAATGAACTCGGATTCAAAGGTGTGGCGATCACCGACGCGCTCTACATGCAGGGCATCACCGATCGCTTTTCGTTCACCCAGGCGGCGATCATGGCCTTCGAGGCGGGCAACGATATGATCATGGCGCCCTGGCGACCCAATATGCTACAGGCTATCATCACCGGGATGAAGGCGGAGCTACAAAATGGCAAGATCACCCAGGAGCAGATCGACGCCTCGGTGACGCGCATCCTGGCGCTCAAGATCCGCTACAACCTCATCTCTGGCGCGACTGGCGGGTCCACGCCAACTACCACGCCCTCCACCACCAAGACGCCCGCCACCACGCCGACCACCAGTAGCGCCGTCTGGTGCGGGTAGATCAGCGGGCGACGTGAGGGATTCCTGAACGCGGAATGTGGAGCGCCCTCACGCCGTCCCTCTGGCGCCACTACGCCATCACCGCTACCTCAAATGCTTCCCGCGACGGCTGCGCCGTCAGCAGCGGGCCGAACTTGGCGATTTGCTCCTGATAGTACCCGCTGCTCTCGCCAGCCTTCATCTCTGCCTCCGACGCCCAGTGGGTCAATGACAGGCCCTTCCCGGTCGCGCGGTCAACCAGCAGCGTGGCGCCACGAAACCCGGCCTGTTGTTTGGCGGCGGGAACGACGGATTCCTGAAAGATGCGAATGGCTTCATCAACTTTGTCCGGCTGGAGTTGTACAGTGGTCGCGCGAACGTGCATAGTCCCTTCCCCTTCCTCCTGACCGCGCAGGAACGACTCACAGATCTGACACTCCGCTGGGGCCGAGGCCCCGCGGGTTCTCGGACTACGCACAGCCCAACGGCTCACGTTGGCGTCCGAAGGCGGTATCCCCGCCTACTGCACCTTGCCGTGCCCCAGCCGCAGGATGTTCAGCGCCGCGTTGTGGTCGCGATGCAGGCTGGTGCCGCACTCCGGGCAGAGATGCCAGCGGACGGACAAGCCCTTCGAGACGATCGCGCCACAGCCTGGCCCCGAACACCGCTGGCTGGTGAACGCGGGATTCACCGCTACCACTCGCTTCCCGGCGCTTGCAGCCTTGAACGCGAGGATGGTCAGGAACGCGCTCCAGCCCGCATCGCTGATGCTCTTGGCGAGATGGTGGTTCTTGACCATATTGGCGACCCGCAGGTCTTCATGATAGATCACATCGTACGCTTGGACGAGCTTGGAGCGCTTCCTTGTGGTGGAAGTCGCGCCGCTGCCGTGGCGATGTGCTGATGCGCTTTGGCCAAGAGGGCGACGGCTTTGCGTCGGCGGTGGCTGCCCTTCTTGCGCCGGGCGACGCGCCGCTGGCAGCGGCGCAGATAGGCTTCGGCTTTGCGATAGTAGGCTGGGGTGAAGATGGGCTGCTCCGTTGGCGAGCGTGGCGAAGGACTCCAAGCCCAGGTCGATGCCGGTCTCCTGTCCGGTGGATAGCAAGGCGTGTACCGGCACATCGGCGCAGGAGATGGCGACATACCACCCATCCGCCTCCTTCGAGACGGTGATGGTCTTGGGGGTTCCCTCAAGCGGACGCGACCAATGGACGCTGATGCGCCCGATCTTGGAGAGCACCAGGACGCCATTGTCCAGCCGCGCGCCGTTGCCATACTCCTTGAAGGTGAAGGAGTGGTAGCGGTTTCTGCCCTTGAATGTCAAACAACATCGAGAAACGTCAAGGCGGCTCCACCGCGCCTGCTCCAGTATGGCATATCATGTAGCCTGCTAGCTCAGGAGAGGAGATACGATGAAGTACGGTCTGGATGTGCCAACCACTGGCGAGTACGCTGATCCACGTGTCCTGGCACAGTTGTCGAGCGAGGCCGAAGCGGCGGGCTGGGATGGCTTCTTCCTCTGGGATGTACTGCTCGGCGGCGCCGACATGATGACCGCCGTGCTCGACCCCTGGATCGCGCTCACCGCCGTAGCGCTGAACACGACGCGCATCAGGATTGGTACGCTGGCGACGCCGCTGGCGCGCGAGCGACCCTGGCTGGTGGCGCGCCGGATCGCCAACCTCGATCAGGCATCGAATGGTCGCGTGATCTGCGTCGCCGGGCTAGGATTCCGCGAGGCGGACTTCACCTCCTTTGGCGAGGAGGGCGATGCGAAGATTCGCGCGCAAAAGCTAGATGAAGGGCTGGCGGTCCTAGCAGGGTTGTTGACTGAAGAGCATTTTTCCTTCGCGGGCGAACACTATACTGTGGAGCAGGTCACGTTGCGGCCACAACCTGCGCAGACGCCGCGACCGCCGATCTGGCTCGCCGCTGGCTGGCCACGTAAAGCGCCGGTACGCCGCGCCGCGCGCTGGGACGGCATCTGCCTGAAGTCCTACCATCAAGATCGGCGTGAGCCGCTGACTCCGGCTGACGTGAGTGAAGCGCTGGCGTATGTCCGTGAGCGCCGATCATCGGATACGCCATTCGATGTGGCGGTGAGCGGCGAGTCGCCAGCGGATATCAATATGGCGCGCGAGCAGGCGCAGCCTTTCTCCGACGCTGGCGCGACGTGGTGGATCGAGGAAGGGCTTGGCTGGACGCTCGATGAATTTCGCGCGCGTATCCAGGCTGGCCCGCCGCGCAGGTAATCAGCGCACGCGCCATTTCTCCGCATTGGCTGGCCGTGTACAATGGCGCTGAAGCGAACGCCTGTGCGCCATGCGAGGGAGATTCACCATGCGTACACTGCTCGATAAGCTTTTCCGGGACCGGGAAAACGTCATATGCGAAACGGCGCGCCGCTGGATCGTCGTCGTCATCGCGCTCGCGCTCGGCGGATTCCTGGTGCTCGCGCTCTGCGGGACAGGATGAGCGCTTAACCACGTCGCAGGCGTCATCTTGGTGGCGTTTGGCGGGCTTGCCCTTCCTCTACGCGCTCATCTGCGAAATTCTCGATCTCCGCGAAGGACACCTCTCGCCGGAGGAGTGGGACCGGCAGGAGCAGGAGCGCCGCGTGCGCGAAGGCGTCGAGCAGGCAGCCAAGATGCAGGCAATCTATGGCGCGCTCAACGCGGGTAGTTCGCCGGAACGCTCATGGTCACAATGACAGCAGACAGTTCGCTGAGATCACATCACAGCGCTGTCACACAAGTTGACGCGCGGCCTGCCAGGTCCCTATAATTCGCGCGTATGCCCCTTTCCAGAGAAATCAGGCGTGCCACGCCGTGCGCCGTGTCCACCTGGACAGCGCGAGGAGGTCAAGCGTGCAAAATCATAGCGACGACACGATCATCGAGACCATCTCCGCGTACGAGGTCCTGGACTCGCGCGGCAATCCCACCGTGGCGGTGACGGTGACGCTTCTTGGCGGCGCGAGCGGGACCGCGATGGTCCCCTCCGGCGCCTCGACTGGCGCGCATGAGGCCGTCGAGTTGCGCGATGACGATCCCGAGCGCTATGGCGGCAAGGGCGTGCTTGCGGCGGTCAAATCGGTCAACGAGACAATTCAGGACACGCTCGCCGGGCTGGACGCACAAGATCAGGCGGCGCTGGACGAGCAGATGATCGCGCTGGATGGGACACCCAATAAAGGCGCGCTGGGGGCCAATGCGATTCTCGGCGTCTCGCTCGCCGTCGCACATGCGGCCGCCAATCAACTTGGTCTCCCACTCTATCGCCACATCGGTGGGCTGGCTGCGCGCACGCTGCCCGTCCCGATGATGAATATCCTCAACGGCGGCAAGCACGCCGAGAACTCCACCGACTTGCAGGAGTTTATGATCCTGCCCGTCGGCGCGCCAACCTTCGCCGAGGCGCTACGCTGGGGCGCGGAGGTCTACCACGCGCTCAAGAAGGTATTGCATGATCGCCATCTCAACACCAACGTCGGCGACGAAGGTGGCTTCGCGCCCTCCATTCCGTCGAACCGCGAGGCGCTGGACCTGCTCGTCGCCGCGATCCAGGCGGCGGGGTATCGTCCCGGCGAAGACATCGCGCTCGGTATAGACGCCGCCGCCAGCGAGTTCTACAGCCACGGCGAGTACACACTGGAGCGCGAGGGGCGCACGCTCTCGGCAAGCGACCTCATCGCGCTCTATGAGGAGTGGACGGACGCCTACCCGATCATCAGCCTGGAGGATCCACTGCACGAGGATGACTGGGTTGGCTGGGCTGAACTGACCGACCGCCTGGGCGACCGCATCCAGCTCGTCGGCGACGATCTCTTCGTCACCAACACCGAACGCCTGAGCCGGGGCATCAACGAGGAGGTCGGCAACTCGATCCTCGTCAAACTCAACCAGATCGGCACGCTGACCGAGACGCTCGCAGCCATCGAGATGGCCAAGCGCGCCAGCTATAGCGCCGTCATTTCGCACCGCTCTGGTGAGACTGAGGACACGACCATCGCCGATCTCGCCGTCGCCACCAACGCCGGCCAGATCAAGACCGGCGCCCCGGCGCGTTCCGAGCGCGTGGCGAAGTATAACCGCCTGCTCGCCATTGAGCGTGAGTTGGGCGAGAGTGCGCGCTACGCGGGCCTTTCGGCCTTCTACAACGTGCCTGCGCTGTCCGGCCAGTCCTGAAAAGCATCGATAACGCTACGAACTGTCATATGCCAGAGTAGGGAGTAGACCATCCCCATGAGCGAGCCGAATCTCGATCCAGCGTCCCAACAGACACCTGCCCAGCCGCCGCGCGCCGATAGCTCAACTAGCTCCGCGCGGCGTGGGACGGTACGCAGCATCCACTATGCTCTGAGCTACCTCGCGCAGAACCCTGAGCGCGGACCCCAGGGCGCGATCGTGCTGCTACATGACCTGCCGGGCGGCGCGTTCGCCTGGGAGGGTGTATTGCCTGGGCTGGCTGGAACGGGGCGCGCGGTCTACGCCTTCGACATGCTCGGCTACGGCCAGTCGGCGCATCCCTGGCCATCGGACACCTCGAACTGGGGGCAGGCGGATTGCCTCCAGTACGCCTTCGAAGCGCTGAAGCTGACGGACATCACGCTGGTCGGCGCTGGCCTCGGCGGCGCGGTGGCGCAGACACTCGCTACCCGGCTCTACCGTGACAAGGTCGCGCGACTCGTCCTCGATCAACTCGTATCTGTACACTGTCGCCTTCGCGCCCAACTGGCCGCTGACCGAGATGGTGAAGCGGCAAGACCCCGAGGCTCCGCACCATACCAAGCCGGAGGACCTGCTCGCCGATCTGCGCGCGACGCTCCCGAATGGCGCGGCGAAGGCGCTGCCCGACGCGCGGCTGGACGCCTACACCAACGAGTGGCAGGGCAAGGTCGGCGCTGAGATGCTCTTCCAGCACGTGCGCCTAATGCGCCCGGACTATGTCAACTCCGTCTCGACCGACGTGGAACTCTGGCCGAAGCCGATGCTGCTGCTCTGGGGTGATCAGGACAGTGTGACGCCGCTGAGCCTGGGGCAGCGTCTAGCCAACGCGAATCCCAACGCGCGGCTGGAGGTCCTGCGCGGTGCGGGCCACCTTACGCTGGATGATGCGCCTGGCGCGGTCGCGCAACTCGTCAGCGACTTCGTGAGCGACTTCGTGAGCGACTTCGTGAGCCAAGCATAACGGCGCAGCCGGAGCAGAACACGAGCCACTGCGGACAAACTCATCATCTAGCGGGAAATTGTGGTTTTAAGGCTACGCTGTGGCAAATACGTGTGGCTGCGGCAAGGGTTTGCCATCCTGCAGCGTCCATAGGATCAGCGAATCGATGAGATCACGCCCCTGCTTGACCGCTTCTTCATAGGTCGCACCATGAGTATGTTGCCCTGGAAACTCCGGCACTGATACTACAAACACATCATCTTCTACCGACCACTCGATGATCATGGAATAGTGTGGATTATGTTCGGACGTATCGCTCATGGCTGCCTCCGTTGCGCATCTTGCAGTGTTTGTAGCGCTTCCCGTACTGCTCGCTCCTGATAAGATTTCGCGTCATCGCCGTCATGACCCGCAAGCGTCACTGGGTCAGGAACTAGAGGATGCGACCAGCGTGTGTGGCTGCCCTTTCCGGGACGCGCAGTTAATCCCGCTCTTCGCAGTTCTGCTTTCAACTGACGAAGTTTACGCGGCATTTTTCTTTCTCCGGCGCCATCATGGTAGCATACAACGCGGCGCTGCCTTTACACGCAACGCCAATACACGCAACGCCAAGCAGCGCCGCGCTCAAGATGTCCATAACAACAGCAAGGCGACCAGTTGGCCGCCCTGCACAGTAGTCGATGTTCGGTGTTCTACACTGTGGCTGCCTTGCGCGCGTCAGCCTGGGCGTAGAGCTGCTCGTAGAGGTCGCCGTACTTCTGGTAGATCAGCTTGCGGCGAATCTTCAGTGTCGGCGTCAGCAACTCGTTGACGACAGTGAAGTCCTCCGGCAGCACATCCCAGTACTTGACCGTCTCGTAGCTGGCGAGTTGGCTGTTGGCGGCGGCGACATGCGGCTCCAGGAAGGCGCGCAACTGTGGCGAGCGCGCGATCTCGGCGATGTCGGTCGTGCCGAGGCCGTTCTCCTGCGCCCACTTCGCCGCCGCCACTGGATCAAGTGTGAAGAGCGCGACTAGATACGGCTTGCGGTCGCCATAGATGCACGCCTGCGACATCAGCGGCATCTGCTTGAAGACATTCTCGATCTGCTGCGGGCCGATGTTCTTGCCGGCGGCGGTGATGATGAGGTCCTTCTTGCGGTCAACAATCTTCACGTAGCCGTCGTGGTCCACTGTGCCGATGTCGCCAGTATGGAACCAGCCGTCAGAGTCGAGCGCCTCGGCGGTTGCCTCGGCATTGTTGTTGTAGCGCAGGAAGATCTCCGGGCCGCGCACCAGAATCTCGCCATCCTCAGCGATCCGCAGTTCGCTGCCGGGATAGACGCGCCCGACGGTGCCCATGCGGTAGTGGTCGAGTGAGTTCACCGTAAAGCCTGCGGCGGTCTCAGTCAGGCCCCAACCCTCGAGCAGCGTTGTGCCACAGGCGTTGAAGAACTCCAGAATTTTGATGTCCAGCGGGGCCGCGCCGGTCAGCGCCAGCCGCAGCCGCCCGCCGAGCGCCTGCCGCACTTTCTTGAAAACGAGTCGGTCGGCGACCGCATAGCGCATGCGCAGGCCGAGCGGGATGCCCTTGTGCGCCTCTTTGCGCTGGCTGACCTCACGTCCGACCTTCTCCGCCCAGGCGAAGATGCGCTGCTGTGTGTGCGAGCCTTTGTCCACGCGCTCGCGTATCGTCCCATACACCTTCTCATACACACGCGGCACACTGAAGAGCAGATGTGGCCTCGCCTCGCGCAGGGCCTCCGGAAGTTGGTCAAACGACTGCACATAGACCGTCTCGAAGCCGCGATCCACGCCGACGAAATGCTCCAGCCGGCCAAAGACGTGCGAGAGGGGCAGGAAGAGCGTGTCCACCATGCCCTGACTGAGTTCTGGGAACATTGCGTGCGCGCCCTTGAGTTGCGCCAGGAAGGTGCTGTGGCTGTGGACCACGCCCTTGGGCATGCCCGTCGTGCCGGAGGTGTACACCAGCGTCAGCAGGTCGTTGGGCTGGATCTCGCTGGCGCGCTGGGCCGCGAAGGCATCCTGCTCCTTGGGGCTGCGCTTGCTCAACGTCAGCAGGTCGGCGAGCGAGATCACCCAGGGATCGCTCACCTTTTCGGCGTCCTCGAAGATGATGACCTTTTTGACGTTGGGAATCTCGGCGCGAATGCTATTGAGCTTATCGTACTGTGACTTGTCCTCGGCGAAGACATAGCTCGCGCCAGAGTCGTTGAGGATGAACGAGTTGACGGCAGGCGTATTGGAGGGATAGAGCGTGACGGTCGCAGCGCCCAGGCCAATGTTCGCCCAGTCGGCCACGGCCCATTCCCAGCGCGTGCTGCTGGCGATACCAATCACGTCGCCGCGCTTGGCGCCCAACTCGTCTAGCCCGGCGATCAGGCTGTTCACCATGCGCTGGTTCTCGCGCCCAGTGGCCTGCCGCCAGGCGCCGTCGCGCTTCTGCCGCCAGCGGACCTTGCCGCCAAATTTCGCGGAGCGATTGCGAAATAACTGTGCGAAGTTCGTCTCGGTTATCTGGTTCGACGGCATAATCAGCGCCCTCCTCGTTCGCCTGCAACGGCGATGGCGGCGTCCACCAGCGGCGCCGCTTCCCCTGCAAGATACCCTGCTTTTCGCATAAGAGCAAGTTAGCGCGTCAGACGCGCCTTGAATCCACGGCTGGCGTGAGATGGCGCGCTTAGTGCTCGCGCGTCGCCTCCTGCCGTACGTCGAGCAACACCGCCGATGCGGCCACCTGCGTTCCCGGACGCGCGTGAATCGCGGCGACGACACCATCGTGTGGCGCGCGGATGGTGTGCTCCATCTTCATCGCCTCCAGGATCACCAGCGGGTCGCCTGCCTGCACCTGCTGCCCCTCCGCCACGAGCAGCGCGATCACCTGCCCCGGCATCGGCGCCGAGAGCGAGTCGCCGGACCGCACGTGCGCATCTGGCTCCGGCAGCGGCGAGATCCAGCGCAACACGGCCGTCTCACCCTCACCCACCTGCGCCCACCATTCACCCGGCGTCGCCTCCAGCGCAGTGATGCGCCGCCGCAGACCACCTACGACCATCGTGAGATCCGGCCCCACGCGCTCGACGACGCTGACACTCACATGACTGACGCGTTCGCCATCGGTGATTGTCGCCGCGAAGGACTCATCCGCGCCAGGCAGCAGTTGAACCTCAGCAGGAGAGTTACGGGGACTATACCCACTTCCTGATGAGATTTCAAGTGGCGCGAATCGCTCGATCAGCGGGCGGTTGCGATTATTGCGCCAACCAGTAAGTGATAGCGAAGGCTCGCCGACATTGCGTTGCAGCGCGCAGGCTAGTGCGGCCATCTCCAGCAGAGATAGCCCAGCCTCATCCATCGAAGGCTTCTCTAGCTCCGCCACGTGGCGCTCCAGAAACGCCGTATTGGTCTCGCCAGCTACGAACGCCGGATGCAGCAACACACGCCGTAGGAACGCGATGTTGTTGCGCACGCCGAAGAGCGTCGTTTGCCCAAGCGCACGCTCCAGCAGGCGCACCGCCTCAATCCGGTCGGCTCCGTGCGCGCTAATCTTCCCCACCATCGGATCATAGTAGATCGAGATCGCATCGCCCGTGCTGACGCCAGCATCCACGCGCACGCCTTGATCGTGCGGCTCGCGCCAGAGCGCCAGCGTTCCTGTCGCGGGAAGGTGATTCTGCGCGGGGTCCTCGGCGTAGACACGCGCTTCGATAGCATGCCCGCTGAACGTGACCTGCTCCTGCGTCAGCGGCAATGAGCGCCCCTCCGCGACCTGTATCTGCCAGCGCACGAGGTCCAGCCCCGTGACCAATTCTGTGACGGGATGTTCGACCTGCAATCGCGTGTTGACCTCGAGAAAGTAGAACTGGCCGTCGGGCGCGAGGATGAACTCGACCGTGCCTGCGTTGCTATAGCCAAGCTGCTGTCCGACCGTGACGGCAGCCTCGCCCATGCGCGCGCGCAACTCCGGCGAGAGCGCGATGGAGGGCGTCTCCTCGATCACCTTTTGATGCCGCCGCTGGATCGAGCACTCGCGCTCACCCAGATGAATGATGTGGCCCTGCGCGTCGCCGAAGATCTGAAACTCGATGTGGCGGGCTTGGCGAATCAGCCGCTCCAGCAGTAGACGCGCATCGCCAAAAGCTGACTGCGCCTCACGTCGCGCCGCAGCTAACGCCTCCAGTAGATCGCGCTCGCGTTCGACGACGCGCATGCCCTTGCCACCGCCGCCTGCCGCCGCCTTCACCATCAGCGGGAAGCCGATCTCGCGCGCTGCCGCCGATGAGCCGACTATCTGATTGATCAGCATCATCATAGCCAGGAACGACTGGCACACCTGCCGCCGACATCAGCCGCCGCGCCGCGCTCTTATCGCCCATGCGCGCGATCACCTCAGGCGACGGCCCGATGAAGATGAACCCGGCGTCGCGACAGGCGGCGGCGAACTCGGCGCGCTCAGCCAAAAAGCCGTAGCCAGGGTGTATTGCGTCGGCGCCAGTGCGTTTGGCGGCGGAGATCAGCGCGGGGATGTTGAGATACGAGGCGCTGGCGGCGCTCTCGCCGATGCGAACTGCCTCGTCGGCCTCGCGCACGTGGCGCGCGCTGGCATCGGCGTCGGAATAGACTGCGACGGTGGCGATGCCCATCGCGCGGCAGGTCCGCATGATGCGACACGCGATCTCGCCGCGATTGGCGACTAGCACCTTGCGTATCATACGCGGCATGGCGGGAACTGAAGCGGGCTGCGGAGCCTGAACTGGCGCCGCTTCCTGACTCGCGAGCTGAGTTGGTCGAGTGATGGTTCTGCTCATGCGTCGGGAACCCACGGCGCCGGCTTCTTCTGGAGAAACGCCAGAATGCCCTCGGCGGCTTCTTCGCTCATGCGCAGGCGGTCGAACGTGGCGACGCGCTCCTCCAGTGAGTCCGGTTGTGCCAACACAGCGAAGAGCAGGCGCTTGCACTCACGTAGCGCGTTCGGCGCGCACTTCAGGATGTCCGCGACCATCGTCTCCACCTGTATGTCAAGTTGTCCTTCGCCTGCAACCTCGGCGATCAACCCATACTCCAGCGCCGCCGTCGCGCCGAAGCGTCTACCGGTGAGCATGAGTTGGCGTGCGCGCGTGAAGCCAACGCGCTGGATCACATAGGGCGAGATCACTGCTGGAGCGATGCCCAGCCGCACCTCTGGCAGGCCAAAGGTCGAGTTCTCGTCCGCGATGGCGATGTCGCTGACACAGACCAGCCCTAGCCCACCGCCCATCGCCGCACCCTGGATGCTCGCCACGACCACCTGTGGCGCCTCGTTCACCGCCCGCAGCAAGTCATCTAGCCGCGCGCCGATGCCTGCGCCACCCTCCGAGGCCGCGCTCATATCGCGCAGCTCACCCCCGGCGCAGAACGTCTCACCTGCCGCGCGCAAAACCACCACGCGCACGTCACGATACGTATCCTCGCTCAACTCGGTAAAGCAGCGCAGCAGTTCCAAGACCATCGCCAGGCTCAGGGCGTTGCGCGCCTCCGGCCGGTTCAGCGTGACCGTCGCCAACGGCCCCTCAATTGCGCAGGTGATCGTTTCAAAGGCATCCATCTTGCCGCTCACTTCTCATCCACCGGCATGTACAACACCGCCCCGGCGAGCGATTTCCCTAACCCATCTAGCCGTAGCGCGCGCGTCGCACCGCCATCCAGCGCACCATGCAAAACAAAATTCAGCGCCTCGATATTGTCCAGGTCGTAGCGCTCAACCCGCCCTTGAACCAGCGACCCCAGATGCTTCTGTACGCGCTCGGCGGTGATCTTCTCTTTGATCTCAACATACGCTTCGGGTGAGCGCGCGATCACGCTGACGTTGGCGATGTTCCCTTTGTCACCGGAGCGCCCAAAGGCCAGTTCGTAGAGCCGCCGAATTGGCTTCATCTTGGCCATCAGGCCACCTCCGTCACCTTCACGCTGACCTGCGGCTCGACGGCCTCGCGCGCGACGAGCGCCGGCCAGAGACCCAGCAGCGGACGCGGATCGGCGCCGACCGACTGACCAGAGACCGACATTCCCGCTGGACCCGATAGCCCCAGCGCCATCGCCCGGCGCACGGCTGTCTTCAGCGTCTCCTGGTCGCTGGCGGTAAACATGACGCGCACGATCAGTTCGATGGGGTCGTCTGGCGCAGGAACGAGCGGGCCAAAGAGGCTCTCCTGCCCCATACGCTGGAACTCGACACGCGTGATCGGCAGCCCCTCCCAGGTGGCGGCGAGCATACCACGCATCTGCTCCTCTTTGCGGTAGACCTCCGGCCAGCCCAACGTAAAGATCAGCTCGCGGCTATAGCCCTCCAGCCGCGCGACGTTGACTTTGAGCGTCTCGGTGCGCGGTGCGCCGGAAACTCCGCTGACGCGCACTCGGTCGGGGCCGTCGTCCTCCAGCCGCAGCGTCGTGATGTTCGCCACGACATCCGGCGTGATGTACGCGCGCGGATCGTGCATCTCGTAGAGCAGTTGCTCCTTCACTGTCGCCTGCGAGACGCGCCCAGGCGTTCCAGGCGTCTTCGTCACGACGAAGCTGCCGTCGCTCTCGACCTCGGCAATGGGATAGCCCAGCCGCGCCAGATCGCTGGACGCGATCTCATCCAGCAGCGCCAGACTGTTGCCACCGACGACCTGCCCCGTGCATTCCAGCAGATGACCGCAGATGATCCCGCTCGCCAGCCTGTCCCAGTCATCCCACGCCCAACCATAATGATGAATCAGCGGCGCGAGATAGAGGCACGGATCGGCCACACGCCCGGTGATGACGATATGCGCTCCCTGCTCCAGCGCCTCTACGATAGGCCTCGCGCCGAGATAGGCGTTGGCAGTAACGATGGGCGGGCCATCCAGTGTCAGCGGCGCGCCGGTCTCCATCTTCGCCAGCGTCTCGCCCGCAGCCAGCAAATCACCCAGCCACGCAAGGAGATCGTCGCCAGTCACAGTCGCGATCTTCAGACCATGCAGCCCGTGGCGCTCCGCCGCCTTGCGCACGACCTCCGCCGCGCTGGTCGGGATTCAGCCCGCCGCCATTGGTGATCAGCGGAATCTTGCGCGCGAATGCCAGCGGCAGGATGCGCTCAGCGATGACCTCGATGTCGCGCGTGTAGCCCCGGTTCGGGTCGCGCATCTGGTCGCGCCGCAGAATCGCCAGCGTCAGCTCGGAGAGCGCCTCGAAGCAGACGACATCCACATGCCCGCCCTCGATCATGGGCAGCGCGCGTGTCACATCGTCGCCGTAGAAGCCTTCCGCCGAGCCAATACGCAGCATCGCGTCTCTACTCCTGAACACGGCGGACGACGCAACCGTGGGCGTTTGCACGGACTTCAGTCCGCCGCCATCGTGCTCCGGCTCTTCAGAGCCGAGAGCGCGTTAGTCGGACTACGCCTTTTTCTTCTTGCCGGGCAGAATGCCCTCCAGCTTGCAGATGATGCCGAGCATCACCTCGTCGGCCCCGCCGCCGATGGAGAGCAGCCGCGCGTCACGATAGGCGCGCGAGATCGGCGTCTCCTCCATGTAGCCCATGCCGCCATAATACTGCAAGCAGCTATCGGTCACCTCGCGCGCAAGCCTCCCCGCCTTCAGCTTCGCCATCGAGGCCTCGCGGGTGATGTCCTCGCCATCCACCATCTTCTCGACCGCTGCGTAGCAGAACTGCTTGACCATCGCGATCTCGGTCAGCAGCTCGGCCATGCGGAAGTGGATCGCCTGGTTATCGATCAGCGGCTGGCCGAACGCGCAGCGCTGCTGGGTGTAGGCGATGGTGTCGCGCACGATGCGCTCCAGCGAGCTATAGGTCGTGATCGCGCCGACGAGGCGCTCGCGCTGGAACTGCTGCATCTGCAGGATGAAGCCCATGCCCTCCTGCCCGATGGTGTTTGCTTTGGGAACGCGCACGTTGTCGAGCATCAGCTCGGCGGTGTCGCTGGAGTGGTTGCCGAGCTTGCGCAGCTTGCGGCTGACGCTGAATCCTGGCGTGTTCGTTGGCACGATGATGAGCGACATGCCACGGAAGCCGCCCTCATCGCTGGTGCGCGCGAGCAGGCAGACCCAATCGGCCTGCGTGCCGTTGGTGATGTAGAGCTTGCGCCCGTTGATGACCCACTCGTCGCCATCGGATTCGGCGCGCGTGCGGATCGAGGCGACATCCGAGCCGGCGTCTGGCTCCGTCACACCGATGCAGCCGACCATCTCGCCGCGAATGGCAGGCGCGAGGAACTGCTGCTTCAACTCGTCGGAGCCGAAGTGCGCCAGCGCGGGCGTACACATGTCGGTATGCACGGTAATGCCCATCGGGACGCCGGAGGCGTTGGCCTTGCCCAGCTCCTCGCAGAGGATAGTTGTGTACCAGAAGTCCAGCCCCTGTCCGCCGTATTCTTCGGGATAGGTCAGGCCGAGCATGCCGAGATCGCCCATCTTCTTGAAGAGCTCGTGCGCGGGGAAGATGCCCGCCTCCTCCCACTCGTCGACGTGCGGGTTGATCTCCTCCTCGACGAAGCGCCGCACCGTCTGGCGGAACATCTCATGCTCTTGCGTGAACTTCATGGCGTGGCTCCTTTGCTCACGTGCGGCGTGGCGCGCATTTTCAGCGCGGTGGCGATGTCAGCATCATGCTACCGCACAGGAGCCATGGCATGATATGTAGCCAGTTGCGGGGCCTAGTCAGACGAGGATCTGGGCGGCCAGCTCACAGACGTGCTCGACCTTGCTCCAGTCGTAGTTCTTCTGGCGCGAGTAGACGCTGATGATGTAGGTTTCGCCGCTCGTCACGACGATGCCGGAGGAGCTTTGATACCAGAGGTCGTCTGGCCCGGTGACCCAACCATCCTTCATGTACACCTTCGCGCCCGCCGGCGCCTTGGTCCCCACGCCCCAGCGGCCAAGATCAACCCGGCCCAGCAGATCGAGCGCGAGCGCACGGTCGTCGGCGTTGAGCGTCTGTCCCGTCTGCAGCAGCATGAGCATGCGCACCATCGCGTTGGCCGAAAGCTGCGCATAGCCCCAGTCACGCTCTGACGTGGACGGCGCGACGTATCCGGTGATACCCAATTTCTGGAGATACGCTTTCTGCCCCGTCACGCGACCAAGTTTGTCGAAGAGGTATTGCGCCGCGTTGTTATCCGACTGCGTAATCATCGCCGTCATCTCCGCGCGCTCTGTCGCGTTCGGCCCGCGCCCCTGCTGTTCGAGCATGTCCAGATAGGCGCAGAGGATGTAGACCTTCGACGAGCTGGCGAGGATAAAACTGGCGTCGCCGTTATAGGTGTACTGCCGCTTGCGCGTGAGGTCATAGACGGTGATGCCCATCGCGTTGCCCTGCTGACTCGCGTAGGCCGCCAGCTCTGGCGAGAGCGCCTCCAGGCCCTGAGGGCCAGATGGTGTAGCCGTCGGCGCAGGGGTGGCCGTATGCGCTGGCGTCGGCGTCTGCTTGCCGCTTGTCGCCGAGGACGGCCCGCAAGCGACAAGCGCTCCCAGCAGCAAGAGGATAAATAACGTGGGCAGCGAGCCACGCCAGAATTTCCTGAGCAGCGTAAGCGTACGGGAAGGGCTTCGGATGGTGTGAGGTTGTCGTTGTCATTGATCCAATCACAAAGAACACGATGAGACAGCCTCTGTAAGGCAAGTGCGACACCGGCGATCTGTCACAACTGGTGGCCCAGGGTATTGTTCCTTCAGGATACCAGCCCGTGTCTACTGACGCCGCGACGAGATGACGCCGGTGTTCAGTCCGTACCAGCGCATGCGGCCCAGATAGCGCGCGTGCTCCACCTTCATGCAACGATCCATCACCACGTCCAGCCCACCAGCCTGCGCGATGGCCGCGCCCTCGGGACTGATGACCTCGAACTGGAGCCAGAGCGTCTTCGCGCCGATCTTCACCGCCTCCTCCGCGATGGCTGGAACCGCATCCGGACGGCGAAAAACGTCCACCACGTCCACCAGGAAGGGAATCGCGCTTAGCGAGGGATAGCACTTCTCGCCGAGAATCTCCTGCTCCTTCGGGTTAACCGGGACAATACGATAGCCGTGCCGCTGGAGGTAGTAGCCGACGAAGTAGCTCGCCCGTAGCGGATTCGGCGAGAGGCCGACGATAGCAACGGTTCTGCTGCCTAGCAGCGTGCGCCGGATCACCTGTGGATTCTGGTACTCGGCGATATCCGGCCCTTTGGCTTGCTGCGCCTTCCTGCCGTTCGGGCTATCCACGCTCATGCGCGCGCCTCGACTTCCTCAGCCTCGCCGGATTTCCGCGCCTGCGTGTCGAGACCTGCCTTCACGGCGCGCAGTCCCTTTTCCAGGTCCCACAGCAAGTCGTCCAGCGATTCCAGCCCCACTGAGAGGCGGACCGTGCCTGGTGTCACGCCAGTAGCTGGCAGTTCCTCGTCGCTGAGTTGGCGGTGTGTCGTGCTCGCGGGATGGATCACCAAGCTCTTCGTATCGCCAACATTGGCGAGATGCGTCCAGAGCGTCAACGCTTCGATGAAGCGCTGTCCCGCCGCGCGTCCACCCTTGAGGTCCACCGCGAAGACGGCGCCCGGCCCCTTGGGCAGATAGCGTTTCGCCCGCTCGTGGTACGGGCTATCGGGCAGGCCAGCGTAACGAACGCGCTCGACCATCGGGTGCTCAGACAGAAAGCGCGCCACACCTAGCGCGTTGCTCACGTGCCGCTCCATGCGCAGTGGCAGTGTCTCCAGCCCCAAGCAGGTAGAGGAAGGCGTTGAAGGGACTGAGCGCGGCTCCGAGGTCGCGCAGCGTCTCGGCGCGCAACTTCATCAGATAGCCGTAGAGGCCGAACGTCTCATGGAACTCTAGCCCGTGATACTCGGCGGATGGCGCGGCGATGGTCGCGTAGCGTCCATTCGACCAGTTGAACTTGCCCGCGTCTATGACGATCCCGCCGATGCTCGTGCCGTGGCCATCGATGTACTTGGTCGCCGAGTGCAACACGATGTCCGCGCCCCACTCGATCGGGCGGCACAGATACGGCGAGGCGAAGGTATTGTCGATCACCAGCGGCGCGCCATGCTCGTGCGCGATCTCCGCCACCGCCGCAATGTCGAGGATATTGCCGCCGGGATTGCCGATCGTCTCGGCGAAGAGCGCCTTCGTCTCTGGTCGCAGCGCCGCGCGCCAGGCATCCAGGTCGTCGGGGTCCACCAGCGTCACGTCGAGCGAGAGCTTGGCGAAGGTGATCTTGAGCTGAGTGATCGTGCCGCCATAGATCGAACGCGAGGCGACGATGTGATCGCCCGGCGAGAGCATCGTGAAGAACGCGCCGACCTGCGCCGCCATGCCGCTGGCGAAGGCCACCGCGCCGACGCCGCCCTCCAGATTGGCGACGCGCTCCTCGAACGCCGCGACTGTCGGGTTCATGATGCGCGAGTAGATGTTGCCGTACTCCTGGAGGTTGAAGTACGCAGCCGCGCTCTCGGTATCCTCGAAGGCGAAGGCCGAGCTTTGATAGAGCGGCGTCACGCTTGCCCCCGTGTATGGATCGGGGCGATGCCCGGCGTGGATGGCTCGCGTCTCGAAGCCAAACTGCCGCAGTGCGTCATCGCTGCTTACTGAACTCGCCGGACTCCCGCCATTCTCACTCGCCATCTCGCTGACCCCTCATGTTGTACTTGTCCAGACCGTCTGAATTCTAGGGAAACGGGCGAGACAGGTCTCGCATCCGCAATAAATCGCCTATCCTCTGTAGAGGATGACGGATTTGGTAACACTCGCCGGTGATCAGCGCCACGCAAGCCGCAACTTCTCAGTTGGGAAGTGTAGCACAGCCCCAGGCGCCGTCCTCAAGCCTACCCCTTGCGCTCGTCATGTGTTGTCGCCGTATTGGCGACCAACTGTGGCGGAGGCAGCAGGTCAGCGAGCGGGCCAGCCTCCGCGCGCACGTACTTGTCGTAGGCGGCCAGCCGCGCGGCGCGTTCCTCGTCACTCCAGCCAAGCTCCTGCGCCATGAGCGCAGCTACCTCCGCCGCGACACCCAACCCGCGCGTACGATCCTCGACAGCAATGCGCAGGCGGCGGGAAAGCAGGTCCTCCAACATCAGCGCTATCTCCGCGCGGCAGGCATGGATGACTTCAGCGCGGAGATAGGGTAGATCGGAAATCAGGCGCTCGCCCAGGGATGGCTCTGCGGCAATCAGGTCCAGGATTTCCAGCGCATCGTCGCCGTAGGCGTGAACAAGGTGCTCGGCGACCGTCGCGTCCAGACGCGCCTCAGCTGCGCGCTGGAAGAAGCGCTCACGGGACTCCGGCCAGCGAGTCGCGCCCTGAAGTCTTAACGTACTCGTCGCCGCTGGTTGGCTTTTGCCCTCGCGCGCTTCCAGATGATCCACCACATCCTCGGCCATTTGGCGGTACGAGGTCAGCTTGCCACCGGCGACCGTCACCAGCCCATCCTCGCGCTCGACGACTTCGTGCGCGCGCGAGAGCTTGCCCGTCGCCTTATGCTTTTTCAATTGCAGCAGCGGGCGATAGCCCGCATACGTCGAGACGATATCAGCAATGGAGACCGGCTCGCGCAGGTAGCGGTTAAGGTGCTTGAGCAGGTACGCGATATCATCCTGCCCAGCGATGGGTAGGGAATCCAGAGATGTTTCGGTATCGGTGGCGCCGACGAGCGCGCGCGAGAGCCACGGGACGACAAAGATAATGCGACCGTCGTCGGTCTCCGGTAGCACAATCGCCTCGTCGCCCAGACCCAGCCGCTCGCGCGTGAAGACGAGGTGCGCGCCCTTGCTCGGCGCGATATGCAGATGCGACTCGCCGCCGGAGAGATGGTCGTTCGCCTCGGCCCAGACGCCGGTGGCGTTGACCACGTGCCGCGCGCGAATCAGGCGCTCGGTTCCGATCGCCGTCTAGCGTGTCACGCACATATGCGCCAGTGATGCGCCCGTCCTCGCTGGCGTAGCGCATGACTTCGACGTAGTTTGCGACCAGCGCGCTATGCGCCGCCGCTGTGCGCAGCACCGCCACCGTCAATCGCGCATCGTCGGTCAGGCCATCATAGTAGAGGAAGCCGCTCTTGACGCCCTTTTCGATCAGTCCTGGCATCCGGCTGACTGTCTCCGCGCGCGAGAGCCGCCGATGCGGCGCGATGCTCCGTTTCCCCGCAAGCCGGTCATACAGCCACAGTCCAATGTCGAGGATCATCGTCAGGCCGATGCCATAGGGCGGCGCGACCGGCAGGCCCACCGGCTTGCGCGAGGAGTCGTAGAGCGGCAGCAGGAAGGCCAGCGGACGCGCGAGGTGTGGCGCATTGCGCAGCAACCGACCGCGCTCATGCAGCCCCTCGCTCACCAGGGCAATGTCGAATTGCGGCAGGTAGCGGATGCCGCCGTGGAGCAGTTTGGTCGAGCGGCTGCTGGTCCCGCTGGCGAAGTCGGCGCGCTCGACCAGCCCCACGCGATAGCCGCGCGTCACCGCGTCCAGGGCGACGCCCGCGCCGGTGATCCCGCCGCCGATCACCAGCACGTCAAGCGGCTCATGCGCCATCGCCTCCAGGTGCGTGCGCCGCGTCTGCGCGTTCAGATGCGCATCACCCCGCGCATTGGCGTCCATTTCCTGCTCCCTGGCATATTGTCAGCCTCATCTCACATCCTTGTGAAAGCGGTTGTTCTCTCATGATACATCGTAGCGGATCACGGCTTATCAGGACAGCATGACCGCTCTAGTGGGCTGCGGTGATATACTCGATTGCCCGAACGGTTGACCTGTTCGGCGTGTCACATCCCCCTGCTCTCGAAGGATTCGCATGACCTCGCAGCATACCGCCGATCCAGCCACCCGCGCGCATTCTCTTTCGGGCTGCCTGAAAGGCCACCGATGGAAGAGATTATCGGTCGCTATCACGCGCGCATCGAGCGACTGGATGCGGCGGGCCTGGCGCACGGCGAGATCGTCACGACAATCGTCGCGCCTGACTGGAGCGTTGCGGAGGCGCGCGGAATTGAACCGCCTGCGCCGCTAGCGTATATCGCCGTCGTCGGAGCACTGCCTGGTGAGGTGATCGAGGTCGAGGCGCGCTGGCGGTTGCCCTGGCCGGGTCGCGACGCAAACGGATCAAGCCGCCCACGTTGCGCGTCACGCGTGTGATCGAGGCGGCGCCTGAGCGCGTTGCGGCGCCCTGTCCCGTCTTCGGCGTCTGCGGTGGCTGCCAGTTGCAGCACATGCATTACACCACGCAACTTGCCTGGAAGACTGAACGCATGCGCTCACTGCTCGTCGAGGCCGGTTTCGCCCACGCTCGGTGCAGGATGCGATTGGCTGCGATCCGCCATGGAATTACCGCAACCACATGCGCTTCTCGGTGGATCGCGCTGGCCACGTAGGGTTGACGGCGCGCGGGACCTCGCGCGTGCTGCCGCTGACTCGGTGCGACATCGCCTCCGAACGCATCAACGACGCGCTGGCCATCCTCGCGCGCCACGAACTGCCACGACCGCAGGCGCTCGTGCGCTACGGCGCCAGCACAGGACAGATGTTGCTCCAGCCTGCGCCGTCAGAGGAGTTGCGCGAGGAACTGAGACACTCGGCGTTGAGTTGCGCGACGAGGAATTCGAGGAGGAGCTGGCAGGACACCGTTTTCGCATCCGCCCCAGCTCGTTCTTCCAGACGAACACCGCACAGGCGAACGTCATGGCGCGTCTCGCGCTGGAGGCGTTACCATCAGGCGCAGGCATGACGCTGGTAGACGCCTACTGCGGCGTGGGAACCTTCGCGCGACTGATGGCTGGGCGCGCCGCGCGTGTTCTCGCCATCGAGGAGTCAGACAGCGCCATCCGCGACGCGCGCGCGAATCTGGCTGACGCGCCGAACGTCGAGATCATGCAAGGGCAAGGTCGAGGAAATGCTGCCGAAGCATGAGCGAGCGGCTGGACGGGCTGGTGATCGATCCGCCGCGCGCTGGATGCCAGCGTCCCGTTCTCGACGCCCTGATCGCCCGGCGCGTCCCGCGCGTCGTCTACATCTCCTGCGGGCCGGAAAGCCTGGCGCGCGACCTGGCGATTCTCTGCCTGGAGTCAGGCGCATACCGCCTCGTCTTGCTCCAGCCGCTGGACATGTTCCCGCAGACCGCGCACATCGAGAATATCGCCGTTCTGGAAGCCGTGGAGGCGATGCATGACCGATTCTGACACACTCTATCTCGCCTCGACCTCGCCGCGACGCCGCCAGTTGCTCGCCGAGGCGGGAATTGCTTTCGAGTTGTTCGCCGTCTCGGTGGACGAGGAGGCGCTGACTGAGGCGTATCAAGGACCGCTCAACCGGCTGGGCGAATATCTGGCGCGCGCAGAAAGCGCTGGCGACATATGCCGCGCTCCAGGCGGCAGGCAAGCCGGGACGCGCGCTCGCGGCGGATACGACGGTCCTGCTGGGGGAGACGCATCTGGCCAAGCCAGCCGACTTCGACGAAGGCCGCCAGATGTTGCGCATGTTGCGCGGACGCGAGCACTCGTCGCCAGTGGCGTTGCGCTGGCTCGGGCCGGAGCCAGGGCGCATCGCCTCGGCCACCGCGATTACGCGCGTGCTGATGCGCGACTATACCGACGACGAGATCGAGGCGTACGTCCTGACCGGCGACTCGCTGGATAAGGCAGGCGGATACACGATTCTCTCCACCACCTTCGCGCCGGTGGAGCGCATCTACGGGTGCTATCCGAGCGTGGCGGGATTGCCACTGTGCCTGGTGGATATGCTCCTTGGCTACACACGCGAGCCGATGGGCGAGACGTGTCCCTGGTCGGACCATTGCCGGCCGCCGCTGCCCGTCCCCGCCGACATCCATCCGGCGAGACGGATGAGTTCGAGCGCGAGGCGTAGAGATCATGCGCCGCGGACGCTACGCGCCCTCGCCCACTGGCGTCCTGCATCTTGGCAACCTGCGCACGGCGCTGCTGGCCTGGCTCTTTGCCCGCTCTTCTGGTCGCAACTTCACCTTGCGCGTCGAGGACCTTGATCGTCCGCGCGTGCGGCCAGGAGCGACAGCGCGTATACTCGCCGACCTGCGCTGGTTGGGGCTGGACTGGGATGAAGGGCCGGATGTGGGTGGTCCACTCGGCCCCTATTTCCAGAGCCAGCGCGAGGCTCTCTACGCCGCTGCGTTCGCCCAGCTGCGCGACGCTGGCCTTGTCTATCCATGCTACTGCGCGCGATCAGAACTGGCGCGGATCGCCAGCGCTCCGCAGCAGGATGGACAGGGCGAGAACGCACCGCGCTATCCAGGAACCTGCCGCGACCTGACGCCCGCCCAACGCGCCGAGCGCGAGACGGCGGGAAGGCGTCCCTCGTGCCGCTTTCGCGCGCCGGGGCGAATCATTACCTTCACCGACGTACTGCATGGTGAGGTCAGTCGAGAACGTCGGCGGCGACGGTCGGCGATTTCATCGTGCGGCGCAGCGACGGTGTCTTCGCGTATCAGCTCGCCGTCGTAGTGGACGACGCGCTGATGGGCGTGGATCAGATCGTGCGCGGCGATGATCTGCTCGGCTCGACAGCGCGGCAACTGGCGCTCTACGACGCGCTGGGCTATCCGAGACCCACCGAGTGCGCCCATGTCCCACTTGCGCTGGATGCGATCGGAGCGCGTCTGGCGAAACGTGAGGCTGCGGCAGGGCTGGATGCGCTTAGAGCGGCTGGCAGGACGGCTGAGGAGATCGTAGGCGCGCTCGCGGCGAGTTGTGGACTCTGGCCGGAGGCAACGCCCGCAACGCCTGCGCAAGTTCTGAGCGGTGTCCGATCTGGCGAAGTTCACGCGAGAGCCATCGGCAATCGTACTGTGAGATCAGGTCGCGATTGCTTGCCAGAATGAGACACGCGCTTATACAATAGCCGCGCGGACCTCCCCCAACCCCTCCCCTGCGAGAGTAGGGGAGCTTGACAACGGCAGAAAGTATGGTTCACCCTGCTTAAGGAGGAGGGTTCGGGTTAGGTTTGATCGTTCTACGCTCTGCTGATGGCGCTCGATAGCGCGCTAACTGCGCTGTAGCAGGATGCGCTTACCATCCCGGTGGCGACGCGTTAGCGTTCCTGCGCGATGGCAAACTCTACACCATCCAGCCAGGACGGCGCGAACCTTCATCAGATCGCTGGTGATAGCATCGTGAGTTATAGCTGGTCGCCCAGCCGCCAACAACTCGTCTACCATATGGCGTCGCCTTTCCCCTCCAATCGCGGCCAGTCGCCGCTCGAGAACACGCCAGATCTGAGCGGCAATCTCTCCGTCGTCGAGCGTCAACGGCGGCTCGACGCTCCCAATCACCCCCGACGCCTCATCGCTCGTACGGAGCGACGCCTGGTGGAACGCCGACGGGAACCGGCTGCTCTATGCCGAGCGCTTTCCCACGACGGACGGGCTGGACAGCGCGACCGAGTACGTCGTCTCGCAGGCCGATCAGCCTGTCGGCATCGCCAGTAAGTCCGTCTCCGACGCAGCGGCGTTGCCCACTCTCTCAGCAGATGGCGCGCAGATAGCGCGGATCAACACGAAGGGTGATCTCCTCGTCGGCGCGCCGGGAACGAGCGGCAAGTCTGTGGCCAGCGGCGTGTTGCGCCAACTGCCCGATACCTCGCGCGCGGGACGCGTCCTTTGGCGGCCACGGACAGATGACCTGCTCTATGCGGTGACGGCTGAGAACAACGCGGTTCAGTTCATCCTGCGCTCGGGAAGCGGCGCGACACGCTCGCTCGGAATCGTGAACGGATTGCTCGACGCATGCTTCTCGCCCGATGGCGCGTGGCTGCTCATCCGCACGACGGAGCGCTTCGCTGTCTGGGATGTTCGCTCGCCTGGCAACGAGCGCTATGAGTGGGCGAATTCCGATCAGACCGCGATTCCCTACTGGTCGCCAGACAGTCAGCGTCTGCTCGTCTTCGACGCGGCTGGCGCGACACTGGTGGATCTGGAGAAGAAGACGACATCACGCGCGCTTGACTATGCTCAGCCCTATCAGGCACGGCAGGGCGCGCCACATTGGCGTCCGGCTCCGGGCGGTCCCTGGAGCCCCGATAGCGGGAGCGTTGCCTTCGTGGCTGCGGCAGGGGATAGCTGGAACGAGACGCAACTCACGACGGCTGGGCTGTATGTCGCCAGCGTCAGCGCGTCTGGACCCGGAAACGCGCGCCTCATTGACAGCGAGGCAGATGAGGCGCCACTCTGGAGCTATCTCGACCCATCGGCCAGCTTTCTCCTGCCATCCTGACATGAGCGACCGTGACCACGCGAGAAAGGGCGAGTATGAACTCGAAGAACCGAAGAACTCGAATCGCAACGACAACGAGCCTGCCTCCCATCATCCCGCCAGGACGACGAGGAGATTGGATGAGCAAGAGGACACGGCCTTCGATCCCGCCGAATATGACTCCCTCCTACAACTGGAGCGGCTGGAGAGCCTGGAAGAGGACATGATCGAGCTGGGCGTGACGACGCTGGACGAGGTGCGTGAGCGCATCGCCGCGCTCCACCGCGAGGTGGACGCAGAAGAATAACCCTACTCTACGTTCGCCGTGACAGGCCGCTGCGTCGCCGTCTGCCCTGGCGCGGAGGCTGCCGGGCCGATCCAGACCGTCTGGACGTTGACGAACTCGCGGATGCCGACGAGCGATAGCTCGCGTCCGTAGCCACTGCGCTTCACTCCTCCAAATGGCAGGCGTGGGTCGGAGGCCGTCATGCCGTTGATGAAGACGCCGCCGGACTCCAGCCGCCGCGCCAGCTCACGCGCACGGACGAGGTCGCGCGTCCACAGGTTGCCGCCGAGGCCGAAGTCGAGTCGTTGGCCAGCTCGACGGCATGCTCGGCGTCGCGCGCGCGGATCACCGCCGCCGCCGGGCCAAACGTCTCCTCGCGGAAGACCGGCATCTCGTCCGTCACCTGCGTGAGAATCGTCGGCGTCGTAGAAATAGCCCTTGCCGCCAGGACCGGCGACCACTCCCCGCCGAGCGCGACCTTCGCGCCCATCGCCACGGATTGACTGACCTGATCCGCCAGGGCCTCGCGCAAATCGCCGCGCGCCACCGGGCCGATCTGCGTCGCACGGTCCAGCGGGTCGCCCGATCTTCAGCTTCGCCGCTGCTTCGACGAACTTCTTCTCGAAGTCTTCGGCGACGCTCTCGACGACGATGAAGCGCTTGGCGGCGATGCAGCTCTGCCCCGTGTTCTGGAAGCGCGCCTTCACCGCCATCTGCGCCGCCGCGTCCAGATCGGCGTCCTCCAGCACGATGAAGGCGTCTGAGCCTCCTAGTTCCAGCACGGTCTTCTTGAGCGCATGTCCCGCCGCGCTGGCGACCGAAACGCCCGCCGCGTCGCTGCCAGTCAGCGTCACCGCTGCGATACGCCGGTCGGCGATCAGCGCTTCCACCTCCGCGCCAGGCGCCACAACCGTGCGGAAAATGGTATCAGGCGCGCTATCGGCGAAGAGGCGCTCGATGTGCAGCGCGCAACGGGTCACATTCGAGGCGTGCTTGAGGACAACGGCGTTGCCCGCCATCAGCGCGGGAGCCGCCGCGCGGAGCGCCTGCCAGTAGGGAAAGTTCCACGGCATGATCGCCAGCAGGACGCCCAATGGGCGATACGCGACGTAGCTCTCGGTCGCGGTAGAGGGCGCGGTCTCGTCTGCGAGGAAACGCTCCGCGCCCTCAGCGTAATACTCGCAGACCCACGCGCATTTCTCGACCTCGGCCTCAGACTCAGTAATAGGCTTGCCCATCTCGCTCGTCGCGGCGCGCGCCAGCTCGTCCTTGCGCTCACGTAGCAGCGCCGCCACCTGGCGCAAAACGTCCGCGCGCTCGGCGAAGGAGCGGTCGCGCCAGCGTTTCTGCGCCGCGGCGACGGTCGTGAGAATCTCGTCGATCTGAGCGGCGCTATACGGCTCGAAGGTCTCGATGACCTCCTCGGTCGTGGGATTGATGGATTGTATCGTCATGGCGTTCCTCCTCGCGTGAGACATACTGGTGAACTGGTGTGACCTCACCCCCCAGCCCCCTCTCCTCGTGGGAGAAGGGGTGGCAGAGGCGCGGCAATTTTCCCGGTGTGTGGTTCCCCCTTCCTTCTTAGGGAAGGGGGTCAGAGGGTTAGGTCAAGGGTTGCGCCTCATTCTATCAGCCACAACTCAAAGCCGTTTTCGACAGGCTGGCCAAAAGACAACGGTGAGTGTTGGTCAGGCCGTCCGTTTACGGTTCTACAGGTATACAGTAGAGTGCCAGATGGTCAAAGGAGGTCGAAGATGACAAAGCACGGCGCACAGAACGGCGCGAAGAAGAATGGCGCAAATGGCGCGCATCATACCCATAAGACAAAGACAGAGGCAATCCAAGCCGACCGCGAACGCTACCTGCCTCGCGGCGTCTATACCTATCATGACGTCTTCCCCGCCTCCGCGTCGGGCGCGCGCATCACCGACGTGGATGGCGCGACGTACCTCGACTTCGCCGGTGGCATCGGCGTGATGAACGTCGGGCATAGTCATCCTGCCGTGGTCGCGGCGATCCAGGAACAGGCCGCGCTGTACACGCATACCTGCGCGCATGTCGTCACGCCACCACCCTACATCGCGCTGGCCAAACGCCTCGCCGAGATCACGCCGGGCAAATACCCCAAGAAGACGCTGCTGGTGAACAGTGGCGCCGAGGCAGTGGAGAACGCGGTCAAGATCGCGCGCGCCGCGACTGGACGCACCGCCATCATCTCATTCGAGAACAGTTTCCATGGGCGCACGAATCTTGCGCTCTCACTGACCGGAAAGGTCCGCCCGTACCGGGCCAACTTCGGCCCCTTCGCCAACGACATTCACGCGATTCCCTATCCCTACTGCTACCAATGCGCGCATCACGACGACTCATGCTGCCGCGAGTGGGAAACGGCGCTGGAGCGCGCCTTCCTGACGCGCATCGCGCCGGAGCAGGTGGCAGCGGTGATCGTCGAGCCAGTGCAGGGCGAGGGTGGCTTCATCATCCCGCCAGCGGACTTCCTGCCGTCGCTGCGCGCGATCTGCTCGCGCCACGGCATCCTGCTGATCGCCGACGAGGTGCAGACCGGCTTCGGGCGCACCGGACGCATGTTCGCCGTCGAGTATTACAGCGTCGAGCCGGACTTGATGCTGATCGCGAAGTCGCTCGCCGGTGGGATGCCGCTCGCGGCGGTCGTCGGCAAGGCCGAGATCATGGACGCGCCGTTGCCCGGTGGGCTGGGCGGCACCTATGGCGGCAATCCCGTCGCCTGCGCGGCGGCGCTCGCGGTGATCGAGGTCTTCGAGCGCGAGGGGCTGGTGGAGCGCGGGCAGCGGCTTGGCGACAAGGCGATTGAACGCATGCGCGAGTGGCAGCGTGAGTTCCCGCTGATCGGCGATGTGCGTGGTCTGGGCGCGATGGTGGCGATGGAGCTGGTGAGCGACCGCGCGACTCGCAAGCCCGCCAGCGCCGAGGCCGCCGCGATGCTGAAAGAGGCGCGCGCGCGTGGGTTGCTGCTCATCAAGGCGGGCCTCTACGACAACGTGATCCGCCTGCTCATGCCGCTCGTCACGACCGACGAGGAAATGGCGCAAGCGCTGGACATCCTGCATGATTCGCTCGCGGCGGTGAGCGCCGCCTCGCCCGCCGAGTTGGCCGCCGCGCATTGAGGCGCCTCCTCCTTGCGCGCGACGAGCGAAGCATGATACGCTGACGCTCAATATAGGCCATACTGTACAAATCGGATGCGGTGGCCTGACGGAGAAGTGGCGGAGGCGCGTCATGCTCACAGTGCGGCAGTTGCTCGCGCTGGACCTCTTCGCGCAGAGCCGCCTCGTGGCCGGCGAGGGTGGACTTGACCGGCAGATCCACTGGGCGCATGTCGTGGACATCCCGCAGGCGCACGATTGGGTGCGGCGCGGCGAGTTGCTGCTGACGACCTTCTACGTCCTGCGCGACGACGAGGAAGCTCAGGCGGCGCTCTGCGCACAGCTGGCGGCGATGGGCCTCGCGGGGATGGTCGTGGCCACCGGCAAGTATGTCGATCACGTGCCGGATGCTGTGCTGGCGGTGGCGAACGCCGCGAATTTCCCGATTATCGAGCTGCCATGGGAGATACCATTCGAGGATGTGGTACGCGCCGTCTCCGAGCACAGCATCAACGACCAGTTCCAGCTTTTCAAGCAGTCGCTGGCGATCCACCGCTCGCTGACGCGCGTCGTCCTCAATGGCGGCTCGCTCAAAGATGTCGCGCGCGAGTTGTGCTCCCTGCTGGCGCGGCCGGTCGAGATTGACGACCTCTCCTTCGGCGTGCTGGCAGAGGCGGCGCAGACCGGCGCGGAGCTGGACGATGTACGCCGCGCGGCGATCCGCGACGGGCGCAATCCGCCGCAACTGCTCGCCTGGCTGCGCGCGTCGGGCATCCTGCGCCGCGTCTCGGCCACAATGGCGCCGGAGCGGCTGGACGTGACGCCGGAAGGGCAAGCGCTGGGCATGACGATGGCGCGCATCCTCGCTCCCATCGTCGTCGCGCGGCGTATCTACGGCTACGTCTGGATCATCGCAGGCGACCGCGAGCTAGAGCCGCTGGACGCTCACGCCATCGAGCATGCCGCCACCGTCGCCGCGCTGATTCTCTTCCGCGAGAAGACGGCCCACGCCGCCGACGAGCGCGCCGAGCGCAACCTGCTCAACCGGCTGCTCGAAGAGGGCGTCGCGCAGGAGAGCGGACTACGCGAGCAGATGGCGCGCTTCCGCCTGCGCCCGGACGCCCCCCATGCGGTGATCGCACTCGACCCCGGCGCGAACGACCTGCGCGTCGTCGAGTTGGTGGCGCGCAACGCGGCCCGCTACAAAGGGCTGAATACGGCGCTCGGCGAGCGAGCGGATCGCTGCATCGTGATCCTGGAGGCGGCGCGGCAGGAGCAGGTACAAACCTATTGCCAGCACCTCCTGGCGCAGGCGGGGACTCTGGACGACTCGCTACGCATCGGCGCGAGCGGGCTGGAGGGCGACATACGGCTGCTGCACCGCGCCTATGAACGGGCAATCGAGGCGCTGGAGGCCCTGCCCGCGCTTGGTGATGACCGTCGCATGGCCTCGTTCGAGGAGTTGGGACTGCTGCACTGGCTGCGCGCGCTGCCACAGGAATTGCTCAACGAGAATATCTATATTCAGCGGTTGCAACGACTGGCCGAGCACGACCGGACGCACGGCAGCCAGCTCACCCAGACGCTCGAAACCTTCCTGGAGAACGACGGCAATGGCGTGCAGACCGCGCAGCAGCTCTACATCCACCGCCACACGCTCAAATACCGCCTCCAGCGTATCTACGATATCAGCGACCTCGATCTCGACGACTCGCTCTGCAAGCTCAACCTGCGTGCGGCGCTGCTGCTCTCGCGCATGCGCGCTCGCTAGCCGGAGCGGATCGAGCTTATCCACTGTGGCGTATGGAGGATGGACAGTCTGAGCATGGCGCGCGCTTGAGTGAGAAGCGCCGCTGCTTCTATACTGATGGCGCTGGGAATCAGACACAACGACCATTGAGACCGACGTAAAGGAGCGCGCAGATGGCGGTCAAGACGCAGAAGCAACAGAAGATGCTCGTGGATGGCAAGCTGGTAGCGCCAACCGCTGGCGCGGAGCGGACGCTGGTGAACCCGGCGACGGGCAAACCGGCGGATGTCGTGCCGGAGGGCAGTGCGAAGGACGTGGAGCTGGCCGTCGCTGCCGCCAAGGCCGCCTTCGAGGATGGCCGCTGGTCGCGCATTGGGCCAAGCGCGCGCGCCGCCGCGCTCTACAAGCTGGCCGACCTGCTGGAAGAGCATCTGGACGAACTGGCCGCGCTGGAGTCGCGCAACGTCGGCAAGCCGATCAAGCTGGCGCATGACAGCGATCTGCCCTTCACAGTGGACAACCTGCGCTTCTTCGCCGGGGCCGCTCGCACGCTGGATGGGCGTGCTTCGACCGAGTATGTGCCTGGCTATTCGAGCATCGTGCGCCGCGAGCCAATCGGCGTCTGCGGCCAGCTTGCGCCATGGAACTATCCGCTGATGATGGCGATTTGGAAGATCGGCCCCGCGCTCGCCGCCGGCAACACCGTCGTCCTCAAGCCAGCGCCGGAGACGCCGCTCACCGCGCTGATGCTAGGCGAATTGGCGCTGGAGGCTGGCATCCCCGACGGTGTGCTGAACATCGTGACTGGCGGCGATGCGGTCGGCGTGGCGCTCGTCGCGCATCCCGATGTGCGCCTGATCTCGCTCACCGGCGCCAGCGAGACCGGCAAGGCGGTAATGCGCGCGGCGGCTGGCACGCTCAAGCGTGTCCACATGGAGCTTGGCGGCAAGGCGCCCTTCATCGTCTTCGACGACGCCGACATCGAGGCGGCGGCGCAGGGAGCCGTCTGCGCGGGCTTCGTCAACACCGGGCAGGACTGCACGGCGGGTACCCGCATGTACGTCCATGAGTCGCGCTTCAAGGACTTCACGGATCGCTTCCTGGAGTTGGTGGGGCAGATTCGCGTCGGCGATCCCGCCTCGCAGCAGACGGATATGGGGCCGCTGGTCTCAGCGGCGCAACTGGAACGGGTCGAGAAGCTGGTCTCCACTGTCGGCCCGAAGGGCAAGTTCCTCACAGGTGGCGAGCGCGCCAAGGTAAAGGGCATGGAGGATGGCTACTTCTTCCAGCCGACGGTCATTACCGACGTTCCCGACACGGCGAAGGTCGTCACCGACGAGATCTTTGGCCCGGCGGTCGTCGTCCTGCCCTTCAAGGACGAGGCCGAGGTCATCGCGCGCGCCAACGCCGTACGCTACGGGCTGGCTGGCTCGGTCTGGACGACGAATGTGCAGCGCGCCATGAGGATGAGCGCAGCACTGGAGTTCGGCACAGTCTGGGTGAACGATCACCTGCCGATCACTGCCGAGATGCCTCACGGCGGCTTCAAGGAGAGCGGCTTCGGCAAAGACATGTCGCTCTACGCGCTCGACGACTACAGCCAGATCAAGCATGTGATGCTGGAGACCGAGGGCGCGCAACGCAAAGGGTGGCACTACACCATCTTCGGCGATCCCGACTGAGCAATTGGGCCTGTACTCGCTCGTAACCTCTGCGCTCCATATGACCTGTGGAGCGCAGTTGTTTGCGCGCAGTCTGGCGACGCAAAACGCTGTACCCGGCGCGCTCTTGCTATAATGACTGAAAATGTACTGCCAGGTAGCGTCTCACGCAGCGCCGCGTGAGGAGTGATGTTGATGGATGTTCGTCATCTGCAAGGAGGGTCCGCCTCCACGTCGGGGGATGACACGCTGAGCGCGCTCACAACGCGCCAGCAGTTGGTGATGAACGTTCTGTGGTTCGCACAAAACTTCCAATCCGCCGCGCTGCTGCCCATCGTCATTCCGGTGCAGATCGCGCTGTGGATCACGCCCGGCCAGATCGGAACCGCTCCGCAGGCCGCCGCGCTCGGCTGGATCTCTACGATCGGCGCGTTCATCGCGCTCTTCGCGCCGCCCATCGTCGGCGCGCTCTCTGACCGCACGACCAGCCCCTGGGGACGCCGCCGGCCCTGGATCGCGCTGGGCGTGGCGCTGCTGCTCGTCGGAACATGGCTGCTCGCCATCCCCAACGGCCTCGTCGCGCTGATTGTCGGTTTGCTGATCTTCCAGCTCGGCGGCAACACGGCGACCGCGGGCTATCAGGGCCTGATGCCCGACCTCGTGCCACAGGAACAGCGCGGCGCGTCATCTGGTTATCTCGGCATTATGACGATTCTGGGCAACGCGGGCGGCCTCGCGCTCGCGGCCTATCTGCTGGGCGATGTCGGCGCGACGACTCCACGCGACACGATCACACACGGCCTGTCCCTCTTCTATGCGCTCACCGGCGTCGTCCTCGTCATCGGCGCGGGGATTACGCTGCTGGGCGTCCACGAGCGGCCGCTCGCGCCTGGCTCGCTCCCGGAGCCATCAACCCGGCTGCGGGAGCGCCTTGCTGGCTGGCTCACACCCTGGCGCATGCGCGGCTTCCGCTGGGTCTTTCTGACACGCAGCGCGGTGATGATGGGCCTGAGCCTCTTCATGACCTTCATCGCCTACTACTTCGCCAACGTCGCGCATATTTCCAATTTTGTGGAAGCGACGGCCGTGCTGGCGATCCTCGCGCTGATTGGGGCTGCTGGCAGCGCGCTGACACTTGGGTTGGCCTCTGACCGCATTGGACGCGTCCCCCTGGTCTGCGGCGCGACGGTCTGCATGGCGACCGCGGCGGCTTCGTTCGTGATCCTGCCACAGGGGACACCGCTCTGGCCACTGGGCCTGCTCTTCGGCGTCGGCTACGGGGCCTACACCAGCGTGGACTGGGCGCTCGCGGTCGATGTCTTGCCCTCGCCCGAGGCGGCTGGCCGCGACATGGGAATATGGAGCATCGCCACGTCAGCGCCGGCGATCCTGGCGCCGCTGGTCGGGGGCCTGGTCATCAGCGCTGCGGGTACGCTGGGCGATACGACGACTGGCTATCGGGTCGTATTTGGCCTCGCGGTCGTCTTCCTGCTGGCAGGCGCGTTCTTTATCCTGCGCGTGCGCGACCAATTCGCACGGGCGCCCAGCGCGCCCGTCGAGCGCAAGCATCCCGGATTTGGCTGGCGGTTGGCGCGCAGATCTGGTGGTGGGAAGGCGCGCGGCTTCCTGCGCTTCTGGCCGGTCTGGGAGCGCATCTGGCTCACGCTCTTCCCCGTACGATCCATCCCCGGCGCGCCACACGATTTGCTGCATGTGCGCTTCAGAATCTATCGTGGTAAGCCGCTCACCTTGCCGGGTGGTGTCGAGATCAGGAAGGGCGCGCGCCTCTGCGAGCTGCATTTCAACAACGCGATCATGGGTCGTCTCGCAGCCGAGACAACCACGTGGGCGCTGATGCGCGTGCTGCGCGAGGACTTCGCGGCGCTGGCGCGCTGGTCTCGCCAGCCGGACTTCCCTGATGGGATACAGGCGCTCTTTGGCTACACGCTGCTCAACGAGCCGGCGCCGCGGCTCGGCTTCACGGTGCGCGAGCGCCCGCACACGCTTATCACCTGGCTCGACCGCTTGTTCATGACGGGGCTGCTAGCGTTGTATAACCCGCATGGCCGCGCACGGCTGGAGCAAGGAGATACCTACGGCGCGTATCCGGCGGAGGTCTGGATGCCGGTGGGCGAGTTGCGGCGACGTTTCGATCCGGCTAGCTCACCACCATCCGGTGCGACGTGACGCGTCTGTAGCGCCGTGGCGCCTCACTGTGTCGCAGGTGTGATGCGCCGCGCATACGCTTTCTGCACAGAGGCGCGAGGAGCAACCCTCTGAATAGAAAGCGAGTGGAAGACCATGACGACATTCATCCCAGACACACCTGATACCGCCTCCCCCACGATGAACGGCAAACCAGAGACCCTGATTGCGGAGACGCCAACCATCATCGAGCTTGGCGACGCCACAAAAGAGCGCACGCCGCTCCTAGATCGTCTGCCGCAGCGCTGGGGGTTGATCGCCGGACTGATAGGCGCATCCATCGCATTGGCAACCACAGTGACGGTGGTGACGAACGTTATTGTGCGGCGGCGTGCAGAGACCAGTCGGATAGTTGGCTTCCGGCCTGTCCGTCGCTACGGCATGCGCCGTGTAAAGACGCCACGTGGCGGCGCGGCATGGGTAGCCTATCTCTATCGCACACCTGACCTGCGCATGCGACTGCCAATCCATAAATGACGCCCAAAGCGCTGATCCAATAGCGACATTGGTCGCCTGCCCAATGGCCCTCTCCTGTATAGGAGAGGGCTTTCGCCGTTGATCAGCGGAGCGCGCTTTTCCAGGCTGGATATAGGCTCACTTCAGGAGACTGCGGGAGGCGTATTGCGTGCGCGCCGGAGCCGCAGTAGTGTGCTCCCGTCAGTAAAGCCTAGCGGCAGGAATGCGCCAAGCGTGAAGATCAGGAAATTGTCGAGAACAGCGAAGACCGCGATCCAGGTGTAGGGACCGCCTGCGGAACTCATAAGCCACGCGATCACCCCAGCGACGATGGTAACGATCAAGCTCATGACCGGCCCGCCAAGCGCGCGGCGCACATGGGTCCTGGCGGGCAACTCCGGCTCGTCGAGGGGATAGAGGCCAGAGCTGAGGAGAAACCAGAGGCGCAAGCCCGACATCGGGTAGCCGGTCGAGCGCGCGGCGATGGCATGTCCGGCCTGATGCAGCAGGTCCGAGAGCCAGTGCAGCAGGACGATAATCAGCCCTTGGACGATGCCAGCGGCGACCGACGCATGGAAGAAGGCGGTGGCGACCTCGGTGGCTACGGCCCACAGCGCGATTGAGGCGATGATCGCCGAGGGCCGCGCGGTGATCTTCACGCCGTAGATGGTTCCCAGCCGGTACGCCGACACGACACGCCTCCTCCGTCATGCGCGGCTCACGCGCATGGAGGCATCGTAGCAGAGGCGCGTCCCGCCTGCAATGAGACCCAGCACGAAGTGGTCTTCCAGCCTACGGTCGCAGGAAGAGATCTTTGACCGGGGTAAACGCGACGACGTGAATCGAAACGCTATTGGTGTAGTGCCACCCAGGATATCCGTCCTGCGACTGCGTCTCCCAGACTGGAACATAAACATAGCCTGCGGGCGCATAGGCAGTGAACTGGCCCTTCGAGTCGGCCACGGCTGCCACCTTAAAGAGGCTGGTGTCTTCCACACGGTCCTGGTGGAAAGCGTCCGCCTGGGCGTCTGTCTGGAAGCCAAAGAGCAGGAGGTGCGTTGTCGCCCCATAGAGGTATGACGAGACAATCTGCCCGCTCACCGGCTCCGAGAATGCGGTCGCCATCGCGGCGTCAACTGAATCTGCCTGCGAGTAGGCAACCTGCTGGAGAATCAGGTTCATCGCTGTGATGTCTCCGCTCTTTCTGGCCGCCAGCGCGGGAGCCAGACCTTTGCCAGCGGCGTCCAGCACAGCCTTAGCGGAAGCCGCCGCCTTCGTGTCGGGATACGCTCGCGTCAGGGTCTGGAGCTTCGCACTCGCCTCATCTGGATGCTTGGCGACGATGAGGTCCTGCGCCCAGCCGATATACGCGACGCCGCTCGCCTCTTGTAGCGCCGCAGGGCATTCCGCGACGCAGTCACCGCTCGTTAGCGCAGCCTGGTATACCGCGATGGCCTGGTCAAAAGCGTGCGCGTCGACGAGATGATCGCCCCATTCCTGGGTGACCTTGAAGCGCGCGGCGCGGTCGCTGTCGGCCATGGCGCGGGTTGGCGCGACCGTGATCGCCTGATGATAGCTCGCCACAGCGGTGGCGAAATCTCCATCATTGCGCGCCGTTTCCGCCAGGTCCACCTGCGTCCGGTGTAGGTCGGCGTTGGGAGCCGAGGCGTCGCGCAGTGTTGAGTATGCCAGCGTATAGGCGCCCTTATCCTCAAACCACCGCCCCTGTGTGGCGCCAACGCTCTGCCCATCGAAATATGCCCAACCGGCGACGACCAGCAACACGATGAGGACGGCGATATGCGCGCTCGGATTGCGATAGGCGCGGAACGCGCGCCAGAGGAGCGCGCCGACGGCGACGACCCCGACGAGCGCCATTATGGCCGCCGCGAGATAGGCGTGCCGCCACAGTTGCGCGCCATCCAGGCGTGTCTCCAGCGCGCCAACCGCAAAGATGAGCGGAGGAAGCAGGACGAACACGATCAGGTCCCATACTCTGGCGCCCGCGAGCCTGCGACGTCGCGGCGGAGCCGGATCGTTGAGAGGTACCGTCACTGGAGCGGCTACGCCCATAGAAGGCGCCGCTGTGGAAGGCGCCTGCGGCTCCAGATACTCCACAGGTTGCAGAGGCTGCGTCAGCGGCGCTGGCGCGCCCGCAGGAGCCGGAAGAGCTAGCGAAGCGGCGCGCTCGCCGCGTCGCGCCTGTCTTTTGCGCAGCCCTCGCAGCGAAATCTCGATGATCGCCACGATCATCGCCAGCAGGCCAAGCAGGATAGCAAGCTTGACCATGGCGTCAAAGAGAACGGCTTCACCACCTTCCGCGGCGAATGGTCGCGTCTGCGTCGCCAGGCCGCTGAGCTTGCCGGGCGTAAAGGCTTGCGGTGTGGCGAGGGTCGGGAACGTCGCTTTCGCGTGCGCGGACGCGCCAATTTTCAGCGAGCCTAGCCACTGGGATTTCAGGGTCTCCAGGTCCACGCCGAAGTTATTCATCGCGGCGTAGTCAATCTCGCCATCTAGGGTGTCATGCACGAAGCCCTGGAATTTGGCCTGTCCGTAGGTGGCCAGCATGTATTTGAGGAACGCGCGCGACTCGGCGTAGCAGAGGTTGTCGGTGTCCGGATTGCGCGGATACTCCCAGTGGAAGAGCGTGAAGATGTCGACGAAACGACCAGAGGCAAGCGCGTTCCGGACGGCGGCGCTATCGTAGGAACCGTAGAGGCCATTGTCAGGAACATTGCTCTCGGCCAATCCTTCTGAGAGCCAGAGAGGGTAAAGGCGATAGGTCAATTGTCCTCGCTCGTAGTTCTGGCTCACCAGCACGTGAGTGAGTTCGTGCGAGAAGACGGAGGTCGCGTCTGAGCCTGCGTAGACCGGCATATAGACGGCAGAGCCATCATATGTGGTATAGGCGCCAGTGTTCTGCGGGCTATCTGGGGCCGCGCAAGCCAGGAATTCCGGCCGGGAGTTATAGATCCAGATGTCTACATTTCGCTTGAGTGTCAGGCCAAGGCGCGCCTGGAGAGTATCGCGCAGGATACCCCCAATCTGGCCAAGGAGGCCATTCGCGCTCTCGCCCGACCGGCGGTAGTAATGGAGCGTCACGAGATGGTCAGCTGATGTGGCGGTCTGAAATGGAAAATTACCGGGAGGCGAGGCGTTTGTCGTCTGGCGCATAGCGCTAGTGAGCGGCGACTGGAGGCGCGGACGCGGCAAGAGAACATTGCCGGCGTCAGCGGGCGGAGCGGCAGCTTCAGCCGCCACGGGGGCGGAGATTGAAGCGCTGGATACGCGCGCCGGAGAAACTGAGCGCGTGGGAGAGGATAGAAACTGCGCTGCCAGCCCCATAACCACGATCAGCAGCGACAGCGCAGCCAATCCAACGAAAGCCTTCTTTGCGCAACTAAGCAAGTCGCCTCCGCCTCCCCATATTCACGCCTGCTCGAACGCCTCATCGCGTCCCACTGGCGGCGCCAGTATAAGGGTGCGGAGTAGAACTGGTCAATACGATCTTGTCGCCCTGCGGCAACCGGCCCCACACTGGTGCGACTCTCGTCACTCCTACTTCCCGCGTAAGCCCAGAGTCTGTGCGTGACGTGCTGGACGTTCAAGTCGTCAACCGCAGTCGCTCCATGGGTTTTTTGGGCACATCCAATGATATCCACGGACAGGATTTCCAACGCCAGCCTCTGCCTACCAACTGGAGTACAGGATGGCGTAATACAACGTGAAGATCGAGTGCTCGTTGCTGTTCCCCGAATACCAGATCCCGCCGTCGTTGTCGCTGTAAGCCTCGGTGGCGTTCCAGACGGTGTTCGTATCGGTGAGATAGCAACCGTGGCAGTAGTTCGGGGACGAGCCGGGATAAACGACGAAGTGCGTGGCGCCGGGCATCAAACCGCAGACCGCCGAAGTGGAGACGCTACTTGGCGCGCCCTTTCTTTCGCTGGAAGAGGTACACCCGTTGGACAGCAGTTCGTCGTTGTTGCTCGACATGGTGGTCCAGTCGGTGCCACCGTTTCCCTGGGGATTGCGCGCGAAGCCGGCGCGGAAACTCGTCGAGTTCATGTTGGACATGAGCGCGTTCGCTCGCTCCATCTGGCTGACCTCAACGCAATTGCCTGGACAACCCTGAAAATGGCTCCAGACCCAGGCGGAACCAGACTGCAGCCCTTGATGCGGGGCGCCTGCCGTCGCGACATCGCTCACCAGGAGGTATGGCGGGAAATAGCCGACATAGGGCGTATCGTTCATCGCCTGCCGGATGAGGATGCCGCCCATGCTGTGGCCCATGACCGCGACGGTCGTTCCGTACTGTGAATAATGGTCCCAGATATACCAGGCAAGAAGACACGTCGTGTGCCGGATGTCTTCGTTCACCGTGCCGTCGTTGCTCCCACTGTCGTACCAACTGGTACAGTGGGAGCTTTCCTGGCCGACGATAGTCGCCGCAGTTCGAATCGCCTCGATAGAACCCCACACTGCGGACATTGGTATAGCCCTGATTACGGAAGTAGGTCTCGATGGTTCCCCCACATCGACCCGGTGTCGCAGTTCATTGCGGAACCGGTATTGAATCCATGGATCAGTAGGACAGTCTGATTGAATGTACCTGCGCGCGCTTGTGGCGGACGCACGAACAGCAGACCAGCGCTGAGGAGGACGATGGCGACAAGCGCCAGAGCAAGACGTTTCGACATATGGACGCCTTTCTTGTGTTCCAACGACGCTCCTCGCGGAGGAGGAGGAAACTCGTACGCACTGCTCAGTCGTCGAGCCAGATGACCTGGCCTTGCGTGTCATATGCCCATAGCCGCGCTCCGTTCGCAGAGCCGTTATCGGAGAGGTTGGCGGCTGACTTGCTCGTGATCCTCGTCCACTTGCCGTTGTTGACCGCATAGGTCCCGTTGTCGAGCGAGACAATGGCCTTCTTGCTCTTGGCCGTCACATAGACGGCAGCGTTGGCGTTCCGCGCGTGCCAGCGAAGGTTGTGCCGTCCAAGTCGCGCCGCCATCGGTGGAGAGGGCGATCTGCTGGTTGTCGGCCGAGGTGGCGACCACGCGCGTTCCCGTCATCGCTGCTCGCGGTCGGGCCCAATTTGCCGCCGGGAGTGGAATTTGGGGAGACGCCCAACGATCTTACCTAGTCCGTGGTGGCCAGTCCGGTGACGTGCTGCGCCGCCGAGCCATCATCGCCCCAGGCCACGATCTTCTTGTTGTGTCCTGTCAGCAGGCGCAGATGCTTGATCGCCTTGCCGTTGAGCTTGCCATCTACGTCGAGATGGGCGCTTGGCTGGCCCTTGGGGAAGGCGATCACCGCCGACGATCCTTGTAATTGGGCATCCAACTGGATGCCGAGGAGAAACGTCGAGTTAGACCAGCCAATCTGCGACACCTGGCCGGTCGTCGTGAGCGTCGTGGACTGGGTGGACCACGTCTTGCCGCCATCGAGCGAGCGTTGGAACATGTACTCCCCAGGCGTGGGCGCATACGCCGACAGCACGACGACATCCTGCGTATCAAGCGGATCGGTGGAGAGGAAGTCGCCCACTGGGCCGTTGAGCGTTCCCGCCTGCTGCCAGGTCACTCCGCGATCTGCCGTGGTGTAGATCGTCTGCGATTGTTTGTTGACGAACGCCACCGCATAGCCCTTGGCAGCCATCGGAGTTAGAGAAGGCAAAGCGCGTCACTTTGGTGGGCAGACCTTTCGCCACTGTCCACTTTTCGCTCGTGGGCGAGTTATCGGTCTTGTTCCCCTGGGGTTTCGTCGGCTCTGCTCCGGGTCCACCAGGGGAAGCGTTACCGGACGATTGCGCCAGCAGGAAAATGATGAGAAACGCCGCGACGACAATCAGTACGGGACCAAATAGAAAAATACGCGAGTAGGATGGAGCAGCCGTTGCTTTTCGCCTGACGTTCGCCTTCGAACGACGCATCACGCACCTCTTGCTTTCTCCCCCAGACCTTTCGCTACACGACGTTGCGGAACGAGCGGAGCGCCAGCAAACCTCTCCCGATTCCCGCTGGTTATGACAAGTTGGAGGGGCGAGCGCACACATCCGTTGTGAGCAGTTTACCGCTGACACTCCGCACGGGCTAAAGCCCGACGGGTTCTCGGTTCTCCGCGCGGTTACTAACGTAACCCCTCCCCGAAGGGCCTGCCCGCGCCCGCTCTACGTTCTTGGCGGCGTTGTGGTCCCGATGCAGGCTCGTGCCACAATCCGGACACGAATGCCAGCGGACGGATAAGCCTTTGTGAACCATAGCGCCACAGCCAGAACATCTCTGGCTGGTGTATGCGGGTTTGACCGCTTGTACTCGCTTCCCGGCGCTTGCAGCCTTGAAAGTGAGGATGGTCAAGGAACGACGCCCACCCTGCATCGGAGATGCTCTTGGCAAGGTGGTGATTCCTGACCATGTTGGCGACCCGCAAGTCTTCGTGATAGATCGTGTCGTACTGGCGTACCAGATGGAGCGCCGTTTTATGGTGAAAGTCCTGCCGCTGGCGGCGCACCGCCTGATGCGCCTTGGCGAGCAAGACCACCGCCTTGCGTCTGCGATGACTTCCTTTCTTACGCCGTGAGACACGCCGCTGGCATTTCGCCAGATATGCCTCTGCTTGGTGATAGCAGCCAGGAGAGAAGATGCGCGATCCGTCTGACAGCGTGGCGAACGCCTCGATGCCAAGGTCTATGCCCGTCTCCTGTGCGGTGGGTGGCAGTGGATGGGTTGGCACATCGACGCAGGAAATGGCGACATACCAGCCATCGGCTTCTTTAGAGACCGTGATGGTCTTAGGCGTTCCCTCAATCAGGCGGCTCCAATGCACACTAATACGGCCAATCTTCGACAAGACGAGGACGCCATTATCCAGCGTGGCGCCGTTGCCGTATTCCTTGAAGGTGAAGGAATGGAAGCGGTTGCGCCCCTTGAAGCGGGGAAAGCCGGCCTTCTCGCCCCGTTGGACGCGGCGAAAGAACGCCTGATACGTCTTGTCGAGCCGAGCCAACACATCTTGCAGGATATGCGAGTGAATGGCGGCGTAGTCTGGAAACTCCGCGCGAATGGTTTTCAGCTCGGCTTCCTGCTCGTAGCGTGAGATGGAAACACAGTGACGCTGCCATGCGGTGATGCGCTGCTCTAACGCGGTGTTGTACAAATCGCGGCAACGCCATAGGACGTGCTCCAACACACGCTCTTGCACTGGTGTGGGACGCAGTTTCTCTTTGAATGTCCTGCGCACGATCTCCTGCTTCATAGCTCCCTATTCTGCCTGATCGGCATCGTAATGACAAGAGGGAAAGTCACAAGATCCTTACCGTGCGGGTGAACCTCAGCGGCTTGCGGCGGGCGAAAGCCCTTTGCTGCCAAGTATCCAGAGCGATAGGTAAAATAAGTCGGCGCCTATGGGCAGGAAAGATGCAGGCAGATAAAGAAGCCCCATCCAGCCAGGGGAGCCAGATGGGGCTATCGTGAGGTGTTTCGTCGCTCAGTCGCGGGCGAGATGGATCAGCGCGTCCTCGATGTCCTTCGCCGTCGGATAGAAGGCGGTCTCCTCCGGGCCATTGTAGGGCGCGGCGGGCGCAGCGATGGCGCGAATCAGGACCGGCGCGGCGTCAAGGTCGAAGAAGCAATTCTCGGTGATCCACGAGTGGATGTGCCGCCCGAAGCTCGTGAAGTCCGCCTCCTCCGTCACGACGACCGCGCGATTTGTCTGGCGCACCGAGGCCAGGATCGCCTCCTCGTCGAAGGGCGCGAGCGTGCGCAGGTCAATCACGTCCACCGCGCCGCCCTGGTCCTGGGCGAAGCGCGCCGCCGCGATCGCCGACTCCAGGGCCATCATGCCCCAGCTCACCACCGTCGCGATGGGCTTGCCTGAGCCGATGCGAATCGTGCGCGCCTTGCCAATCGGCTCAGTGTAGTAGCCCTCCGGCACGTTCCACAGCGCGGCAAGCTCCTCGATGGGCGCGCCGCCCTTCTGGGCGGTGGGCGCGTCGGCGCGATAGAGACCGGCCACGCTCCAGGAAGACCACCGGCGACTGCGAGCGCGACGCCTCGATCAGCAGGCCCTTCGCGTCGTACGGATTCGAGGGGCAGATGGTGATCAGGCCGGGGACATTGGTGAACCACTGCTCGCCTGCGTTCGAGTGGCCGAAGGCGCCGCCGCCAGAGCCGCTATCAGAGATCGGGCCGCCGCCGCCGGAGCCAGCTTTCATGCGCAGGAGCATCGGGCAGTTCCAGTCGCCGAAGGACTGGTAGTAGATGCGCGCCGCCAGCCGGATCGTCTGCGTGGCCGACTGGTGGTAGTCCACGAACTGAATCTCGCCGCAGCGCGCCTTGTCGTCGGCCATGCCGCAGCCGGCGGCGATGCCGGCGATGAGTTGCTCGTTGAGCGCGCTGCTGATCGCCGTGCCGGGATATTCCTTGACGAGCCGCGCCGTCGCGTTGAAGACGCCGCCAGTCGAGCTGCCGACATCCTGCCCGTAGACGAAGAAGCCAGGGTCGCGCTTGACGATCTCGACCAGCGCGTCATTGATCGCCTCGACCATCAGCGTCTTCTTCGTGGCGCCAGTGGGCCGGCTGCGGCTGGTACGCAGGAATCTGGATCACGCGCTCGATGACACGCGACTGGCGGGAACCTCAGGCTCGGCGAGGACCTCTTCTTCGGCGGCGTCGATGCGCGCCTTGATCTCGTCGCGCATGCGCTCGACCTCGTCTTCACTGGCCAGCCCGCGCTCAAGCAACATCTCGCGCAGGCGCTTGACGGGGTCTTTCGTGCGCGCCGTCTCCTCGATCTCCTCGCGCGTGCGGTAGCGGCGGATGTCGGTGCTGCTGGAGTGCGGATCGAGCAGGCCGCCGTGCAGGTGCATGAAGGCGGGACCTTCGCCCGCGCGCAGCCGCTTCGTGAGCGGACTTCGCGGTCTCGTAGACCTCGAACGGATCGACGGCGTTGACATCAACCGCGATGGCGTCCATCGCGCGGACCTGCGCCGTGAGGTCGCCAGCCCACTGCGCCTGCTGCTCGGTCATGATCGCCCAGTGATTGTTCCATACGGTGATGAGGACGGGCAGCTTATGCACCGTCGCCTGGCGCAGCAGCACATTGAAGTCGTTGGTCGCCGCGCCGCCGTCGCCGGTGGAGAACATGACGACACGCCGTGTGCCGTCACGCTTGAACGCCCAGCCGACGCCGCCCGCGAAAGGCGCGAGGCCCGAAACCTCGCTAAAGGTGGGCAGGATATGGTGTTCGCGGCTGCTGTAGTGCGACGGCATGTTGCGCCCGGAGCACATCGGGTCGGTGACGCGCGAATAGGCGGCGCGCAGGACGCCATGCACGTCGTCGGTGCGCTGGAGCCAGCCGGCCAGGTCGCGGTAATAGAAGGAGAGCCAGTCCTCGCCGTCGAGCGCGGCAACCACGGCGGCCATCGACTCATGCCCCGCGCAGCCAATATAGAACGGGAACTTGCCCTGCGTCTTGCGCGCCTTGAGCGTGTCGTTCATCACGCGCGCGGTCAGCATCGTGCGATAGAGCGCGACCGGATCGAGGGCTGTCTGTGTTCCCGCGCCGACGCCCGGCGCCGTGACATTCGTCGTCATCGTCGAGACCTCTCCCTTGAGTGTCCTTGTGAATCTGTGATGGGGCTAGCTTTCGAGGGCGCCATGATGTATCGCATCCCCGCCATTATAGTGGCCGCCCCGCCGCGAACGCAAACGGTCAGAGCGAGCGCAATATGGCAACGCCTTCACTTATGACGGCTGATGCCAGGGGAAAAGATCATGGATAGACAGAATCATGGTCTGTTGGCAAGGCCTGGCCCTCTTGGCGCAAATTCAGGGCAAAGAAACGTCTCTTGAACAATCAGCGCCTGTGGGTCGATCTCCTTCTTTATCAGATCGCCTTTACTCCTGGAACGCATGGCGTAGCGCAAACGCATGGCGTAGCGCAGCGTCATCTCTGAAGCAAAATAGACCACCATATAGCGGAGATCCGAGGGATCCATAATTGGCGCAAGCGCAGTAGTGACAGCAACGCAAGTACATGCCTTCAGGCAATGCAGTTTCGATCTCAAACAATTCATCGTCAAACCAGCCGTGCTTCCCACATGAGTGAAATGTCCGCTCTGCGACTGTCAAGACCAACTGTACCTCTTCTCGATCTATGCCTCCCCTCTTATCCAGCCTTGGGTCGCCAAGCTCTAAATGCACATGGGGCAGTCCGTCCAGCACTTCGTCGCCAAAGGCAACTGGCAGCGGTATATCGCATTCGATTTATGCACGAACATAATGAACCGCAATACAAGGAAAATGGCGCGAGGTCCGGATCATCCTGGGCGATTGATGGCTCGAAGTCGTCGAACATCGTACCCGTGAACTCGACGCCGCGCACGACCATTCGCAGCGTCTTGCCGTCGTTCTCGATCACCGTAGCCTCTTCACCGTGCGCGTCGCGGTAGAGAGCAGGATAGCGCGTGATCATTCGTCATGCTCCATCTGGTCGTCGTATGTCGCCACGATGACCCGCGCGCCGGTGACGGCCAGCAGGTCGCTCACGCGCAGGCGCAGGTTGACGCCGCGCTGCCCGCCGTTGATATAGAGTTCCTCCAGTTGCGCCGCCGGTGCGTCCACATAGACCTCGAAGCGCTTGTCGAGCAGAGCCAGCGGCGAGATGCCACCCACCTTCAGTCCCGTCAGCCGCTCGGCGTCGCGTTGCAGGGCCATATGCGCCGACTTCGCGCCCACCGACTTCGCCACCAGTCGCAGGTCCAGCTCACGGTCGCCGGGCGTCACGACGAGCAAATGGCGGCGCTCGTCGGCGATCACCACCAGCGTCTTGAAAACCTGCCCCGCCGGAATCCCTAATAGCTCTGCCACCTCCGTCGCCGAATGAATCGTGTCGGGATAGGTGAAGGTCGAATAGGGTATGTGACGAGCGTCCAGCGCGCGCATTGCGTTGGTCTTGGGCGTCCGATCCGACTTCGCCATCGCAAATCACCTATTGCTCGCAACTTCGTGGCCCGCCAGAAAAACGCCAGTTCTGTATGGGAACAGGCGCGTCTCCGACCAGAGCGCCATCTTCAGGGCGCCAGGCTCCCACTGATAGTGATATGTATCGTTGCGTGACGTATATAAGTGAACATGCGCGCCATCGCAATAGAGCGAATGGAGGAGCGTTTCAAATTTGGCGAGCCAGCGATCCCAGACATATTCCACTCTGTTGTGGGTCGCGCCGAAGACGATGATCTGCGCCATATACAGACTCGACGGCTGAGGAATGTGGAACATGTCGCGTGTCATGGCTGGCCGCGTATCAGACTCCGGCAATTGTGCAATACGCACGGCGTTCTGTTCAGCCATCCAGATGTCTCGCTCGTAGAATGATGGGCCGATGATGCACCCGTAGACTTCTGTAATGTCGCCCATACACACGCTCCTTTGCCACGCATCATATGCGAATCTCGTCGTATAAGGCAAAGGGGCCAGAGGCGCGCCACCAGCCCATTCGTGCACGTAAAGTGTAGCGAGTTGCGCCCCTGCACGAGCAATGCTAGAATAGTGCGGATAGCGTACAGCACGAGACGTCAGATGGGGAGCGATTCCCGCCACCCGCACACGCCCCGAACGAAATTCTGGACGGAAATGAGGTCAGCCACGTGGCCACGTTCACACCCTATCGCATCTATTTCGAGATCGCGCTGATGATCGTCGCGACCGCGCTCATCATCTCGATTCTCCTGCAGGCGCGAGGCGCGGGTCTGGGCAGCGTGTTCGGTGGCACCGGCACTGTCTTCAAGACGCGTCGTGGTATCGACCGGCTCCTCTTCCGGCTGACGATCCTCTTCATGGCGCTCTTCAGCATCCTCTGCATTTTCACCTCCGCGATCCCCGCCTGACCGCAAGCGCCGGAATCACGCGAGGCAGAAGCCGTACCGCTGGTTTGTACGGAACTGTAGGCGACGCAGACGCGAGACGGACACGCAACGTACGCATACGGAATCCATTCGCAATCCACGGTGTGGCGACGACGCCACCGCTGATGTGTTCAGGCAAGCCGAGCGACGCAGCCCGACTTCCGTGGAGGGGTCGGGCTTTTTCATGTCGTCGATCTGATCTATCCAGATAGGCGAGCCTGAAGCCAGCCCACAAGCGCCCGCGTTTATAGACAGCGGGCGACACAAGAAGTCATCACGGCATCATTTGGCAGGAGACAATGGGGAAAACAACAGCAGGGCGTCGCCCAGTACGGGCGGGTAAGGAGACAACTGACATGGCCATACGGGAGGTCGCCCTCGGCGGGCTGACACGCGAGCAACTGCTCGGCATGCACTACCAGATGGTGCTGATCCGTCGCTTCGAGGACAAGGCCGCCGAGGAATACTCGCTCGGCAGGATCGGCGGCTTCCTGCACCTCTACATCGGGCAAGAGGCCAGCGGCATGGGCGTCATCTCGGCGCTGCGCCCGGAGGATTACGTCGTCAGCAGCTACCGCGAGCACGGCCACGCCATCCTGAAGGGGATGGAGCCGACGCGGGTGATGGCCGAGCTGTTGGGCAAGGCGACCGGCATGCAGCAAGGGCAAGGGCGGCTCGATGCACATGTACAGCGCCGAGCACAACCTCATCGGCGGCCAGGCCATCGTCGGCGCACAGCTCGCCATCGCCACGGGCCTTGGCTTCGCCATCCAGTATCAGGAGGAGAAGCGCGTCGCCGTCTCGCTCTTCGGCGATGGCGCGGTGGACGAGGGCGCGATTCCACGAGTCGCTGAACCTCGCCGCGCTCTGGAAGCTCCCTGTCGTCTTCGTCTGCGAGAACAACCAATACTCGATGGGCATGGCGGTGACAAAGGCATGGTCGGTCGCATCGCTGGAGCCGCGCGCCGCCGCCTACGGCATGCCCTACACAAGCGTGGACGGCATGGATGTGTTGGCCGTGCGCGAGGCGATGCTGGAGGCCGTCGAGCGCGCGCGTAAGGGCGAGGGACCGACGCTCGTCGAGTCGCTCACCTACCGCTTCCGTGGCCACTCGCAGGCCGACCCGGCCTACTATCGCACGCGCGAGGAGGAGGCGCTCTGGCGCACAGGCAAGGACCCGATCACGCTCTTCGAGACAGCGGCTGAAAGAGGAAGGCGTCATCAGCGACGAGATCATCGCCGACGCACGCCCAGAAGGCCAACGAGGTCGTCGAGGACGCGGCGAAGTTCGCCGAGGAGAGTCCCGATCCCGATCCCGACGCGCTCTATGAGGATGTGATGGTGGACCCGCGCGGCGCGATCGCCTGGCGCAACAAAGAGGGCAGCCCGCGCGACTAGACGCGCATGTGCATAAGAAGGAATGGCGAGAGTCATGCGAACGATTACCTACCGCGACGCGTTGCGCGAGGCGATCCGCGAGGAGATGCGGCGCGACGAGCGCGTCTATATCCTGGGCGAGGATATCGCGGGCTACGGCGGCACCTACGCCGTCACCAAGGGCCTCTTCGAGGAGTTCGGCGAGAAGCGCGTCAAGGATACGCCGCTGGCCGAGGAGATCATCATCGGCACGGCGATCGGGTCGGCGCTCGGCGGGCTGCGCCCCATCGCCGAACTGATGACGATGAACTTCAGCCTGCTCGCCAGCGACCTCTGGTGAACAGCGCCGCCAAGTTCCGCTATATGTTCGGCGGCCAGCCGCAGCATTCCGATGGTGGTGCGCATGCCGGCTGGCGGCGGGGCGCAGCGTGGCGCGCAGCACTCGCAGATTCTTCGAGAGCTGGTATCGCGCACATTCCCGGCCTGAAGGTGGTGATGCCCGCGACGCCATACGACGCCAAGGGCATGCTCAAGTCCGCCATGCGCGACGACGATCCGGTGCTCTTCATCGAGCACGAGTTGCTCTACAGCGTCAAGGGCGAGGTGCCCGACGAGGACGAGGAATACACCGTCCCGCTGGATCGCGGCGAGATCAAGCGCGAGGGACGTGACATGACGCTGGTGACGTTCTCGCGCATGCTGCACATCTGCCATGCAGGCGGCGGAGGAACTGGCGAAGGAGCGGTATCGAGGCCGAGGTCTCGACCTGCGCTCGATCCGCCCGATTGACCTGGACCTCATGCTCGACTCCGTGCGCAAGACCAATCGCGTCGTGGTCGCCGAGGAGGGCTGGAAGTATTACGGCACGGGCCAGGGCATCGCGGCGATGATCTATGAGCATGCCTTCGACTGGCTCGACGCGCCGATTGGTCATGTAACCGGCAAAGATGTGCCCATGCCCTACGCCAAGCCGTTAGAGAAGCGCGGCGCTGCCTACGCACGCCGACGTGATCGCCGCCGTGAAGGCGATCGTCCCGGCGCGCGCGGTAGCGGCAGGCGCGAGGTAAAGGGAGCGAAGAGCCATGCAGACGGTGGTCATGCCCAAGATGGGCGACACGATGGAAGAGGGCAAAATCCTCGCCTGGCGCAAGAAGGTCGGCGATCCCGTCGCGCGCGGCGACTCGCTGGCCGAGATCGAGACCGACAAGGTCAACATCGAGGCGGAGTCGTTCGCCGAGGGCGTGCTGCGCAAGATGATCGTGCAGGAAGGCGAGAGCGCGGCGGTCGGCGCGCCCATCGCGCTGGTTGGCGCGCCCGACGAAGCGTTGCCAGACGAATACTGCGCAAGGCCGCGTCGAAGCCCGGCCCACCGCAGGCGCCGCAGGCTCCAGCAAGCCAGCGCGAACCGTTCCGGCGGCGGTCGGGGCGGCGTATCGCAGCCCGCGCGTCAGCCAGCGGGGACGCAATGGCGCGTCATCCGCTAGTCGAGACGCCCGCCACTCGAGGCGAGTGGGCGCGTCTTCATCAGCCCGATTGCGCGGCGCATCGCCGCAGGAGCATCGCCTCGACATGGCGCACATCAGCGGCACAGGCCCTAATGGGCGCATCATCAAGGACGATGTGGAGGCGCTGCTGACGCAACAGGAGACGCCCGCAGCGACGCCAGTGGCGCAACAGGTGGCTGCCGTTCAGCCCATGCCGCAGGTTCCAGCGCAGCCGTCGTGCACGCCTGTGCCTGCCGCTGCCGAGGGCGAAGAGGTCGAGGTCGGTGGCGCTCAGCGCGATGCGCAAGACCATCGCGCGGCGGCTCCAGCAGAGCATGCAGACCGCGCCACACTTCTACCTCACGCTCTCGATCGACACGACGAAGCTGGCTGAGCTGCGCGCGAACGATCAACGAGTATGCCGAGACGCTGCCGGAGCCGGTCAAGGTCAGCTATCAACGACCTGATCGTCAAGGCGCGTGGCGCTAGGCGCTCGTCGCGATGCCGCAGGTGAACGTCTCGTTCGACGGCGAGCGACTGCTCTTCAAGAAGCATATCAACGTCGGCGTGGCCGTCGCGCTGGAGCAGGGACTGATCGTGCCGGTGATCCGCGACGCGGACAAACGCGGCGTGCTCGATCTGGCGCGTGAGTCGCGGCGACTGGTGGATGCGGCGCGCACTGGAAAGCTCAAGCCAGAAGAGTTCTCAGGGCGGGACGTTCTCGGTCAGCAATCTGGGCATGTTCGAGATCGAAGAATTCACGGCGGTCATCAATCCGCCGGAGTCGGCGATTCTGGCAGTCGGCGCGATTCAGCCAACGCCAGTGGTGGTGGATGGGCAGGTGGTCGTGCGCGACCGCATGAAGGTCACGCTCTCGGTGGATCACCGCGCGCTGGACGGCGCGACTGGCGCACGCTTCTTGCAGGAGCTCAAGCGGCTGCTGGAGTCGCCAATGGGCCTGTTAGTGTAGCGGCGCGATTCAACATATGCAAACGGCTGGCAGGGATGATCGCCCCGCCAGCCGCTTTTCATTGCAAGTAACAGTGGAGAAGAGTTGGACTCCGGTTTGACGCTCCCTTGTGAGAATGTGGCGCAAAGTCGCATATATGTTACAGGTGGGCGGCGATCACGACTCGCAGCGGACTCTCTCTGAGCAGTTGGCGAATGTTGCACGCTCGTGTATGATGGTCGCGCCTGCGCGTTATGCGCGCACAATGGGCGTTGTTCTTATTCATATTCAGAGAAGAGGCACGCACTCGTGGAACCCACGAACCCCTCTGGAGACCAAGCGCCAGAGCAGCCCGGCGCGCCATCCGGCGAACAGCCAACCATGCCCAGCTATCCTCCCGTGTATCCACCAGCGCAGCCAGGCCAGCCAACTGACCCGTCGCAGCCGCTCTATGGCCAGCCCGGCGCCTACCCGCCTCCTGGGCAGTCCGGTCCCTACTCACAGCCCCTGTACGGCCAGCCAGGTCAACCTGGGCCATATTCTCAGCCACTGTATGGGCAGCCTGGTCCATACTCTCTGCCCCTCCAGGCGCCGCCGGCCCAGCCCAAGCGCTCGCTTCGCTGGCTCTGGATCACGCTGGCGATCGTGCTCGTGGTTGGCCTGCTGCTCGGTGGCGGCGGCTTCTTCGCGTTCACAAACTACACCGCGCCGGCGACCGCCGCCGGGAATTATTGCGGCTACCTCAAGGCGCAAAACTATGACTCGGCGTATGGCATGCTCTCCTCGAAGCTCAAGAACGCCTATACCGCCGATCAGTTCCGCCAGGCCAGCGCCGCGCTCGATCACGCCGAGGGCAATGTAACAGCCTGTGGCGCGGGAACTGGCTCCAATGCCTACAAGTACACGCTCTTCGCCAACACAGCGACTGTTCAGGCCAAGATTACCCGGGAACAACTCGGCGATCTCGAAGGGCCTCTCGGTCTGGTCAATCAGGACGGCTGGAAGGTAGATTCGCTGGACGCGTCATTGCTCGGGATTGATCTCGGCGCGCTGGATACACTCGGTAAATTCTGCGCCGCCCTGCAGAGTCAGAACTATTCAGGAGCCTACGCCTTGCTGGGTAGCACAGCCACCACCCAGATCACGGCGGCGGATTTTGCCACCGCAGGTGGACTGCACGATCAGATTGACGGCACGGTGAGCGCCTGCGCCCTGGAGGGGGTCAGCGCCGCGACAAGCGCCGCGACACCCGTACAGGTGAGCCTGACACGCGCCAAGCTCGGCAAGAAGGTGGGAAATCTCACGCTTGCCGCACAATCTGATGGAGCGTGGAAGATCCAGTCGGTTGCTCAGGCGCTCCTTGGAACTGATATCGGCCCACTGCAAGTCGGCGCGCTCTTTTGCAACGATGTCTTTACCGGCAAGTATGACGAGGCTGGTACCCAGATCACCCCGGCGCTCGCCGCCGCTCTGGTTCCTCACGGCGGCCTGAAAGGCGAGTTCGCCGTTCCTGCAACGCTGAAGTTCGTCAGTTGCACTCCTGACCTGACCACGTACAAGGTGCAGACCAATCAGGCGTCGTACGACTCGGACGTGAAGGTGCAAATCGTCTCGTCTGGCGCAACAGCGTCGCTGAAGCTGACACTGTTTTTTGCCCCCAGCGCCGATGGCTCCTGGAAAGTTGATGGCTTCGAATAGCCCCCAGGCGCTCCGCATAATTTCTCACCGGTTTAACAGTCAGCAAGAGTCACCCATTCCAGGGTGGCTCTTGTCTAGTCTGAAGAGCGCCAACCAACGCCGCTGCTCAGGCTTCTGCTGGACGGGACCGGGCAGCCTCTCTATAATATGGCGATCTATTGATACGCTCCATGCCAGAAAGTGACGCCATGACCAGCGACACACGTACCTCAAGCCAGGACTCCTCCAATGCGCCTACCGCCGCGAATGACCCCGTCGGGCAGGCGGTCAACCGGGCCTTGGACTCGTTTCGCGCCCGGCTGCTGAACCTGCGCACGATGCCATGGTCGCTCCGACTGGCGGTCGCACTCGTCTTCATCGCCATTCTCGCGCTCGGCGGCACACTCGCCCTACGCGATACGCTACCAGGCTTCGACGACCTCGTACCCTTCGCCATCGGCGACGCGACGACCGCCAGCCGCGATGTGGTTCTCCCATCGCCGATCTTCGTTGTCGCGCTGGCGGCGCTTGGGCTGGCGTGGGCGCTGCTGCTCACCGGCGCCATCCACAGCCGCTGGTATGTGCGCTTTCCGGTCCTCATCGTGTTCACTTTCTTCGCGTTTCTCGAGGCCGGAGTCGGCCTGCCGCTCGGCGATGACGCATCGGCCCGGCTTACCAGCGGCGAGAGCCTGGCGGTGACGATTCAACTCGCAGTCGTCCTGGCTGTCTGGCTCCGCGGGATCGTCGTCGGGATCGTGCAGTGGCGCGCGGAGCGTCATGGCGAGACGCCGGGTACGCGTCTGGCGGGCGTCACCTTCCTGCTGATGGCGGTCGCGCTCGGCGTTCATTATTGGTTCGCCTGGAGCGCCGCCAGCGAGGTGGGGCAGGCCGATCTCTTCACCGGCATCCTCGGAGCCGAGATCACCTTTCTCTTCCTCCCGCTCATCCCGCTGATCTTCATCACCGGATCGGATATCGCCGAGGTGGGCGTCTCCCTTGGGGATGGCGCGGCGCGTCTGCTCCGTCTCAGCCGTCTGCCCTGGCTGCTGGCGCTAGCGAATGTCATCATCGCGGGCGGCGTGATCGTCTGGATCATCCTCGGTGTCTTCAACGACGCCGGAACCGCCTATGATCCCCTCAACTTGCCGCATGACGTGACGGCGCTCGTCCTCGTCGCGATACTCCTCGGATTTGGCTGCCTCTTTGCTCTGGTCGGCTGGGGCATCTTCGCGCTGGTGCGCCGCGTTGGGCGGCTGGAGGCGGCGCCGCGCGCCACGCCACCATTTCTCGCCTATCTGCTGGCGACGCTGACGCTCGGCCTGGGAGTCGGGCTGGTCGTCGCGCTCTTTGCCGTCTTCCCTGTGGCAGGGATCCTCGCGCTGATCGTGCCCGCGCTCGGATTCGCCGTAGGTCTCGCCCTGCTGGCGGCGCAGCGTCAGCGTCCAGGCATGCTCTCACTGACTGGCCTGCTCATCGCGCTGACGTCCTCGGTTGGCTTCTTTGCGCTCTACAATCAGGCGAATGGCGGCGAGGCGCCGGTGATCGCCGTGGCGCTCGCCACCCTGGCGACCGTCCTCTGGCTCTTGATTCGCGCGCGTATAAACGAGCTGCTCTGTTCCACTGCTCGCGCAACTCTTTACATTGAATGTCGGCGTGCTGGTGATCGCGGCAATCCTGGCGTTTTTCGACCGCTCGCCTACGACGGGCGGTCGCATCAGCGGCGTGGCGGCGCTCATATTTGTCGGCGCCTTCGTCTGGGATCTCGTGACCTCTGGCCGGGCGACGAACTCCTCCAGCAAGCGCTTCCCGCGCCATGTTCGTGTCTATCTCTACCTTGGCTACACGCTGTTGCTGACAACGTTGATCGTGCTCCTCGCCGCCGTGTCGTTCAACAATCCAGATACCGCCACGGTCTATAACACCGGGTTCAATCAGACGCAGTATGGCCATTTTGGACTGCTGGCGCTTGGCTTCGCCACGCTCTTTGCCACGTTCATCCTGCGTGTCAGCCGCGCAGCCACGCCGCGACGGCCACAACCTTGCCCATCTCCGTATCCGGCATACCCAGCCTATCCGCAAAACCCGGTGTATGCGCCCACTCCGCCGCAGCCCTACCCGAATCAGCCGTCATCCGCAGCAACCCCCATATCCGCCATCGCAGCAGTAGTCAGTGATTGCGCGAAAATCGTTGCGGGAGTGAGCGAGGCGGGAGCGTTTCCGACCTCGCTCATCGCGCTCAGCTGTACCCATCGTGTGGGAATGCCTCGTACCGCCGCGCGCCTATGTCCGCGTAAGCATGAACCGTCTACACTTTGCCTCTAAATAAACTCAATGACGCAACGAACCTCCAGAAAGACGTGTTCTTCCGTTGTGGCGCCCGCGACGCCAATCCACCTGATTCGCCCTTGTCTTCCTTAGCCTTAATCGTATACTGTATACAGTATGCAGTTCACAGCAAAGGACATTCTCTCATGCCACTCCCCGCGACGACCGCGCCGCTGCCACGTGTCTGCCTGAATGACGCCGCTTACGACCGCATCCGCGACTGGATCCTCGACGGAACGCTCACGCCTGGTGAGGCGCTGCGGGATGAAGCCTTAGCTGAGGCGCTCGGCATGAGCCGCACACCTATTCGCGACGCGCTGCACCGTCTTGAAGAGGAAGGGCTGGTCGTCACCACCGCGACGCGGCGTACCTATGTCAGCGAGGTGACGATCAAGCAGGCGCGTGAAATCTATCCCATCATCGGCGCGCTCGAGGCCCTGGCCGTTCGCCTCGCATTGCCATATATCGACGCTTCCGCGCTTGACGCCATGCACGCCGCTAATCAGGAGTTGGCCGCCGCGCTGGAAGCTGGAGATCCCGCCGCCGCAACCGCCGCCGACGAAGCGATTCATCACGCGTTCGCCGCCTGCTGTGGCAACGACGAGTTGATCGCGATGCTCGGCGACCTGCACTGCAAGGTGCGCCGTATCGAGCGCGCCTTCTGGGGCAGCGCCGACCGCACACCCTCACTCGACGACCATGAGGAGATCATCGCCGCGCTGCAAGCGCGTAATGCGCGTCAGGCCGAGCGCATGGTAGCGCGGAATATGGCGCGTGGCCTCGCCTGGCTCAATCCCACGAACGCCTCAGAGAACGGGACGCAAGCTTAGTCGCTATCTTCCTTAACCCGAAAGGACAGCCATCCCATGCGACCGCGCGCCTATCTCATGCTCTTCACGCTCGCGCTCATCTGGGGCGCGTCGTTCCTCTTCATCAAGATCGGCGTGCAGGAGATGCCGCCGGCGACACTCGTGGCACTACGGCTGGCCTTCGGGGCAGCTACCCTCGGCGTCATCGTGGCGGCGCGTCCGGCGCTCGCCGCAGGCTGGCGGCGCTACTGGCGGCTGGCGATCCTTGTCGCGATCTTCAATGTCATGATTCCCTACCTGCTCATCAGCTGGGGCGAGACGCAGATCTTCAGCGGCACCGCGTCTATCCTCAACGCGACGACACCGCTCTTCACGGTATTGCTGGCCAGCGTCTGGATTGGCACAGGTCGCGAGGCGCTCTCGTGGCGCAAAGGGCTTGGTATCCTGATCGGCTTCCTCGGCGTCTTTGTCGTCTTTGGACTGGATGCGCGCGCCTTCAGCGATCAGTCGCTGCCTATGATCCAGGGCGAGCTGGCGGTCGTCGCGGCATCGGCGTCGTACGGCGTCGGTGGATTGCTCAGCCGGCGCTATGCGGGCAAAGACACAGGGACGCTTGTCGGACCGTTGACCTCGCTGACCGCCGCGCTGATCATCTCGATTCCCGTCGCCTTGCTCTGGGACCCGCCGACGGCGCTGCCCTCGTGGACGGCGATTGGCGCCATCGCCGCGCTCGGCGTACTCGGCACAGGCGTCGCCTACCTCTTCTACTTCTGGCTGATTCGTAACGTCGGCGCGCCACGCACCTCGATGGTCACGTACTCTGCTGCCCTTCACCGCACTGCTCTGGGGCGTGGCTGGTCTTTGGCGAGCCGGTCCTGCCCAACGCGCTGCTTGGCCTGGCGCTGGTGCTGCTCGGCACGTTGATCACCAACAACGCCTTCGGCGCGATCTTCCGCCGCCAGCCGAAGGCCGCGCAGCCCGCTGCGCCCACTGGAATGACGCCGGAGACTGCTGAGGACATCGCCTCCGCTGGGGCGTACCCCGAGGCGCGCCATGGCTGATGTCTTGCTCGATTCGACAGCGCATGAGACTGAGACAGCCACCCTTCCTGCGCCACGTCCAGGCGTCTCGCGGGCGCGCATCTACGGCGTCCTCGCGCTCGGCATCGTCTGCATCGCGCTCTCGGCGATCTTCGTCAAGCTGGCGGTAGGAGTTCCAGGGACCGTCTCGGCGTTCTACCGCGTCGCCATCGCGGCGGTGGCGCTGGCGATCCCGTTCGCGCGTGGCCAGACGCGCAAGCGTCGAGCGTCAGAAGCGCATGGCAGGCTCGGCTGGCGTATCTGGGCGCTCGCTATCATCGCGGGCGTCTTCTTCGCGCTTGATCTCGGCTTCTGGAACACCTCGCTTGGCTTCACCACAGCGGCCAACGCGACGCTGCTGGGCAACGACGCGCCGCTGGTCGTCGGGCTGGGCGCGCTGCTCCTCTTTCATGAGCGGCCGCGCGTGAGTTACTGGCTGGGGCTGATTATCGCGTTGCTTGGCATGAGCGTCATCGTCGGCTGGGACGTCATCTCACAGTCATCATTGAGCGCAGGCGATCTGCTAGCGATGTTGGCCGGCGTCTTCTATGCGGGCTATCTGCTGACGACGCAGCGTATCCGCGCGAAGATGGACACACTGCCATCGCTCTGGGTCGCCAGCGCGACAGGAACCGTCCTCCTGCTGGCGTTCATTCTCGCCACAGGTCAGGCGCTGGGCGGCTACTCGCTCAACGCGTATATGGCGCTGCTGGGACTTGGGCTGATCTCTCAGCTTGTGGGCTGGCTGGCGATCAACTATGCGCTCGGCCATATGCCCGCCTCGGTCGTCTCGGTGACGTTGCTGGCGCAACCAATCCTGACGGCGCTCTTTGCGGTCCCCCTTCTGAGCGAGTCGCTTGCGGCCCACCAGATCGCAGGCGGACTGATCGCGCTGAGCGGGATTTTCCTGGTCAACCGTGGCGTTGGCAAGCAGCGATAGCGCCTGTCGCTGATTCCATCATTCGTCATGATCCTCGAAGAGGCGCCCTCTCTCCATAGAGGAACATGCGCTGCGACGCCACCTGTATCCGGCGCTCTATGAGAAGCTGGCCGAACAGACCTTGCGGCGCCACGTCTGCGGATGCTACTCTGACTCTGCGGCAAGAAGCAAGTACAGCGAGGTAGAGCGATTCCTGGAAAATCCTCGCTGTCCGTTCCTGCCAATCTTCCCTCTGAGGCGGCCTCTCGGCGGCAGTATGTCGTGCGCTACATACAGGTCGCCGATGGTTGCGTAGCTCTTTGCCGACAGAGCGCACAGACGAAAGTTAGGTAGGGAATGACACTCGGACCGCTCGACTATCTGGTGGTAGCATTTCCGGGCAATCAGTTCAAAGGGGAAATCGCGCCCGCCATCAACGAGGCGCGCGCCAAGGGCCTCATCCGCCTGGTCGACCTCGTCTTCATTTTGAAGGACGAAGCAGGCAACACCGTGACGATGGAACTTACCGACCTGCCCGATGACGTCAAAGCAGCGTTCTCCTCGGCGGTCGGCGATCTGGAAGGCTTGTTTACGCCAGATGACATCGCCACTCTCGCGAGCGATGTGCCCCCAGGCAACTCGGCGCTGATCATGCTCTACGAGCATCTCTGGGCCATCAAGATCAAAGAGGCGCTCATCAACGCCAAGGGGGTGTTGATCACCCAGGGACGCATCCCGCAGGAGTTGCACACCGATTTCGACGACGAGTTAGACGCACACATGGCCGAGAACGCCAAACTCCGAGACGGCGCCGAAGCGGAGTAGGGATGATACGGATCGTCCAGACAGACAGTTAAAGGAGAACGACCATGATGCGACGACGAATGGGACGCGCGCTCGTAGCAGGAGCGGTGGTGGGTGGAGTGGCGCACCACGCAGGCAAGGTGAGTGCGCAGAACGACGCGCGCGAGCAGCAGCAGAGCGCGCAGATCGCTGACTTACAAGCCCAACAGGATCAGATCGCCCAACAGCAACAGATGGCGCAGCAGCCGCAATACGCGCCACCTCCGCCACAGTATGCCCCGCCTCCACCACAGTATACGCCAGTGGCAGCGCCACCACCCGCCGCCCCAGCTCCAGCGCCTGCGCAGCCCGACAGAATCGCGCAGCTCAAGGAACTGGGCGAGTTGAAAGCGTCGGGGGTGCTCACCGAGGAGGAGTTCCAGGCTGAGAAGGCCAAGATCCTCAACGGCTAAACCTCTGCAGGTTCAGCCATTAGCAAACGAAGGCGCATCGTGGCGCAGAGCGCGTCCGCAAGAGAACCAAGAGGGAGATGAGGCATGAGTACACTTGTGGTCTTGAAGTTCGATTCAGTGGATGGCGCGCGGCAGATGCGCGAGCGGTTGCTGACACTGCAGAAACAGCAGTTGCTGCAGGTAGATGACGCCGCGATCATGTCGAAGGATGCGAATGGCAAGCCGAAGCTAGAGCAACTGCATAACCTCGCGGGAGCAGGCGCGCTGGGTGGCGCGTTCTGGGGCATGCTCTTCGGCTTGCTCTTCTTCATCCCGATCCTTGGCCTGGCGGTCGGCGCGGCGGCTGGGGCGCTTGCTGGCTCGATGAGCGACGTCGGCATCGACGACAAGTTCATCAAACAGGTCGGCGAGTCGATCACCCCAGGAACAGCGGCGCTCTTCCTGCTGGTGAGCAACGTCACCGTGGACAAAGTGCTCGATCAGATCAAGGACATCAAGTTCGAGGTGCTGCAGACCAACCTGTCGCATGAGCAGGAGGGCCAGTTGCGCTCCGCTCTGGGTCAGTCCGCTCCAGCGGCTTCCGACGGCGCCACCAACTGGAGGCGAGGCGGCTGCTCCGTCCAGTGATGCGCCAGCGAGCGACGCCACCACAACGCCGACCAACGAGCCTTCCGCATAGTCATCGGCGTCCAGTACTGACCGCCGCTCGTTTCAGATCTGATCGGGCGGCGGTCCTGCTATTCAGGGGCTTTGAGCCATGACCGCGCGAGGCCAGTGTCAAGCGTACATCGTCATGCTGCTACCAACGGGCGACGCCGCACGTCATGCCTATCACAGACGTGTACGTTCGTATTGAGAGGTAGAACACAGTGGATGCGCCATCGCCGCAGCCAGCCCCATCAGCCAGCGCGACCCAGGATGTCATATGGCGGCGCCGCTTCTGGGCGGCGGGGACCATCCTTTTCTGGATCGCTCTCGCGGCGATAGCGATTTATGTGGTAGGGCTATTCATCACGCCGCTGAGCTATCTCATCATCGGCATAATCCTCGCCTATATCTTCTATCCCGTTGTAGACAAGCTGGCGCGCTATATCCCGCGCGGGCTGGCGATCCTGCTGGTCTTTCTTGCGGCGCTTGCCATCGCGATAGTTCTTTCCATCACAATGCTGCGTACGCTGACCGACGAGCTTCAGGGACTGCTGAAGCGGCTCCAGGACTTCGCCGGGTCCAACGGCCAGGCGCCTTCTCTCACCCTTCCTGATTTGCTGGAACGGTTGGGGCTGTCGGCCTCCGATCTGACTGGCAGCGCAGCGTGGCTCGCTTCAGTGCTGCGCGGATCGGTCAACGTGCTCGCATCGTTGACTGTCGGTATTTTCCAGATCTTCATCGTCGCGCTCATCATTGGCTCGTTTACGTTCTATCTGCTGCTCGATGGCGCGAGGTTCGTCGCATGGATACGTGCGATCATACCCGACCGCTGGAAGCCAGTCGTCAACCTGACGCTCGACACGGCGGATCAGAAGTTCGGCTCGTTCCTGCGTGGCTATGTCGTGCTGGCGCTCGTCGTCTCCGTCATCGTCGGATCCGGCGCATACCTGCTTGGCGTGCCTTTCGTCTTGCTCATCATGGTGATCGTCTTCGTCTGCGAGTTCATCCCCGTCTTCGGCTCGTATATCTCTGGCCCCATCGGCATCCTCTTCGCCCTCACGCAGGGCTGGCAGACAGGTTTGCTCTATGCGATCTTCGTGTCCATTGTGCAGGGCGGCATCGATGGGCAAATCCTCCAGCCACGGCTCCTGGGCAAATCGGTGAAGATTTATCCGGCTATCGCGCTCTTCCTGCTGCTCATGACCATTAGCGTGTTTGGCCTGCTGGCCGTCGTGCTGATCATTCCGCTCTCCGGCGTCGCCCAGGTCGTGATCGCCAGCGTCTGGTCCAGCCGCCATGCTGCCTCATCGTCTTCTGAAGCGCGGGTGGTGGACGACCAGGAAGCGAATCAGCATTATCCGCTCCCCTCGACGCCCTGAGCAAGCAACAAAATATAATCCCCGCGCCGCCGAAAGCACACACGCGCTCACGTTGTCCAGATATGCTTGAGGATGACGCCTTCGGAGGCGAACGCCGCGACGATCACGCCTCCACCCGCGCGCTCAAAGACTGCGTGGCTGTGACGTGCGCGCCCAGCGGGATGCGTCGGGCGGCAGATCGGTTCCCCAGGAGAGATCGACGCCCGTGCCATCGATCTCCTGTAATCCACTTGTCCAGGCGGATACGTCCGCAGGCGCGACCTTCACCGCGACGCGCATATCCCAATCTGACGGACCGGGAACCGCGCCACCAGCGTTATCGTGATAGGCGATATGAAACTCGGTCGCCTCGACCGCCGAATACAGCGTGATGTAACGGTGGAGGAAGGCTATCTTCTCCGCATCCGTCGCCAACTCCGCGCTACGCGTGTCAGTCGTCAGTGATGCGCTTGTCTCGCCCCTTGCGCCTGATGTCCCGCACGCGGACAAGTCGCCACGAGCAGCAGAATGCGCAGCATACGCGACTCCACGCCGACCTCACGCGCAAACTAGCGGGCATGAATCATCCTTTAGTCACTTCCTCTGCGCCCTATCTATGCGGAATCTACAGGAATGAGTCGAGTGTCATTTCAACTCATCCGCCAGCGCGCCAAGGAAGAGCTCTACGTCGGTGACCAGGCCTATTGCCTGCGCCGTGCCACGATCGGCGAGCTTCGTCACCACCGCCGGGCTGATGTCCACTACGACTGTTTTGACGCGCGCGGGCAGCAGGTTACCCGTCGCAATGGCATGTAGCATCGAGGCGGCCATCACCGCGACCTCGACCCCATGCGCCGCCGCGCGCATGCGTCCCTGCGCCTCCATCGCGTCGGTAATCACTCCAGGCATAGGCCCATCGTCGCGGATCGATCCGGCCAGTACCATCTCGACGCCCTGCTCCAGCGCCGCCGCGACAATGCCATTGCCGAGCAGTCCTTGCTCGCGCGCAGCCTCCAGCGATCCCGCCGCGCGCACCGCGTTGATCGCACGCAGGTGATGCCGGTGGCCATGCTCGACAGGCAGCCCCGTCTTCAGATCAATTCCCAGCGAGGTACCGAACATCGCCGCCTCCACGTCATGCGCGACGATGGCGTTGCCGCCGAAGATGACCTGGATATAGCCGCGCCGGATCAGCGCCGCGACATGCTCGCGCGCCGCCGTATGCACCACCGCCGGGCCAAGCACGAAGAGAATTTTGCCTCCACGCGCCTTCGCCGCGCGCATCGCCTCAGCCACCTCGTGAATCGCCAGCGCTTTGGCGCGCTCGGAGGAGACGGGACTTTGCATGAAGCCGAAGATCTCGCGACTGGCGCGCGGGCGCTCCAGCGGCTCGACGCGAATCCCCTCGAAGCCGACAACGACCTCGTCGCCCACCTGAACGGCGTGCATCGGACAGCCGCGCGCCGCCCCCGCCGCGGCGGTCGACGACGATGGCCACATCCATCTCGATGTCTATCAACCTCAAGCCAGCGGCCATCTACGCGCACATAGGTGGGTAAGTTAGTGGTCGAGTAGAAGGCGTCGGGAAGGATTCCTGCTCGCAAGGCGCGCTCGGTGGCGGCGTCGCGCTCTTCCACGTCGGTGGCGCCGAGTTGGCGCAGCTCGTTCAACAATTCCTCGAGCTTCTCGTCGCTCTCTGCTGTGATCTTGATGCGCGTATAGCTCGTCTCGTTCTCGCTGGCGCCGATCGTCATCTCACGTACCTGAAAGTGCGCCCCCGCATCCTCGATCGCGCCCCAGACACGTGGCAGCGTCAGCGAGTCGATAATGTGCCCGCGCAACTCGATCTCGGCGCTCGCCATAGTACGTTCCTTCATGTGCGATGACATGATCCTCAATTGAGAATGTTGAGCGCAGTCTATGAATCACGCAATCTATCACGCAATCTATCACGCAGGCGCGCCACACGAGAACACTATGCGCGACTGCGTGAGAATGAAGTTCGTGTAGACCACTTCAAGCTGATCGTTACTGCCCAGACCAATCGTTCCTTGCGCATAAGAGGCATCGTTCGCCTGGCCCACTTTCACGTTGTTGACAAAGAACTCGAAGTGCGATCCGGTCGCGCGAACCTGGAGCGTGTTCGAGTGGAACAGGCCCTTGTTGATCGAGGGATTGTCGTCGTGGCTGGCGAGTAATGTCAGCACTGGGGCGTCGTTTGAATCAAGCGCGGACTTATAGAAGTACCAGCGGCCAGAGCCATCGATCTCGAAGCTGTAATAGTTTCCTGCGCTGGCGCGTCGCAAGGTGACGCCATAGGATAGGTCTTCAACGCCCGCGATCTGCAGAATCGTCACCGTGATATAGCTATCTCTGATCGGCGCGCCCGCCAGGAAGCAGATATTGTTGCCGGTGACATGGTAGCCATCGTCGCGCATCGAGCAATCTTGATCTTCCGCCCAGCGCGTAGATCGCTTGGTGAGCGGGTCCTGGACGGTCACATTCTGTGGTGGAGTCGCCGTCGCGGTGGGCGTGATGGTCGGCGTCGGATGAACCGCGAGCGGTCCAGCGCCACGCGCGCCAAAGGCGACGAGCGTCGCTGGCAGGAGAAGCGCGATAACCAGGATGACGGCGCCCGCCACGTAGATGGCGCGCCGGGAGGGTGGCCAGCGCAGGTATGAAAGCCAGGACGAAAACCAGGACGGCCCCTCTGTCTCCTCATACTCGTCGCCGTCGCCGAACGCATCCTCGTCGAGGTCGTCGAGATCGCCTGCGCTCTCATCGCTACCAGAGTCATTGCCCACAGAGTCGGCGGTAATAGACGCGGCCTCATCCACTCCTGCGCTCTGGCGCTCAGCGGAAAGCTGGGTGGACGACGAGATTGGCGCGTCGTGGGCTGTCTCATGCGCTTTATTGACACGAATGATATCGCCGGTTCCGTTCGACTCAGCGGATGCGCCTGCCGCTTGCGCTTCCAGTCTCTCGCCTGGCTGATCCCCAGCGCCGGTAGGGGCAAGTGGCTCGTGGGAATTGGTCATGCCAGGTCATGTCCTCAGTGATGTGGGCGGGCCAGCAAACAGGGCGCGAACCAGGCACGGCTCGCGCCCCTGCCTACATCAGTGTAGGCGTTTTTCCACTGTTCTTTGTAACACACGAACTCGAGATAACACACATTCGGCGCGCGACCGGATACCTTTGGGCCTGAGGCGTTCGGTAGCGCGAGCAGGGCTCCGCCATCCCACAATACGTCCTCGACGAAGGGAGAGTTGGGTCTTCAGACTATCCTGAGATTTGCCGGGACGTTCTTAAGCGGCTGGCTTGCTGATCTTGAGGTCGGTGAACAGCATATCAGCTTGATCATCGCCGGCAAGACCTACATCCCCTGAGGCAAAGCTCGCGTCGTCTACGTTCCCCAGCACAGTCCCATTCGCCGAGAAGACAAAATGGCTGCCGGTCATCTGAACGGTCAGTATATTCGCCGTTCCTGTGCCCGTCAGAATCGCTGCGCTTGTTTGATCTTTTATAAGCGCAGTACTCGCTCCGGCGGCTGTCTTGTCAACAAACCAATGCCCGAGGGCGTCTACCTGGAACGTGTAGAAGTTGCCCTTGCTAGCGTGGCGGAAGGCGATACCTTTGAACCGATTCGTCGCGCCCGTGAGTTGCGTCGCCGTCACCGTTATCGTTGCGTCGGACACATCTTCAGGCGGGGCAAAGCAGACCACAGAGGCAATCACATGAAAACCATCGGACTTGAAGGGGCATTCAGCAGCATCAGTCCAGCCATCGCTGCTTCCAGCGTCTTTCAGCGAGTCCTGGTAGATGATCTGCTCGGTTAGTGTAGCAGTCGCATCAACGCCCGGAGTTCCAGCCTCTGCCGTCTGGGTCGCCTCGGCGTCGCGCACGGCCTGACTGACGCCAGAGAGGCCTCGGAGAGCGCCGATAGCGACGAGTGTGCCCGGTAGTACGACGCACAACAGGACGACTGCGACGACGATGCCAATGATGAGCGGCGTGCGATTCGGTTTCGGCGGCTGTGGCGGTCCTCCATAAGGTGGCTGGCCAGGATACTGACTCGGTGGCGCACCATAGCCAAATCCCGGCTGTGGCGGATAGGACCCGGTTGTTGCTCGCCATATTGTGGATACAGCGGCTGCGATGGATACGCAGGCTGTGGGTAGTTCGGCTGCTGGCGGATAACTGGGCTGTTGTGGCGGATAACCGGGCTGTGTCGGGTAGTTTGGGTCCTGGTTGCCCTGCCCCTGTGGATCAGTAGGATACTGTGGCGTACTCACGGGAAATCCTCCCTGGTGGGCGTCCGCAGACCTGCTTCCGCAGACGCGAGTAGTAGCGCGCGCTCGGTCGAGTTTTCAGCGCACGCCGCCTAGTATACACAAGCGCATGCGTTTGGGCCAGTGGGAGGAGCACGCAACGTTCCCCGCTATTGCGTGGGAGGCCGCATGAGCAAAGAGGCGCGCAGGAATGAAGAACTTCAAGTAAGAATTGGCGCTGACCACAGACGCCGAATGAAGAATGGTTGTGGAGATACGTGGTGAAGTGGGGGATATCTCCACGCGCCTGTGGTCAGGAAATGAGAAACGATAGGATTACGCTACGATAACACGCTACAGGAACAAAGGCGTCAGACAGGACAGCCAATCGCTACCACCGCCGCGTCGTGTGGGGGCAGAGCGCGGAGCCAGAAATTGGCCTCACCGTGTGTAACGGGCCATGTGCGCATGAGTAACCTCGCTTGCTCGAGGCGCCTCGTACGGCCCAGTTGGCGCGCTCACATGGGCGGCAGGGGATCGGCGGGAAGCAAGGCAAGGAACGAGCGCAGGATACGTCCGGTCAGACCCCAGATACGGTGTGGCCCCAGATCGAAGAAGTAGATGGTATGCTCGACACCGCCGCGAGTCCAGATCTCCTCGTGGAAGATCGCTGGGTCGGCAAGCGCATGGAGTGGCGCGTAGATAACCTCGGCGACCTCCGCTGGATTTGGCTCCACATTTGGCGCGCCCTCTCCGAGCCAGCCCACGAACGGCGTCACCAGGAAGTTGCTCACCGCCGAGAAAACCGTCTCCAGCGCCCCAACCGCCTCGACCTGCTTCACATCAAGCGCCAGTTCCTCATACGACTCGCGTAGCGCCGTCATCAGGAGGGCGTCATCGCCTGGATCGCGCGAGCCACCGGGGAACGAGATCTCGCCACTGTGATTGCGTAGCTGCGTCGTGCGGCGCGTGAAGAGCAGATAGGGATGTCCAGACAGCGCATACACTGGCGCGAGCACCGCAGCCTCCCGCGCCACAGGGGACATCGGCGGGGCGCTGACGGTAGGGATCGCTGGCAGGTGATTCCTCAGATACGCGACGAGAGCAGGAGCGTTCGTCAACAAGCGTTCACGCAGCGCGCTGGCCTCTCGCGTCAGTTCGTCACTATCGCTCATCGTGGCATCGCATCCGCAGGCTGGCGCTGGCCCATTTCGCCCGAATTTGGCATCGTCGGTATCCAGTGGAGTTGTGTTTCGTTCTCATACTTGTGGCAAAGGCGCCCGCCGCGCCAGGGGGCTTGCGGTCGGGAAGACACTCTGCTATACTATACTCTCGAAGTGGGGGCATGCAATGCGGCTCGTGTCACAACGCGAGCGTTGGAATCAACCAATCCGCCCGGGGGAGACTGCCTCCAGGCGAGTTTGTGTTTCCCAGCGCCGAGGGCGATCGCGAGGCGCGGGTTTCGCGCGCGTGACCAGGTTGCGTGAGGGTCGCAGACGCTGATCGCTCGTAGGGTATGTCTATTCTCCTGCGACGCTCCATCCTCTCTCGCGTATCCCCAGGCCGCAGTATCTCTCCCCTGCTTCACTCCGCTTGCGTCTGAGTGTGTCTATGTGCGGCTCGCTTTGGCTCGACGAAGCGCCTCTGGCTGCGCACCTGGCGACTGGTCCGACGCAAGCGACATCACGCAAGAGAGGGAGAGACGGATCGCGCTTGAAGTGCGTTCACCGAAGGTACGTCAGGGGCAGAAAAAGACGTATCCGAACGCATGAAGACGCGCGGCGTCCGGACGGCGAGGCAGGCGGATGGTTCCCGCCTGAGACATGACGCCTGCCGGATGCGAGCTTGCACAATGGCCTCACGACGCCACGACGGGTGCGATGGCGCACGGCAGGCCAGCGGATACGCCGCCACACGCGAGAAAACACGGGCGCTGGCGAGCGCAGACGCCAGCGCGTCGTCCGCACAAACACGAGCGCCGGGAGCGGGGCAGTTTCCGTCCTCCCACAACACACTGTTATGAAAGGGGACGCGTATCCTCTCCACGCCAGATGACGTGGATCTATACGCAACAGATTCGGATGAATGACGAAACAAAGGTTCCGACCGCGACCGAGACGCTGAACGGTCACAACGGACACGAGGACATCGGCGATATGACCGATGAGATGAATCTGGACGAGATGGCCGACCAGGCGGAGCAGCAGGAGATGCAGCGGCTGCTCGACGCCGAGGAAGGGCAGTTCAAGACCATCAAGCGCGGCGATGTCGTCGAGGGGCAGATCGTCCACATGGACGCCGACGAGATTCTGGTCGACATCGGGCTCAAGAGCGAGGGCGTACTCAACACCAAGGAGCTCGCCTCCAGTGGCTACGGCTCGCTTGCGGAGCTGCATGTCGGCGACAACGTGCTCGTCTACGTGATGCAGCCAGAGACCCCCGAGGGCCACGCCGTCGTCTCGATCAAGCGCGCCCGTCAGGAGCGTCAGTGGCGTATCGCGCAGGAGCAGTTCGAGCGCGGCGAGCTGCTTGAGGCCGAGGTCATCGACCACAACAAGGGCGGCTTGATCGTGAATCTGGAGGGCATTCGTGGCTTCGTCCCGATCAGCCAGATTCTCAACCTCAAGCGGGAAGACAATGCCGACAGCGCCGAGACGCAGAACAAGCTCCAGGCGATGGTGGGCAAGTCGCTCCAGCTCAAGATCATCGAGATCAACCGCAACCGCAACCGCCTGATCCTCTCCGAGCGGCTGGCCGTTCAGGAGTGGCGCGCGCGGCGGCGTGAGGAGTTGCTCAACGAGCTGGAGGTCGGCGAGATTCGCCAGGGCACGGTCAGCAACCTTGCCAACTTCGGCGCGTTCGTCGATCTGGGCGGCGCCGACGGCCTGGTGCATATCAGCCAGCTCGCCTGGAGCCGGGTCAACCATCCCAGCGAGGTCCTCAAAGTCGGCCAGACGGTCGAGGTGCAGGTTCTCTCGGTGGATAAGGAGCGTAAGAAGATCGCGCTCTCGATCAAGCGCGCCGAGGTCGATCCCTGGACCACGGTGGAGCAACGCTACGAGGTAGGGCAGACGGTGCAGGGCACGATCACCAAGATCGCGCCGTTCGGCGCCTTCGCGCGCATCGAGGACGGCGTCGAGGGGTTGATTCACCTCTCGGAGATGCCCGCTGGCACGCAGGATCCCAAGACCGCTTTGCAGGAAGGCCAGGAGGTCACGGTGCGCATCGTGCGCATCGAGCCGGACCGCCGCCGCCTGGGCCTCTCCATTCGCCAGATGGGTGATGAGGCGACGGCGCAGGCGGAAGGCGAGGCGGCTCCTCCTGAGCCACGCGATGTAGCAGAGCTGGGCGCCGCGGAGGCAACTCCACGCGCCGAGACATCCCCGGCAGAGCCTGCCGCACGGCAGCGCCCGGCGCAGCCGGAGGCGCCGACGACCGCGATGGCCGAGGCGTTCCGCGCCTTCCAGCAACAGCAGGCGACGCGCGACCGAGGTCGGCGAGGTCGGCGAGGCCGCTGATGCTGAGAATGCTGACGCCAGCGCGACTATTGCGCAGGCGCCGACCGAGGCGAGCGACACCGCTGCCGCCGAGTTGGCGAGCGATGTCGAGCCAGCTGTGGTCGAGGAGGCAATGGAAGCGCCCGATGTGGACGTGACGGTCGCGCCAGAGGCTTCGCCAGCAGGTGAAGCCGAGGCCGAGGCTGAGGCGGCCGCTCCAGAGACAGAAACGGCTGAGGCGACGCCGGAGGACAAGGCCGAGGAGACGCCAACCTCTGAAGGCTCCGAGAGCGCGGACGAGTAATTTCGCCGCGCCATTCATCCGCGACAGGGCCGCGCTCACGCAACCAGCGTCGAGGCGGCCCTGTCGTTTCCCTGTTGATCTCCGTTGATCTCCGTTGATCTCCGTTGATCGCGTGTCTCGTTGATCGCCTAGCCATATGTACAGGGACAAATGGCCCTGGTCAGATCTCGACGCCGAGACCTAAAATCTGAGATACACGACGCGCAGAAGACGTAGTGATGCTAAGCGCCGTGCGTTGCGTGAGTTGATGGAGCGCCATGCCAACTGGTGCTCTCGTTCGTTACTACTAGATAACCCAGAGCCGCACGACACGCGCTACCTTTCCAACCCTCTGAGGCCGGGATGGAATAGAAGAGCAAGCGGAACAGGCGCCAATACGTCAGTATAGAGACCTCCGCAACAGGTGAGGCCGTCAAGCGTAGAGAATGAAACATCATACCAGTCGCCAGCATGAGCGCGCATGAACGAAGCTGCTGGATGAGACATTCTGGAACGGATGTTCGTGGAATTGTTGGGGCGCCCTTTGCGGGGCGTCGCGCCATGGCGTATCATAGATTCAGGCAGACCTAGCGCGGCAGGACACATTCCTGTCGTGGAAGGGGGAAACAGATGAACGACAAGTTCGACAAATTCACGGAGCGCGCGCGCAAGGTCCTGAGCCTGGCGCAGGAGGAGGCGCAGCGCTTCAACCACAACTACATTGGGACCGAGCACCTCCTTCTCGGTCTGGTCCGTGAGGGCGATGGGGTCGCCGCCAAGGTGCTCAACAACCTCGGCGTCGAGCTGAACAAGGTGCGCTCGGCGGTCGAGTTCATCATCGGGCGTGGCGACCGCATGGTGCTGGGCGAGATCGGCCTGACTCCGCGCGCCAAGAAGGTGATCGAGCTGGCGGTGGACGAGGCGCGCCGACTGGGCCATCACTACATCGGCACCGAGCATCTGCTGCTGGGCCTGGTGCGTGAGGGCGAGGGCATCGCCGCGGGCGTGCTCGAGATCGCTCGGCGTCAATCTCGAGAAGGTGCGCACACAGACGATCCAGGTCCTCCAGACCAGCGGCAGCGCGCACAGCGAGACCGGCCGCGAGAAGCACTCCAAGACGCCGACCATCGACCAGATGGGCATTGACCTGACGTCGCACGCGCGCCAGGGCAAGCTCGACCCGGTGATTGGTCGCGAGCAAGAGATCGAGCGCGTCATCCAGATCCTTTCGCGCCGCCAGAAGAACAATCCCGCCCTGATCGGCGAGCCGGGCGTCGGCAAGACGGCCATCGTCGAGGGACTGGCGCAGAAAATCATCGCTGGCGAGGTGCCGGAGACGCTCGCGGGCAAGCGCCTGCTGACGCTGGACGTCGGCTCGCTCGTCGCGGGCACGAAGTATCGCGGCGAGTTCGAGGAACGGCTCAAGAAGATCATCGAGGAGATTCGCGCCAGCCAGGACTGCATCATCTTCATCGATGAGGTGCATACGCTCGTCGGCGCAGGCGCGGCAGAAGGCGCGGTGGACGCTGCGAATATCCTCAAGCCGGCGCTCTCGCGCGGTGAGTTGCAGTGCATCGGCGCGACGACGCTCGATGAGTACCGCAAGTACATCGAGAAGGACGCGGCGCTGCAGCGGCGCTTCCAGGAGGTCATCGTCCGCGAATCCTCGGTGGAGGAGACGGTCGAGATCCTCAAGGGGCTGCGCGAGCGCTATGAGCAGCACCACCGGCTTACCATCACCGACAACGCTCTGCGCGCCGCCGCGGAGATGGGCAGCCGCTACATCACCGATCGCTACATGCCGGACAAGGCGATTGACCTGATTGACGAGGCCGCCAGTCGCGTGCGCATGCAGCGCTCGCTGGCTCCGCTGAACCTCAAGGAGGCGATGCGCGGGCTGGACGCGGTGCTGCGCGAGAAGGACGAGGCGATTCAGAACGCCAACTACGACCAGGCGGCGGAGTTGCGCGACCGCGAGTTGAAGCTGCGCGAGCGCATCGCCAAGCTGGAGACCGGCTGGCAGAAGGACCAGAGCAGCGAGAAGCCCGTCGTGGACGAGGAGCACATCGCGCAGATCGTCTCGATGTGGACTGGCATCCCGGTGATGCGCATCGCCCAGGAGGAGTCGGCGCGGCTCCTCGAGATGGAGGGCGCGATGCACAAGCGGGTGATCGGGCAGAACGAGGCGATTGAGACGATCGCCCGCGCCGTCCGTCGCGCCCGCGCTGGCCTCAAGGACCCAAAGCGCCCTATTGGGTCGTTCATCTTCATGGGTCCCACTGGCGTTGGCAAGACCGAACTCGCCAAGGCGCTCGCCGAGTTTATGTTTGGCAGCGAAGACGCCTTAATCAAAATCGACATGTCTGAGTTCATGGAGCGCCACGCCGCCGCGCGGCTGGTCGGGGCGCCTCCGGGCTATGTCGGCTATGAGGAGGGCGGGCAGCTCACCGAGGCGGTGCGCCGCAAGTCGTATAGCGTTGTGCTGCTCGACGAGATCGAGAAGGCACACCCAGACGTCTTCAACATGCTGCTCCAGATCCTGGAGGACGGCAAGCTGACGGATGCGAAGGGCCGCCCGGTGGACTTCCGCAACACGATCATCATCATGACCTCCAACGTCGGCGCAGCGCTGCTGAATCGCGAGGCGGCGATCGGCTTCGCGCAGTCGAAGGACAAGGATAAGGCCGCGCAGAGCGACTATGATCGCATGAAGGACAAGGTGCTGGGCGAGTTGAAGAACACGTTCAAGCCTGAGTTCATCAACCGTATCGACGCGATCATCGTCTTCCACAGCCTGCGCCAGGAGCATCTTCGCCAGATCGTTGACATCATGCTCACGCGCGTGCGCACCCAGCTTACCGAGCAGCAGATCGAGCTGCTGGCGGGTGATGAGGCCAAGGACTTCCTGATGACGAAGGGGTACGACCCGCTCTACGGAGCGCGCCCGCTGCGCCGGACGATCCAGAACCTTATCGAGGATCCGCTGGCGGAGGGGCTGCTTCAGGGCAAGTACCGCTCCGGCGACATCGTCGAGGCGGTGGCGAAGGACGGCACCATCGATCTGGTCGTCCACGAGCGGCATGACGACCTGCTGCGCAGCCTGCCCTCGCCGACGCCTGCGCTCTCGGCGGGCGATTCTGGCGGCGATTCTGGCCGCTAATCTCGTATCGTAGCGCATAAAGACGGTGCGCGGGAGAGGGCGAACCCTCAAACCGCGCACCGTTTGTCATACCTACGCCGTGATGTCCGCTTTTACATGGCAGACGGTGTTCCAGGTCAAAGACAAGAACACAAGATGGGAAGCCGCACTGATCGCCGTAGGGGCCATTCCATTCTACAGCAGGTTAGGATCTGTGGCGCACTCGGAGTCGCTCCTACGATGCGCTACCAGGCGGATCTCACATCAGGCGGCGCAGGCGAGTAGGGTAGGTGAAGGGTAGCCCACGCTGCCGATCGTAAAACCCCCTACCACTGACCCGCAGGGCTGTCCGACCCACGGCCCCCAGGAATCCAGCGTGCCACTTGAGCCAACAACATCCGTGTTCAGAACAGACCCGCCCAGATGTTGGTAGTCATGGCCGAAGTGGCCAACTCCGCTCAGATGCCCAGAATGGGTTCCACTAATCACCACTCTGGAGTGGTTGCGCACACTTCCACAGAAGGCGAAGTTACGCGCGTCCACTAGCTTCTCAAAGTAAACATAGACGGTCCCAATGCCGGTGTAATTTTGTGAACGTGAAGCCTGCGTACTCACGACATGCGAACTGCATTGCACATACTGTGGCGATCGTGGCGCCGCTCCCGCCGTGATGACGGTGCTTCCCAGCATGGCGCTCAGAAGGCCAAACGCAAGTCCAAACTTCAGAACGGTGGCGCGGCTACGGGTCAACAGGGTCAACAGGGTCACAGGGTCAACAGGGTCAACAGGGTCAACATACGCGAACTCCTCTCCTTTGGGCGCCTTGATCGCCCTTATCGCCAACAACAGGCGATTTCCACACCGTGTAGTCGCTACGCCTCGACGGCGCAGGAGTGGGCTCGGACGCTGAAGCGCCCTTCCCTAAATGTCTTTGTGCGTGTAGAGCTAGTAGGACCCATCAACGTTGACGATGAACACATGGGCGTTGAAGACTGCTGCGCTTGGGTCCCTATTCGCAGTCTCACCGCAACAGTTCCTCAAGTTCCAAGACTGACCATTAGAGGACTGGACCACTCTAAGAGGCGCAGTGGCCTCCTGCCATCTGGTAGGCGACGTTCAGGCCGCTGTAGACCATCCCGGCAGCAGCTTCATGGTTGGTTAAGGTATACCTGGGTTATCTTGATCCGATTGGACGAGCAGAAGATGGAATTGGCGCACGTATAGGAGGTTCCGTTGCCAAAATAGAATGGTTGCCCTGTGCCTGCGGTCTACGGAGGCCGGTAATACATGACCCAGCCAGACCCTTTGTGATGGCCAAGGCTAAGCAAATCCTCATAGTTAAGCGATTTTACGGTGATGACATCGTAGATTCCTGACAGCGGGAGATAATCACGGCCGTAGAAACACCACGAGCCGGACGTGGCACTGATGATTTCCAGCCGCGCCCCAGAAGGCGTCGCCGGAGCAATGATCCGACGTCGTTTTAGGTGTTATCGTCTGTCTGCCCGTGCTCCACTGCCAACAGGTGATGGTGGCGTGTTGGTTACCAAGCAGATGAACATCATGACCGATGCAGGTGGCCTGTGTCGGCGCCGCAGCGGCATGGGCTGTTGTCGGGGCTATGCCTACGGCAAGCACGGCGCCCATACCAAGGAGTAGCATGGTGTACAGGACTCGTCGCAGCTGGTTCAGGTGAAGCGTCATACCGTCCTCCGTCGATCCTTGTTCCGCATCTCGTCCGAGAGACGTCGTGTACTTCTCACTGCTCAGACCGCTGGCGCTGTCTAAAGAGGGAGCCAGAGATGCCCTCCGAACCTGGCTTGAGACACACCGTTCAGATAGGGCATCTGTTGGCGATTTTTCCTGACTTTACCCCGTCTCAAGCGCTTTCTCAGGGGTGAAGGTCAGGAAGACGCGATCACGACTGAGGTAATGTTGTTCGTCGAGCAATGGAAGGCCTCCTTTCGCGATCCGTCGCCTGTGCCGTGTGCTCGGTGTCTCCCCGAGCGGCTACTGGGCGTGGCGGCGGCGCGCGCCTTCACGGCGCGCCGCCGCCAACGCCCAGCTGCAGCAGCCAGATCGTCGCGATTCACGCGTGTGAGCCGCGCCACCTACGGCGCGCCGCGGATTCACGCGGAACTCGCCGCGCAGGGGGTGCGCTGCTCGCGCAAGCGCGTGGCCCGCCTCATGCGCGTGGCAGGGGTCGCTGGGTGTCACCGGCGCCGGTTCCACACCACCCGACGCGATCCGGCGCGCCGAGCGCGCCTGACCTGGTGCAACGCGCGTTTGTCGCCGCCGCGCCATCAGGTCTGGGTGGCGGACATGACCTACGTGCCGACCGAACAGGGATTCCTCTTCCTCGCGGTGGTGCTGGACGCGTGCAGCCGGCGCGTCGTGGGCTGGTCGATGGCGGCGCATCTGCGCACGGAACTCCCCCTCGCGGCGCTCGAGATGGCGCTGCAGCATCGCCGTCCCCAGCTGGCGTGATTCACCATTCGGACCACGGCAGCCAGTACACGGCCGCCGCCTTCCAGGAGCGCTGCCAGCGCGCTGGTGTCCGCTCCTCGATGGGCTCGGTCGGGGACTGCTATGACAACGCCCTCGCCGAGAGCTTCTTCGCGACCCTGGAATGCGAGTTGCTGGCGCGTACCGCGCTGGCGCACCCACGCTCGAGGCTCGGAGCGGCCCTCTTCGACTACATCGAGATCTTCTCCAATCGCCAGCGCCGTCATTCCGCGCTGGGCTATCTCTCCCAGAGGTTCCTGTGAAAGAGCATCATAGAAACACCGGTCATCGATGTCCCAGCAAAAATACCCCTGATTCTGGTAGGATTTGAAGCTGGAGATCTGATCATTCCAGGTAACCGGGACCTGGTAGCATTGGCTAGGAGTAAAACACGCGATCTTATACGCCATCGTGTAATCGGTAAAGTTCAGCAAACCCGTCCCGTCGACTCCCATCACGTATCCGCCATATGAGGCGTTTTGATAGACGCACATCTCAGACGGCCAGATACAACCAAACTCGGTGCCAGAAGATTGTGGACCTAACTGGGTGAGGAGTGTCGAAGACTGGAGTACATAGGCGCCATTCGGTTGTCGTTGGAAGGTCTCCAAGCGCTTCTGTACACACGTAACGGTGGCCGGAGCCGTCCCATTCAGATGAACCATTTGGTAGGCGCACTCCTGGACCTGCCATGTCGCTGGTAGCTTGGGCAGTAATGTGACCACCTGGAAAATCCCCACCAGCAGCGCCACGAGTATGCCCAACCCCAGCACGCTCATGGCAAACCGTCGCTTCGTGTTCATGCGTGGCCCTTTCTGTTCTCTGAGCTGCGTTTGCAGGTCTCCAGTTCTCCTGTGTCGACTGCGGGATAGACGGTGAAAGAGCTTCTTGGACGACTCCTCTCCATGGCTACGAGATGCTGCCGCCAGATTGACTGGCAGGAGACCACGCGCGTCAGCGCAAGCGGATCTACGAGGCGCTTAGGGATGACATAGATCGCACAGGCGAGGCCCAAGCAGGCCTCCGACGCCCCCACTCACTCGCTCCCAGCATAGAAGCTACGAGGCTAGACGACCAGCTAATTTCGCCCATAAATTGATAAATTGCCCCATAGTTTTGGATGGTATACTGACTCCCAACCAGCCGCCAGCGCAGTTCGCAGCCGCAATCCTGACATCGTTAGCTAAGCGACATGGTGGAAGGAGACGCCATGGGACCGCCACAAACCTTTGGCCAACTCGTAAAGCAGCGCCGTCTCGCTGCTGGACTGACGCAGGAAGAGCTGGCGGAGAGATCCGGACTCAGCGTCCCCAGTATCAGCAACCTCGAACGCGGCGTCGCCCATACTCCCTGCAAAGAGACGGTCCGCCTCCTCGTCGAGGCGCTGAGCCTCACACCGGAGGAACGAGAGACCTTCCTTGCCGCCGCGCGCGCTATGCGAGCAATGTCGCCTACGGTCGGTGTCTCGCCTGATGCGCCAGCCACGCCGCAGAGCCGCGTTCCCCTGCCGCCCACCCCGCTCGTCGGGCGCGAGGGCGACCTCGCCGCCGTACGCCATCTGCACTTCCACCCTGCCACCCGCCTGCTCACGTTGACTGGACCTGGGGGCGTGGGGAAGACGCGCCTTGCCATCGAGCTTGCCCGCGTGGTGGAGGGCGCTTTTTCCGATGGCGCATATGTCATCGCACTGGCGGCGGTACGCGATCCTGCCCTGGTCTCGGCCGCAATGGTAAGCGCGCTCGGCCTGCGGGCGGTGGATCAGACGCCTTTCATCGAGTTGCTGGAGAGTCACTTGCGAGACAAATCCGTACTCCTGCTGCTTGATAACTTCGAGCACGTGCTCCCTGCAGCGACGCTGATTTCCGACCTCCTCGCCGCCTGTCCCGGCCTCAAAATCCTTACGACAAGCCGCGCGCCGTTGCGCCTGCTCGGCGAGCACGAGTATCCGCTCTCTCCGCTTGCGCTGCCCTCCGCTGCTGAGACGACCTCTGTAGCAACTCTAACCACCGTCGCCTCGGTGAATCTCTTCGCCCAGCGCGCTCGCGCGATCCGCCCAGACTTCACCCTCGACGCCTCCAACGCAGGCGTCGTCGCCGCGATCTGCCAACGCCTCGATGGACTGCCCCTCGCCATCGAATTGGCGGCGGCGCGCAGCAAGGCGCTCTCGCCCCAGGCGCTCCTCGCACGGCTCGACGAGGCGCGGATGCCGCTGCTGACTGGGGACCGCGTGACCTTCCGGCGCGCCAGCGCACGCTACGTGACACCTTCGCCTGGAGCTACAGTCTCTTGCCTCTGGATGCGCAGGCGGCCTTTCGCAGGCTCGCGGTCTTCGTCGGTGGCTGTACGCTCGAAGCCGCAGCGGCGGCGTGCGCAACGGCAGGATGTCAAGCCGGATGCCAAGCAGAGCCAGAGGAGCCAGCTATGCTTGATGTGCTGTCCACGCTGGTGGATTACTCCCTGCTACAGGCAGACCTCACGTCCGACGCGCCGCGCTTCACGATGCTCGAGACGGTGCGTGAGTACGCCTGGGAGCAGTTGAGAGCGAATGGCGAGGCAGTGGCGACGTCCCGCGCGCATGCCGCTTATTTCCAGGCTTTCGCTGAGAGGGCGGCGCCTGAACTGGTGGGACCAGCCCAGGCCATGTGGCTGGCGCGTGTCGAATGTGCGCATCCGAACCTCCAGACAGCGTTGGAGTGGACGCTATCACCGAGGGCGATCCGGAAATCGGGATGGCCCTGGCTGGCTCGCTGGTCCGCTTCTGGAGCATCCGTGGCTACTTCCGCGAGGGTCGGGCCTGGCTGGAGCGGGCAGTGGAGATGGCGCGCTGTGCAGGACTGGATCAGGAGTGCCGGCATGCGCCAGAGGCGCAGCAAGCCCGCTGCACGGCATACGCCAACGCCCTCCATGGCGCGGGGGTGTTTGCTGCGGACCAAAACGACTATGCGCGCGCGGTGGAGCTCTATCACGAATGTCTGGGGGTGCGCCGCGCGCTGGGAGACATAAGGGGTACCGCGCAGATCGTGAACAATCTCGGCCGCATCGCCAGCTTCCAGGGCGATTACACGCAGGCCATCGCATACTATGAAGAGAGCTTAACGCTCAAACGCGCGCTCAATGATCTCGATGGCGTCGCGTCCACGCTCAACAACCTCGGCCTCGCCTATTTTCAATTGGAAGATTTCGCACGCGCGGATTCTGCCTTCGCAGAAAGCCTCGTACATGCGCGTTCTCTGGGGAATAGCGGAGCAGCAGCCCGTGCGCTCGCCAATCTGGGCCAAGTTGCGTGGCGGCGCGGTGATCTAGAACGGGCCGTGACCCTGGTGGAGGAGAGCATCGAGCTGCGACAGGCGCTCGCAGACGTGGTCGGACTGGCGCAATCGTTCGGCATCCTCGGCAGCATATGGAAGTGTCAGGGCGATTTGGGGAAGGCCCTCGAGTTATTCCAGGAAAGCCTGGACCGCTACCAGCGACTCGGGGCGCTGTCGGGAATGCTGGACTGCTTCGAGGCGGTGGCGGAGGTGATGGACCGGCAGACACAGGATGAGGCCATTGTGCGCCTGTTAGGTGCGGCGAGCGCCCTGCGCGTCCAGACGGGTATTCCGCTCGCTCCCGTTGAGCAGGGCATGGTCAGGCAGTTGGAAGGCGAACTGCGGGCGCAGGTTGGCGCTGCTCGCTTTGCGACGTTATGGGCGGAGGGTGAGGCGATGACGTTCGATGAGGCCGTCGCTCTGGCGCAAGAGAGATCAGGCAAGGCCGACGAGGACTACGTGTCTATTTCCGCACAAACCTCGTCCCGGCGGAATAACGCATAGAATCCCTTTTTCAAGTCCATCTCACACGCCGCGCTGCGCATGTTATGCTGGGACCAAGCAGTACCACTAGTTGTTTCGAGGGCATCCAGGTCATGGCAAAGTCGTCCACCAAATTCATCTGTCAGCAATGTGGCTACGAGAGTGTGAAATACATGGGGCGCTGTCCCGACTGCGGCGAGTGGAACTCGCTCGTCGAGACAGTTATCCAGTCCGCAAGGGCAGCCGCAAGCAAAAGCGGATTGGCGCGCGCTGGGCAGGCGGCGCCCACGCCGCTCTCGCAGGTGGCGACGATACGCGACGCGCGCCGCCCCACAGGCTCGCAGGAGTTGGATCGCGTACTCGGCGGTGGATTGGTGCCGGGATCGCTCGTCCTCTTCGGCGGGGAACCGGGTGTGGGCAAGTGTCTTGCAGGCAACACACGAGTATTTGATCCTGTATCTGGCGCGCTCCTGCCAATCACTGAGTGGGCAGACACACCACGCCCGATCCTGGCAATGAACGAAGCGACACATCAAATGGCGCCGCAAGCAGTCACGACATTCCATGACCAGGGCGTCAAGTCTATAGTAGAGGTCAAGACACGCCTGGGACGTACATTACGCTGTACACCGAGTCACCCTGTCTTCACACCTGAGGGTTGGCGTCCTGTAGGCCAATTGCCAGTCGGCGCCCGCATTGCCGCACCACGCGCGTTGCCATTTTTCGGCGCTGAACCTATGCCAGAAGCGGCAGTCAAATTGATTGCGTACATTCTCTCTGACGGATCAGCGAAAAGTCAGATAAGCGTCACCAGTGCAATACCAGAGGTAGAAGCTGATCTTGTTGGCCTTGCTGCGCATTTTGGCATGACGCTTCGCATTTATCTGAAAAAGAACACTCAGGCGAAGCAATACCGATTTGTCATTCCCTACGCCGACAAAGGTTATGCGCGGCAAGAGCTAGCGATTGCGCTACGACAGGCGCGTGCTGAAAAAGGCATCAGTTGGGCGCAATGGGCGCGAGACGCTTCAGTGAAGCAAAACATGCTCATTCAATGGAGTTGCGGCGGATCGGCGCCGGGTCGAGTTGAGTTGCAGCGCCTAGCCGACGCAATTGGTGTACCAGTGACTACTCTGGGGTCCTCAGCGCGAGACCGTGCCGCACATATTACCCCAGTCGCCCATTTCTTAGAGACGGTTGGACTCCGCTTCTCTAGCGCACAGAACAAAGCTGTACCACAGCAGATCTTCCGCCTGCCTCGAAAGCAGCTCGCGGTCTTCTTGAGAACACTCTTTACCTGCGATGGCTCTGTTCATATTGACCAAAGCGGGAGGGCGGGCATTTCTTATGGTACGATCAGTTCCCGGCTGGCCGAGGATGTCCAACATTTGCTTCTGCGCTTTGGATTCATAGCTAGATTGCGCACGAGACCCTTACGGGTCAATGACAAACCTTATACTGCCTATGAGCTTCAGGTTCTGGGCGTTAATCAGGTCAAGCGATTCCTGAGGGAGATAGGTATCTGGGGACGCGAAGAAGCTAAGACGAAGATCGAGCAGCTCGCATCGCCCAGGCTTTCTTCCACACAGTTTGACACCATTCCAACGGGAGCTACGTTCTGGGAGCATGTGCGGCTGTTGGCAGGCAATGTGTCATACAAGGAAATGTCACGCCAAACAGGTGTCACTATCCATGGAAGCAGAGTGGATGGCCCGCTGGCGCGTACCACAGTTGCAGCTATTTCCGCAAAGTATCCTTCCGTCTACTTACAAAATTTGGCGCAAGGAGATATCTATTGGGATGAGATAAAGACCATCACTTCTGCCGGCGAGGAGCAGGTTTACGACCTGACGATAGCAGGCATGCCAAACTTTGTCGCCAACGATCTCATTGTGCATAATTCGACGCTACTAGCTGGCGTGGCGGGACACATCGCGTTGCATGAAGGCGAGGTCCTCTACGTCTCGGCGGAGGAGTCGGCGCAGCAGGTGAAGCTACGCGCGGAGCGGCTGGGCATCGAGACGGACCGGCTGCTGCTGCTGGCGGAGACCGACGTGGACGCGGTCGTGACGGCCATCGAGCAGGTCATGCCGAAGCTGGTCGTTGTGGACTCGATCCAGACCGTCGCCAGCGAGCAGATCGTCTCCGCGCCGGGCAGCGTCAGCCAGGTGCGCGAATCCACCCTTCGGCTGATGCACGTCGCCAAGCGGCTGCATATCCCCATCTGCATCATCGGCCACGTCACCAAGGAAGGCACGGTCGCGGGTCCGCGCACACTGGAGCACATGGTGGACGCGGTGCTCTATCTGGAAGGCGAGCGCTTCCACATCTACCGGCTGCTGCGCGGCGCCAAGAACCGCTTCGGGCCGACCGACGAGGTGGGCGTCTTCGAGATGAGCGGCGACGGCATGCTGGATGTCGCCGATCCCTTCAGGTATCTTCCTCACCGAGCGGCGCGGACGCGACAGCGGCTCGGCGGTCGTCGTCAGCATGGAGGGGACACGCCCGCTGCTGGTCGAAGCGCAGGCGCTGGCGACGACGACTGCCTTCGGCGCGCCGCGCATCACGACGAATGGCGTAGATCGCAATCGTTTACTCATGCTGTTGGCGGTGCTGACCAAGCGTGTCGGGCTGGCGCTGGCAAATCAGGATGTCTATGTAAATGTCGCGGGCGGCTTCACGCTCGACGAGCCAGCGGTGGATCTTGGCGTCGCCGTCGCGGTGGCCTCCAGCTTCACTGAGCGACGCGTGACGCCCAATACTGTCCTGCTGGGTGAGATCGGTCTGGGCGGCGAGCTGCGCCCGGTCACGCGAACCCTTGCGCGCGTGCGCGAGGCGGAAAAACTCGGCTTCGAGCGCTGCATCCTGCCAGCCGGCGGGCATGGCCTGGAGAGCGAATCCGGCGTGGGCGAGAGACCGAAGATCGAACTGCGGCGCGTTGGAACTGTGAGAGAAGCTTTAGAAATCGCGCTTGAGCAATAGTTTGCGCGTATAATAGCTCTATCTACCCGTTTACTCTCATTCCCGCTGCCTGGTTGTGACCAACCTCACAGGAGACGGGCGAGGAGATTCGCTATACTTGTTGCGCAGAGACTCGCGCAGGTGGGTCGCTGGCGCGCGCTTGCCGGATGAAAGGGGGATCAGTTTACCGTCATCTATTCTCAGTCATCAACAGGTTCGCTAGGTCTTCTTTTTCGGCGCTGTATGCGGGCGAGCCTGAATCTGGTATCCTCTTCTCGCGCCTGCTCACACGAGGGCGGCGATAGAGATGGGGAGAAGGGGGTCGTATGTCAAGGGCACGAGCGCTTCAGCTCGCGTTATGGCTGGCGCTGAGCGCGCTGGCGTTTGGAATTGGCTGGAGTCTGGATAACGGACATCACTTTGGGTTACCAGCTCTGGCGCTCGCGTTGATCTCTCTCGCTGTCGGCGGAATCGTGCTTGCACTTATTCCGTTCATCATCATCCAACCCGCCCGCTGGGCACGAGAGCAGATTCGCACCGCAGAAGTCAGCGACTTGATCGCCGCCTCGATCGGATTGGTCGTCGGGCTGATCGTCGCCGCTCTGCTGGCGATTCCGCTCTCGCAGCTGAAGTTCTGGAACCTGGGAACGTGGCTGCCTTCGCTCGCGGCGTTGCTTTTCGCTTATCTCGGCATCGCGACGGCTGTGCTGCGCAAGGAGGATTTCGGACGCCTCTTCTCGATGGCCTTCGCCGGACGCAATGCGCGACGCGCCGCACGGGAAGAACGAGATGAGGAGCAGGAAGACCGGGACGAGATTCAGGGAGGCAAGATACGCGAGCGCTTTGGCGGGCGCAAGAGCAAGCCAGGCGAGCGCATTCTGGTAGATACCAGCGCGATCATCGACGGGCGCATCGCCGACATCAGTCAGACCGGCTTTATTCCTGGGGCGTTGGTCGTACCGCGCTTCGTCCTTGAGGAATTGCAGCACATCGCCGACTCCGCCGATAGCATGCGGCGCGCGCGTGGGCGACGTGGGCTGGATGTGCTCCAACGGTTGAAAGAATCGCCAGTGACGGTCGAGATCACCGACGCGGACGTGGAAAACATCCCCGAGGTCGACGCCAAGTTGGTCAAGCTGGCGCGACAGTGGAAGTGCGCGATCATTACCAACGACTTCAACCTCAACCGCGTCGCCGACCTGCAGGGCGTCAAAGTGCTCAACATCAACGAGCTGGCGCACGCAGTCAAGCCAATCCTGATCCCTGGCGAGGAGATGGAAGTTAAGATCATGCAGGACGGCAAGGAACTTGGGCAGGGCGTCGGCTATCTGGACGACGGCACAATGATCGTCGTCGAGAACGGCAAGTCACACATGGGCGACACAATTGATGTCACGGTCACGCGCGTCCTGCAGACCGTCGCCGGACGCATGATCTTCGCCCAGCCCAAACAAGCCTCCACCAGCATGGCCCCCCGTCGTACGGGTACGGCCTGATGAGCCGTGCTGGCGCCGCCTAGCCCAAGAATGCCTACAAACGCCCGCGATGTCTGCGCGATCATTGTCGCCACCGGCGCAGATGGCGAAATGATCTGGCGCGATGTCGTGGGCAAGCCACTGCTGGCATGGAGCGTCGCCGCCTTCGCGACGGAGCCATCCATCGGTCGTATCCTGCTCGTCGTCCGGGAGGCGCAGATTGGTCGCGCGGCGGCGCTTTATGGCCAGACATCACATGTCGCGGTTCTGTCGGGAGGTCCGCGGCGACGAGAGAGCGTCGAGGTGGCGTTGCGGGCGCTGCCAGATGACTGCGCGCTCGTAGCTATTCATGACGCCACACGTCCACTCGTCACGCCTGCGCTGATCGAGGCGGGCGTAGCCATTGCACAGGAGAGCGGCGTCGCTATTCCTGTCGAGCCAGTGAAGGAGACGATCAAGCGTGTGCGCGATGGCGTGATCGTCGGGGCCGTCCCACGCGAGCGGCTGACGCGCGCCCAGACGCCACAGGTCTTCACGCGTGCGCTCTTACAGGAAGCCTACCAACGCGCCGCGCCAGACTTGGAGCCGCCTGACGAAGCCGCGCTCCTACTTATGGTCGGCCTTCCGGTGAGGTGCTTTGAGGGCAATGCCGAGAATCTGCGCGTGACCTCAGTCGATGAGCTGCCCGTCGTCGAGGAGTTGCTCCGGCGCAGGAATGGCTGAGACGGCCACGGCGGGAACTGGCTCCGGCCGTCGCGCGGGCAGCAGGAGGATCGCCAATAGTCCCGCTGCGACGTAACCAAACCCCTGAATGTTCAGCACAGTGATCAGATTCGCATCGGTCGTCACCAGACCCGCGATGACGACTCCAATTAGCCGCAACAGTCCGATGACCGCGCCCAGCGCGCCGAAGACGCGCCCGCGATAGGCGTCCGGTGCGCGCGCCTGGAGCAGCGACTGCATACCGGTCATCGCGCCGATGCCGGGGACACCAACCGCGACGAAGAGGCCAACCACGACCCAGAAAAGCGGTACGCCGATCTGCGCCGCCAGCGAGCGATTCCCCGAAGGGAACCAGCGTTGGCGCGTTGAAGATCGCCAGATCGATCAGACCGAAGAGCGCGGCGCAGACGCCAATCGCCCAGCGCGACATCATGCGCGCTCCTGCCCAGCCGACGAGAAGACCGCCAATCAGGCCGCCGACCGCCTGCGCGCTCATCAGCGCCCCGATCTCCTGCGCGCCGCCACGCAGCGCCTGATAGACGTAAACCGGATAGAGCACGCCGAAAACACCCTCGCCCAGCGACATGATCGCAAAGAGGGTCAGCAAGACTGCTAGCGTGCGCTCACCAACGATGACGCGCAGCCCCGCGAGCCATTCACGCCAGACATGGCCCAACCCACGCTTTTCGCGCTCGCCTGGCGCTTCGGATGGCGTGGCTAGCTGTGGCTGAGGAATTGCACGTGGAGAGGCGATGCCGGCGATGAGCAGCGCCGCCAGCAGGAACGAGATCGCGTCTATCAACACGATGCCGTTCAGGCCGAGGCGCGCCGCAATCAGTCCACCGAGCGCCGGGCCAATCAGACGCGCGAGGTTGCTGCTCACAGAGATGAGCGAATTGGCGGAGACCAGCCGCTCTTCCGTGACCAGCCGGGGAAGCAAAGCATTCTGGGCTGGAAGGAAGAACTGCTCGATCGTCCCCGCGACAAAGGCGACGAGGTAGACGATCCAGACGAGATCGGCGGACCGCACAAGCAGTAGCGGCAGCAGGACGAGCGCGAGCAGCACATTCGTCACGACCATCGTGCGCTTGTGGTCCCAGCGATCCACGAAGACGCCTGCGAGCGAGCCAACGAGGACCGGCGGGAGGCTGGCCGCGAGCAGTGTGATGCTGAGCGCGAGGACGGAGCCGGTCAGCAGGAAGATGTAGATCGGCAAGCCGACATTGAGTGCCCAGTCGCCAATGAGCGAGATGAGGCCGCCGAGCCAGAGCCGCGTGTAGTTCCCGTTGCGCAGTGTGGCGATCATCGGCTCGCCTCCCCATACACTCGTAGCGTCTGATACGTGGCGCGGTCGGCGACGATCTCCAGCCGCTCGCCACCAGTGACGTTCTCGTAGCCGATCACCAGCGCCGGTCGCCCAGCAGTCTCGATCTCTCTCGTGGGCAGCGCGCGCATGCGTGGATGCCGCCGCCAGAAGCGCTGCGCCTCTGGGGTATCGAGGCTGAGATGCCATGGACTGCCGCCGTCGAGCAGGTCGCACCTGGGACAATGCAGATACATCCCGTACAGCAGCTCTCCAGCGGGCAGGGCATCACCTGGCAGCCACTGGTCGACGGCGATCTCGCGACCACAGCGCGGGCACACTCCGCTCCCGCTGATGAGCACATCCCGATAGAGCGGTCCCAAGTTGAGGCAGTGTCGCGCGAGAAGTGATTTCGGACTGTTGAACTGGGTGAGGAGCGGAGAGCCAGTTGCGGAGCCAAGCATAGTGCTCTCGCTGGCGCAGGGACCGGAGCAACGGAAGGAGTAGCTGCTAGTATCTTTCTCCAACCAGTATTCCAGCCGCCGGCTGCCACAGAAGGGGCACCAGATGCGCGTCGCCTGCCAGCCACTCTGTGCGTGGGTATCACTAGCAGGGATCAGCGCCTGGCGCAGCGCCATCCTGCCGCGATGCAGCCGCACACGTAACGCGCCCTCGCTCAGCCCCAGCCGCGCGGCCAGTTCCGCCTGTGGCGTCTCGTCCACATAGCTGCCGATCAGAGCGGCGCGTGTCACAGTGGGCAATGTCGCCAGCGCCTTCTCCAGTGTCGCGCTGACCTCCGGACGCTCGACGACTTCCGCTGCTTCATCGCCATCCTCGGCGCACCACGATTCAAGCGCGTCGGAGAGCGCCTCTCCCTGCGCGAGATAGGCTGACTCACGGCCCTTGCCGCGCCGCCAGCGCAGACAGACGTTGCGCGCGATAGCCGTCAGCCAGGGTGTCAGGCCACCTACATCATGCAGACGGTCTCGGGCGCGCCACGCCTCCAGCAGCGTCTCCTGCGCCAGGTCTTCCGCCGCGTCCCACGAGCCGCAGACATGCGCGCAGAACGCGACGAGGCGCGGCCGTTCCGTTGCGAGCGCAGCCTGAATCGCTACGGAATCAGGCGAATTGGCGACATCCACGAGCATGTGACCCTGTTTCCTCCGTGTGTAGCGCATTGTATGTCTTTTGCGCGTATGCATATCGCCGGAGGATATGGAGATGTTACGCCAAATTTCGCGAAGTGTTGAGTTTAGGAGAATTCGTATGCTGGCATCAGGTCTAGCGCGCCCATGGCGTCTGTGGCCGCTCGATCTGCTCGCCATCTACGAAGACTTTGTCCACGCGCTCCTGAAAGAACGCAACGAGGCCCGCGACCGGCTTCACCAACGTCAATGGCTCTGGATAATACCAGGCGACATCGGGATAGACCTGCTCGCCAATTCGCAGCGACCAGTACGACGCCTCGCCCTTGTAGGCGCACTGACTCTTCGTCTCGCTCGGCTCCAGGAGATCCATGCGTACATCTTCGGTCGGAATGTAATAGCGCACCGGCAGACCCGTCTCGAAGATCAATTGGGGCCGGCGCGTCTCGGCCACGGTCACGCCCGCATGCTCGATGCGCACATGGCGTGCGCTCTGGCGCGTGTCGATCAACTTGTAGGGGTCGCGCGCATGAGCGAAGGCGCGTTCACGCTCTTCAACACAATACATCACATTGCGCTACGACCTGGACACGTTGTAGCCAACGTCGAGGGAGAACGAGCCGATGTCGCTTGGATAATGGGTTACCAACCGAGGCGCTTGCCCCATCGACCAGGGCATCTCTATGGCAAGCCATCCACTCGGTGTGCTGGGTGCGGTCTCCTGCAGGCGAACTTACGCGCCTTTGCCCACTTCGCCGCGTAGTGCTGACCGCACGGCCTCGACCGCGACAGATGCCGAGGGCTCATCGCCGGTTTGCCGGAGGGCTGCTCGCACAGCCGCGTAGGTCGTCCGCGTACCCTCACCCAGCTGCGGGAAAGGCTCTTGCACCGCGAGCGACTCCGCTGCGATGAGCCCCTCGATCGTGAGGATAGTCTCTAAATGATGCAGCGCCTGACCAGTCAGCGTCACAGCGAGTGGGGCCAACGTGGAGTGATCCTCCACGTCCAAGTCGAGCGGCGGACACTCCAGGGTCACCGGACCCGCCAGGTGCTTGAGTTCGGCGAGGACCGCCGCTGCTGCGTAGGCGGGCAGGGCTACCAGTGGCTCGTGATCGTCTGCGCTGGTAGCGCCGCTGGCGCTACTGGCATCCACAGTTCCCCGCGCTCCCAGCAGTGACTGGAGGCGCTTCACATGCGGCCAGAAGACCTTGTTCGTGCGGCGTTCGGAGAGCATGCCAACGTGCGCCAAGCCAACGCGCAACGCGTCGAAGGCGAGCGCCAGGACCATGGGGTGGAAGTTTCCGTTCGAGATCAGGCGGTCGTGCTCGATGGACACGAGCGGATTGTCGTCGCTGGCATTGAGTTCGACTTCGACACTGCGCCGCGCGAAGAGGAGTTGCTCGCGCAGCGCACCGTGCACCTGCGGGATGACGCGGAACGAGAGGGGGTCTTGGACTGACGCGGCCCGATCGGGCGTGTGGAGGTAACTGGCCGCCAGGAGCTCGCGCATATGTTGAGCAACCGCCAACTGGCCGGGGAACGGCTTGGCAGCAGCCACCTCCGCCTCGAAGGGGCTAAGATTCGCGCCAACTGCCTCCAGGGAGAGCGCCGCCACCGTATCGGACAGGGCGGCCACTCGCTCTGCCTCAAGCACCATAAGGGCTCCAACCCCGACCGCGAACCCGTTGGCGCTGATGAGCGCAAGCCCATCCTTCGGTTGCAGCTGATACTGGGCGATCCCTGCCTTTGCGAGTGCCTCGCTGCCGGTGAGCACCTCGCCACGGTAGCACGCTTGTCCCCGCCCGATCATGACGAGGGCCACCGCGGCGAGGTGCGGGATGTCAGACGCCCCGACCGATCCGCCCTCTGGAATTATTGGATGAACCCCCGCGTTGAGCATCTGGACGAGGGTGTTGAACGCGTCAGGATGGACGCCCGATCCCCCGCGGGCAAGGCCAGCAATACGTGCCAGCATGACAGCGCGCACCTGCTCTTCAGGCAAAGGGGCTCCGACGCCGCCGGCGTGAGATCGGACGAGTAGCTCCTGATAGCGCGAAAGGGCTTCTGGGTCGACGCGCTGGTCGCGTCCATGGCCGACTTGGGACGTGAGGCCGTAGACGAGTTGGTCGCGCGCGAGCGCATGCTCAACCACGGCCCGGCTAGCCTGGATCCGCTCGTCCACCTCAGCGGCCACCGCGAGCCGTGCGCCTTCGATGGCGATGAGGGACAGCTCTTCAATGGTGATGCCCCCCAGCGTCAGGGGGACGGGTGCGGTATTTAGGGTGCTCATGGCTGTATTCCCCTTCCGGACAACAAAAGAATGCTCCCCTGGATGGGTGTAGGTCCAGACAGCCGACGTTCCCGATCGTGAAGCATGGGATGGGTGGTAGGTCGTCGGACTCGCGCGCCTCGTGTATGGACGCTTGGCAGCAGGCACATTGTAACATGGGCGTTGCTCAGGCCCCATCGCGAAGATGCAGGTGTCAAGCAGGCAATGCGAGGCGCTCAAACGCGTGCGGAGCAGATCACATTCCATGAGCAATAGAAGGTAACTAGTGAGGAGGAAGACTAATTTAGACAGAGCTGACACACGTCCCACTGACAGATTCCTTGAGAGACGCGACCCAAGGGACTAGCATGGCTCCTCCTCCTCGTACCAGGCGTCCATCTCGCTCCAGTAGAAGGCCACATAGCCCTTGAGGTCAGGACCGTCGGGCGGAGGCGCATCGTAGCTCCACGCCGCGTTCTCGGCGACACGATCCCCGGCGCGCACGGTCCAGTAGGTCGCGGTGCCTTTGAGATCAGACTCGGTCGCGTGATCTGTACGTTCGAGCGCCCCACTATGCACATCCTTCAGTGGAAAATAGAAGACTGGTAGGCGACGATGCTCCAGAAGCAGCAGGACATGGTCGCTATCGGCGATGGTCTCGCCGCCGAAGACGACACGCACGTGGCGCGGGCTTGGCTCCAGGCGAAAGCGCGCTTCGGGCGAAGGAACGGTGAGCGGCGCTCGCCCTATCGTCACATCTTCAAGGTGAACGGCCATTCCTGTTTCTCCTTCTCTCTATCCAAGGCGTTTCTGCGAGCGGCGTCACGTGAGGCGATAGCGCGTCTCGGTATTCACAGGCTCGGCTCAGAGGCTGGGCGTGAGATAGAGCAGCGCCAGCGCCAGACCGAACCAGAGCGCGATGGTCACGAATATCTGCCGATCACGCCAGAGCAACTCATCAGGCCGGTCGCCTGCCGATTTGACGTAGATCAGATAGAGGTAGCGGAAGAGGCCGAAGACGACGAGCGGGATCGTTAGCATGAGGTCGTGGCTGGCGTTCTCACCCTGGAAGGTGTAGAGGCTGTACGAGATTAGCGTGCAGGTGACGACGATCATGATGAGCTGATCGAGCAGCGGCAGGGTGTACTCGCGCAGGTTACGCCGGTGGCTGAAGGCGTCATCGTTCAAGAGCAGCAGTTCCGCGCGCCGCTTGCCCAGCGCCAGGAAAAGCGCGCCGAAGGTGATGCAGAGATAGAACCAGGGCGAAATAGGAACCGGGATCACGAAGGCGCCCGCCAGCGCGCGCAGCACATAGCCCGCCGCAATGAGGAAGATGTCGAGCAGTACGACATGCTTGAGCCAGAGCGAGTAGAGCACATTCACGCCGACATAACTCACCACGCAGAGCGCGAAGAGCAGGGCGCTCCCGCCCCAGCGCGCGAAGGGGTCACCGACCAAGGGAATGTGCGTCGCGAGCCATGCCGTGATGATACTCGCGCTGACGAGACAAGCCACCATGAGCGCAATGGCCTGCACGGGAGTAACGGCGCCAGACGCCAGCGGACGCAAGCGCTTACGTGGATGGCTGCGGTCGCGCTCGCGGTCCATCAGGTCGTTGAGGATGTAGATGGCGCTCGCGGCCAGGCAGAAGACGACGAAAGCGATGGTGACTCGTCCGACTGCGGGCAGGTCCGTCACACGCCGCGCAAAGATCAGCGCAAGATAGACGAGCAGATTCTTGACCCACTGCTGCGGGCGCATGAGACGGAGCAGCGCGAGGACGCGCGTCGTCGCCGAAATGGGCGCGATAGTTTGAGCGTCCCGTCCGGCAGTATTTGGGATATCTGTCGCGCGCTCCTCAGACGACCGCATGGCTCATTTCCTCCGCTCGGCGCTGTTCGTGTCTTATCAGTCTACGTCACACCACGCCCCTCGGCAACGCGCACACCAGGAAAGAGACAGAACGGCGAAAAGATTGCGGACGGTCCTCGGCCAGTGTAGGGTGTAAGTATCGCCTGGTGAGGTGAAGACATCATTCGTCGCAAGTCAGCCGAAGGGAGCCAGACCATGCTGACCGATCCTGTGCTGCTGAACGATTGGCATGTGGTCGCCTACGCCCCTGAGCTTCCAGAGGGCCAGCCGCGCGCCGTCAAGCTCCTCGACGAAGACATCGTTCTGTGGCGGGTGGGTGATCGTGTTCATGCCTGGCGCGACCTCTGCCTGCATCGCGGCACGCGCCTCTCGCTCGGCAGCGTGCAGGGCGAGACGCTGGTCTGCGCCTATCACGGCTGGACGTATAACGGGGAGGGGCGCTGCGTGCGCTTCCCAGCGCATCCCACGCAGACGCCGCCCGCCAAGGCGCAGGCGACGGTGTATCAGGCGCAGGTGAAGTACGATTGGGTCTGGGTCTGCCTCGGCCAGCCAGAGCGTGACATCCCTAACTTCCCCGAATGGGACGACGCCAGCTACCGCAAGGTTCACTGCGGGCCATATCACTATGTGGCCAGCGGGCCGCGCGCCATCGAGAACTTCCTCGATGTGACGCACTTCCCCTTCGTGCATACCGGCCTGCTCGGCGATCCCAACTATCCAGAGGTCAACGATTATCAGGTGGAGATTACGCCGGAGGGCGTCATCGCGCGTGACATCACGGTCTGGCAGCCCGATCCTGACGGCTCAGGCCAAGGCGCGAATGTTACCTATACCTACAAGGTGCTACGCCCACTGACTGCGTATTTCGTCAAGTCTTCGGCGGGGCCGCGCTTCGCCATGTACTTCACCGTCACGCCGGTCTCGCCGGAGGTCTCCATCGCCTGGACTTACGTTGGGCTGGATTACGGCGAGCAGACCGACGAGGAGATCCGCGCCTTCGAGGATAAGATCACCTGGCAGGATATCCCCGTCGTCGAGTCGCAACGCCCGGAACTGCTGCCGCTCGACCTGCAGGCGGAACTGCACCTGCGTTCGGATCGCACCGCCGTCGCCTATCGCACCTGGCTGCGCCAGCTTGGCCTCAGCTTCGGCACCGCATAACACTCTATTGAGTTTGAATTGGCCCTTTTCACGTGACGTAAGACGATAAAGAGGCCGACCCTGCCCCGTTGAGAGAGCAGGACCGGCTTTGTGCATCTCGAGCAAGACTATGAGCGCGGCTCGTTCGGGTCGAGGGTGTCGCTCACACGCTCGCCGAATGTCTCGCGGCGTTCGAGCGGGGGATTGTCCCAGCCACGATTCTTGATATCATCCTTCGCGACGTTGAGGTACACGCCATCGGGGTCGAGGCGCGAGACGGCGCTCATGGGGACGTAGTAGTCGTGGTGGAAGAGCATCCCCTTCTCCAGCGTGAAGTAGTCGGCGCTGGTGGTGGCCCCTGTGACCTTGCCGATCTTCTCGCCATTCATGTCATAGACGGTCATGTCATCGGCGAGACGCTGGCTGCCGGTTGTCTGAGACCCACCCATCGTGGATGGATCGTTCCGCTGGATCTGGTCGTCACGGTTGTCCACGGTCTCGAATCCTTTCCTTGCGTGGCGTTCGGCCACACGGTACGGCGCTCCTCCATGAGCGCGTGACAGTATAGTGCGCCGCTTCGCGGATATGTCAAGTTCATGGCATAGCAATTCATACCGCCGAGCCAGGCCACATCTCGCTCCGTGAGCTTTACTGCTCCGATCACTCAGACTGCGCGCTGCGTGTCCTCGGTTGCGACCGGCTTAGGCGCGCGACCGACGATCAGCCAGGCCAGCTCACGTAGCTCGGCGAGCCAGCGCCGCGAGTCCTCGGCGAAGCGGCGGCGCGGGATGCGTACCTGCCCCAGAGAGACATTTGCCTCGTTGCGGAAGCGCTTGTACACACCGATGCGATCCACCGTCACCGTCGGCGTCAATTTGAAGACTACCTCGTTGTCGCGCGAGACGATGGACTCATAGCCGAGCAGCGCCGCCTCGGTCTTGAGCCGCACCAGCCCCAGCAGGTTGGCGACTGGCTCCGGCGGCGGGCCAAAGCGGTCGGTCATCTCCGCCACCATCGCCTCGACCGACTCCGGCTGCTCCAGATTCGCCAGCCGCTGATAGAAGCTGAGCTTGAGCGTACGGTCGTTGATGTACTCGTCGGGGATATACGCGCCAACCGGCAACTCGATGGTCACGGACAACCGCTTCGGCGCGGCGCGCTCGCCCCGCTCCTGGCCCTGCATCTCGCCGATGGCGTCGGCCAGCAGGCGCGTGTAGAGGTCGAAGCCGACCGAGTTGACGAAGCCGGACTGCTCCGCGCCGAGGAGGTTGCCCGCGCCGCGAATCTCCAGGTCCTGCATGGCGATGCGGAAGCCCGCGCCCAGCTCGGTCGCCTCGAAGATCGCGCGCAGCCGCTGCTCGGCGACCGGCGTGAGCTTGAGGTCCTTGTTGTAGACGAAGTAGGCGTAGGCCTGATGCGTCCCGCGCCCGACGCGCCCGCGCAACTGGTAGAGCTGCGCCAGGCCGAAGTGTGCGGCGTTGTTGACGATGATCGTGTTGGCGTTGGGGATGTCCAGCCCGTTCTCGATGATGGTCGTGGAGACCAGCACGTTGATCTCGCCCGAGGCGAAATCGAGCATCACCTGCTCGAGCTCGTCCTCGGCCATCTGCCCATGCCCGACGCCGAACTTCGCCTCCGGCACGAGCCGCCGCAGCCGCTCCGCCAGCGTCTGGATGCCCTTGACGCGGTTGTGGACGAAGAAGACCTGCCCGCCGCGATCGATCTCGCGCAGGATCGCCTCGCGGATCAGATCGTCGTCGTACTCGCGGATGTAGGTGCGGATCGGCAGCCGCTCCTGCGGCGGCGTCTCGATCACGCTCATGTCGCGCACGCTGGCCAGCGCCATGTAGAGCGTGCGCGGGATCGGCGTCGCGGTCAGCGTCAGCACGTCCACCTCGGTGCGCAGCTGCTTGAGCCGCTCCTTGTGCGCCACGCCGAAGCGCTGCTCCTCGTCAATGACGAGCAGGCCCAGGTTGTTGAAGGCGACGTCTTTCTGCAACAGGCGGTGCGTGCCGATGACGATATCCACCACGCCAGCGGCGAGGTCGCGCAACACCTCCTTCTGCTCCTTCTCCGAGCGGAAGCGGCTGAGCAGCTCGACGCGCACGGGATAGGGCTTGAGGCGCTCGCTGAAGGTGTTGTAGTGCTGCTAGGCGAGGATCGTCGTCGGCACGAGCACGGCGACCTGCTTGTGGTCCAGCGCGGCCTTGAAGGCGGCGCGCAACGCCACCTCGGTCTTGCCATAGCCGACATCGCCGCAGACCAGGCGGTCCATCGGGCGGGCGCGCTCCATGTCCTCTTTCACCTCGGCGATGGCGCGCGACTGGTCGGGCGTCTCCTCGTAGGGAAAGCCCTCCTCCAGTTCGACCAGCCACGGCTGCTCCTCATCCGGCGGGAAGGGATAGCCGGCACGGTCTCGCGCACGCTGTAGAGGCGCAGCAGGTCGCGCGCGATGTCCTGCGCGCTCTCGCTGGCGCGCTGCTTCGCCCGTACCCACTCGACGCCGCCGAGCCGCGAAAGGGCTGGCGTCGAGTCGCCCATGCCGAGGTAGCGCGTGATGCGGTCGAGTTGGTCGGTCGGGATGTAGAGCCGGTCCGTGCCAGCGTACTGGATCAGCAGGTACTCGCGCTCGACGCCCTCGGTGGCGACTTTGGTCAGCCCATCGTAGCGCCCGATGCCGTGGTCCTCGTGGACGACGAAATCGCCGGGGCGCACCTCGGCCAGGAAGGCGCTCGGCGTCTGCGTGCGGCGCGGCTCGCCACGGCGCTTGCTCCAGCCGAAGACCTCGGCGTCGGTGAAGACGGTCAGCGCCATCAGGCGGCTGTGCCAGCCCTCGGCGAAATGTCCCGTGCACAACGGCAAGCGAGCCGACGCCTGGGCGGGTCGGGCAGGTCAGTGGCGGGCGAGACGAGCAGCACACCATTGGGGCCGAGCAACGCCTCATCGCCGAAGAACTCGGCAACGCGCCGCGCCTGCGCGCTCACTACCACGACCCGCTGGCGCTCGAGCAGCAGCTTGCGCACGTCCTGGGCGAAGGCGCGCAGCCGCCCGCCATACGAGGTCGCCGGGAGCATGTCTGGCGCCAGCGCGCTGCCCTCCGGGGTCGCATCTATCCCTTCATCTGAGAGCAGACCGGCGAAGCGCACCTGCCGCTTGTCCGCAAGCTCTTGCCTGAGCGTCGCCCAGGAGATGAACGATGGGCGTAAGCCAGGCGGATTCTCGCCCTCGCGCTCCAGCCGCTCGCGCACCTCTTCGCCCTGCTCGGCGAGCTGCTCGGCGGTCTGGCGCACGCTCGCGTCATCGTGTAGGACCAGCAGCCCGTCTTCGGGAAGGTAGTCGAGTAAGGAAGCTGGCTCGTGCAGCCAGGGCATGTAGAAGGCGATGTCGGCGAACGATTGGCGCGCTTCGTAGCGCCTCGAGGTCGCCCTGCCAGCGCACCCGCGCATCAGGATTCAGGCCGATCAGGCTCAGTTTGGCAAGCTGTTCGGCGGCCTGCTGGTCCGTTCGTCGCCAGGGCGTCGCGCGCCGGGGAGATCAGCATGGCCTCCTGCGGGTTGAGCGAACGCTGTGTGACCGGATCGAACGTGCGCACCGACTCGATCTCGTCGCCGAAGAACTCGACGCGCGCTGGGCGCTCCAGCGCCGGTGGGAAGAAGTCCACGATGCCGCCACGATGCGCCACCTGGCCAACTTCCTCTACCTCAACCTCCGGCTCATAGCCCAGCCCGATCAGCGTCGCCAGCAGGTCGCGCGGCTCCATCCGCTCTCCGGCGCGCAGCTCGCGCGTGGCGCCAACGAAGGTCTCCGGCGGCATCACCGGCTGGGTGAGCGCCCGCGCCGAGCAGACGACGACCAGCCCGCCCTCGTCACGCCGCAGCGCTGCCAAGGCATTCATACGCGACTTGGCGCCTTGCGCGTCAGGGATCAGCCGCTCGTATGGCAGCGCGTCGCTCTCGATATACGGCAGCACAGAGGCATTTTTGCCTAGCAGCATCCTTAGCGCCTCGGTGATGCGCCCGACCTGCTCGTCATCACGCACGACGTAGAGGATAGGGCGGCGCACATCCTCGGCGAGGGCCGCGACCACGTAGGGACGCGCGACCTCGGCGACGCCGGAGATCAGCGGCGTCGAGGCGCCAGATGCGATCAGATCGCGCAGCCGCTTGAACTCCGGTCGCGCGATGAGTAAGGGTAAGAGACCATGTAGCGCCAAATCTTCTGCTCCAGTGAAGGGATTTAGTTCTGTACGGGAACGTCGGCGTTGTAGCGGTTCATCGCAACTTCGACGCCCTCGCGTACCCAGCAGAGCGCGGCCTCAGCAGCGCGCTCGATGGCGGCGTCCAGCGCGATGCGCTCGTCGCCAGTTGGCTTGCTCAACAGGAAATCTACATTGGCGTCGCGCCCCTGCGCCGGACGACCAATGCCAATTTTGATGCGCGCGAAATTGTTCGAGCCAAGCTGCTGGATCGTAGACTCCAGCCCATGCTGTCCACCCGCCGCGCCACGCCCGCGAATGCGCACGCGCGCCAACGGCAGGTCGAGGTCGTCGCAAATCACCAGCAGTTCCGTCGCCGGATCGAGCTTGAAAAAGCGTGTGAGTTCCGCAACCGACAGGCCGCTCTCGTTCATGTAGGTCTGTGGCTTGGCGAGCAAGACTTTCTCCGCGTCGAGCATTCCGCTGGCAAGCAGCGCCCGGCTGCGGCGCGCATCCCAGGCCAAGCCGAAACGCGCGGCGAGCAGGTCAACCGTGTCGAAGCCGGCGTTGTGGCGCGTGCGGGCGTAGCGCTGGCCGGGATTACCCAGCCCCGCGAGCAGCTTCATCTTCTGCGCCTCCCGCAAGCCCAACGCGACCTCTCGCGCACAGCATAATAGGGCGGTCGCATGTGCGGCCCCCCTGTAACCCTCGCCTGCCAAAAGGCCAGGCGACTCCTGTTATTGTACCACGCGGAGCAGGCATAGCGACGGCTGAGGTTCCCAAGCGTAGGCTGCTGTCGATACCATTACTGCCTATAGGCCCTTACGGCGTCGCCGTTCCATGCGATGGCGCATCCGTATCGTCTGCGCCATCCAGACTGACGTCGTCTGCAGGCTCCAACACCGTCGTCTCCAGCGTCACCGCGGGATCGGCGCCATCGGGCAGCGTGCCAGCCGACTCATGGCTCCCATGAATCACCGCCTCACCGCGCAGCAATGAGGCGATCGCGGCGACAACGCACATGACGGCCGCAAGGAGGAACACCGCATGCATCCCGGTCATGAACGGCGAGGAGATGAGCTGGGGAAAGAAGGTCTTGCCCAGGAGCGCCGCCTGATCCGCAGACGGTAAGGCGTGAAGGACGTCTGGCGGTATCAGCGCCGCGATCGGGTTATAGCCCAGGAACGCGCCAAAGAGGGCGGCCGTTGGTGGCAGGCTTGCGACCTGATGGGCAAACTCCGTCGGAACGCTGTAACGCGTCAGTCCAGAGAACAGCGCGCTCGGCAGCGCCGAAGCCAGCCCCAGCGTCACGATGCTGAAGAAGACGCCGATGCTAAAGACCGAGGCGGCGTTTTGGAACGTCGCGCGCATGCCCGATGAGACGCCACGAGTTTCGGGTGGCACACTGTTCATGATAGCGGTCGTGTTCGGCGCAGCAAAGAGGCCTGATCCGACGCCCAACAGGAACAGCAGGATGGCAAATGGCGCATAGTCGAAGTTCGCTGGCAACAAGAGCAGGCCAACGAACCCCACCGCTTGGAGCAGCATGCCCGCTGTCGCGAACGAGCGCGAGCCGAAGCGGTCGGAAAGCCAGCCTGCGACCGGACCCATCACAACAAAACCTACGAGGAGAGGCGCCATGTAGATTCCAGCCCACAGTGGCGTCTCCTCAAAGCTGTAGCCATGCAACGGCAACCAGATGCCCTGCAACCAGATGATCAGCATGAACTGCAAGCCACCACGCGCAAGCGCGGAAAGGAAGCCGCTCAGGTTGCCCGCAGAAAACATGCGGATGCGGAAGAGCTCAATGCGAAACATCGGATCGGGGACATGGAGTTCGATAAAGACAAAGGCGATCAAGAGCGCGACGCCGAGGGCGATGGCGCCGAGCACCAGGGGATTACTCCAGCCTACTGGAGAGGAATTGTATGGCTCGATGCCGGAGGTGATGCCGAGCAAGAGAATTGTCAACCCGGCGGCGAACGTGAGATTGCCGAGCCAATCAATGCGTTGGCGGGCGCGAATAGTCGCAGTCTCGCGCAACTGCAGATAGGCCCACATAGTGCCAAAGAGACCAATGGGCACGCTGACCAGGAACACTAGACGCCAGTTGATCACTGCTAGCGCACCGCCGAGCAGCAGACCGATGAATGATCCAGCAATCGCCGCGACCTGGTTGATGCCAAGCGCGAACCCTCGTTGGCGCGGCGGGAAGGCGTCGGTCAGAATCGCCGTGCTGTTGGCAAAGAGGAAACCCGCCCCGACGCCTTGCACCAGTCGAAAGACGATGAGCTGCGTGGCGGCGACCTGGCCGGACCCAATCGTGAGGAACAAGAGGAGACTACCAAGGGTGAAGATCGCAAAGCCGAGATTATAGAGGCGTACGCGCCCAAGAATGTCGGAGATACGGCCGAAGGTGACCAGCAGCGTCGCGGTCACCACACTATAGCCAAGCAATAGCCAGAGGAAATACCCAGAATTGCCTTGACCAAGCGGATTGATACCAATGCCATTGAAGATAGCTGGCAACGCGATCAAAATGATGCTTGAGTTGATCGTCGCCATGAGCGCGCCTAACGTCGTGTTCGAGAGGGCGATCCACTTGTAGGATGGCCCCACGGGACGTTGCGAGCGTCGCAGACGTGTGGCCGACTGGACAGTATCAGTCGCTGTGATCTCCACGCGGATTTGCTCCTTCGAGCTTGGGCCGTGACATGATTCCATTCGCCACGGCGGGGAATGTCGCCAGATGCGCGAAGCGATCAACATTGGAGCTCATCGCCTGAAGGATGCCAGCGCACTCGGTAGACGCCGATTGCGCCAGCACAAGCGACATGTCAGGGCGCATTTTCATAGAATGCTCTATATAGAGTAGTGTATGTACACAATGCGGTCAAGGGAAGCCAGGTAGAAGGTGGACACAATGGACGAAACGCTCATCGCGCGCAATGCAGCGCAGAACGAAAAGATCAACCGCGCCGCAGACGCCCTTACGCTGCTGACCGCGATTGCGGTTCGTAGGACGACGCGAAAGATTAGCCTGACTGCCGCATCCACGCTGGCGACCTTGGAGCGCGGTGGGCCGCGGCGTATCACCGATCTGGCTGTGATTGAGGGAATAACCCAACCGTCGATGACCGCGCTCATATCAACGCTTGAGCGCTGGGCCCTGGTAGAGCGCCAGCCAGATGTCGGAGACCAGCGCGTGGTCCTGGCGTCCCTCACCGAGGAAGGCCGGCGATACCTCCATGCGCGCCGCGCGGAAACCGCGCAGGCATTCGGTCACTTGATCGAGCTCCTTCAACCCGAGGAGAAAGCGCTGCTCCTCGCAGCCGTTCCCGCGCTCGAGCTGCTGCGTACGCTTGATGAGCGACGGCGCGAGGGCGCGAGCCCCATGACTGGCGACTGATCACTACATTCCAGGTGGCTTTTGAGGTTATCCTTGCCACTGCGCGCGCCTGTCGTGGAGCCGGTTGAGGCTGCGGAGGCGGCAGCCGCCGTCAATCGGCGTTCTCGCCCCGCGACCCGGGACCTGCGATGCGTCACGTTGGACCGGAGACCGTAATGCCGAAGCGCTCGTCGGACCAGGCGAAATAGCCGGCCAGATCGGCGAAGGCGCCATCGCGCTCACCCTCATCCAGCCAGGCCAGCGCCACAGCGGCCTCGCTCGCCTCTGGGCCGTTCTCGTCGTGCAACCGGCTCAGATAGCGCCGCACGCCATCTAGGCCGAGGCGCGCCATCTGCTCGACATCTACGCCCGACTGCGTCTCAGGCGTCGCCTGCCGCGCCCGCCAGATCAGCAGCGCGTCGTGTGGGTCGGCGAAACGCGCCACGAGCGCGACGAGCGTGTACAGCGCCTCACTCTCACCCGATCCAGTAGACATAAGCGCTTCTGTCTCGGTGCGCAGGAGCCAGCCAGCCAATGCGTGGTCGGCGGGCGTGACTGATCCAGCGAGGAGTCGCGTGACTTCAGCGCGTATGGAAGTATCGGCAGAGATGATTTGCCGTGCAGATTGCGCCGCCTCACCGCCAGCGCGCAGATCGAGCAAGAGATGCGCGGCGGCGTTCTGGCTCATGACTCGCGCGCAGTATCGCTGGATGCGCCGTCATCTATCGGGCGCACGTCGAGGAGGTTGGCGCCGGACCGCAGCAACGCCTGGACGACGGGATCGGCGCGCGCCTCATCCTCTAGCGAGAGAGAGGTCGGCGACTCGCGCACGAGGTTCATCAGTGGCGGCTCTCCGCCGTGCTTCCCGTTCGTATGGCGGGCGCCATGTGAGCCATTCGTCGCACTCGCGCCATGCGATCCATTCGCGCCAGCGCCATTGGCGTGTGGAGGGATTCCAGACGAGGAATTACGCCCAGATGGCGCGCCGCTGGCCGGCGGGGGCGCGGCGGAATCGGACGACAGGGTGAAACGCACGAGGACTGGCTCCTCCACGATCTGCTCCAACGCCCACTCGACCGTCTGCCGCCGCGTTGGATCGCGCAACTGTTCGAGATGGAACTGGAAATCTACCTGGAGGACGATGGTCGGCGGCGCTCCGGACTCTAGCGAAACAGGGCGCGCTGAACTGAGCAGACCGGAGACGCTGGGGCTGCGCGATTTGCAGACCTTGCGCACGTCCGCCCAGCGGCGTTGCGCGATCTCCAGCAAGGCGGATGCGCTGGCGCTGTTCTGCTCTGGTGTGGACGGCAATGGCGCTGCTAGCGGCTCGCTCTGGCGTGGGTCTGAGGAAGATGTGACTGGCGCGGAGCGCGTCACCTCGGCAACCTGGCTCTCATCCTCCCAGGTCGCGTGTGCGATCTCCTCCATATCCAGTTCAACTGGAACAGGCGATGTTGGCGCTGGCATGGCCTGAGACGCTTGAGAAGCGGCTGACGACTGAGCTCTCGGTGGCGCGGCAGGCGCAGGGGGGCGCTGCTGAACGGGCTGCGCTTGAACTGAAGCGCCACCGTTACGGCGCACCGCGAGGCACTCCAGCAGTAGCAACTCCAGGGCCAGTTGCGGCGTCGGCAGCCCACGCGCAGGCGACTCCATCCGCGCGAAGACCCGCGCGCATCCAGTCAGCTCGTCAAGCGAGAACCGGTTCGCCAGATCGTTCAGCGCACGCGCCTCGTCCTCGGTGCGTTCCATCACTCGGACGACATCCACGCCAGCGCGCGTCAGTAGCAAAGCGCGCCACTCATCGGCAAGCTGCTGCTGCAACTGGCGCAGGTCGGCGCCCGCCGCCACGAGATCGTTGAGCGCGTCGAGCGCATCAGCGGCGCGCTGATCGGCCACCGCCTCAAGGATGGAACGCAAGGCGGCGGGATCTGCCAAACCCAGCATCGCGCGTAGCCGCTCAGCGTCTATCTGATCGCCACAGTACGCTCGCGCCTGGTCGAGCAGGCTTAGCGCGTCACGCATGCCACCGTTGGCCGCGCGCGCCAGCGTCTCGGCGACGCCCGGCTCAAGAGCCAGTCCCTCGCCCGCCGCGACATAGCGCAGCCGGTCCACGAGCGCCTGCATGGAAAACCGGCGGAAGTCGAAGCGCTGGCAGCGCGAGACGACCGTCGGCAACACTTTGTGCGCCTCGGTGGTGGCGAGGACGAAGATGACGTGCGGTGGCGGCTCCTCCAGCGTCTTGAGCAGCGCGTTGAAAGCCGAGATAGTCAGCATATGACAATTGGCCACGAGCATGTCGCGCACGAAGTAGTTATGATTGTCAGCAACCTCAATGTTGTAGACAACGTCGGGCGCTGGAACAGGGTCTACGGCTCTCACCACGCTGACTGCCAATGCACTGACCGCTTCGTCGTCTGTCGTCTCCTGGAACTGCCCTCGATATTGGGGAAGGAGTTTGTATTCCATACATGGTGGGACATAAGGAGCAATGAGTTTATGGAGACGCGCTGTTCCCGCGAGCGTCAGCCAGATAACAGGCCCTTTTGCGGTCACGCTCATGCGACCCTCGATGCCCCAGCGCTCCTGGAGCCACGAGCAAGTTTCTGCGACCTCTTCCGCTGCGAAGCAATATGTGCTGAATGTTGAGCGCGTCGCTGGATAAACCGACGTGCCACCGCCAACTCTCTCATACTTGTTATTGGCGGTGACCAGGGAGCCATCGTCAAGATACCAGAGCGCAAGTCCAAGCTCATCGAGTTGTTCCAGGTAAGCCCGAGTAATACGCTTGCGACCGGCGTCCCCATACAGCTCACGATGAATCTGGGCGATCTCTGGCCGACTCAATGTAGCGGCGGCATACGTTCCTGTTTTGGAATAAGTGCCTGCCCCATTGTCATAGTGTGGTCCACTGCGAACAAGATTGCCTAGGAGCCTGATCTTGTGGTCGAGATAGTCTTTCTGAGCGACGCCATGTCTCATGCTCAGACGAGCGCGCATCTTGCTTCCCGTCAGGGCAACATGCCCATCGCCAAGGGCCGCTGCCATGACAACAGCGCGCTGCCGCTGCGTAATACGTTCGCGGTTGGTGTAGACAAACTGCCCAACTTCAAGATGCCCCGCGCAAGTCTGACCGTTTGGCGTATAAAACTTGTGATTGATCGTACAGACAATCGAGCGGTTGTTATCAAAGGCGATACGTACCGCCGGAATCGAAGCTTGCTTGCGCATGTGGCGAACGATTGGTTTGGCTTCAGTCTTACCGGTCTGTTCGTTGTAGGACAGCACCTCACCCTGCCATTGAGTCTCGACCAGCTTCCCAATCGGAGCTTTCGACCCGTCGGCGAGAGTGACCAGTTCTCCATAGCTGAAACACTCATCTACTATGTAGACCTTATAGCGCCCGCCGCTGCCGAGCAGGTTCACGTTCTCGCGCAGGTCGCGGATATTGTCCACGCCGGTATTCGAGGCGGCGTCGATCTCGATCACGTCGGGCGAGTGGCCAGCGGAGATTTCCAGGCAGGAGACGCACTCGTTACATGGCTCGCCGTCGTGCGGGTTCGCGCAGTTGATCGCCTTCGCCAGCAACCGCGCCGCGCTCGTCTTGCCGGTGCCACGCGGGCCGCAGAAGAGGTACGCGTGCGCCAGCCGCCCCTCGCGCACGGCGTTGAGCAGCGTGCGGACGGTCGCCTCCTGGCCGACGAGGTCGGAGAAGGTCTGCGAGCGCCATTTGCGGTAGAGCGACTGCGACGCCATGTGTCTGCCCCGGTCAACTGGAAGCGTCTGGAAGAATGCGACGACGCGCGAGAAACCGCATCGCTATCTAAGACGAGGGAGCCGGTTCCACCGGCGCGCGCCACGACAAACAGGCGCCTCGAGCGAGTGCGAACCTCGCAGCGCCGGAGCCAGAAAAACAGCGCCCGGGAGGCCTACGCTAGCGGGCGCGAAGAAGCGGAAGAAAGAAGGGTGATGGTCGTGCACCCGCCGTTGATCGTCAGCCACCGGCCCCGCGGTCCTCTCCAGCTCAGACCCGGCGATCCCGCGGCGCCCAGAGAGGTCCACTTACCGCTGCTTCCTTCCGGACCTGACGGGGTTCGCAGACATCTGCCGCGCGGGGACCGAATCCTCATAACCTTCGAGTTCGTAAGCGCCGGCTACCTCGTAACCGCGGGCGGGAATTCAGTCCCGCATATGAGCGTTTCGGGTACAGGGCAGCCCAGGCTCCCCACCTAGCACGACCTCGATTCCATTGTATCCCATGACGTCGGGTTGGGTCAAAGCAATACGCCGATGGTCAGATATGGTCAGACCTGCGTGAGTTGGATGAGGTTGCCGCAGGTGTCGTCGAAGATGGCGACCGTCGTCGGGCCAACCGTCGTCGGCGCCATCGTGAAGACGACGCCCAACTGCTTCATGCGCACGGCTTCTTTCCTGATGTCATCAACAAAGAAAGTTGTCAGCGGCAAGCCACCTTCAGATGAGTCTTGAGAAGTCAAAGGAGTTACAAGCCATGTTGAGCGCAGAGAACCTGCTGGCCAAGCTCGGAGCCTTGGATGACATTGTGCTCCGTAAGATTGCAGCGGCCATTACTGACCCTGACCAGATTGTAGCGTTAGCCGACGAAGCCGAAACACAGTCGCAAGACGCTGCGGAAGATGTGGATTTGGCAGACACCAAGATAGGGGTAGCTCTTGACCTCCTCGAAGACATTGAGAGGCGGCGCTCCGCTTATCTCGACATCATCAGGTCACTCAGCGCTCTCTCAGGTGAAGCCGACCAGGCAGCTCTCAATGAGTACCGTGCGAAGCTTGAACAGCTTGACAAAGAGCAGGCAGATGCGGAGAAAGCGAGCAAACGCGCCATCCCTGCGAGAGACCGTGCAGCCCGACATCAGCAGACACTACAGACGCTGACCCGCTTCCGGGATCGGTGGGTGTTCTACGATACAAACAATCCGCACGCTGTCGCAGCTGGTGAAGGCAAGTTGGACAAGACCATGGACCCATTCGACGCGGCTGACTTGCTGGGCATAACTGTGGAGGAACTGGAAGAAACCGGCATTGACCTGAACACAACCTATTTCAAGTCGCCGGATGATCCAACCCTAGACCCATTCAAAGACGCAGTTGATGAGGTGAGCACGGAAGATGTTATATACTTACTTCTGCGCAGGCTACCGTATGAGCGCAAGCGCCAGATGCTACAAGATCTGAGGGTTATTGTCCGGATCAAGCATCCATGGCCTAAAGAAGAGCGCAAACAACGGGGCTTCACGCCGATATCCGAGCGGGTAAGTGTCCAGCTTCTGGCAACCCGTGAAGAGATCTCCACCTACCAAGTAGGTGCCCAGTTAGCAAAGCCCAATACCTCCGTGTAGAACTTCAACGCCTTGTCCTGGTCATCCACGTACACACTCGTCAGCTTGATCCTCGTGCCTCACCCTGCTTTCTCGTGATTAGCCTTTCGGCGTTCGCGCTCTAGCGTCAGCGTCACTACATTTCCTGATTCCGCCGCATGCCGGCTAACCGGAACCTGTTAGCCATCATCTCGCGTAGCGCGCCTCTTCGCCCCAGTTGCGAAGGCAGCCAGTCAGGGCGTACTATCCAACCACGAACCCAACCACACGCGCCACGACAAACGCAGAAGCGAACGCCAGCCTAAAGGGAGTCGCCGCCATGGAGTTTGCGTCCCCATCCTTTGTCGAAGTCGCCGGACGACGCCTGGCCCACGATGAGGTCCGTCCGGCGCAGCCCAGGGGAACGATCTTTCTCCTTACTGGGCTAGGGTCCAAGCGACAAGGCTGGCGCAACCAGTTGCCTGTCTTCGGCAAAGAGTATCGCACGCTCGCGGTGGACTTCCGTGATGTTGGCGATAGCGACCGCGTAGACCAGCCCTATACCGTGGCAGATTTGGCGGACGATGTGGCTGGTATGGCGCGCGCGCTTCAGATTCCGCGTGTGCATGTGATCGGTATCTCGCTCGGTGGCTACGTGGCGCAAAATGTCGCGCTGCGCCATCCCGATCAGGTCGAGAAGCTTATCCTCGTCTCGACCTCGGCAGGCGGCGCGACACATATCATGCCGGAGGCGTCGGTCCTCGCGTTGCTGACAATGCAAACTGGCGTTGGCGCCGATGAGCGCGCGCGCTCCGTCTACTCGCGCATCATGTCACCCGCCTACATCGGCACGCATCCCGAAGCGCTCGATCAGGTCGCCGAGGTGGCGCTGCATCGCCCCTTCACGCCAGAGACTTATCAGCGCCAGCTCGCCGCCGCGCTCTCACAGGATGTCTCAGCGCAGGTCGGAACTATCGTCGCGCCGACGCTGGTGATTCACGGCGACGCCGACCCGCTCGTTCCGCCGGGAAATGGCGAGTATCTCGCGCGCAGCATTCCTGGCGCGAAGCACATCGTCTACCACGGCGTCGGACATATCCCCATTCTCGAGTGCGAAGAGGCGTTCGACCGCGACGCGCTGGCTTTCCTGAACGCGGAAGATCCACTGGTGGCGCAGGCTGACGAGACGCCGCATCAAAAGCGCCCGACGAAACTCTGGCATTGGGGTCGTAGTGACAAGCGCGACTCACGCTAAGAGCTATCGGCTGGAAAGAGCAACCGATTGCGCGCAGGCTAGTTGCGCCTGCATAACCTGTGACGGCGTCGCTTGGCTCGCTGGCCGGCCTCTGCGGTACACTTGTCAGAGGCGTCCACCTAAGCGCCTGTGCGCTGTCGTCACGCGCTGTCTACCAAATACTTACTACGCCTGTCCCATCTACCATGCGAGGAGAGACCATGGCCACCGCTACCGCCTTGCCCAAACGCAGCGAGGTTCGCGTCGAGGATACCTGGAACCTGGAGGCAATTTACCCATCCGTCGAGGCATGGGAGGCGGATTTCCAGCGCGTCACGGGCATGCTGGAGGGCATTCGCGCCGGGCAGGGGACGCTCGGCGACTCGGCGCAGGCGCTGCTGCAGGCGCTTCAGCGCCGCGACGATAGCTGGCGAGATCCTCGGTCGGCTCTACGTCTTCGCGCACATGCGCTTCCACCAGGACACCGCCGAGAGCCAGTATCAGGCGCTGGCGGACCGCGTCACGACGCTCGCGAGTGAGATGAACGCCGCCGGATCGTACATGACGCCGGAGATCCTGGCAATCCCGCAGGAGAAGCTCGACGGCTTCCTCGCCGAGGAGCCGAAGCTCGCGGTCTATCGCCATGCCCTAGATGAGATCAACCGCGAGCGGCCACACATCCTCAGCGCCGAGATGGAGGCGTTGCTGGCGCAGGCCGACGAGATGGGCTCACGCCGCCGAGCGCATCTTCGAGATGCTCAACAACGCCGACCTCAAGCTGCCAAAGGTCAAAGACGAGCGCGGCGAGGAGGTCCAGCTCACGCAAGGCAACTACGTGCCGAAATTCCTGGAGAGCCAGCGATCAGAGCGTGCGCAAGGGAGCCTTCGAGGCGATGCTCGGCGCGTACCGTGATCTGCGTCAACACGCTCGGCGGCGACGCTCGGCTCGCAGGTCAAGCGCGACATCTTCTTCGCGCGCGCCCGCAAATATGAGTCGACTCACTCCAGGCCGCGCTCGAGCCCGGACAACATCCCGGTCGCCGTCTACGACAGCCTGATTACCACCGTCCACGCGAACCTGCCGGTCCTGCATCGCTATCTGCGCCTGCGCAAGCGGCTGCTGGGACTGGACGAACTGCACATGTACGACCTCTACGTCGCCGATGGTCAAAGAGGTCGAGTACAAGGTGGGCTATGCCGAGGCGCAGGAGCAGGTGGCGCAGGCGCTCGCGCCGCTCGGCCAGGACTACATCGCGGCGCTGCGCCAGGGATTTGGCGCGCGCTGGGTGGATGTCTATGAGAACCAGGGCAAGCGCTCTGGCGCGTATAGCTGGGGCAGCTATGGCACGAATCCCTTCATGCTGCTGAACTACCAGGGCAATATGGACAGCATGTTCACCCTGGCGCACGAGCTTGGCCACTCGATGCACTCGTATTTCACCCGCAAGACCCAGCCCTACCCCTACGGCAACTACACGCTCTTCGTCGCCGAGGTCGCCTCAACGCTCAACGAGGCGCTGCTGACGCACTACCTGCTCAAGACGACCGAAGATCGCGCGCTGCGTATGTACATCATCAACCACGCGCTGGAGACCTACCGCACCACGCTCTACCGCCAGACGCTTTTCGCCGAGTTCGAGCGCGACGCCCACGCGCGCGCCGAGGGTGGCGAGTCACTCACGCCGGAGCTGCTCTGCCAGATCTTCAAGGGGCTGAACGACCAGTACTACGGCGCCAGAGGTCACCGTAGACGAGTTGATCGAGAACGAGTGGGCGCGCATCCCGCACTTCTACTCGTCGTACTACGTCTACCAGTACGCGACGGGCATCTCCGCCTCGGCGGCGCTCGCCAGCCAGATTCTCATCGAGGGCGAGCCTGCGCGGGACCGCTATCTGCGCTTCCTCTCCTCCGGCTCCTCCGATTACAGCATCGAGTTGTTGCGCGACGCCGGGGTGGACCTCTCGACACCACAGCCAGTGCAGGCCGCGCTCGATCTCTTCGGGAGCTACCTCGACCAACTTGAGGCGCTGCTGTGAGCGCCTTTGACACCGATACAACGGTGACACAGATCGCCAAGAACGTCTTCCGTGGTGAGATCAGTCCCAACTGGTCGGTGCAGCGCGGGCCGAACGGTGGCTACCTCGCGGCGCTGATTTTGCGGGCGTTGCAACTTGTGGCAGGCGAGGGCCGTGACCCGCGCTCGCTGACGCTGCACTACCTCGCGCCGCCGGATACTGGACCGTGTGAGGTGGCGGTCATGGTCGAGCGTGCGGGCAGAACGATGTCCACGCTCTCGGCGCGGCTCACCCAGGGCGGCCGGCTCTGTGCGCTGGCGCTGGCGGTCTTCGCCCGTCCACGCGCGGGGCTGGAGATCGTTGAGGAGCGCATGCCCGACGCTCCCGATCCAGAAGATGCGACGCCGATTCCTCCCGGCATGGGGCCAGGCTTCTGGAACAACTACGAGGTGCGGCAGGCATTCGGCGCAGCGCCATTCAGCGGGTCAGAGGATATGCGCTCCGGCGGCTGGCTGCGCCTGTGTGAATCACGCCTTGCGGACGCGCTCTTCCTCGCGGCGCTGACCGACGCCTGGTTTCCGCAGATCTTCACGCGGCTCACGGCGCCCATTCCCGCGCCGACGATTGATCTGACGATTCACTTCCGCGCGCATCTGCCGCTGACGAACGCGCGCCCCGACGACTGGTACCTGCTCGCCGTCTCGACGCGGCTGGCGACGGAAGGATTTTTCGAGGAGGACGCCGAGGTTTGGTCGCGCGATGGACGTTTATTGGCGCAGTCACGGCAATTGGCTCTGGCGTCAACGGGTGAGGGACGCGGCGCGGAAACTGGGACCAACGGATAGCCCAATAGAACCGCGAAACGAGTCGGGACGGCGGCTCGCTTGCGTAGGGCGTGTAGCATGTGAGGGAAGTCAGCGGTTCCGCATAAGAACTAATGGTTGTTAACCCGCCATCTGGGCGGTTCGTAGATTAGTAGGCGCGGGAACTGCCCGCGCAGACAATCGCAGGGTATTGTGCGCCGACGCAGGCGCGCCGATGAAGTGAGGCTCAGGATGCCAGGCCGCAAACGCTACGGTATTCTGGGCGGGACGTTTGATCCGCCGCACATCGGACATCTCATTCTTGCGCAGGAAGCCTACGTCCGTCTGGGGCTTGATCGCGTCTGGTTTATTCCGACCGGGGTCTCGCCGCACAAGCTTGGCCAGCCGGTGACGCCTGCTATTCATCGGGTAGCGATGCTGGAGCGCGCGCTCGTCGGCGACGCACGCTTTGCCTGGCTCACGCTGGAGATCGAGCGGCCTGGGCCATCCTACACGGTTGATACCCTGCGCGAGTTGCGCACGCAGTGGGGGCCGGAGGTCGAGATCGCGCTCATCCTTGGCTGGGATATGTTGCTCTATCTGCCGCACTGGCGCGATCCCAGAGGCGTTGTGGCGAGCGTTGACGAGATCGTCGCCGTGCATCGGCCCGGCGCTGATTCCAGTGGCGCGCTCGACGACGTGTTCGAGCGTCTCCCAGACCTGCGCGGCAAGCTGCGAACCCTGGCATTTCCGCAGTTGGACATTTCCAGCACGGAGATCCGTGAGCGGGTAGCGCAGGGTTTGCCTGTCCGCTATCTTGTTTCTGATGTGGTATCAGGGTATATTAGCGCGCAAGGACTGTACTCGAGCGACAGCAGCGCCGGAGAGAGAGCTGGCGGCGTGGCGCAAGGATCGTCGGAGCATTCGACGCTAGAAGCGCGGCAGGAGGCGCAACGATGAAGTTCGCCGATCTGGGGCTTGGCGATCAGGTACGCCTGCGCAAGCCCCATCCCTGTGGCAGTTATGAATGGCGTGTCTACCGGTTGGGAGCAGACGTCGGGTTGCGCTGCCTGGGCTGCGGACGCCGGGTGATGCTCTCACGCGCCGAGATCGAGAAGCGTGTTAAGGCAATTGTCAGCCGGGACGCCGCGCCAGCCGACGACGCGCTGTCTGTATAGGGGTGAGCGACGAGATGGCGAGAGTCCACCGGGGCGGTGACACGATCCCGCGACAGAAGCGACCGTCGGATCGCCGATTGCGAGCCGAGCCGGCCGATCAGTCGTTTCCCAAAGCCCCTCAACGGACGACGGCAGGGCCAATGATGGGCGCGCTGGCTGGCGAGAAGGCGCCTATCTCCGGCGCGGCTCCTCTCGCCCCCGAGCCACCGGCGCCGCCACGATCCAGTCGATTCCGAGGGCCGCGCTGGCTACAAGGAAGTCTTGCAAAACCGCAAGTTCCTACGACTGTGGGCGGCGCAAATTATCTCGCAAACGAACATGAATGCGGCGAACTACGGCCTCATCACGCTCATCGCGACTGAGACCAGGAGCCTGACCGCGACCGCCGGAGCCATCGTCGCATTCAGCCTGCCGGCCCTGCTCATCGGCGCGCCCGCTGGCGTGATGGTGGACCGGCTGGACCGGCGTGGCGTATTGCTCGTCAGCAACATTCTGCGTGGACTTCGCCTCACTGGCGTTCGTGGGATTCCTGCTGTTCGACCGGAAGGACCTCCTGCCGATCTACGCGCTGACCTTCTTTATCTCGATGGTCGGTCAGTTCTTCGGCCCAGCGGAGGGCGCGGCGATTCCCAAGCTCGTCAAGCCCAAATCGCTGATGAACGCGCTGGCGCTCTTCAATATCACCTTTACCATCTCGCAGGCGCTCGGTCTGATCATCATCGGACCACTCGTCCTGCTCACCGTGCCATTGTTGCCGCGCCCAATTTCACAATATCCCGCTGAGACGCTCTTCTTGGTGATCGCGGTGCTCTACTTCGTCTGTGTCTGGCTCATCAGCCGGATACCAGCGAAGGATCTGCGCACACTGCCAGGTGAGTCGGGCGGGCGTAACCAGCGGCCGGAGCGACCCTGGGCGGACATGTGGGGCGCGATTGGCCAGACAATTCACTACGTCGTGACACGCCCATTGCTTACCATCGCCCTGTTCCAGCTTTCTCTGGCCGGAGTCGTTACGGCGGTGATCGCGATGATCGCGCCAACCTTCGTCTTCTACTACTTCACCCTACCACCGCAGTCTGCCGCGCTGGTCTTTATTCCGGCGGGTATTGGCCTGGTGCTCGGGGCCGCGATCACGCCACGCATCGCGCGCCGTTTCCGCTACACGCGCCTCGTCGGCGCAGGAATGATCCTCGTCGTCGTCTGCGCACTAGGCATCGCCTTCACTCGCTTTTCGCCGTAACCGCGTGGCCGCATAACATCTGCGAAGCGACCCAGGGTATATCGGTCTGATACTGATATTGACCTTCTTCCTCGGCGTCGCGCTGGACTTCATCAACGTGCCCGCGCAGGCGAAGATGCAGGAGTTCTCCGAGGATTACATCAAGGGACGTGTGCTGGCGCTGCAAATCATGGCGCTGAACGCGATCACCATTCCCGTCATCCTGATCATCGGCTACGCCGCCGACAGAACAGGAATGGTCTCGGTTGCGGTCGTATTGCTAGCGATCTTCGTTGGAGCCACTGGCGCCGTGTCAATGTTCTTGTGGGTCTACTTCCGCCGCAAGGAACAACGAGAGGCGCGCGCTCAGGGGCGACTGGTAGAGCGCATGCCTGAAACGATCATGGATTAAGAGGCCAGCGCTGATAGAGACGAGATAAGCGAGGCGAGATGCGTACACGTGAGACCATCGCCAGGCCGCCTGGGCGGTCCTGGATGTCCGACGCATCCCGGCGAATCCTGAATGTATCCTCGTTGGACTCATCTCGCCCATCGGTGATACACTGCTCGCCACGCCTGCGCTGGCCGCGTTGCGCCGTGCTTTTCCCGAGGCCGAGATCGCCGCGCTGGTTGCTCCAAGCAATGCCGGAATCCTTAGCGGGAATCCTGATTTGGACCGGCTGATCTTGCGCCCATCCAAGGCACAGAGCCTGAATGGCGGCGCTATCTGGCTGCCCTGCTCGCTCTCCGTCATGAGCGCTTCGACCTCATCATCAACTTCTCCGGCGCCTCAGGGCTAACAACCCGCTTCGCTCACCCATTCACGCCACGGATGTTTCTGGACCTACCGCGCTGGTGGTTCCTGGCTGGTGGAGACGCGACGCTGCGAGACCGTCGCGCGGTGGATCAGTATCTTCGCACGCTCGCGCCGCTGGTCGCCGCGCCGCCTACCGACCCTGAGGCGCGCGTCCCGCGTATCCACCTCACCGCGCAAGATCGCGCGCAGGCCCGCGAATTGCTTCGTGAGGAAGACATCGCGGCCGCGAGTCCGCTGATCGCGATGCACCTGGGCGGCGATGGCTTCAATGGGCGCAAGCGCTGGGCGCCGGAACGCTTCGCGGCGGTCGCGAACGCACTTGTCGAGCGCCACGACGCACAGGTGATCTTCATCGGTGGGGAGGAAGACATCGCGCGTTCGACCGAGGCGGCGGCCCTGGTAGAACGCAACGCGCACGTACTCGCCGGGCGCGCATCGCTCAAAGTCACCGCCGCGCTGATCGAACGCGCGACGCTCTACATTGGCAACGACTCGGCGCCACTGCACATCGCCGGAGCCGTCGGCACGCCCGCCGTTGGCATCTTTGGCCCGTCGGACTGGGTCGAGTTCGCGCCCGCCAGCCCGAAAGCGCCTGCGCCACGTGTCGTCCACTCAAATCTGGCGTGCAGCCCCTGCTTCCGCTTCGTCGGCAATGATCCTATATGGAGGGTGAACTCGTGCTACAGCTTCGCCTGCCTCAACGCGATCACGCCTGAAATCGTCCTCGCCACCGCGACGGAGCTGCTTGCCGAGACGCAAGGCGAGGCGCCTGCCCTGCGCTGACCGATTAGCGCAATTTCCAACTGAGGTTCTCTTGCTTTCGCTCTGGGGATGAAAGCCAGGTGGCCTGTAGCCCAGGCGTAGCCGGGACGCAGGGCCACGATGGTCCTGCAATGGTCCTGATCGTGGCCGCTTTCGTGCCTATCGGGCAGAAGAGGTGGATATGGAACCGCAGAGTATCCGCAAAACCTCCCAGTACAAACTCACCCCCACACCTGAACAGGAGCGGGCGCTTGGGCGGACACTGCTGCTGTGCCGTCACATCTACAATGCTGCGGTGGGCGAACGTCGGGAAGCGTGGCGCCTGCGCGGTGTCAGTGTTACCTACTTACCAGCAGAAGGCGGAATTGCCCGGCATCAAGGAGGCCATGCCAGACTATGCCGAGGTCAATGGCCAGGTGTTGCAAGATGTCGTGCTCCGGGTAGACCGCGCCTTCGAGGCGTTCTTCCGGCGTCTGCGCGAGGGGCAGACGCCGGGCTATCCGCGCTTTCACGGACGCGACCGCTACAACAGCTTCACCTATCCACAAGTGGGCGAGCATGGCGGCGCGCGGTTGGACGGCGGCTTCCTGGTCCTGTCCAAAATCGGACGCATCGCGGTGCGCTGGTCGCGCCCACTGGAAGGCGCCCCCAAGACGGTCACGATCTCGCGTGAAGCGGACGGGTGGTATGTTTGCTTCTCCTGTGCCGATGTACCCGTGCAGCCCTTGCCGCCCACTGGACAGGAGACGGGGATCGACCTGGGCATAGAAGCCTTCGCCACGCTTTCAGATGGCACACGCATCTTTCACTCTGGCTGGTATCGCAAGGCTGAGCGTGCGCTGAAAACGGCGCAACGGCGGGTCTCCCGTCGCAAGAGAGGGAGCAATCGCAGGCGCAAGGCGGTCACGTTGCTGGCGAAGGCGCATCAGACGGTGAAGCGCCAGCGACGCGACTTTCACCACAAGACGGCGCTCCAACTCGTTCGTGAGAACGACGCGATCTATCACGAGAATCTCCAACCTGCCAACATGGTGAAGAATCACCATCTGGCGAAAAGCATCCAAGACGCGGGATGGGGCGCGTTCCTCATCATCCTGACGGACAAGGCAGCATGCGCCGGTCGCAGGGTTATTGCGGTCAACCCCGCCTATACCTCACAGCGATGTAGTGGCTGTGGGGTCATCGTCTCGAAAGGCTTATCCGTCCGCTGGCACTCCTGCCCGGACTGCGGGACCAGCCTGCATCGGGACCACAACGCCGCCAGGAACATAGAACGGGCCGGGCAGACCCTTCGGGGAGGCGTAGCGTAGGCTACCGCGAAGAACCGAGCATCCCCTTTTGGGGAGTGTCAACGGAAGAGGTCCATGCTCACGTCCATCAGCAAATCGGCGCCGCGCCCCTCGTCGCTCTTTCCCGGCGAGTCATAGCCACGCGCGACGACGAACGGGCAGCGGCCCAACTTGCCCGTCACCAGTTCCGCCGCTGAAGCCAGTTCATCCGCGATGGCGATGACGCTCACATTCATCACCCGCCCATGGTCGTCCGGCTGGCCGCGATAGTCTACCAGCGGCTGGATGCCAGCGACGCCGATGGCGACGTTGACGATGCCCTTGCGCCAGGGCCGCCCGAACGAGTCGGTGATGATGACTGCAGGACGGGCGCCGATCTCGCGCTGAATCGCCTCGCGCAGTCCGGCGGCAGAGGCGTCGGGGTCCACGCGGCAGGAGGCAGACGATCTCCTCGCCCGCGACGTTCGAGGCGTCCACGCCGGCGTTGGCGCAGACGAATCCATGACGCGTCTGTGAAATGATGATGCCGCGATCCATGCGCACGATGCGCGCGCTCTCGCGCAGCACAACCTCGACCTGGCGCGCGTCCTTGCCCCACTGCTCGGCGAAGCGCCGCGCCAGATCGGATGGCTGCGACGTCGCGCAGATCGACGAGACGCCCCTCGGCCTTCGAGACGACCTTGTGGGTGACGATCAGGATATCGTCGTCGCGCAAGGTGAGATCGTCGGCGCGGGCGGCGTCCAGGATTATCTGCGCCAGGTCCATGCCGGGCGCGACCTCTGGTACCTCGTTCAGGCCAATCAGTTGCACGGAGTTAACCGGTTTCGCCATGCGCGTCGCTTTCTCCTGTCACCAGCTCATGCGCGATCAGCGGCCACAGGCCACGCGCGACCAGTTGCGCCAGGTCGGCTGGCGTATCCACATCGAACCCGGTCTCCTCGGCGCGGTAGATCGCTGGCTCGGCGCCTGCTCGCCGTGCGGCGTTGAGGTGATGCGCCAGGCTATGTCGCCCGTAGGCGAACGCCAGCAGGTCGGGCGGGGCAATCAACAGCAGATTCGTGCCGTCTTTGCGCCGGTCCGGCGCGATCACGACGGCCTGCGCATGCGACGGCGCTCCAGCCAGCGCGACCATCTCGCGCACAGCGGCGCCAGTGAGCAGCGGTAAATCGCCCAGCGCCACCAGCAACGCATCGGCGCCTTGGCGCTGCGCCCAGCGGCGCCCCGTCTCCAGATCGCGATTCAGGCTGAGACCCGTGGCGCGAATCGTAACGACCTGTGGATCACCGCGCCAGCGCCCGGCCAGGACAGGATCGGCTCCAACCAGCCCAATGCGATCAACGACGCCTGACTCGCGCAGCGCTTCAACCACGCGTGCGCCCATCCAGCGGGCCAGCTCGCGACGATCTGCGGGTTGAAGCGCGCCCGCCAGCCGCGATTTCGCCTGGTCGAGCGCTTTGAAGGGGATCAGCGCGTCGATTCCCATCAATCTCGCTCCTGCCTCACGCCAGTTTCACGCCGATGAACCAGATGCCCGCAGGCCCGACGCGAATTGTAGCACGTCGCGCGCCAGCCGGACGCGGTCCTCGACACTGGCCATAACCGTGTTCGTGACTAGCGTACGCATGCCCAGCGCCTCAATGCGCGACGCCTGCGCGGCGTCCTGCTCGTCGATCACCATGCCGTCGAGCAGATCGCCATACCACGCCGCGACACCATAGGCCGAAACCTCGTGTCCCATCGTGGCGAGCATCCGGTCCGCTGGGCCTTTGAGCGCCTTGCCGCCGATGATCGGGCTGACCGCCACACGCGGCGCGTTAGTGGAGCGCATGAGGTCGCGCATGCCAGCAACCGCCAAGATCGGTCCAATGCTGACAAACGGGTTTGAGGGGCAGAGAAGGATTACGTCGGCCTCCGCCAGCGCCTTCTGCGCTGGCGAGGTTGGTTGAGCCGACTCAGCGCCCTGATAACGCACACCGAGCGCGTCATCCTCGTGTCGCCTGCGCACGAAGTAATCCTGAAACGCTAGCTCGCCCGACGGCGTCCGCATAATCGTCGGTACCGGCTCATCCGCCATCGGCAAGATCGCCGCATGTACTCCGAGCGCAGAGGCAAGCTCCGCGATGACCTCGCTCAACGTCGCCCCTGCGCGCAGCCGTTCGGTACGCAGGATATGCGTGGCGAAGTCGCGGTCACCCACCTGGAACCAGGCGTCCATGCCGTAACGCCGCAGCATGTCGAGCGTTGTCCAGGTGTCGTCCGCTACGCCCCAGCCCGTCGCCTCGTTGGCGATTCCCGCGAGCGTGTAGAGCGCCGTGTCGAGGTCGGGACAGATGCGCAGGCCATAGTGATCAAAATCGTCGCCGGTGTTGACGATCAGCGTGAGCGTGTCCGGCTCGAGCGCCTGATACAGCCCATGGGCGAGCTTGGCCCCACCGACGCCGCCGGAGAGCGCGACGACTTTCATTCGTCGAACCCATGCGGCATGACATGCTCGATAGGCAGCCGGATCGTCAGGCGTCGCTGTTTGGCGAAGGTGTTTTCCGCCATCGCGTCGCCCTCTTCCGGACCGTGGTTGAGCACGGCGAGGCGGCGGATATCGGCCTGCGCGGTCTCAGGGTCCTCTACGAGCCGCGCCGTTCCTTGGATCGTGACACCGCGCTCGCCATCCTCCACGCAGATGGAGGCGCGCGGGTCACGGCGGAAATTGCCAACCTTCACGCGCCCATCGCGCGTGTTCATCATGATCTCGTCGCCCTGCAACTCGTACCACATGATCGTCTGCTGCGGCGCGCCGTCCGCGTTGATCGTGGCAAGCACGGCGAAGCGCTTCTCCTTCAGAAAGGCGCGCACGGCGTCACTTAGCGTCATACGTGAATCCTCAAAGCCCCAGCGCTTGTAGGTTCTTCGCCGCGCAAGCGCTAGCGCATATCTAGCGGCCAGCGGGCCGTATCTTCTCAACTTCGGGAATGATCTCCGCGCCCAGCAGCTCGAAGGCTTCAGGATCGGTGGGGCGCGACAGGCTGATGATGCCTTGATCGAAGCCCATTTCCGCGAGGTGTGCGAACCGCTCGACGACCTGCGGCGGCGTCAGCGTCTCTTTGACGCCATCGCGGCTCAGGCGGATGTGATCGAGCGAGGTCTTCTCGATCTCCTCATAGGGCCGACCCACCTTCTCGCAGTGCCCACGCAGGATGTCGAGCTTCTGCTTGAGGATGTCGTCGCCCATGCGCGCGAAGAGGTTGCAGGCGTCGCCGTACTGCGCGACGAACCTCAGCGTCTTTTGTTCGCCTGTGCCACCAATCAGAATCGGCGGGTGCGGCTTCGTGATGGCCTGTGGCGAGTTGAGCGTGCGCCCTAGATGCGCGCGCTTCCCCTCGAAGGGTTTATCTTCGCCGGACCACATCTGATGCGCGATCTGGAGCGTATCCTCCAGCCATTCGAAGCGCTCTTTGGTGTCGGGAACGGTACACCAAGACCTTCATGCTCTTGCCCGTTCCAGGCCGCGCCAATGCCGAAATACGCCCGCCCGCCGGAGAGTACGTCAAGCGTCGTCACCGTCTTGATGAGAAGGCCAGGGTAGCGGTAGGTCACGCCAGTCACCAGCGAGCCGAGCTTGATACGGTTGGTGCGCCCAGCGGCGAACCCCAATGTCGTATACGCTTCGAGCATCTCATGCTCGGCGGGGCCAAGATTGCCGATCTGGTAAAAGTGATCCATCACCCAGAGGCTGTAGAAACCGGCTCGCTCAGCTCGCTCGGCGATCGCGCCAAACTCCTCGCCCAGTCGCGCCTGCCCGGTCGGCCACGTGAAGTTATTGACCTGCAATCCAACTCGCATCCTGCCAGTGCCTTCCTATGCCACAACGCCTGTTCGTGTGAATCCCATAGCGCAACGCGCCGCATGAGACTATACAAAATATAGTGATGTGACGCAAAAGGCGACCAGCGCCTCCAGTTCAAGACATTTTGCCGCTCGGTTGGGAGACTCCTGGGCGTCACTTTTGCCCTACTACGTGCCCCATCCGCTATACTGCGCTTCGGCGCCGGATATGGCGCTAGGAGGCGTATGATGGCGGAGAGACAGGCTGCGCGCTGCCCGCGCTGCGGCTCGGCGGCGCGAGCGGAAGATCAGCGCTGCCCCCGCTGTGGCGCGCTCCTCGCATCAGTGCTATCCGCTCCACCGTTCGCTGAGAGCGCGTCTGGCATTCCCATCCAGCGGTTCGCCTCCTCGGTCGCCGGTCCACCCATCGCGCCGGAGCCATTCGCCCAGCCTGACCGGCTCACTATCGCCGCAAGCCGCGCGGCCGCGCATTCTGGGTTATGGCGTGGTGCGCCCCCTCACACGCCGCAAGAGTCGCGCCGGGCTGTTCTCGTTGCTTGCGCTCGTCATCCTGGTAATCGCCGGGCTGGCAATCGGAGTCGGCGCGCAGCGCGTGGGTGGGCTGGCGCGCGACGCCCTGCCATTTCTTTTTCCCGCCGCCACCGCAACCTTCACACAGGAGGTCCCTACCGCCACCAGCCCGGTCGTCTGTACAAGCGCAACCGTCGATCCCATCGCGGCTGCCGCGCTCGCAAACGCCCAGTTGGCTACGGGCGTGCGCGACGCCAGCAAGCAGGACTACCGCCCGATAGACTCCGTGACGCGGTTTACAGCCGGCCAGCAGGCATACCTGACCTTTAGGATCGCCACTGCGCAGGCGGGAACGGCGAGCGTGTCCTTCTGTACACCATCCGGCGTCGTACCGGGAACGCTAGACTATTCCCGCTGGCTCGCAGGAACGCTATGCGCAGTTCTCGACCCGATTTGTGTCGCAGGACGCTGGCGGCGCCGTCGTCACCCTGACCTGGAACGGCGCTGTGGCGGCGAGCCTGCCGTTTACGGTCGATCCCCCGGCCACCGCCCCGGCTCCGTAGGCGCATCCCAATCAGGTCGTGGGCCTTGGCCGCCTTGTCCCCAGTTCGTCGAGACACCTCCGCCGCCCCACGGATCCTGCGGGGGATCGTCCCACAGGTTGCCCTGCGGTCCCCCCCACTGGCCGTCTGAACTCCCACCCCATGGCGCGGAGCTTTGCGGCTGTTGCGCGTCCGGCTTGGCGCGGCGACTGTTCAGCGCCAGATACAACACACCGCCGATCGCGCCAAGGAACGCCAGGAACGCCACAATCCAGCCAATGACGAGCAGCAGCCCGCCACCGCCAGATCCACCGCTGGACGTCGGTGTGAAGGTCACGACAACGGTCGGCGAGAGCGCTGGGCTGATCGAAAGGGATCGCTACGCTGATAAATGCCCGGACCGCCGACGATCAGCAGGTAGGGGAGCGTCGCGGTCTTGGAGCCAAGCGCCGAGTCAAGGCCAGATGGAATCGTCACCAGGAGCGTGCAGTTTCCCTTGGAATCCGGCGGAGAGCTGACGCTGAACGTCAGATTGGCTGGCGCGTCCTCGTTCGGCGTGTCCTGGTGGCCGGTTGGCGCCAGCCACACACTCGTCGGCGCCGCGCGATTCTTGCTCAGCCAGTTCGAAAGTGTGACCTGAACCTGTGAACCAGCGATGACATTGGCGTTGTTCTGCGCTGGCAACGCCACCTTCGCTGTGGCGTCGCGCGTGTAGACGAACGGGATGGTGGAGTTCGCCTCATTCGGTCCGCTGATCACCGGCGTGACGACCGGCGTCGGCCTGGGCGTCGCGGTGGCGACCGGGCTGCCGGTTGGCGTTAGCCAGCGGCGTCGCCGTCGCTGTCGCGGTGGGTCCGGCGGTAGGCGTCGACATCGGGAAGACACAGAAATAGTACGCGTTTGAGGGAAGGGTTTTCGGCCAATCGAAGTCGAGCAGTGGTGGCATCCTGGCCGCCGAGTTGGATGGGCTTGCCACCATCCCCAGAGAGCGTCTGCGCGTTGTCGCATCCCCCCTCCTCAGTGGGCTTGGTCGCCAGTTTGACTCTGGTAGAGCTGCGGGTCGCCAAAGAAATTAAGCTCGAGGTAGACGTGCGTTCCCGGCCCACCGGCTAGCGGATAGACAAAGACCGTCTCCCTGGGAGGCAGCGCGCGCTACCGGCGACTTGCCAAACGCGATCAAGCCGAAGACAGCGACAAGTCCCAGAGCGATGGCGAGCGCGAGGCGTCCAAGGCGGTTTTCCAGCGGTCGTAAGCTGTGCTGATATCGCATGTTGGCGCCTTCCAGGTCGTTCTTCAGTACATTCTCTTCGTCTGCCGGTACAGACTACCCAAGGGAATCATGACTGTCAACTGCGCCGGCATGGCCCGACAGTCCTACCCAAGACGCCACGCGCACATGGTTGCCACACCCGCCATGCGCGGCGGCAAGCGGCGCGAGAGCCTCTAGGCGCTCGATAGCCCCATGCTATGCTCTAGCCAGCAGTCTGGCGGTGGAGTACACTTGCCTCTGGCTTTTCCCCTCGCGGACACCCCACCCCCACAGCCGCGCTCCGGCGAGCCATGAGGTAGACATATTGTATGGCGTCGAAAGACTATATCGGCCTCCGCCTCGAACAGTTTGAGCTGCTCGAAGAAATCGGTCATGGCGGCAGCGCGCGCGTCTACCGGGCGCGCGATCATCTGGCGGGCCGCGACGTGGCGGTCAAGATCATCCCCAATGATGTCGAAGATCGACAGGACTTTATCGCGCGCTTCAATCGTGAGATCGAGATCGTCCGCGCGCTCGCGCACGAGCACATCGTCGAGGTCTACGGCTTCGGCGAGACGGAGGAAGTCGTCTTCCTCGTCATGCGGCTCTTGGATGGCGGCTCGCTACGCACGAAGCTGGACGCCACCAGACAATTGCCCGTCGGATTGGCGGCGCTCTATGGCGCGCAGATGGCGCGCGCGCTGCATTACGCGCATCAGCACAGCATCATCCACCGCGATGTCAAGCCATCGAACATGCTCTTCGCCAAAGAAAATCCCTACCATCTGCTGCTGGCCGACTTCGGCATCGCCAAGATTCAGGGTCTGCGCGGGATGACGAAATCGGGCATCGCCATTGGCACGCCGGAATACATGTCGCCGGAGCAGGCCGAAGGCAAAGAGAGCGACCCACGCTCCGACATCTACTCGCTCGGCATCGTGCTCTACGAGATGCTCACCGGACGCCCGCCTTTCAAGGGACCAAGCCCGGTCGCCATCATGTATCAGCATGTGCATGTCATTCCAGCCTATATCCGCGGATACAACACGCAGGCGCCGGTCGAGCTGTGCCAGATCGTCGAGACTGCGCTCCGCAAGCATCCCGATGAGCGTTTTCCAACCGCAGAACATCTGGAGCGCGCGCTCGAGCCATTCCTGGGATTCGGCGACCAGATGGGAGCGATACGCTCCGCTGGCCCACGCGCATCGGGTCCGCGCGCAACCATGACCCCACGCTTGTACCCGAATGCCGTATTGCCGTACCCACCGTACTTTGACGGGCGCGCCCCTGTCAGCGCGCCGCTGACGCCAGAGGAGCGCGAGCAGATCTCACAGATAGGGACACTGCCCCCCGCCGTCGGCTCCGGCGCAGAACCAGGTCAGGCGACGCCGCCGCCTGGCGAGACGGCGTCTCCGTCGTCTCCATTGCGCTCGCTGCGGCAGACCTACGGGCCAGCGCCCGGAGGACGGAGACCCGGTGGCGTCGAGACGCGCCGCCTCTCCGAAGATGACCTAGCGATGGAGGCGGTGGAGCAGGTGACGTCTCCGCCAGAGTTGAGGTCTGTGCATAACGCCACTCCAGCGTCGGCGGACATCTCTGAGCAGGAGACACTGACACGCGGCGCGCCTGCGGTTTCTACCGGCTCGCCCAGGGCGCGAAAGCGAGTGAAGTCAGAGCCACTGAACCTGCCGGTACGCACGGATGGCCCACGGGGGACCGCGCAGAGTGGCAAGCTGCTGGCTGGCATGACGACGGCCTCCGCCGGGCCAGCGGTAGCGTCTCCTCCAGACCGTCCCGCAAATCGGGCGATTGGAAATGATGGCGGCGAGAAGAAGCGTCCTCGACGGCGAGGCTGGGTGCTTGCGCTGACAGTGATCGTCACCCTCGGCCTGCTCAGCGCGGTCGCCATGAGTACAGGGGCCACGCGCTTCCTGCCACGCACCGGCGCCACGGCAACACCCCACGTGACTGCCGCGCCAACCGCGACCATCCAGCCGACGGCCACCGCGACCGCTGCGCCAAGCGGAACCGCCACGCTCACCCTTCAGCAGCAACTCGACCGCCAAGCGGCCAATTCGTTCCGCACCATCACACTCGCAAAGAGCCAGGATGCCACCTGCGGCTCGAACACGACCGCGTTCTCCGTCGGGCAGACCGTCTACGTCAACATGTGTACGTCGTCCCGCGTCGCGCCTGGTCCGGTGTCGGTGACGATCCGCCAAGTGGGAAGCCTCTGCGCGCTATCGGAAAGCGGGGGCGCGCTCAAGCCCACCGCCAGTTACTTCTGCTACTCGACCTTCTCGCTTGACGCCGGGTCATATGACATGGCCGTCTCGATCAAGATCAATGGGACACCAGCCACCGCGCGCGTCATTCACTTCACAGTGGGATAGCCAGTCGCCGGAGCGGACAGAGACTTATGCGGCCAACGTGACGATGGTCACGCCGTCACCACCGTCGTTGGGCGCGGCGGAGGCAAACGACTTCACCAGTGGGTTGCGCGCCAACTGCTGGCGGATGGCCTGGCGCAACGCCCCAGTGCCCTTGCCATGGAGCAGACGGACGAACGAGAGCCCCGCCAACGCTGCGTTGTCGAGATAGGTCTCCACTTCCTCCAGCGCATCCTCGACACGCCAGCCGCGCAGATCGAGTTGTAACTCCGGCGCCTCCTCTGGCGAGCGGGTAGGAGTAGCGATGCGTGGTGGCGGCTCATTTGAGCGCACCTGGCGCTTGCTGAGCCGGTCGAGGTCGCCGACATTGACGCGCAGCTTGAGGCTACCCACCTGCACCTCGGCCTCGCCCTTCGCATCCGGCGCGGAGAGCAACTCGCCACGCTGCCCCATGCTGCGGACATAGACGGTATCGCCGACCGTCAGTGCGCCTTCCTCGCGCTCATCCTCCGGCGCCGCGACTGGCCTGCGGGCAGGCGTCTGAGTGGGAGTCGTGCGGCCTTCCAGCCGGCGCGCGCGCTGCGCGTAAGGACGCCAGCCGCTCCTCACTCAGGTTCGGATTGCGCGCCTGCTTGCGTAGCCGGGCCAGCTCCGCTTGGACTGCCTCGATCTCGCGCCGCGCCTGCGCCCGCGCGTCGTTGAGGATGCGCGCGCGTTCCGCTTCGATCTCCTCGCGCTGGCGCTGGGCCTCGCGCCGCTGATGCTCAGCCTCGGCGCGCTCCATGCTGAGCTGGAAACGCTCATCAGCCGCGGCGGCGCGCTCGGATTGCAGCCCCTCAAGCAGGTTTTCCATCTCGACGCCAGCCGATCCGACGTACTCACGCGCGCGCTCGATGATGTCCTCGCTCAGGCCCAGACGCGCGGCGATGGCGAGCGCGTTGCTGCGTCCCGGCAGGCCGATGCTGAGGTGGTAGGTCGGCGAGAGCGTCTCCACGTTAAACTCGACCGAGGCGTTGGTCACGCCAGGGCGGTCGTGCGCGAAAACCTTGAGCTCCGAGTAGTGCGTCGTCGCCACCGTGGCGATATGCGCCTCCAGCAGATGCGTGAGGATCGCGCGAGCCAGCGCCGAGCCTTCGGTTGGGTCGGTGCCAGCGCCCAGCTCGTCCAGCAGGACCAGCGCGCGTGGCGTGGCCTCGCGCAGGATCTCGACGATGCGGCTGAGGTGCGAGGAGAAGGTGCTCAGGCTCTGCTCGATGCTCTGCTCGTCGCCGATGTCGGCGAAGATATTCTCGTAGACAGGCAACTCGGAGCCATCCTCGGCGGGGATGTGCATGCCCGCCTGCGCCATCAGGCAGAGCAGCCCCACCGTCTTGAGCGCGACCGTCTTGCCGCCGGTGTTCGGCCCAGTGATGACGACCATCCACGTCTCGCGGTTGAGCCAGAAATCGAGCGGGACGACCTTGCCGGTCAGCAGCGGGTGGCGCGCCTGGCGCAGACGGAGCTTTCCGTCGTCGGTGATTTTGGGAACGCCTGCGCGGATCAGGCTGGCGTAGCGCGCCTTGGCCAAGTGCAAGTCAATCTCCGCCAGCAGTTCGACAGCCAGTGTCAGATAGGGCGCGTCGGCGGCGACCAACTCAGAGAGCTCGCGCAGGATGCGCTCGACTTCATGGCGCTCTTCGGCTTCCAGTTCGCGGATGCGGTTGTTCATCTCGACGATGACCAACGGCTCGACGAAGAGCGTCGCCCCGGAGCTTGACTGATCGTGGACGATGCCGCGCACCTGCGAGCGGGCCTCGGCGCGCACCGGCAGCACATAGCGCCCGCCCCGCTGCGTAATCAGCCCCTCCTGTAGCGCGCCGCGAAACTCGTTGACGAGCGTGCCGAGGCGGTCCTGTAGCCGCTGCTGCGCGGTGCGTAGCTCGCTGCGGATGCGACGCAGCGCGGGCGAGGCGGAATCGAGCACCGCGCCATCCTCGCCGATGCTCTCGCCGATGCGCGATTCAAGCTGCGGACGCTCCGGCAGGTCGCGGGCGAGCGCGCCGAGCAAGGGCAAGCCCTCGTCCAGACGACGCATCATCCGGCCAAGATACGTGCTGGAGCGGGCGGTGGCCAGCACATCCAGCAGGTTCTCTGGCGAAAGCGTCGCCTCGCGCATGGCGGCGGCGACCTGCGGGCGGATGTCGCGCGCGCCGCGCACGCCTACATCGGGGCGCAGATCGAGCAGTCGCCGCGCCTCAGTGGTGTAGTCCAGGCGACGTCGCGCCTCGGCGGGATGGGGGCTGGGCGTCAGCTCGCGCGCAAGCTCTTTGCTGGCGGAGAACGCCGCCTCGTCCACGAGCCGGGCGATGATCTTGGGATATTCGAGTGTGGCAAGGCTTTTTTCGTGCATGTGTTCCTGAAGCGAGCGAGTAGCGTGCGCGCATGCATACGCCTGCTGTTGAATCATGACGGCTCCGAAAACAGGCTCGGCTCAGAGGCCATCCCTATCAGTATACTCCGCCGGACGCCGACTTGTCTCACGCAGAAATCTCTCTGGACCGGCGTCGGTTGCATAACGTTCTTGTAAGGCCGGGAGAGAGATAAGAGAGCGAGTCGTGCGTTACATACATCGAATCCTGTTGTTTGCCGGCCATCGGTGTTACGATTGGATGTGCGCCGAGCGTATCGAGCGCTTGAAGATGGGCACATTCCGCATGCGCAGGGTCTTCGGCTACCTTCTCATGGCGGCGAGCATGCTGCTCATCGTCTTCATGGCGTTTCGCGCGTTCTTCGCATGGCTCATGGAGGAGACCAGCTTCGATCTCCTCATCGATGGGCTGGCCATCGGCGCGGGCGTTCTGGCCTATGCTGTCGGGTCTCGCACTCGTTACCTCCGTACGCCGCGACTGACCACTATCGGCTGAACATATGACTGAATATGACGCGCGATGGTCGCGTGATCGATCCTATTGCAGCGCATACAGCCGCCAGAGCGGCGAGGAGTAGAGACGATGCCCGCTGAGAACAAGCGACCTGTGGAGGCCCATGCGTCTGCCCCGGCGTCGGAAGCGAAGGTCTATGGCCTCTTTGCAGCGGAATTCACCTATCGCATCAGCAGTGGCGCCATCACGGCGTATGGCGCGACGGCGGACAAGGAGCTCCAGGCGCGTTCGAGGAACAGCTGGAGCGAGGTGGGCTTTCCGCATGTCGCCACAGCGTGGGGCGTCTCGGGGACGGAACTGACGGCGCGCGTCTACGAGCGGCATCCAGCCGAGAGCGCTTCACATGCCACGCCGGTCACCGAGCGCATCCTGATCGTCGTCAACCTGAACTGTGTCGAGCGCTACTATCTCGCGCCCGATCTGCACGACGCGCTGCCGTTCCTGGCCCAATTAGCCGCGACCTCGGCGGCGCTGGCCCAATCCATGAACGCGTTGCATCAGCGCGAGGAACGGCTGCGGCGCGAGGCGCTGACCGGTGGGCTGGCCGCGCCATTGGAGCAGATCGCCAAAGCGTTGCGCGCGTATACGGCGACGGAGATGCTCGACGACGCGCTGGCCCGCGACGAGGAGCCGCACGAACACGATACGCCCGCTCTGACGGACGACACGCTGACGAGCGATCTGCACATTGGTGACAACGGCCCCGACGCCGATACCGCCGACACACTACTGAACGACCTCTTGCGGCGGCGGTCGCGCCAGCGCAAGAATAACACCAATGACTGAGCGCGCCGTATACATCCTGGAGGGAACCGCTATGCGCATCGTCTCGCTGCTGCCGAGCGCGACCGAGATTCTCTTTGCCCTCGGCCTGGGTGAAGATGTCGTCGGCGTGACGCATGAGTGCGACTACCCACCGGAGGCGCAGACGAAGCCCATCCTGACACGCAGCCGTCTCGCACCGGACATGAGCAGCGGGGAGATTGACGCGGCGGTGAGCGCGGAGATCGAGAGTCCGGCCCACTCGCTCTACACGATTGACCGTGACGTGCTAGCCGCGCTTGCCCCTGACCTGATCGTGACGCAGGCGCTCTGCGAGGTCTGCGCGGTGGCCTACGACGAGGTGCTCGACGCGGTGCGCGGGCTGGAGAAGAAGCCCGCCGTGCTGAACCTGGAGCCGACGAGCCTGGATGAGACGCTGCGCTGCATCGAGCAAGTGGGCGAAGGGACGGGACGCCAGCCGGAGGCCGAGGCGCTGGTCATGAGCCTGCGTGCGCGGATTGACGATGTGCGCAAGCGGGCGGAGGCGATGACAGAGCGGCCCGTCGTGGGCTTCCTGGAGTGGATTGACCCGCTCTTCTGCGGCGGCCACTGGAATCCCGAGTTGGTCGAGATCGCCGGTGGGCGTGACCCGCTGGGGCGGCGTGGACAGGACGCCGTGTGCATCGAATGGGAGGTATTTCGCGCGGCGCAGCCGGACGTCATCGTGATCTCGTGCTGTGGCTTCTCGGAGGAGCGCGCGCGGCAGGACCTGCCCATTCTCGAAGCGCAGCCGAGTTACAGCGATCTGCCAGCGGTCCAGGCGGGGCGTGTGCATGTGGTGGATGGCGCGGCGTACTTCAGCCGTCCGGGGCCGCGCCTGGTGGATAGCCTGGAGATCCTATCGAACTTCCTCCATCCCGATCTTTCCGAGATGACGCCAGACGAGTGAACTGCCCACTAGACAAGTTCGAGGACACCGAGGTGGGGATCGCTGAGGAAGGCGACGATCTCAGGATGCGCGCGACGGAGCATTTGCTCGATGTCATCCGTCGTGCAGTTGCCGAGGCGTAGCCAGAGCACTTTGGGCGGGAAGCCACGCAGAACGCTCAGATCGTTGAAGTCGGCGTCTTTGGTCACCAGTGCGCAGTCGTGGATGCGGGCATACTCCCAGACGGCCAGAGCACTCGCACGATCAAGCCCAACCTGCGCGACATGCAGCGCACCGGGAAACAGATCTGCGAGCCGGTTGATCAACTGTGGCGAGAGGTTCTGTTCGAAGAGCAGTGTTGGCATGGCGCCCACGCTGGCGCTCAAGGATGTGTCACGAGGACGCGGCGCTCGCGGTCGGCAGCATAAGCCAAACAGGCCAGGATATCCTCATGTGTCAGCGCGGGGAAGTCGGCCAGGATCTCCTGCTCGCTCATGCCGGCGGCGAGATAGGAGAGGACGTCGTAGACGGTGATGCGCAAGCCACGGATGATTGGCTGTCCGCTACGCTTGCCCGGTTCCAGGGAGATGATGTCTTGATATGGCGCGCTCATGTGCTGTCCTCTCTGGCAGGATATGCCTCTCGCGCCCACTATATCATGCGCCCATCCCACGCGCTCTGTGCTAGAATGCGGGCGTGCGCTGATCTCATGATGCCCCGCTGGAGGCTACTCCCATGCCCGACATGCCGACGCAGGCACAGGAGAAGCACGCCGAGGCGCTGCGCTTCTTCCAGCGGGCGACACAACTCGACCCCAACAGCTTCGACGCCTGGTTCAACTTGGGCTACACGTTGGGCGAGCTCAAGCGCTACGCCGAGGCGCTACTGGCCGACGAGCGCGCCACCGCACTCGATCCCAACTATGCCTTCGCCTGGAACAATAAAGGCGAGGCGCTCAGTGCTCTTCGGCGCTATGAGGAGGCACTGATGGCATATGAGCGAGAAGCTGCTCTTGACCCTGAGTACGTAAAGGGCTGGTGGGGTAAAGGCGCGATTCTCTACAGACTTCATCGCTATCAGGAAGCGCTGGCGGCGTATGACCTGGCACTGGTGCTTGATCCTAACAACGCCGTTCTCCTCAATAGCAAGGCGCTAACGTTGCGCGCGCTGGGGCAGGCGGCCGAGGCGCAGGAGGCACAGCGGCGGGCGCAGGAACTCGGCGGGTAGGCGCTTCTGGCAGGCAGACACCAAGGTTGCGCCGACATTACTCGGCGAAGAAGCGGCGCACCTCGGCGATGTCGGCGGTGCGTGTCGCGGGGGGCAGCGCGCGTAGCGTCTCCGCGCCGTAGCTCTTGGTATACAGCCGCTTGTCGAGGATCGCCATCACGCCGCGATCATCCTTCGTGCGCAGCAGCCGCCCGATGCCCTGCTTCAGTCGCAGAATCGCCATCGGCAGCGCGTAGCCGCCGAACCAGTTCTGCCCCGCCTGCTTCATCGCGTTGACTCGCGCCTCGTTCACCGGGTCGTCGGGCGGGTCAAACGGCAGCTTGTCGATCACGACGAGCGAGAGCGCCTCGCCGACGACATCCACACCCTCCCAGAAGCTCTTCAGCCCGAAGAGCACCGCGCGCTCACGTTGGCGGAACTGGCGCGTCAGCTCGATGCGGCTCAGCCCCTCGCCCTGCACGAGGAAGGTGAACTGGCTCCCCGCTGGGCCATCCTCCAGCGTCTTGAGCACGTGCTGCAGGGCACGCTGGCTGCTGAAGAGCAGGAACGCCCGCCCACGCGACGCCTCGATCAGTTGCTCCATCTCCTCGGCTAACTCATCCAAATACGACCGCGCCCGCCGCGCCGTAGGCTGGCTCATTGCGCATGCGCGGGACGTAGAGCAGCGCATGATTGCGATAGTCGAAGGCATAAGGCAGCGTCGCCTCCTGCGCGCCGACCAGCCCGACACGCGAGCGGAAGAACGAGAAGTCGCCGCCCACCGCGAGCGTCGCCGAGGTCGCGATGATCGGGATGCGGTCGAAGAGCTTTTCCTTGCAGCAATTCCGTCACCGCGAGCGGCGCCGCCGAGATGCTCTGGGTCGGCTGGTTATTGCGTCCGCGCCGCGAGGCCGATTGCTCGGCGTAGTAGACGCGCTCCTCCTTCGCCTCCTGCCCGAAGACGATGCGCGTATCCGCCGCCAGCATCGCGTGCGCGCTTGACCAGCTTCTCGTAGAGCATGCTCCTCTTTCTCGTCCAGCGTCAGCGGACGCCGTTGCTTGCAGGCTCGTCGCGAGGTCCGTCAGCGCGCCCGCCAGCCGCAGCCCTTCTTCGATGGGATGGGTGAGTCGCTGGCGTCCCTGCGCATCGGGTCGCCCCGCCCGCGCCAGCGCGTCCCATGCCTCTGCGCTCGCTCCCTGAACGCGCTGCTGGACCGCTGGATCGCTGTTCTGCTGGAGCCGCTGCTGCGCGAGCAGGCTGCGCACCCGTCCCGGCGTCACCGTGATGGTGAAGGCGCGCGTCGCCTCCTCCTCCAGGTGGTGCGCCTCGTCAATCACGATCAGATCGCGCTCCGGCAGCAGCAAGCCCCCCATCGCCGCGTCAAGCAGCAGCAGCGTGTGGTTGACGACGATCACCCTTGCCTGCCGCGACGCCTCGCGCATCTCGCGCACATAGCAGTCCTGATAGAACGCGCAGGCCCGCCAGGCGCAGCGCTCGTTGTCGGCGGCGATACGCCCGCGTGTATCGGGCGTGAGGGCCATCGGCAGGAGGTCGAGGTCGCCGTCCCAGCGGCCAAAGTCGCCGAGCAACTCCTCCATCCGCGCGAAGGCCGTCTGGCGCGTGTATGTCTGGAAGGCGCGCTCTTCTTCGAGCAGGTCGAGGCAGAGGTAGTTGCCCATGCCCTTGACCAGCGCGGCGGGGAACGGCTCGATATGTTGCTGGACGAAGGGGATGTCCTTGTAGAAGAGCTGCTCCTGCAACGCCTTGTTCGCCGTGCTGACCAGCGCAACCTTGCCCGACCGCACGATGGGCAGCAAGTAAGCGAGCGACTTTCCTACGCCAGTCGGCGCTTCCAGGACAAGATGCTCGCCCGTCTCCAGCGACTGCGCCACGCGACGCGCCATCTCGATCTGCGCCGGACGCTCTTCATAACCGGGCAGCGCCTCGGAAAGTAAGCCGCCCTCGCGCAGGTCACGCTCCACCAGCTCGCCCAGCGGGATTGCGTCCTCGGAGGCGGTGGAGTCCATGACGCGACCTTTCGTGAACGAGTGACACAGGCTTATTGTACAAATGTTCGCCAGCGCAGTGTATCACAGACGGCGCGAGCATTCGACACTGATAGGATAACCCAATCAGCGCGCGCCTTTCACCTGCCGGATCAACACCGTGCCGAGCAGGAAGAAGACCGTCGTGACGGCGAAGAGCGCGGTGTAGCCAAGGTGGTTTGGCGCGCTCTGCAGCACATAGATCAGTAAGCCGCCCAGCACGACGCCGATCACCTGCGGAATGATCCCCGCCGCCGACCAGATGCCCATGTTCTTGCCTGCTTCGTCGGTCGGCGGCAACACATCCGTCGCCAGCGCCCAGTCCACGCTGGTGTACGCCCCGTACCCCAGCCCGAAGAACGCCGCCGCGATCAGCGACGCCTCGAAGGTCTGGAAGAAGATGAAGATCATGCAGACGATGGTCATCATCGCGCCGGAAAGGTAGACCAGCGCCTTGCGTCCCACGCGATCCGAGAGCCAGCCAGAGATGTACACAGTAAGCGCCGCTGTTACCAGTACTGTCGGTAGAAACAGACCAACTGCGTCCTGCGGTTTTGTGATCTGAAAGCCGAACACAGAACCAGGATGTGTCTCCGACAGTTCAAGCACATCTGCGAAGTAATACAATAAGAAAAAATTGATGGCCCAGATGCCAGTCATGATGAGCAGGCGTGTGAAGAGGATCCAGGTGAAGTCAGGATACTTGCGCGTCTCGAGCCGGAAACGCGAGAAGAACTCTTTCCAGAGCAAGGGACGCGGTTCGGTGAGTGGCTTTTCTTTGACGGACAATACGGTGATGACAACGATTGCGACCTGGACCAGCGCGACGAGAAGATACGCGATGACGACCTGCTGGCGGAACGCAGACGTGTTCGTCGTTTCGCTAATGATCGCGCGAGCGACGACGACGCCCGCCACCGTGCCGAGTAGCGTCATCAGGCCGTAGAAGCCGGAGGCCGAGCCGCGTTGCGCTGGTGGAATCTCGTCCGCGATGATCGCCGACCAGGGCGAGTTGGCGAAGTTGTTCGAGAATTGCAGGATAACGAACATGGCCGCGAGGCTGATGACCAGTTGTGTCGTCCCCAGCGTGGACCCATCGGCGGTATACGCCAGATAGGCGAAACCCAGCAGCGCCATGACGTTGAAGATCGTGCCGACGATCATGAACGGGCGACGGCGGCCCAACTTGAAGCGCGCGTAGTCGCTCAGCGCGCCGGTGAGCGGGTTGACGAAGAAGGCGACGATGATGCCGGGCGCAGTGATGACTGCTAGGTTCAGCCCCTTATCGCGCTCAGGGAGCTGAGCTGCAACAACAAGTGGCAGAATGATACTGATGATAGCCAGCCAGTGGAAGTTGTTGGCGAACCAGAAGAGGTTGATGGCGAGCTGCTTGCCGATGGACGCGCGTTCGGTCGGCGCGGCGACGCCAGCGGTAGCGGCGGTGGTCTCCATGCGTGTTCTCCCTTGAAACCCTGAAACCCTGCCACTCGCGGGTATTATGGTCGCCCCGGCGGATTGCGCGTAGCATAGCAGACCTGCGTATCGAGCGACAAGGAATGGCAATCGGCCTCGCTACCAGTCGCCGCGCAGCTCGACCTCTAGCTCTAGCGCGACGCCAAAGCGCTCCATCACAGTCTGGCGGGCGAGGGCGATCAGCGCGAGGATGTCCGCTGCCGTCGCGCCGCCGTTGTTGACGATGAAGTTCGCGTGCTTCGGCGAGATCTGTGCTCCGCCGTGGATGGCGCCCTTGAGTCCGGCGGCCTCGACCAGCCGCCCCGAGTGATCGCCAGGCGGGTTCTTGAAGACGGAGCCAGCGCTCGGTTGCGGTGGCTGCGTGTCTTTGCGATGCTGGCGATACGCCGTGACGCGCGCGCGAATCGCGGCGGGATCGTCGCGAGTCAGCAGAAAGCTCCCGCCGACGATCATCTCCAGCGGCTCGAACTGTCCGCGTGGCACGAGAATCGGGTGGCTCTGATCGTCGAAGCGCATCTCGCGTTCGGCGCGGAAGCGGCTGCGCCGGTAGGCAAGGCTACACTCATCGGCGGGCAGATCGTGGATGACGGCACGCTCGCTGGGGACCTTGGGAACGACGAGGACGCGCGCCGACTCCAGCGCGTCGGCGATGCAGGCGCCATGCGCTCCCGCGTTGCTGACAATCCCGCCGCCAATCGTGCCGGGAACGCCCGCGCCCCACTCCAGTCCCGCAAGCCCTTTGCCCGCGAGATCGTTGATGAGCTTGGGCAAGTTGACGCCGCCGCCAGCACTGAGCCGCACATGCCCATCCGGTAGCTCCTCCAACGTGGAGGTATCGATCTGCATCCGCGCGACGACGCCGCGCGCGCCGGCATCACTGAAGAGCGCGTTGGTGCCGTTGCCGACGAGCATCAGCGGCCAGCCTCGGTCCCTGGCGAGATTCACCAGCGCTACCAGTTCTTCCTCGCGTGTAACTGGCGCCCAGGCGTCGGCGGGTCCACCCACGCCGAAGGTACCGTGCCGCGAGAGGGGTTCGTCGGGACGCAAACGCGCGCCAAAGATCGCGCGCAGCTCGCCAAGCATCGTCTCGGTCAATATCGTGTCGGCGCCGCGCATGAAGTCGTCATTTCATCTAATTATCTGGGAGCGTGTACTCGTACCCCTTGGGAACGATGACCGTCGTGCGTCCGGTGAACATGCTGTTGAATACGGCCATCGGCATGTACTTGACATAGTAGAGCGAAGAATCCACCAGCCGCATGCCCTGATCGTCTATCGCCGTCAGCGCCATAAAATGACCACCGGCGAAGAAGTGGTAGTAGCCGTATGAGACGCGCACGTTGACGATCACCGGAATGCCCAGCGTATTCGTCAGGTACTTCATCTGGTTCAGCGTCAGATGCCGCTCGACATAGATATCAGCGCGGAAGCCATGCTTTTGCGCGACCTGGTTGAATCCCTCATAGTTGAGCAGACCGCCAGACGGGGAGATATACGTGGGGCCAAACTCGTCGATCATCTTGCCAATCGTGATATCCGGTACCTTGTAAGCGGTCAGCACCTCGGAGAGTACGGCGGCGCTGCACGCGGCTCCCCACCACTGGTTGAACTGATCTATCGAGTCGTAGAGATCTGGGCGCTTGCCTTGCGTCTGCGCCTGCACACGCGCCGTCACGGCGTTGACCGGCCAGATGAAATCCACCGCTGGGCCGCTGCCAGCCGCAGGGTCAAACTGCATCAACGGCTGCGTCGCCTCTCCAACTCGTACCGCGCCGGTGATGAGCGCGGCGGTGATCGCCAGAGCGATGCAGATCATGCGCGTGACCGACCAGGGCTTGCGCGCCGTGCGCAGAATCGCTTGTGTATCGAGCCGAGGCCGGGCTAGTGGACGGTATGCCGCCAGGTTTGGGGCGCTATCGGTCGAGAGCGGCGCGACCGCCGTCTCCGCCTGCCTCACGACGAGCGCCATGCTGCGATCCGTGACGGCTTTGAGTGGTCGCGCGGACGACGACGCGCGGATGCGTCCACCTGTGCGTGATGGCCTCGGCTCCTCTGGCTCCTCATCCCATTCACGATCGCGCCAATCACTCTCATCCCAGTCATCTTCCACATCACGTAGCGAATGGGAGATGCGCGCTCGCTCGCGCAGGGTCGTCTGGCGCTTCGCGGTCGGCGTTGGCGGAGCAGGGCGGGCGTCGGCGGCGGGCTTGCGCCGTCTCGTGGTCGCCGGCGTCGGTACCGAGAGGCTAGGCAACGAGAGGCGCGGTGAGGTGGCGCTGAGGTCGAGCGGATCGGAATCTGGCTGGCGGCGCGGCGAACGACGGCGTGTGGCCGATGTTGTCTGGAGATCGTCATCGCGGGCGGGCGAGCGGCGGCTGGAGCGCTGTCGGGTCGCATTGAACTCGTCGGAGCGGGCAGAGGCGCGTGGAGCGTTGCGCGTCATGTCCAGCCTCCCCCGCTCTGCCACTCCACTCAGTTCAGGTGTGCGCGAAGACATCCTTGCACGGTATGGCCGCACGCGTCTCGCCGGGAGCATGATACCTATGAGGCATGCGAACCGTCAAGCGTGACAGGTCAAAATGCCCACGGCGTCCGCTCGTGTTTACTGCATAGGACGTCTCGCTGCCAGAAACGAACGAGCGCGGGTCTTGGTCAATTTGCGCAGAGCTGGCCACCGGTGGCGTAAGGTCTCGCACCGGATCATCTTCCGCGAGGGGGTTGACTTATACGGTCGAGTCGGGTACTCTTGTTTGCGCTGGCGGATACGAGAAACTGCGCTGTTCGGTCTCATCGCACCTCTCTCATGCTCGTGCCCGCCAGTTCTTTCTGCCCGCGAGCAGGCACATCAGAAGGCGACATCAAAGCCATGGCAGGCGAGCTAGCAAACGCCTATCCTGCGCGCTTCTTTGAGGCGCAGCTGACCTTCGCCAGACAGGTTGCAGAGATCACTGCTCAGCCCTTTGACACGGCTGTGCTACGCTTTACCGCTCTGTATCGCATCCTTGGGCTGGACCCGCCATTTGACCCTGCGCAACCGCTCTGGAGAGAGTTTGCCGCTTTACTGGACATGAGCGCGCAAATGGACGAACTGACAAGGCAGGCGCGAGCGTTCTATCTGGCGCGCTTCGACCACATTCCGCGGATGAGCGCGAATCGACATTGGGGCTGTTTCGCCTTTGACTATGACGCCACGGTCCAACGAGTTCGCCTCCACTTCTCGCAGCAAGACAGATCTGGCTTGGGTCCGCTCAGCCATAAGCGCATACTGGTGCGGTTGGCCGAACTGCGCGCCATGTTTGGTCACATCCACGAGACATTACCTGAAGCGCATCAGGTGGCAGGTGGCTCATGGTTGTATAATCGCGAGGCATATACGCGGCTCTTTCCGCCATCGTTTCGCGCTTCCGCCACGGTGGATGCGCCACATTACCAGTTTCGCGGCCTCTGGGGACAGTTTCTGCGCCACGATTTGACGCCGAATGAGGCGCTGGTCGGGGTCTTTCTTGAGCGCGTCCAGCAGATGAACAGGGAGCAGGATATGGCGAGATGCTTTCCTTACCAGTCGCTTTTGACGCACGCTCCCATCGTCGACTTCTATACCTTCTATACCTTCTATACCTTCTAAACCTTCTATGGCCTTTGAAAGGACGCTGCACCGATGTCACATCCGCCGCTCGAAGGCGTCCACGTGCTCGACCTGACACGCCTCCTGCCAGGAGGCTACACGACGCAGATGCTGGCGGACCTCGGCGCGGATGTGCTCAAGATCGAGGAGCCGGGCCAGGGGGACTATGCGCGCGTCACGCCACCCTTCGCGCGTGGCGTCGGTCAGGCGTTCCTGGCGGTGAACCGCAATAAGCGCAGCGCGGCGCTCAATCTCAAGCACCCCGCCGGACACACGGCGCTGCTGCGGCTGGTAGATGGCGCGGACGTGCTGGTGGAGAGCTTCCGCCCTGGCGTGATGGCGCGGCTGGGACTGGACTACGAGACGCTGCATGCGCGCAATCCAGGGTTAATTGTCTGCGCGATCTCCGGCTATGGGCAGGACGGCCCCTACAGCCAGCGTCCAGGACATGACATCAACTACATTGGCTACGCCGGGCTGCTGGCGCATCTCACCCGCGCGGGACAGCCGCCGACGATGCCCGGCGCTCAGTTCGCGGACATCGGCGGGGGCGGGCTGATGGCCGTCGTCGGCATCCTTGCGGCGCTGGTTGGCCGCGCGGCGACCGGTGAGGGACGCTACGTGGATGTCTCGATGCTCGACGGGACATTAGGGCTGTTGCCGCTGCTGGCCGCGAACGCGCTCGCCGGCGTCCCTGAGCCGCAGCCCGACGAGTTCTATCTCTCCGGCGCGCTGCCGGGCTACAACGTCTATGAGACAGCCGACGAGCGCTATGTGACACTCGGCGCGCTGGAGCCGAAGTTCTGGGCCGAACTCTGCCGTCGCGTCGGGCGCGAGGATCTCATTCCCCGGCACATCCCTACCAGCGTCGAGGACCGCGCCGCCACGATGGCCGAGCTGGCCGCGATCTTCAAGACGAAGACGCGCGACGAGTGGGTGGCCGAGCTTGGCGATGAGGACGTCTGTCTGGGGCCAGTAAATACATTGGAGGAGGCGCTGGCCGATCCGCAGGTCCAGGCGCGTGGGGTCGCGTTTCCGGTGGACTATGGCGATGGCGACGCGGAGGCGCGAGCGCTGCGGACGACGCCCCTCATCAGCGACGCGCCGGTGGAGATGCGTGTGGGCACGCCAAAGCTCGGCGAGCATACCGAGGCGGCGCTGGCGCTGGCAGGCTATTCGGCGGAGGAGATCGCGACGCTGGTGACCGAAGGCGCGGCGGCGCTGGCAGAATAAGACATAGAGGGCAATCTATGGCGAAGAAGCGACAGGGCGCGCCATTCACGCGCATCGTACAGGACATCCCCGCGACCGTACCATTCCTCGCGCCGGAGGCCATCGAACGGCGCAGCGGCAAGGCGCTGACACTGCGACTGGGAGCGAACGAGAGCGCGTTCGGCCCCTCACCTCTGGCGCTGGAGGCGATGCGCGAGGCGGCGGCGCAGGTCAACTGGTACGGCGACCCGGAGAGCTATGATTTGCGGATGGCGCTGGCTGAACGGCACGGCGTCGGCATGGAAAACGTCGTCATCGGCTGTGGGATCGACGACCTGCTGGAACTGATCGTGCGCACGTATCTGGAGACGGGCCAGACGGCGGTAACCTCGCTCGGCGGCTATCCTACCTTTGCGTACCATGTCGCAGGTTATGGCGGCAAGCTACAGCGTGTTCCCTATCGTGACGACCGCAACGATCTGGCTGGGCTGGCCGAAACGGCAAATCGCTCGCAGGCGCGCATCGTCTATCTGGCGAACCCTGATAATCCCAGCGGATCGTGGGTCACAGCGGAGGAGATCGGCTCCCTTGTAGAGGCGCTGCCGGAAGATTGCCTGCTCCTGCTCGACGAGGCGTATAGCGACTTCGCGCCGGAGAATGCGCTGCTGCCCGTGGATGTGAGCGATCCGCGTGTGATCTGGGCGCGCACGTTCTCGAAGGCGCATGGGATGGCCGGAGCGCGCATCGGCTACGCGCTGGCGATGGCGGAGATCATTGCCGCATTCGACAAGATCAGGCTGCACTTCGGCGTGAATCGCGTCGCCCAGGCTGGCGCGCTGGCCTCATTGCAGGATACGGCGCACGTTGAGTCGGTAGTGGCGGCGGTTGCTGAGGGGCGCGAAGAGTATGCCACACTGGCGCGTGAGATGGGTTTCACGCCGCTACTCTCGGCAACGAACTTCGTGACGATGGATGTAGGCGGCGTCAACCGGGCGCGTGCGCTGGTCGCGGCTTTGGCCGAGCGCGGCGTGTTCATTCGCATGCCTGGCGCGCCGCCGCTGGATCGCTGCATCCGCGTAACGGTTGGCACACCGGAGGAGCGCGCCGAGTTCGCCGAGATTCTGCGCGCCGTCTGGCCGCAGGTCGCCGAGGCGCTTCCTACGACCGCCTGACATCTACATCTCTGGCTGAGGCTTGAACGTAAAGATCGCCAGCATTCTTCCGTCGATCAATCAAGCACTTCTCGGCGCGCCGAATTTGGTGATGACTTCCATACTCACCGTGGGAGGAGGAAGGATATGCTGAGACGCATCGCGGCGCTGACTGTATTTGCAGCAATCAGCCTCGTGGGAGTGAGCGCCGTCTTCGCCTGGTATCAGCAGCTCCAGTCTGTGCCAACTATGTCGAACTACACGATACCATGCGAGCAAGACGCCACGGCTGCCTGGTGTGGCTCGCTGCAAAGAATCTTCTCGTCGGGCGCGGTTCTTCTGGGCGCTGGCGTCGTACTGCTGGTAGCCGGCCTGACCCTCGTGGCGCTTGTGCTGTTGCGGCTGGCGCGCCAACGATGGCTCGCAGCAGGCGCAGCGACTATCGCGGGACTCGCAGGAATGGGAGCGCTCTGGGTCTCGCGGCAGGCGCTGGAGGCGTGTTACAACCTCTCGCTGTTCCCAGACCGCTATCCTGCGGAGTTTTTCACGGCGCGTCTCGCCGCAATAGACCGCATGTCACAGGCCTATATGGCCTGGAGCATTGGCGCTATCGCGCTCACGGCAGCTATGCTCATCTTCAGTTTCGTGATCCTGTGGAGCGCAAGGAAACTCCCGCCGCAGGCAATAGCGCTCTCCCCAGCGGTATAACGTTTGGCCCCGCAAGCGGACACAAGACCTCGTCGAGCTATTTCTTTCGCATAGCTGTGCCATCGCCACTCTGGCGCTCGTCTTGAGTGACGACCACCACAGAACAATGCCATCAGGGAGGCGGAACGTCTGCCCGCGCAGAAGGACCGATGGATATTACCAATCTCATCAACCAGATACTCGAACAGTTAGGGCTGGGGTCGCTCGACAAGCCAGAGAATGTCACCCAGGTCGCGCTGCGCCTGCTGACGATCCTGGCGATCCTCCTCGCCGCCTATATCGTAGCGCGTATCCTGAGTAACCTCTGCCCGGCGCGCGCTCACCCGCGCCAACGCCGACGCACGCATCATTCGCTCGCTGACGACCGCGCGTCTTCTACGGCATCCTCGCGCTGGGACTGGTCATCGCTTTAGGTGGCGTCACGCTGGCGCTGCTGCTCTTCGTCGTCATCGCCGGGCTGGCCGCGAACGACATCCTCAAGAATCTTGCCTCGGGCTTGCAGATCCTCTCGACGCGTCCCTTCACCGTCGGCGACTGGGTCCTCGTCAATACCTTCGAGGGCACGGTCGTCAATGTGGGCTGGCGTGGCACGGTGCTCGACACTTTCGACGGCCGGCGCGTGATCCTGCCCAATTCGCAGATCGTGACCTCGGCGGTGATCAACATTTCCGCGCACAATGCCCAGCGCCTTGAGGCGCCATTTACCGTCGTGAGCGACGCCGACTTCACAACCATCGAGCGAGTCGCGCGCGAGGCGGCTCTCGGCGTGGAGGGCGTGCTCAGCGAGCCAGCGCCGCAGGTCCTCCTCGCCACGCTCAGCGGCGCGACGATGAACGTGGTCACGCGCTTCTGGCTAACGGCGGAGCCACAGCGGCAGCGCGCGATCCTCTCCGAGGTCATGGTCGCCATTCGTGACGGCCTGCGTGGCGAAGACATCGCGCTCGCGCCTCCTCCCGCGCCGCCCCCGGCCCCGCCTGCTCCTCCAGCTTCTCCGCCAGCGCAGCCGACGAGCGCCTAGCGCTCACGCGCCCGCGGGGTCGAACTCCCGGACGCAGGCGGCAACGCGCTCAATCTGCTCGTCAGTCAGTTCGGCGTACATCGGCAGCGAGAGCACGGTGGCGCTGAGTCGCTCGGCGATGGGGAACGCGCCAGGCTCATGGCCAAGGTCAGCGTAGGCGCGTTGCAGGTGAATAGGCTTCGGATAGTGGATGCCCGTCTGCACGCCGCGCGCACCCAGGAACGCGCGCAACCGGTCGCGCTCTAGGGTGCTGGACGACGTAGAGGTGGAAGACCTCCTCGACCCCATCGCCGCCTGACGTCGGGAGAACGCAGCGAGGTATCAGCGAGCGCCGCGCTCAGCTTCGCCGCGTTAGCGCGTCGTTGCGCGTTCCACCCATCCAGATAGCGCAGCTTGACGTTGAGGATCGCCGCCTGCAGCTCGTCCATGCGCGCGTTGCGCCCGACCACATCATGCTCGTAGCGCACCTTCGAGCCGTGATCGCGCACCATGCGCACACGCTCGGCCAGCACAGGATCGCTCGTCGTCACCGCGCCGCCCTCGCCATACGCGCCGAGGTTCTTAGAGAAGTAGAAACTGAAGCAGGCGAGTTCGCCGAGCGAGCCAGCGCGCCGCCCTTGATAACGCGCGCCATGCGCCTGGCAGGCGTCCTCGATGATCGGAATGGCGCCTGCGGCTTTGCGCAGCCCCGCCATGTCCGCCGGACGCCCGTAGAGATGCACCGGAATGATCGCCTTCGTGCGCGGGGTGAGGCGCTTCGCTACATCAACGGGTCCAGCGTGGCCGTGCGCTCATCAACGTCGGCGAAGGTCGGCGTCGCGCCCGTCGCGCTGATCGCCTCCGCCGTCGCGATGAAGGAGTTCGGCTGGGTGAGAATCTCGTCGCCCGGCCCGACACCTAGCGCGCGCAACGCCAGCTCCAGCGCGTCGGTGCCGTTGCTCATGCTGATGCAGTCAGTCGCCTCGCAATAGGCTGCGAAATCTGTCTCGAAGGCGCGCTGGCGCGGCCCCAGGAAGAGCTGCATGCCCTCCAGAACGTCCGCTAGTTCCGCCAGTACCTCCTCACGGATCGTCGCGTACTGCGCCTTCAGATCGACAAATGGGATCTCCGCGCTGATAGTGGTCGCCATGGTTCCTCGCTCATTCTTGGCTGATGCTTGCGATCATGATCCTCGTGGACAACTCATCAAAGTATATCCGATGAGAACCAGCCTGCGAGTGGCGAGAGGCGCCACGTGACGAAATCACCACGTACGGCCGCCAAAATATACCAGCCGTTCTGTCGTATCCAGTGACCAGGGACGCCATCTTGTACGACTATGGAGCATGATCTACACTAAAGCGGCGCAGCAGCGCCAGCCATCCGTGACCGAACATCACAGTTGAGGAGTATCAGATATCATGAGCGACACGACGGCGAAGCGTCCCCATCATTCGACGAAAACTTCCGCGCAGACAGCGCCGACGCCACAAGGTAACGCCTCCATAGATAGAACCGCGCGCCTGCGCTTCGCCGTCGTCGGCTACGGTTACTGGGGGCCGCAGCTCGTGCGCAACCTCGACCGCATCCCCAATGCTGAGGTCGCGCGGATCGTCGACCTTTCGGCTGGACGAAGGCAGACGGCGCGGCTGGAGTTTCCCAACGTGCAGGTGGTCGGGCGGTTCGAGGAAGCGCTGGAGAACGACGTGGACGCGGTTGTGATCGCCACGCCGATCCGCACGCACTACAAGCTGGCGAAGCAGGCGCTGGAGCAGGGCAAGCATGTGCTCGTCGAGAAGCCACTCACCGCCAGCAGCGCCGAGGCTGAGGAGCTGATCGCCCTCGCAGATTCGGTTGGCTGTGTCCTGATGGTCGGCCACACCTTCATGTACAATCCCGCCGTCGAGACGTTGCGCCGTCTGGTGCAGGAACAGACCGTCGGTAATGTGCTCTACATCGACTCCTCGCGCACGAATCTGGGCATTTTCCAGCCAGACATCAACGTCATGTGGGACCTCGCGCCGCACGACATCTCGATCCTCTGCTACATCCTCGATCAGGCGCCGATCAGCGTCAGCGCGAACGGCGGAGCCTACGTCCAGCCGGGGCTGCACGACGTGGTCTACCTGACGCTCAAGTTCCCAAGCGGCGCGCTGGCGCAGGTGCATGTGAGCTGGCTGAACCCGGCGAAGATCAGGCGCTTCACCGTCGTCGGCGACAAGCAGATGGTCATCTACGACGACGTAGAGGCCACCGAGAAGATTCGCATCTTCGACCGTGGCGTGGATAAGCCGCCGATGACCTCGACCTTCGGCGAGTTCCAGCTCTCCTATCGCTATGGCAATATCGTCAGCCCCTACATCGCCTGGAGCGAGCCGCTGGGTACCGAGTGCCGCCACTTCATACAGGCGATCCTCGAAGGCACACCGCCGCGCAGCGACGCGCGGAACGGGCTGCTGGTCGTACGCGTGCTGGAGGCCGCCGAGACCTCGCTCGCCAACAACGGCGCCGCGGTGGAGATCAACTACGAGCCACAGGCATAGAGGGCTGGGAGTGAGCGTATGCCGACAGTGCGTGAGCTGACGCCGGAGGAGACAGCGCTGGCCTGGAGCGCTCTGCACGAGCTACGGCCGCATGTGACCTCGCCGGAGGATCTGGCGTCGCGAGTAAACGGCGCGCAACGGGCGGAAGGGTACCGTCTGGTCGCCTCGTTCGCGGACGGCGATGAGATTCCGGCGGCGGTGGCGGGGTTCCGCGCGCGCCACACGCTCTACGCGGGATACATGCTCTATGTGGATGATCTCTTGACACTCCGCCGGGGCTAAAGCCCGATGGATTCTCGGTTCTCCGAGGCTGGTACCCCAGCCTCTCCCCGAAGGTTCTGCCCGAGCCTCTCTATATTCTTCGCGGCGTTATGGTCCCGATGCAGGCTCGTTCCGCAGTCTGGGCAACTGTGCCAGCGGACGGATAAGCCCTTCTGGACCACGCGCCACAGCCCGCTACAGCGTCTGCGACGGTGAAGGCGGGATTGACGCCAACTATCCTGCGACCGGCGCATGCTGCCTTGTCCGTCAGGATGATGAGGAACGCGCCCCACCCCGCGTCTGTAATGGACTTCGCCAGATGGTGATTCTTCACCATGTTGGCGGGCTGGAGATTCTCGTGATAGATCGTGTCGTTCTGCACGCACGAGTGCGAGCGCCGTCTTGTGGTGAAAGTCGCTGCCGCTGGCGTCGCACCGTCTGATGCGCCTTGGCGAGCAGTGTGACCGCCTTGCGTCGGCGGTTGCTGCCTCTTCTTGCGACGCGAGACGCGCCGTTGCGCCGTTTTCAGCGCACGCTCGGCTTTGCGATACCAGCCAGGGATGAAGATGCGTGTCCCGTCCGAGAGCGTGGCGAACGCCTCCATGCCCAGGTCTATGCCCGTTTCCTGCCCGGTGGCGGAAAGCGGTTGCACGGGCACATCGGCGCACGAGAAGCAGACGTACCAGCCATCCGCTTCCCGGCTGATCGTGACCGTCTTGGGCGCGCCTTCAATCGGGCGCGACCAGCGCACGGCAATGCGCCCGATCTTCGAGAGGACCAGAAAGCCATTATCCAGCGTCGCTCCGTTGCCATACTCCTTGTAGGTGAAGGACGTGTAGCGCGTCGCTGGCTTGAAGCGGGGAAACCCCGCCTTCTCGCCGCGCTTGAGGCGCCGGAAGAACGCCTGATAGGTCTTGTCGAGCCGCGCCAGCACATCTTGCAGCACGTGCGAGTGGATGGCAGCGTACTCCGGGAACGCCGCGCGGATGTCCTTCAACTCGGCTTCCTGCTGATAGCGCGAGACCGAGACGCAGCGCCGCTGCCAGGCCGTGATGCGTTGCTCCAAGGCGACGTTGTAGAGCGTGCGGCATGCCCACAGCACGCGCTCAAGTTCCCGCTCCTGGACTGGCGTTGGCTTGAGTTTGTACTGGTAGGTTTTGCGTACCGCCTGCTGTTCCATATTCACTCATTCTGCCTGATAGGCACGAAAGCGGCAACCGTCGCGACTTCGGGCTAAAGCCCAGAAAGCGCCTAACCGCTCGCCTTAAAAGGCGGCGGCTTGCGGCGGGCTAAAGCCCTTTTTTGTCGCCCGCGAGGCGCGCCGAGGCGAGGGACACGCCGACGCGCTCATGCGCTGGCTAGTAGATGAAACTGCGCGGCTCGGCTGCGATCAATTGCATCTCGACTCCGCTGTGATACGCGAACGCGAGACCGCCCACCGTTTCTACTTCAACCACCGGCTGCGCATCAGCGCCTACCACTTCTCGCGTGAATTGACAGCCGGCGAGTAGAGCGCGCATCATGAGTTCAGTTGCAGCGAGCGCCTGCGCACGGAACGCATCAGCCGCCCACGCAGGCGACCTCTGACCAGGCGCCAGCCAAGATACGCCAGGACGAGCGCGCCCGCCAGCACGAATCCCCAGCGCTCTATCACGCTCTGCAACATCTCGAATTGGGCGCCGAGGAAGTAGCCGAGCAGGCAGTAGCCACCAGTCCAGAAAAGCGCCGCGATCAACTCAAATCCCAAAAAGCGGCGGTAGCGCATATGTGTCATGCCGGCGCTCAAGGCGACGAAGGAGCGTATGTGGCCGATGGCGTGGGAGATGAAGATCGTCCTGCCGCCATACTTGCGCAGCAACCGGCGCGCCAGTCGCAACCTGCCTGCCAGCCGTATGCGCCGTCCCATGCGGCTGGCGCTCCATGCCGGCGCGTACTTGCCCAGCAGAAAACGCCCGATCAGGTAATCCACATGGTAGCCGAGCACCGTGCCGATCCAGGCGAAGAAAATCACCCAGCCGATATTCAGCGTTCCCGCGCGCGCATAGAACGCCCCAAGCAAGGCGAGCGTGCCGCCGGGCAAGATCAGCCCAACAAACGCGGTGTTCTCGCCCAGCGAGCCCAGAAAGACAATCAGGTAGCCATACTGGCTATAGAGGCCACCGAGCCACTCGATGAGCGCGTGTATCATCGCTGGTGATCCTTATGAGGCTGTCGCTGGGCGTGCGCGGAGGCGCAGGAAGACATCGGCTGCGGCGACGACACCAATGGTGATAACAGTGATGATGATCTCCACGAACGGCAGGTTGAGCTGCTGCAGATAGCCCATGACCTTGTCGTCACTCAGGATCATGTGCGCCGCCGTCCAGCCAAGCACCAGCGCCGCGACATCCATCAGCCACGGCAGGCGCTGGATCAACTCGGCGACAAGCGCACTGCCGACGAGCAGAATCAGAACACTCAACAGCAGGCCGATGATGAGCAGTGGAATCTCTTCACGCGCCAACGCGGCGACGGCGAGGATGTTATCCAGGCTCATGGTGACGTCGGCGATCAGGATGGTGAAGAGGGCGCTCCAGAAACCGACCTGCTTCCTGGTCGAACCGTCCTGACCTTCTTGGTGCGCCGAGCCGTGCTGTCCCATCAGCAGACGCACCGCAATGAAGAGCAGCAACACGGCGCCAATGGTCTGGAGTAAGGGAATGCTGAGTAGCAGCGCGGCGGCGATGGTGAAGATGATGCGCAGGACGATGGCGGCGCCGCCACCAGTGAGGATGGCGAGCCTGCGCTGTTGTCGGGGCAACCCAGATGCGGCGGCCCCAATAACCAGTGCGTTGTCGCCGCTCAGCGTCAGGTCCACCAGGATAATCCCACCCAGCATGGCCAGGTACTGAAGCATGTTCAACCCTTTCGGAGCGCTACGCCATTCTGAAACGCCGCGCCCGTGATTCTCAAGCCAACAGGATTCGCCGCCTGCCGTTCACTCCCGACGGCTTGTCGCGCATTGTCGCAGCCAGGCGCCTTGTCTGTCTACGCACGAATGGCTCATCAGGTGAGCAAACGGGGGGTGAATACGCGATACCTGGGAGGCGCCTGCAACGTAGTTATGACAGGGTCGCTCCCTGGTTGACGGAGCGCCAGACGCCACGTACAATAGGCGTGTCCGATACTACCGAAAGTGAAGCATGCCTCTGGCGCGCGACGCTTACGTGCGGTAGAATGCAGATATCGTATCCACTTCGATACGCAGCCCCCTCGAAGGAGCAGTTTCGATGATTGACGAGACAGAGACCCGAATCCAGACGCCCACCGATATCCCAACTGACACGCCGATGGTGACGGTGACGGCTACCGCCGCCGAGAAGGTGCGCGAGTTGCTCGATCAGGAAGGCAACGACACCCTCGGCCTGCGCGTGTTCGTCGCGGGTGGCGGCTGCTCTGGCCTGCAATATGGCATGACACTCGACGAGTCTCAGGACGGCGACGAGATCCTCGAGACGGCGGGCATTCGCGTGCTGGTCGACGAGATGAGCGCGCAGTACCTGATGGGCAGCGAGATCGACTATGTGGACAGCCTGATGGGCGCTGGCTTCACCGTCAGCAATCCGCTGGCCGTCTCCACCTGTGGCTGCGGCCATAGCTTCAAGACCGCCTCGGATAACGGTGAGGCGCGTGGCTGCGGCTGCGGCCACTAGCGAACGTCGAGGGGGCGAGGCGACTCCCATGGCGGCGAATGGCAACGACGACGGCGCTTCTCCCGTCAGCGCTAAGGACGACGAGGAGGAATACCGCGCTGGATATCTGCGTACGATGCGCGAGATGGAGTTCGTCCAGTCATCCTATGGCTGGCAACCATCTGAGCGCCAGCTTGTTATGGCTTTGACCCGCACCGTGCGCATCTATAGCGCCGCACGGCAGGGGAAGCCCGTTGGCGGACGGCATCCAGAGTGGTTGCGTGGCTGCGCCGACGCCATCCGCGAGTTGTTGCGCCGCCAGGCGGGAGCCTCGCCAACCGAGATGTAGCCACCTTTAGGGATCAGGGCCGGTCTTCCCAAACATGGGGGATCGGCCATTTCCATATCCCGCGCAGGCTGGAGACCTCACCCCCTGGCCCTTAATCTTATCCCCTTCCAGGGAAGAGCTGGGAGAGGTCGGGCGATTCATCCGCTGGACACGCATGGTAGCATGGCGTCTGTTAACAAGTGGCTGAGACGCCTGGCTGATCTGGTGGGAGGAAGAGGATGAGCGCGACGCGAGCGCCGCAGTCGTTACGGCGTGTGCTGCGCTTTCGCACGATTGTTTCGACAAGCACGGGACTGGCCTACGCCGCGATTAGTCTGCTCGGCTGCATCCAACTCGCGGCCTATCTCGCCGGTGATTCCGCCTGGATCGCGCTGCTGATCGCCGGAGCGCTCGCGTTGCTGGCGGCTTTCTGCTTCTCGGAACTCAACGCCCTCTACCCTTCCGCAGCGGCGATCCGCCTCTACATCCGCTCGGCGTTCAACGAGCGCATCTCGCTCATCATCTCGTTCGGCTATCTCGTCACCGTCGTCGCGGTGATCGCGGCGGATAGCTACGTCGTCGGCAGCGCGGTGAGCTGCTACACGCAGCAGTGCTACACGCGCGGGACCATCCTGCAGAATCCTGGTCCTGATACCTATATCTGGATCCTGGCGCTCCTCGCGCTGGCGACGGCGGCCAACCTGCTCGGCATCCGCATCGCCGGGCTGGTACAGGACGTCGCGACTTATGCGCTGCTCATCTCGCTGGCCATCATCTCCTTCATCGCACTCAGCAAGAGTGGTTTTCATCTCCACCAGCCAGCCGCCGCGCTGCACTCGCCGGTCAATCTCATCCAGGCGGTCGCGGTAGGGGTCTTTGTCTTCTCTGCGTTCGAGTGGGTGACGCCGCTTTCCGAGGAGATGACCGACACGCGCCTGATTCCGCGCGGCATGTTCGTCGCGATAGGATTACTTTTCCTCTCGTACTCGCTCTTCACCGTCGCCAGCACAAACCTCGTCGGCATCCAGCATCTCTGCCAGAACGTCGGGACCGACAACGTCATCTGCAGCAACGTCCCACAGATGCTCCTCGGCTGGCAGGCGCTGGGCCAGGTGGGCGCGTTGTGGATGCTCCTCGCCACCCTGCTGACTGGCGTAATGACCTTCAATGGCGGCTTTGCCACAGCCTCGCGCTTCATGTACGCCGCCGCGCGCGAGGCCACGCTGCCACCGTTCTTCGCACGCCTGAGCTATGCGCGTGTCGTGCCCTGGGCGGCGGTGGTTAGCTTGGCGGCGGCCTCGGCGGTGATCGCGGTGGTCGTCGCGCTAACGCAATCCTTTAATGCGCTGATCCTCGTTGGCGCAGTTCTCGAGGCAATGATCTACGCGGTGGCGGGCCTCTGTGTGCTCGTGCTGCGCCATCGCCAGTCCGACACCCAGCGCTCGTTTCTCATTCCGCTTGGCCCCGTCATTCCCGTCGCGACTATCGTGATCTTCTCGCTGCTGGGGGTGATCGCGGCGGTAACGCTGACGCCGGTACGGATCGGCGGCGCGGAACTATTGCTCCCCGTGCCGCTGGCCATCACGGCAGCAATCTTCCTGCTCTCGTTCCTGTACGTACAATATTACGTGCCACGATTGAAGGCGGCGGACGAGGCGCGCCGCGCCGCGCGAACGCCACGACGACCCCGGCGTGGGGCGGCGGAGGAGGCAGAGCCGACGGCGCCGATGCCAGAGCAGGAGTAGACGAATGCCAACGGCCACCATTCACGTACGTGTCCCGTTCGTGGACGTGGATAGCACGCAGCGCATCCATTACACGGCCTGGCTGCGCTTCATGGAGGTCGCCGAGCACCACCTGATGCGCGAGATCGGCTACTCATACGCGACGGTTCTGCGCGATCAGGCGTATCCGCGTGTACGGCTGGAATGCGACTTCCGTGGCGCGATCCAGTACGACGACGAGTTGGATGTCGAGGCGCACATCGAGCGGGTCGGGCGTAGCTCATGGACCGTCGCCTTCGTGGGGCGTCACGCGGGAGCGCCAGCCAACAAGGAGTCAGTCGCCACCGGCAAGATGACCATCGTGTGTATGGATCCCACGACACAGCGCTCGCACCCGCTGCCCGACGACCTGCGCGCGGCGCTGGCCGCCGACCTCCCCGACTGAGTTCAGCCGAGGCGCTTTGACAGACCCTGCCGGCGGCGGTACAATGCAGGAGAACGCCCAGGAGGAATCGCCATGGCCACAAGCGAGCCGATAGCCCAGCAAGCCATGCGCGCGTTTACCTCGCGCAGTCTGCGCTCCCGCCGCATGCGCCGCCTGTTGGCGATTCCTCTCCTCTACCGCGTGCTGATTGCCAACAGCGTCGTCATCCTGATCGGCGCGACGGTCGGCACCTATCTGGCGACGATGCTCCAGGGCGATAGCCGCCCATACATCCTCGTCGGCTTTGTCCTCACCGGCCTGCTGCTGAGCGTCATCATCAACTTCGCGCTGCTCAAGTTCGCGCTCTATCCGCTGACCCACCTGCGCGACACGATGCGCCTCGTACAGGACGGCGATCTCTCCTGCCAGGCGCCGGTGACGGGACAGGACCCCGATGCCGACCAGCTTGCGACTTCGTTCAACACGATGCTCGCGGCCATCGAGGATCTGGCGAAGTCGCGCGCAACGCAGATCGTGCATGCGCAGGAGCAGGAGCGCAAGCGCATCGCGCGTGAGTTGCACGACGAGACCAGCCAGCTCCTGACCTCGCTGCTCATCGGCCTGAAGCTGCTGGAAGAGTCTACTCCCGACGAGACTGTCCGCTCGCGTGTCGCAGATATCCGGGCGCTAGCGCATCAGACATTGCGCGCCGTGCGGAATCTGAGCATCGACCTGCGGCCGAGCGCGCTGGACGACCTGGGGCTACTCCCGGCGCTGCGCTGGTACATCAAGGAATACCAGCAGAAGTGCGGGATCGAGGTGGAGTTCGGCGCATCTGGCCTCAAGGAGCGCTTGCCGGCGGAGATGGAGACAGCGCTCTACCGCATCATCCAGGAGTCGATGACGAACACCGCCAAGCATGCGCGCGCGACGAAAGTCACTATCACGCTGGCCGAAGAGGACGGCGCGATTCATGCGCGCATCTGCGACGATGGGCGCGGGTTCGACGCGCAAGCCGTCCTGCGCACGCCCTGGCAGGATCGCGGTCTTGGCCTGGCTGGGATGACCGAGCGCGCCTCGTTGCTCAACGGGACGGTAGACATCCACTCGGAGCCAGGGCATGGCACGCGTATCGACGTGAAGATACCAGTGACACGCGCCCCAGAGATGGGACCAGCGGTCATGACTAGCGAGATGATAAGCGCATGACACAAGAGACTCCCCTGCTCGATTCAGCCGCCGTTGGCGAGGAACAGGACGCGCCCATCGAGGCCATTGCCGAGACGACTTCAGCGGCTAAGATCCGTGTCCTCGTCGTGGACGATCACACGATCCTGCGCGTCGGCCTGCGCATGATGTTGAACGCACAGCCCGACATCGAGGTGGTCGGCGAGGCCAGCGACGGCAATCAGGCGGTTAGCGAGGCGCTGCGGCTGATTCCCGACGTGATCCTGATGGACATTGCTATGCCGGACTGCAACGGCATCGAGGCGACGCGCCAGGTGAAGCGTGTGCAGCCGGAGACGCGCGTGCTGGTGCTGACGATGCACGAGAACGAGGAGTATCTCTTCCAGACGCTGCGCGCCGGGGCTTCGGGTTATATCCTCAAAGAGGCCGCCGATACCGAGTTGATTACCGCGATTCGCGCGGTCTCGCATGGGCGCTTCTATCTCTCGCCCTCGGCGCAATCCATCATGGTGGGCGACTATCTACAGCGGGTGCGCTCCGGCGAAGAGCACGACAGCTACAATGCGCTGACCGAGCGCGAACGCGAGATCCTCAAGCTCGTCGCCGAAGGCTACACTAACAACCAGATCGCCGAGCGGCTCACGATCAGCCCGAAGACAGTGGATACGCATCGCACGCACGTGATGGACAAGCTCAACCTGCACAGCCGCGCCGAGCTGGTCAAGTACGCGATGCGCCGCGGCCTGCTCGAAGACTGACTTACAGCGCCAGCCCCCACTCTGCCCTGTTTTTCGCTGGTCGCTGCCTGGACATGATTGCGCGCGCGTGATAGACTATCGGAACCACTCACGCGGGGTGGGCGCTCTCCAGAAACACTGCGTATTTGGATGAGAGGCCGCACATGCGAGTTGTTCGCCAAGACGATGCTCGTCGGGCTGGCGCTCGCGCGCGTGGCGATAAGCATCTGGCCTGATCGGCGCCGAGGAATAATCCTCGGCGCCTGTTTGTTTTAGCGGGTGTTATCCACCCAGCGCGATCACCGTTGATGAGGAGCAGAGGCGCGGAGCCTCAACCATAGCCTGTTAGCGCGAGAGAAAGGCGCGCGGTGTCGCTCTAACCACCATTGCGGCGCTTCTGATAGAGATGAGCGCCGGGAAAGCCAGCAGGGAGGGGAAACCGATGCACTCGAGCATGTACGGCAAGATTGCGAAGGCAAAACAGTATTCACAGGAACCCGACCGGCTACAATTCACGCAATTTGAAGCCTCATTTCGTGGTGAGAACGATTCTCATACGGTGAAGCTTGACGATACTGGCTGGCACTGCACCTGCAATTTCTTCGCCGATTGGAGCACCTGCGCCCATACGATGGCAGCCGAACGCCTCCTGGGTCAGTTCATCCCCAGTGAAATGCGCCAGGGCGAGCCACTCGCGGTTAACCTTTCCTCCAGCGTCGCCCGCCCATAGGCTGGCAAGCGCACAAATCACGAAAAGCGGGCCGGTGGAGTGTTCCTCCGGCCCGTCGCGCTACTTTGCCACGTTAGCGTAACACAAACAACTTCAGCACGATCATGCCGATGAGCATAATTGCGGCAAGTATTCCGGTCAGCCGCAGGTCATGGATCACATACCCGTAGTTTGACGCGCTGATGAGGTGTGCGGCGCGAGCGCTCTTCGTCGCCTGGGCGCGCGCCACGCGTGAGGCGTCTGCGCGCGTTGCTGTGGATGTGGGCGCGGGCCTGGTTGCGACTGCTTTTGTCTGCGCCTGTGGCTTCGCCGCTGGCTTCGCGGCGGTCGAACTGCTTGACGCGGCGGCTGTTGGAGCGGCCTCGGTCATCGTGGCGACAGATGCCTGCGTCTCCGCCTCGGCAGTGGCGACACCCGACGCGCTTGCCTCCGGCGTACGAACGAGCGTGGGCTGTTTGCTTGTGCCCTGCGGATGTCGCGCCGCGCTGTGGCGCCGGGACGCCGACTTCTTCGCCATGTGCTTCTCTCCTCTATCAGGCCTCTAATGGGTCTCTATCGAGCGGCGCGTTCAGGCGACCGTCAGGCTGGTTGTTATCCGCATTAATTGCATCGGTCTAATCTAGTGCAGTATAGCGTACTGCAGGGACAGGCGCAAGAACGCGACGGCGCTGACCTGCCTCCTGGCCCGATGATAAGACGAATCGTGAGGCGCTAGGGGTGCGTTCTTGTCCATCAGTCGTGGCAGACGGTGTTATGAGCCACGAGGCGGCGACTGGAGCGCGACGCATGCTAGACTGATCGCAGACAGATGGCGCAACACAGCGAAAGGGGCGAGGCGGCTCCTATGCTCAGCCATGGGCTGCGTATGGGCCGCCGGAGGATATGGATCTCACTCATTTTGACGATGCTGGGCGCGCACGCATGGTGGACATCAGCGCGAAAGCCGAGACGGCCCGTGAGGCGGTCGCCACCGGGATTGTGCGCATGCGCGCAGAGACACTGGCGCGCATCCGGTCAGGGACAATGGAGAAAGGCGATGTGCTGGCCGTAGCCCAGGTCGCGGGCATCATGGCGGCGAAACAGACGCCGCAGATCATCCCGATGTGCCACACGCTGCTGCTGACCGGCGTAGACATCGCCTTCGATCTGCGCGAGGAGGCGGGCGCTGGCGTCGTCGGGATCGAGGCGACGGTGCGCACAGTAGGGAAGACTGGCGCGGAGATGGAGGCGCTGACGGCGGTGAGCATCGCCGCGCTGACGATCTACGACATGTGCAAGGCGATTGACCGCGAGATGACGATCTCGGACGTCCAACTGGCGCGCAAGAGCGGTGGCAAGAGCGGCGATTTCACGCGTGCGGGACCGCCCTCCGGTACGTGATGGAGACCGCTCTACGTGGCACGATTATCTTGCCACAGGTCCGCGCGTAGAACCGTACACAGCGCCTTCACCGCTGCCGCATCGCCTCGGGGAGCCTCTGGCCACCGTTCCACAGCCAGCCGGACATAGCCGGCTGGCATCTCGTCGTAGCGCGCGACGCTGAAGACATGCAGGTGGTGGAACCCTTCGCCAAAGAAATACGCGTAGGCATGTCCAGCGCCCGTCGCCGCTTTCAGCGCCCGGCTGACACGCGAGAGCAACAGTCCCAGCGATTGCGCCTCGTCGGCAGTGAGTTCGGCGAAGCTTGGCACATGTCGCTTTGTCACGATCATGAGCGAACCGAGATAGGTCAGCTCGTCCCCGTCGAGGGGGTGCGCCACGTAGAACCGGTCGTCTTCATAGACGACACGCGCTGGATCTTGCGCCCGCAGGTGGGCGCCATCGCAGAAGAGACAGGTCGCAGGCGCGGTCATTGCGCTCTCCTATTCGTGTACACGCCCGTGTGCGTCGTTCTCTCTCAGAGAGATAAGTTCAGACGTCCATACCGCACATCGTGTCATGTATAACATCGATCAGCCGTATATGGTTGCTGTGCATCCAGTCCTCGCGGTTTATCGCCGCCTCCGCGCGGTCGAGCGCCTCTTCGAGGGTACTCAGGCCTTGTCGGGAACGGCCCAACCGGTGGATGAGCGACGTATACGCGCGCAGGCGAAAGAGTGTGGGAAGGGCCGCGATCTCGCCGTCAGTGAGCGTGATATGTCGCGCGTAGCCACGAGCTAGCGCCGCGATGATCGGCCACTCTGCTCCCGTCCCGTAATGCCGCACAGGCCACCATGTCGACGCGACCGTCAGATCCATCGCTCGCAGGTCACGGGCGCAGAACTCGAAGTCGAGGACGCCGGTGACGCGCATTCCCTCCATCAACACGTTGCTAGGGTCGAAATCCTCGTGCGCGAGCTGCTGTGGCAGGGTAGCGTAGAGGTCGGGAATGCGCTCGATCAGCCAGGCGTAGCCGGAGATCAGCCGCTGGCGCTTTTCGTCAGGAAGTGATAGTTCTGCGAACGCGGCTGGCGGATCAGGCACGAGCGGGTGGCAGCGCGCCAGATCGCCGGACGAGCGCCAACTGATGCCTTCCTCAGGAGTGTCTAGTCGCGCCATTGCCAGCGTGAGACGCCCCAACGCCTCGCCAGCAGCAGTCGCCTGGTCGAGGTTGTCGCGGTCGGGCGGCTGGCCAGGGATGTAAGGTGTAAGCGTCGCCAGCGCATGTCCTTGCTCGGTGTCAACATCGAGGAAATTAGCGCCGTCTACGGTGGGGAGTGGAGTTGGCAGCGCGAAGGGGAGCCGGGCCTCGGTGAGTTGCGCGAGCACATCGCGCTCGAAGCGCAGCCGCGCCACATCGGACGGTATTACTGTAGATGCGCAGCACATAGACGCCTGTCGGCGTTCCGACGCGCAGAACGATGATTATTCGTGCCGAAGGTGAGCGGCTTGGGTTCCCATGGACCAGAAATCCCCCAGGCGCGTCTGGATGCACATTGAGGTCCACAGCAGGAATCCCATCTGATCTATCTGACGCGGGGAATTACGACGTGGGGTGAGGCGCGGAGACGCGAGGCGACCGTAAGCCGAATTCTGTCCCGCCAGAGCGGCGGTGGCAATCATCTCTCTGGGACGCCGGTTGCCCGACGCCTCGTGCGGCCTACCCGAGAGTGGACGGGCGAGCCACCCGCGAGCCGCCGAGTCTCCCCGACGACTACTCTCCCTGTCTGGCCTTGCTCCGGATGGGGCTTGCCGCAGCCGGCCGGTCACCCGACCGCTGGTGAGCTCTTACCTCGCCATTTCACCCTTACCACGCACATGCGCGAACGCTTGCGCGGGCGGTTTGTTTCTGTGGCGCTATCCCTGGGGTCGCCCCCGCTGGCCGTTAACCAGCATCCTGCTCTGTGGAGTTCGGACTTTCCTCGACCACCGCCGATGACGCGACGACAGCCGCGATTGCCTGGACGCCTCGCGTCCCGTCCTCCCGTTCAGTATATCACCAGCCTGGTTCCGTGCGCTTCAAGGCATCGTCTCGGGCGTTCCGACGATTCCATCGCAACCAAATGGCTACTACTGCTGGTGATCGAAATTCCTGCATGCTATAGTGCGTCTGATTGAAAGGCGCAAGTTGGCTCCCCGCCTGCTGTTGAGCGCTACACACCCCCTCATCTCCCAGCGCTGGATCGACCCAACCAGACTCGCTGAACAAGATCCGAGGCGTGACATGCAGTTAGCCCCGACCACAACAGACATCGCCGCCAATCTCGTAACGCAGCGGCGCAAGACTGCTCCTGCGATTCCGGTCGCGCCGGGGCTGCCCTTTATCGGTAACGCCGTCGACCTCTTCCAGCGGCCACTCGAGTTCTTCGTGCAGTCGTACCACGACATCGGCCCGATCTTTCGCGCCAGCGGTCCCGGACGCGACTACGTCATCATGGCGGGGCCGGAGGCCAACGCCTTCCTGCTCAATGGCGGCGAAGATTACCTCGACAACAAACCCGTCTACCAGGGCGTGGCGCGCCAGCTCAGGTCGCAGAACTATCCCATCGCCACGGACGGCGCTCGTCACCAGCACATGCGCCGCACGCTCAGGCCAGCCTTCAACCATGCCGCCTTCATGAACTACGTCCCACGCATGATCGAGGCCGCCGAGGCGGGCGTTGGGAGATGGAAGCCAGGGGAGCGCCTGGGCGCGCTGGCGGCGATGCACCGGCTGGTAGGCGACCAGATGGGCGAGGCGATCGTACAGACGCCACTGGGCGACCGGCTCAAGGACGCCGTGACCTTCGCGCGCTTCTCGGTCGGCGCGGGGCTGGGCGCGTATCCCGACTTTCTCGCGCACGCCCCGCACTACAAGGTCGCCAAGCGCCGCATGAACTCCTTCTTCCGTCAGATCATCGCCGATCACCGCGCCAGCCCGCGCAATGAGGCGTCAGGCGACATGGTGGACCTGCTGCTGGCGGCGACGGATAGCGAAGGGCGGCCGCTCGCGGACGAAGACGTGATCGCCAACATGCAGATGGTCTACAGCAACAGCCTGCTCTATGGCGCGCCGATGTGCGCCTTCCTACTCTATGCGCTGCTCAAGCATCCCGAGGCGCTGCGGCGAGTGCGCGCCGAGGTGGACGCCGTCTTCGCGGATGGGGCGCCCGATGTGCGCACGCTCCAGCAGATGCAAGAATTACGCGGCGCGATGCTCGAATCCATGCGCGTGCTGCCGATCGCGCTGGCGACGCCGCGCCTGGTAGTGAAGCCGTTCAGCTTCGGCGGCTATGAGGTCCAGCCAGGACAGGCAGTACTGATTGCGGTCTCGGTCTGCCACTTCCTGCCGCAGTACTTCCCGGAGCCGTACACCTTCGACATCGACCGCTACCGCGCGCCACGAAACGAGCATCACCAGCCAGGGGCGCTCGTGCCGTTCGGCCTCGGCGCGCACGCCTGCATGGGACGCGGGCTGGTCGAATTGTTTGTGATGACAACGCTGGCGGCGATCCTGCGCCAGGTGGACCTCGCGCTCGATCCCGGCGACTACACGATTCGCCGCGTCGTGAATCCCTTCCCCGAGCCGGAGGCCGCCTTCGCCGTGCGTGTGGCCGGACGCCGGGCGTAGCATGTCCACCCAGGAGGCCGACAACGGCGAGCCGGATGAGTTTGCGCGCACTGATCTGCGGACTGGCCAGCCCGCGCCGGAACGGTCGCGGCGATTGGCTGGTCGCAATCTGTTGGGCAGGCTGATCGCGCAGATCACTGTACCACGTTTGATAGTGGCCGCAATTGCCACGCTGATCCTGGCTGCGCTGGTAGCGACACAACTCGGCTATACACAGCGCCTGATCGACGTAGCGCGCTATCGCATTCAGATGGTCGGCGTGCCAGAGCTGACCGAGACTACCATTGCGCCGCAGCTTGTCGCACATCTTTCAATGGCAAACTGGGAGAAGATTCCGCTGCCAGCGCCCGGCAAGCCAGCTTAACGACTTCTCGGCGGACCCGACTGATCCTCGAGAGCCTCTTGGTATGTGGCCTCTCGTCGCTGGAGACGCCAACGATCCACGGTGAGATCACGCCACGCGGCCCCGTCGCTGTCTGGCTCACCCACAACGCTGGGAAGACATGGTCACAGAGCCAGGAGCCTGTCATTTCAGGGACGTATTGCTGGATCAATCGCGCCCCAGACGCTCCGCAGCGGCTCACGCTCCTCAATCGAACATCCGGCGCCCATTGACCCACGATGTTCCGAATATGACGTGCTATTGAGCGACGACAATGGCGCGATCTGGCGCCCAACTGCCGACGACCTTCACAGCTACCGGGGATGCGGTTCATTTTGCTCACATAACGCGTTCATCGTTCGTGGTCGCCTGTTTCTCTACACGAATTGGAGTACAGGCCAGGCAGAGTCGGATTTCCATACCTCGCTGGCGTACAGCGATGACGGCGGACGCCACTGGTCCGAGATCGAGCGATGACGCTGCACAATACCTCAATACCAGACTCACGTACTCTGGCCGATGGAACAATTCGTCACCGGCAAACTGGCCTCCGCAACAAGAGGACCGGGAGAATACAGGCACGCTCTGGGCGTCTCACGGACAGAGGCGACTCGTGGCGTCCACTGAGCAAACTCCAGGGAATCGTGCCAAACGAGGCGCTGGCGCCATTCGGCGCAAAGTCAGCGAACGCGACGACTGATCGTCCGCTCTATCTTTCCGCCGGGTCGTATATCCTATCTCGTCGTGCTGTATCTCAAAGCCGGCGCAGATCGTGGACGATCGCCATTGGGCCTATCTGCCGCCGCTTCCTATCACGGGCACGAGCGACAGATCATATCGGCATCACCAACATCCTCGGCGTGACAGCATCGGGCAAGTTATTGGCGTTTGGCGTAAACCCGCAGACGGGCGTACAGACTGACAAGCCACTCGAAGAACAGTTCGACCAACAGTGGCTCTGGTCATGGGATCCACACGCGGCGCGTTGGACGAGCCTCGCGCCGCCACTGCCTGTGGATGGAAAGGTGCAGCGACGGCTGCTGGCGGGCATCACTCGCTCAGAGCGCGACGAGCCAGCAGACCACCCTATGGGTACGCGGATACGTCTCCGAGAACAACGCTAACGAGCTGTATCGGCTCTCGCTGCCCGCAGAGATCGCGTAGCAGCGCACTACTTGTCGTAGAGGGCCTGGAACGCCGGAAGGTCGCGCAGGGAATCCAGGTCGGTGTCCTGCTTCGACCACTCCACAAGTGACGGGATCAGCGGCAGCGCCTCGCCGACCGCCGCGATGGCTCGGTCCGTCTCGCCGTTGAGCGCGTAGAAGCAGCCGAGATTGTAGATTGCGTAGCCGTACATTGTCGAGTTCTTGCCGAACAGCTCGCCGATCGCCTCGACGGTGGCGCGGTCCTGTTGCTCGGCGCGCGCAGGGTCGCCACGTTCACGGTAGAGCTGCGTCAGGTGTTCGGAAGGATGCTGCAGAAAGTCACTGACAATTCGCTCGGAGAGCCCGATTTCGACCGTTCCCAACTGTATTGGCTCGGTCAATTGCGCGTCAGTCAACTGGGGAATGACCTGCTTTGTCTCGCGGAAAAGCCGGTCAGATTCGGCGATGATCTCGCTCCACGGCTTGTATTGCTGCGCCGCGAAGTTGCGCTCGTTCTCCGGCTGGAAGTCCGGTGAAGGCCCTGGCTGCTCACCGCCATCTCGGACTGCGGTCAGCCGCCGCAGCGTACGGTCGCGCCAGAAGTTGAGGTGCGCGATCTGGTCTTTTACCGCCCAGTGGTCCGGCTCGCCAACCGCCGCCTTCTCCGCATCGCTCAGCAGCGCCACTAGCGCCGCTTGATCCGCCTCGCCACGCTCGATCACCGCGATCAGTTTCGTTTTGATGTCGCTCACGCTCGTCGTCATCTGGTATCCTCCGTTGGGTCACGTACTCTCAATTGCTCAGACGGCCCTGGCGTTCGCCTTTTTCATCCAGCCGGCCATTCGCTGGCCTATTCCCTTACTCCCATTCGTCTGTTCCCTGATGCAGGGAGCGCAGGTGGTTGATCTCGCCTGCGTGGTAGACGTCGTGCTGCATCATGGTCACGACGATAAGCCAGCGAGTCTCCTTCAGTTCACCCCAGTTCGCCCGGCGCGGCTTCAGCAGTTCAGCGTCGTCGGCGAGCGCGGCGACCCCACCGCGTAGGCGCTCGTGGCCCATGCGCAACCAGGCGATGGCCGAAGGGATATCATTGGTCTCCTCGTCCCCACCAGCGTCATCCCAGGTACGTGTTCCCCCGCCAAAGGCCTGGTCGTAGGACATCACCTTGCTGCATCCCAGATGACGCACGATGTCGCGGATGGAACGCTCGCCGCCCGGCGGGACCCATTCCCAGTCCTCGGGCAGGACTGAGTTGAGATTGCTGAGGATGGAGTGCCAATCCGGTCCCGCGAAAGCGTCATCCAGCAGGTCGAGATACTGTTCGATCGCCTGTGTCGCCATCTTGTTCGCTCCTCGCTGCGGCTGAGCCTCTTCTCCTTTGGGAGCCGCTACCTTCGCCTTCCCAAACAGTCTTATCAGTCGGCGACGGCGACGCGAACGAAGCCACTGCCGGGCACGTAGTCGGGGCTCTGGTGGCGGAAGTAGGTGTTGTAGAGGTCGGCGTAATGCCCGCCCGCGCGCAGCAGCGAGGCATGGTCGCCCTCCTCGACGATCTCGCCCTGGCGCAGGACGATGATGCGGTCGGCGTTGCGAATCGTCGAGAGCCGGTGCGCGATCACGATGGCGGTGCGCTTCTCCAGCACCACGTCTAGCCCCTCCTGAATCTGCGCCTCGGTCAGCGGGTCAACGCTCGCGGTCGCCTCGTCCAGGATCAGGATCGCCGGGGCTTGCAGCAGCACGCGCGCCAGCGCGACGAGCTGCCGCTGGCCGAGTCGAGAGGCCGCGACCATCCTCGCCCACCTGCGTCTCCAGCCCATCGGGCAGCGCCTCGATCCAGTCGCCGCCGCCCACGCGCCGCGCGACCTCGGCGACCTCCTCTTCGCTGGCGTCGGGTTTGGCATAGCGGATGTTCTCGGCCACCGTGCCGGAGAAGAGGAACGGCGCCTGCGGCACGATGCCCAGCCGTCGCCGATAGTCGCTCGAGATCGAAGCTGCGGATGTCCTGCCCATCGATCAGAATCTGGCCACCCTGGAACTCGTAGAAGCGCGCGACCAGCCGCCCCAGCGTGGACTTGCCCGCGCCGGTATGGCCGACGAGCGCGATGGTCTGCCCGGCGGGGATCGTCAGGTTGAAGTGGCGCAGCACCGACTGCTGATCCGAGTAGCGGAAGTCCACATCGCGGAACTCGATGCGCCCATCCAGACGCGTGACCGGCTTGTCGTCGGTCTGGATGACGCGCGGCTCGGCGTCGATCAGCGCGAAGACGCGCTCGCTGGCCGAGAGTCCCTGCTGGAACTGACTCCAGAACGAAGCGATGCTGGTCAGCGGGAACCAGAAGATGGCGATGCTCTGCACGAAGAGGTACCACTGCCCGGCGGAGACCGAGCCGTCGAGCACCTGCAGGCCGCCGAAGTAGACGATCAGCGCCGTGCCCAGGCCGGCGATCACGCTCAGGATCGGGAAGATAAAACTGAACACCAGGCCAGAGCGCAGGTTGACCTGATACGCCTGCTCGTTGACGACGCGGAACTGATCGTAGACGGCCTGCTCCTGGCGGAAGTTCTTGGCGATGGTGATACCGCTGATGCTCTCCTGCACGAGTGAGTTGACCACGCCACGGGCGCGCTGCGAGCGCCGCATGGTCTCACGCGCGATGCGCCGGAACGCCAGCGCGACGATGAAGATGATCGGCGCAATAGTCAGCGCCAGCAGCGCCAGACGCACGTTGATGTAGAAGAGCACGCCCGCGATCAGGACGACGAGCAGCAACTGGCTGAGCAGGTTGAGCGTGAGCGTCACGACGGTCGAGAAATCCTCGGTGTCGGAGGTGACGCGGCTGACGATCTTGCCGGAAGGATTCTCGTCGTAGAACGACATGTCGCGCTGCATCACCGCTTTGAAGGCGTCAACCCGCAACTGCAGCACGACATCGCCAACGGCGCGCGCCGAGTACGTCTGGCGTATGAAGTTGAAGATCCACGCCAGGATGCCGGTCAGCAGCAGCGCTCCCATGAAAATCAGCGCCGCCGTCCAGGCGAACGACTGCCCGATCACCGCGTCTACTCCACGTGAGAGCAGCAGCGGCAGCGCGATGTCGGCTAGCGAGTTGAGGACGATCATCATCGCGACGAGGATCATGATGCCGAGATGTGGCCGGAAGTAGCCGAGCACGCGGCGCACGAGCAGTTTATCCGAGTAGGTGCGATCGTACTCTTCGGCGTCCAGGCCATCCATGATGAAGCCCATTGCTGTCTCCTTCTTTATCTCTCCGCTGAGCGCCGCTCCGCGAAAAGCTCGGATGCTCTAGCCGATGGCGAAGCTCGCCTGGCCATAGATGCGCTCACGCCGCTGGAGCGCTGGCTCACCGCCATGGCGCATGTGGCGCAGTTCGCGTGATGACCTGAAGCCTGAGCGTTCGAGCAAATCTGTGGCGTCGCTGTTCAGCGCTGGAACGAGAACGCTCGGAGAGGCTGTACACGGAAGCGTCAGCGCGTGCGCCAGCAAGGCCTCTGCGGCCTCCGGCGTCGCGGCGACCCACGGCCCAAAGCGCTGCTCCTGCGCGACGAGATAGCCGGTGATCTCACCTGCCTCATCTCGTGTGACAAAGACGCGTCCTGCGTAGAGGTGGAGTGACGCCGCCAGCAAGGCATCGCGCCGCGCGCCAAAATGACGCGCATCGAAGGCGACCAGCGCGGACAGATCATCCTGCGTCAGTGGTGTAACCCGCTGCGCGGCTCTTGGGTTGCCATCCATGGAGTCCTCTGGCGATTCTCGTGTGTACACCCGCACGCGATCATCCTCAACGAAGCCCACCCGCGCATAGACGGGAGCGCCCGTGTTGCTGGCGTCCAGCAGGACCGCCTCGCAGCCCAACTCGTGAGCGCGAACGATGAGCGCCTCCACCAGCGCCTGCCCGATACCACGCCGCTGCATCGCCGGGTCCACCGCCATCAGCCCCAGCCAGGCGAATGGACCGTAGCAGGTGACGCCGCCCACCCCAACCAGCGCGCCCTCCAGCGTCGCCACCAGCCAGCTATTCGGCTGCAGCGACCGATAGAACGCCAACTCTTCTCTCCGGCTCGGCGAGCGGAAAGCCGCCATCAGGACGCGATGTGCCTCGTCGAGCAGAATATCCGCGAGTGGCTGGATCGAGAGCGACATGCGCTGGCCTCATATGGTAGGGAGTGAATAAGGGAATGAACGATTGGGATGCGATCAGGACGCCGAACTCTGTGCGCTCTGCAGAAGCGCGGTGTCGTTCAGGCCGTCGTAGTGCGCGAAGATGCGGCGATAGAGGTCGCAGCGCTCCATCAGCTCGACGTGCGTTCCCTGGTCCACGATCTCGCCCTTGCGCAGCACCAGGATGTGGTCGGCCCAGCGAATCTGCGAGATGCGATGGGTAATCAGCAGCGTCGTACGATCTTTCAGCAGCCGCTGGATCGCCTTCTGGATCTCGTCCTCGGTCGCGCTGTCAATCGCGCTGGTCGAGTCGTCGAGGATCAGGATGCGCGGATCGGTCAGCAGCGCGCGAGCAATCGCCAGCCGTTGCCGTTGCCCGCCTGAGAGTGTCACGCCACGCTCGCCGACGACAGTCTCGTAGCCGTCCTTGAAGTCCATGATGAACTCGTGCGCCTGGGCGTCGCGCGCGGCAGATTCGATGGTGGTCATATCCAGGTTCGCGCCTTGGCTGAAGCCGATGTTCTCCGCGACGGTGCGTGAGAAGAGGAAGACGTCCTGCTCGATGGTCGAGATCTGCGAGCGTAGCGCGTCCAGACTCCAGTCGCGCACATCTACCCCATCCACGAGGATGCGCCCGTCTGTCACGTCGTAGGTGCGGTTGACCAGCTTGGTCAGCGTACTCTTGCCAGAGCCGGTCTGCCCAACGATGGCGATGGTCTGCCCTGGCGCAGCGCGGAACGAGACGTTCTTGAGAGTAGGATTCTCGCCGTAGCCGAAACTGACGTTCTCGAAGACGATCTCCCCTTTGATCGGCGCGCGATATCCCGCCTCGTTCTGATCGAGTTCAGTCTCCTCGCGCATGATCGCCAGGATGCGCTCAGCGCCGGAGACGCCAAGTTGGACGAGAACGAAACTGAAGATCGAGATGTCGGCGGGGAAGCGCAGCAGCGCCATTAGGCCGAGGAAGGAGACGAGTCCGCCAACGCTCAACTGTCCCTGTGTGACGAGCCATGCGCCCTGCAGAAAGCCACCGACAAACGCCACCGAGAGCAGCAGTCGTGGTAGGTAGCGCGCCTGTATCTCGCCCTGGCTCACGAAGTAGTCGCGGTAGCTGCGGGCGTTGCGCGCGAACTTGCCCTTCTCCTGCTCCTCTTGCGCGGTCGACTTGACGACCTCGATGCCAGTGATCGTCTCGGCCAGCCCTGCATTCATCACGCCGAACTGGTAGCGCATCGCGCCGCTGACCGGGCTGAGCCGCTTGTTGTACTGATAGACGGCCACTGCGAAGGCACCGGTGAAGAGCAGCGGCGCGATCAAGAGCGCCGGGTTGAGCAGCCCGATGAAGAGAATTGGGATCGCCAGGCTGAGCAGCGAGCCGAGAATCAGACTCACACCAGGGTTCATCATCGCATTGAGCTGGCGCACATCGTTGGTCGCGCGCGCCATGATGTCGCCGATCTGCTGGCGGTTGTGGAAGGTCTGGCTCTTGCCGAGCAGGTTGAGGTACAGCTCGTCGCGCGCGTCACGCTCGATGCGCTGGGCGATGAACTCGCTGCCCGCGACACCAAGCGGATCGAGGATCGCCTGCGCGACGACCAGACCAAGAATCGCCAGGAAGATCAGGAAGAGCTGCTCAGCGGACCCGTTGGGCTTGAGTACCTCATTGAAGGCCGCGCCAGTGAGCGCTGGAACAGCCGAGACGATGAGCGTCGTCAGCAGCGTACCGAGGAGGAAGGTGGCGAGCCAGCGCTTGTAACGCAGGACGTGCGAGACGATCCAGCGGACGGGGCTACGCCGGTCGTAGATGCGTTCGCCGGTGACGGTGAACTCGCTCTTTGTGACCGGCAGAGTCTCGACAGACACCAGTGTATTCCTTCCACTTAGAGAGAGTCTTGTGTGTGGGTACCCTATATGGTAACCGAACAAATATTCTACCGCAAGCAAACAGGACCGTCTCAGAGAGTTCTTTCCCAGCGCAACCTGACCGGAAGGTACAACACGCGAGAAGGGCATGCTGTTACAACACGCTAGAAGGGCGTGCTGCAAAACGGCGCGGGGAAGGTGGCGAACATCGCGTCGGCGCGGGCAAGCGCGCCAGGGTTCTCCTCGTGTATCAGTCCGGCCTGCGCAAGCGTCGTGAAGCTCACACCGCCCAGATAGGCCGCGCCGAGCGCGGCAATATCTAGCGAGAGATCGGCAGGATGATCGCTGCGCGCGCATGCGGCGCCATCTGGGGCGCCCTCCAGCGTGTAGCGTCCGGCGACTTCTGGCAGGAAGGCGTCGCTGACCTCGAATGTCAGATGTTCTGGCGCGGCGTAGCGCCGGGCGGAGAGCGCGGCGGGGATATCAAGCAGACGGACCCACAGATTATCGGCGAGATGGGTCACGCGCAACCGGCGCGAGTCGGCCAGCATCCAGCGCAACGGCTCGTCCACCGGGCGGTGCAGCCCGCGCACGCGCGCCACCAGATCGACATCCAGGCAGTAGCGCCAGAGCGCCGCATAGGCTTCGGGCGTCCGCGCGATCAGTTCGCTGACTTGAAGCGTCCCATCAGGAACGCCATTGGTCCATTCGAGCTTGGCGCGATAGATCACCGCGCCATCCACACGCCCGGCGTCAGACTCATAGATGGCATAGAATCGCGGGCCGAAGCCATTGAACGGCGCGTTCGGCGTGCGATACTGGCTCTTCCACTTGGCTGGCGTTCGGCTCAACTCGCCTACGTGCGAGCGGCGCACATCGTCGTACAGCGGCGGAAGGATCTCGCTGATCGCCTCCTCATGTTCGACAAGACGATAGCGTCCTGAGATGTTGACCGGCGAGAGAAACGCGCTATGCGCTCGCTCGATCTCCGTGTACATGACGCTGGTCGCCGCGCCATAGCCAAAGCGGCGATAGATGGCACTCTCCGAGGCCGTCAGCAAAGCCAGCGCCTCTCCGCGCGCCCGCATATCCTCCAGTTGCCTGCGCATGAGCGCCGTCAGGACGCCACGTCGCCGGTGCGTTGGCAGGACCGCCACCCAGGTCACCCCTGCAACTGGAATCGTCGTGAAGCCCGGCAGCGTCAGGTCAAACGACATCGCGCCAGCGGCGCCGATAAAGCGTCCATCCTCGACGGCGACGAGACTGCGGTCGAACTCGAATGGAGCCGCGTGCAGCTTCGATGTCCTCGTCAGTCTGCGGGGAGCTATACGCCGCGCCGTCCACACGGATGAACGCGGGTAGCTCGTCAGGCGTGATCGGGCGTATCTCCCAGGACATCCATTGTTCCTTCTATGCGCGTGAGCGGCGGCGAATGATGACTCCCAAACGAAGAGTATATCGCGCGACCGAGAGAAATATCTCTCAGAAATCTGTCCAGATGTGACCCAAAACGCAACCCAAACGCGGGCGCAGTGGTAGTCATGTGGTAGTCATTATGAGCGCTTGTGTCGCGCTCGTACCTCTGCTAGAGTGTGCGCACGAGCGCGTATGCGCTTGACCGCTCCAATGTGAGCGCTTTTGCCTGGCTGCCCGAGGAGGGACGAGCGATGTCCAGCCCGAACGACCCCACCGATCCTAACATTTCGCGCATGCCGGAGTATCCCCCGCAGCCAGAGTACTATTCGCAGGCGTCAGGCTATCCAACCTACGCACAGGGGAATCCACCGACACAACCGGCGCAACCATATCCTTACTCGCAACCGACCCCACAGCCGTACCCACCGTATCAGCCCTACCCCGGCCAGTACGCGCCGCCCCCGATGCCGCCGAAGCGCTCGAATCGCACCCTCTGGATCGTGCTGGGATCAGTCGGAGGAGCGCTACTGCTCATATGTGTCTCCTGCTCCATTCTGGCGATTGTTCTGGGCGGCCAGATCGGCAAGCAGCTTGGCCCAGCCTTTGGGGCATCGGTCACGCTTGTGGACTTCTGCACAGCCATGCAGCAGCAGGACTACGCGACGGCGTATGCCCAGTTCTCGACGGACCTACAGGGAAGAGTAACCGAGGATGCGTTCACGAGCAACGCTACCAGGCTCGACGCCGACCAGGGCCGGGTGACAAACTGCTCCACATCCTCAAGCGGCTCCTCCTTAGGTAATAGCAATGACCCCACGATCTCCGACAACAGGGTGACGTTCAACGTCGGTATCACGCGCTCCGGAGGCGCGACCAACGGCGAGACCACCAACACGACTTCTGGATCCTTCACCTTCACCAAAGAGGGAAGCGACTTCAAGATCGACGCCATCGAGTCGATCTTCGAGCTGACGTGATCCTGCGCTAACCCTCGACCCACTCTTCGCCGTCGGTGTAGATTTCCTTCTTCCAGATCGGCACGGTGGACTTGAGGGTGTCAATCGCATAGCGGCATGCCTCGAAGGCTTCGCCGCGGTGCGGGCAGGCGACAACGACGACAACGCTGCACTCGCCAATCTCCAGCCGCCCGATGCGATGAACCATCGCGACAGTTGCGTCTTCCCAGCGCGCTTCCACCTCTGCGGCGATCTGCGCCATCTGCTGCTCGGCCATCTCGGTATAGGCGTCGTATTCGAGCGAGCGCACCTGTTTGCCGCGCGCGTTGTCGCGCACCACGCCTTGGAACGTGACCACCCCGCCATCGCCACTCGTCGTGACCGCCTCTTCCAGCGCACGCACAGCCTGAGCGTCGAGCGGGTCACGGGAGATACGGACTATTGCGGGCATCCTCAGCCTCCTCCGAGCGGTGGAATGAAGACCAGCTCATCGCCCTCGGCGAGCGCCGTGTCTTGCGAAGCATAGGCGCGATTGACGGCGGCGGCGCATCCTGCCAGCGTGGGCGCCAGTTGTGGATAGCGCTCGATCAGCGCCGCACGTGCCTGGCTGACCGTCGCTCCGCCGGGAATAGTCAACTCGTCAGCGTCCTTCCCCACCTTCTCGCGCAGCGCCGCGAAATAGCGCACGTGAACCCGCATTGCGCCAGTGTCCTTGCATGAGAGGCGCGGCAAACCACACCCCTGCCAATACAGCGGCGATGCTTCGTAACGCCGCTGTGCTTATGGTACACGCGCGGAGCGGCGTTCGGCCAGCAGGGAGGCCAGTTCGGTGAAGAGGCGCACGCCATAGCCAGATGCGCCCTTATCACCATCTACCTCACGGTGATCGCGCCAGGCGACGCCTGCGATATCGAGATGCGCCCATGGTGTGCCCTCGGCGAAGTTCGCCAGCACCTTCGCCGCCGCGATCGAGCCGCCAGCGCGTCCGCCGGTCTGTTTCATATCGGCGATCTCGCTGCGAATCAACTCCTCGTATTCGGCGTCCATCGGCATCGGCCAGAGGCGTTCGCCGGCAATCTCCGCCGCCGCGACGGTCCTGGACTGGAAGGCCTCATCGTTGCTGAAGAGACCCGCGCGCAGCTTACCCAGCGCGACGGTGATCGCGCCGGTCAGGGTCGCCGCGTCGATCATCGGCGAGAGGCCGAGCCTCCCGCCATAGGAGAGCGCGTCGGCCAGAATCAGCCGCCCCTCGGCGTCGGTGTTGAGGATCTCGACGGTCTTGCCGTTCGAGGCGCGCAGGATATCACCAGGACGATACGCCGTCCCGCTCGGCATATTCTCGGCAGTCGGCACGAGGCCGGTAACGTTGATCTTCGGCTTCAACTGTGCGATTGCCATCATCGCGCCGACCACCGCCGCCGCGCCGCACATATCCATCTTCATCGCGTCCATGTCAGCGGCGGGCTTGATCGAGATGCCACCGCTATCGAATGTCATGCCCTTGCCCACCAGCCCCAGCCCCGGCTGGCTCGCCGGACCGCCCCGATAGCGCAGGACGATCAGGCGTGGCTCGTTGACGCTGCCCTGGCCGACGCCCAGCAGTGCGCCCATCCCCTGCTCGCGCATCCAGTCTGGCCCGAAGACCTCGCATTCCAGCCCACATGCTTCCGCCAGCTTCTCGGCGCGCGCGGCGAACTCCACTGGCGTCAGCACGTTGGCTGGCTCATTGCCCAGGTCACGAGCGAGATTCTGCGCCTCGGCCAGGATGCGCCCGCGCTCGACCGATGCCCGTAGCGCAGGCTCGCGTCCGCGCCCGAGGATGGTGATCGACTCGATCTGGCGCGCGTTCTCGTTCGCGCCTTGCCGTTCGCGCGCCCTCGGTCACGATTCGGCAGTCTGCCGCCTTGTACCGCCGGAACTGGTAGAGACCAAGGATAGCGCCCTCGGCGGAGGCGCGCGCCGCCTGCGCCAGATTCAGCCCATGCTCAGCCCAGGCCAGCGCTAATCCCACATTGTGTGCGCCAGCTTTGCGCAGCGTGCGGCAGCCAATCGCCGAGGCGCGGTGGATGCGATCCAGCGAATAGCGGTCGCGCGCGCCCAGGCCCACAATGGCGACGCGCGCTGGCTCGATCTTGCCTAGCGTGTGCAGCAGTGTCACCTCGTCCGCCGCGCCGCGTACCTCGCCGTCGTCCTGCAAGCCCTTGATGACCCCCGCGAGCGCCTTATCCAGCAGCGCGGCTGGCCCATCAAGCTTGCCATCCGCGAACACGCCCACAACCAGCGCGTCACCCTCAAATTGCTGCACGTCACGCGTGCTGACCCGTACATCCATCCTCAACGCCATCCCCTCTATCCCACTATCGGTCACGCACACTATCGGTCGCATCGATCCGGCGCGCAGAGGCAGGCGCGTACTCGCTTACCTCACGCCAGGCTCATCCTCGCGTTGCGCCGTGTTTGAGAGCAGGCGGTCGATCAGTTGTACTAGTTCCTTCGGTCGGAACGGTTTGCTGAGATACTCAGTGAAGCCAGAACGCAACGCCAGATCACGCTGGGCGCTTTCGGCATGCCCGCTGACGGCGACGATTGGCATGTTGCCGTATCCCGGTCGTTCTCGCATACGCTCCACTGTCTGGTAGCCATCCAGCGCTGGCATTGAGAGGTCCATCAGCACGAGGTCAACGCGCACACGGTCGACAATGTCGAGCGCTTGCAGCCCATTCGCCGCGGACAGACAGGCATACTCGGAAAAAGCGAGGATCTGTTCAATAAGGCGGCGGCTCTGCTCATCATTTTCGACGACGAGTACCGTGTGCCGTTCATCGGAGTCCGCATCAGCCGCGGATACGCCTGGAACGTATTCCGCGGGTTGATAAGATCCATCCTCGGCGCCGGTGTGAGGCGCCGAGTCTTGCCGGTCAGGCGCGTTCATATGCGGACAAACCTTAGGGTGAACACACACCGCATCATCCACGCGAATGATGCGGTGCGCAACGAGAGAAGGGGAAGGCGTCATGTCCTCCGCCACCACATCCCGCGCCCTCACCGAACGCCCCATGTCAATTTATTGTATCGCAAATTGCCGCCTGGTCAAGCGCTCAATCGTGAAATTGCTTCTGATAATCGCATTTTCTGGATTGCTTGTAGCATGCGTCGCAATGCGCTGTGGGGGCGAAAGGTGGCGTCCTTGACAACAGACTGGCTTGAAGGTACTTTAGATAATAATCTAAAGTAAAGGGAGCCCAAGCGACCGAAATCACGTCCGCACGGTGATCACGGGGAGGATAGGAATGACATCGAGCGCGCCTGTGCTGGATAGTTCGCCCGCATATGATGTGGTCGAAAGTTTACTGGTCCTGGGCGGAGGAATGCCACCAGGCCACTGGCGCACATGGGCAGCGCAGACACGCGCCACTCTTGGCGCTGTGGTGGTGCGCCGGTTGCGCCTCTGGTTCGGAGGCGATATCCCCGTGGGCGGAGCATGCCTTGCACTGATACCACGCTTGTCTGAACCGCGCGACACACAGGCGCTGATCTCCAGCCTCGCTACTCTTCCCACGGGAGATTTCCTGCGACTTGCCGTCACCGCTGGGTTCACCGATCCAGCGACGCCACTCACCTCCAACGACCTCCTGGCGCTCCAGGGCTCACCAATTGCAGCTCGCGCCTACGTCGAACGCTATCTGCGGCTCAATGGCAGGGCACAGGCGCACCTTCTCTGGATCATTGAGGAGCCGGAGACCGCACGCGCTGAACTTGTCGATATCACCCACCGCCATGTCACCGGCTCTTTTGCTCCGGTTGAGCGGTTTGTTCGCGACGAATGTGAACGCGCGTCGCAGCGTCTAGCCGAGGTGCTCGCTGGCGACCGAAGAGCGGAGCCTCCCTGGCTGCGCAAGATGCGTGATATGCAGGGCTTTTCGCCGGTAGTCGTCGCGCCTTCCGCTTTCGTTTCCAGCTCGAGCGCCTATTATCACGAGATTCCTCTACCGCTGTTCGATGGCGCGTCGTACGAACCATACCTGCGCTTGGTGAACACACGCAGTATCCTCGGCGCGACACGATCTGGCCGGCCTGCCGCCGACTCGCCTCCCCGTAGTCAACGCTCTTCGACTCATGACCTGATCGAGCGCTCAGCCCTTCTCTTCAGCCTGCTCGCCGACCCGACCCGGCTGCGTATGCTGCGTTTGCTTGCCACTCGTCCGCATTATGGTCAGGAGTTGGCCAGCGCCTTAGGCATTTCTGGGGCGACGACGACACACCATACAAACGAGCTTATGCGGTCAGGATTCGTAACCATCGAGCGCCAGGCGCGTCGCACCTACTTCGTTCTGCGAACGGCATCGCTCTCACGCGAATTACGCGAGAGTCTGGACTTCCTGCTTGCGACAGACCGATCTGCATTATCAGATGAACCGGGCGATGAGGGAGAGCGGGCGACATGACTGTAACAAAAGCCATCGGCGGCAGATTTCGTTTCGCGCGGGCGCTGCGCTCGCGGCCATTCGCGCTGCTCTGGCTGGGACAGACGATCTCGACTCTCGGCGATGGCGCATATCTGACCGCGCTGGCGTGGCAGGTACTCATCCTCACAGGATCGGGCGCTGCGATGGGCATTGTGCTCATCGCGACATCCGTGCCACGTGTGGTGTTCCTGCTGCTCGGCGGGGTGATCGCGGACCGGCTGCCACGCCGGCTGGTGATGCTCTGGGCGGACGCCGGGCGTGCGCTTGCCGTCGGCGCGCTCGGTCAGCAGAAACACGACGAGCAGGATCAGCGCAAAGAGCTCTTGCGGCGATCCAAGCGCGGTCAGCCAGCCTGGCATAGTGTCTTACCGTTGCAAGAATCTACTACTCTCCTACACGCTCAGCCGCACAACCGCAGGAAGGTGGGCTGCGGCTGTGACGATTGCAGGTAGGCGCTCTTGAGCCAGCCAGGATAGTAGCAGATCTTCCCCGCAGCCTGCGGGCGGGCATGGGAGCCCGGCGGGGGCAACAGCAGCCCCGCGCCCATCCCCGTGTAGGAGACAGGCTTGACCACTCGGTCACGCACGACAGAGCGCTTCGCCGTACTCGACGCTTGCATCTGCGCCAGAGAGGTCACACCCAGGCGAGCGATGTTGAGGGAGGCGGCATAGTCGCGATCGGCGTTGTAGCCGCATTCTCCACACCACAGCCAGCGGCCTCCGTCCACCACCTCGCTGCGCTCCGTCGGGGAGCGATACGTGTTCGCCGGCTTGCCACAGCGTGGGCAGGTGTGGGAGGTGTGTTGGGGCGGAACGGTGCGCAAGCGTACGCTCGCGAGCACACACTTGTACGTGAGCCGCCGCCAGATCTCGCCGCGAATGGTGGTGTTCTTGCGGTACTGCCGCCACCGACCTCGCACCCCCTTCCCTCTGCCCGTGCTCTTGAGGGTCGTGAGGCTCTCGATGGCCACCAGCGAGCAGCCGTGAACCCGAGCGAGCAACAGAATGACATTGCTCGCCAGATGCGCCAGGGCGCGGTTGCGGGCGTTGTACTTGCGCCAGCACCGGCTCTTCTCGTCGAGCAACGTCTGGATGCGGCTCGCAGACCAGGCGCGCTTGGGGTGTTCCTCAGGGAGGGCGTCCGCTTCCTGCTTGTACCGGCGCACTTTGTGCTGGAGCTGATCGATCTGGCGGCGGGTACGCGCCTGGCGGCCATCGAAGCCACCGGTGTCGAGGAAGAAAGGCCGGCCCACCTGCTGGCTCTTCCCCTCCACCTCGTCGGCGGCACCGCCGTGGCGGTAATCAGGGTGTGCACGCCCCAATCAACCCCCAGGACCCGCGCGACGTTCCCCCAGGCCGGCAGGGGCTGAGCGGGTGAAACGGCGAGCGCCAGATCGAGGACGGCGTAGCGTCCCCCGGACGCTGCGACCACCTCACGCAGCGTCGGGGCGAGCAGCGCGGCTCCTGCTCGCAGCCGGGCGAGCAGGCGCTCAGGGAGCGGGATGACCACCTCGTCGCCGCGCCAGCTCCACGCCCCGTCGGGGTCTGGACAGCGGAAGCGGAACCGAACGACGCCCGCCTCCAGGTCGAGGGCGAGGTGGTAGGCTTGTCCTTTCTCGCCCCCATCATCGCCGGCATAGGACAGCAGCCCGGTTCTTAGGAGTGGAATGGGTTGCAACTCCTCGTAGGTGGCGGGGAAGCGCTCGTGCTGGAGGAAGGAGGTACAGCACTGCTCGATCACGTTCTGCAGCGCCACGAAGCTGGTGTCGTCCCCAGCCATGTCTCGCTGAAGGGCCGTGACGGCTGCAGCGATGGCTTTGCGCTCCTTGCCGGCTGGCCGCGTCTCGGTCTTGGGACGAATGAACCCTGCGCTCAAGATAGGCAGGACCTGCGCGAAGATCTGCTTGCGCGCGGCCTGGGCGCGCAGGAGGCGACCGACCACCTCCGCCTCGCAGCGCCACTGCCGACTCCCATGGGGCTCCGGGCTGGACAGGAGGGCGTCCACGTGTTTCCAGGCGGGACCAGACCGCTCGGTGGCAAACTCGTCGAGACGCGGCCAGAGGGCGGTGAGTGCCAGGTTGATGACCGCCCGGCTGCTGTCGAGGAGCCGCAGCGCATCCTCCTGGGCCGCGTCGGGCAGGCGGAGGTCATAGCTCAAGGGCTGCGTGCCGCGTGTGCTCACCAGGCCGCTCCTGTCGAACAGGGGTTCGCTGACTGCCCGCACGATACGATCTCCGCCCCCTCCACGGCAAGCAAGTGACAGAAAGTACCGGAGAACCGCACTGTTCGGGGAGCTGTTATGAACCCTTCAGTAACAGCCACATCTCGTGGCGTTCAGCGGCGCAAGGTCGCCAGATACGCCTTGTAGTTGCGGCGGATCTCGCTCAGACTATCGCCGCCAAACTTCTCCAGCCAGGCGCCCGTCAACGCGATCGCCAGCATCGCCTCGCCGACGACGCCCGCCGCCGGGACGACACAGACATCGCTACGTTCGTAGCGCGTCACCTCAACGTTTTCGCCGGTGCGCACGTCCGCCGAGGGCAACGGATGCGCCAGCGTGGGAATTGGCTTGACCGCGACGCGCGCGACGATTGGCTCGCCATTGCTGATTCCGCCCTCGATCCCGCCTGCGTGGTTGGTCAGATGGCTCCAGCCCGTGTCCGCTTCATAGCGCACAACATCGTGGACCTGCGAGCCAGGCAGCGCCGCCAGCGCAAACCCACCGCCGATCTCGACGCCCTTCGCCGAGGGGATGCTCATCAGCGCCGCCGCGACGCGCGTATTGAGCCGCTGATCCCATTGGCTATAGCTTCCCAGGCCGATGGGTATGCCCGTCGCCGCGACCTCGAAGACGCCCCCGCAGGTGTCACCCTCGCGCTTCCCTGCATTGATGCGCTCAATCATGCGCTGGGTCAACTCTTCGTCGGCGCAGCGCATCACCGAAGACTCAACCTTCGCCCAGAAAGCGTCATCCACCGCGCCTACATCCGGCGCCTCACCGGAAGCGTAGCCAACACCCGCGATGGAGAGCGTATGGCTGTGAATCTGGACGCCGAACGCCGCGAGGAGCTGCGTGCAGACGGCGCCAACCGCAACCCGCGCGGCGGTCTCACGTGAACTGGCTCGCTCGATCACGTCGCGCACGTCGTCGTGACCATACTTGAGCGCGCCGGTGAGGTCGGCGTGACCCGGACGCACGCGCGTCACCGGCTCAGGCGGCGTCTCTGGCGGCTCGTCGCCCATGCGATCCTGCCAATTGGCCCAGTCGCGGTTCTCGATGCGCAGCGTGATCGGCGAGCCAAGCGTGTACCCATGCCGGACACCCGAAAGTATCTCGACGGCGTCGCGCTCGATCTTCATCCTGCCGCCGCGTCCGTAGCCGCCCTGGCGCCGCCGCAGTTGCTCGTCAATAGATGCCTTCGAGAAGGCCATACCTGCTGGAATGCCCTCGATGATAGCGGTGAGACTTGGCCCGTGCGACTCACCCGCCGTGAGAAAGCGAAACATCTGCTCTGCGCTCTTTTCCGCCGCCCGCAATGTCCTGACCATTTTCACGTCAGGCTCACCTGTATTATGAGCCAGCGCTGCCCTGGAGGGATAGAGGCGCGTTGCGGATATACAGCGTCTCTCCAGCGCCAAAGCTCTTCACCGGCTGGAAGTTCGCCTCGATCCAGGCGCGCAGCCCTGGCAGGCGGTCGAGGCGATCCGTGGCCAAGAGGACAACGCGCACATCGTCGCGCCGGATGATGCGCTCGACCTCGGCGGTCGTGAGCGAGCCGGTGGAGATACGCACCAGCGAGGTATCCACCAACTCAGGCGGCGTGTCCCGTCCCGCCAGCGCCGCGACATACTGGTCGTCGGTCACCACTGGCCCTGATGGAATCGCGTGATCTTGCAGCGCCTGAATCATCTGCGCTCGCCTCCCACCATCGTAGGCGCTGTCAGCACGAATCTGCCGCGCGTCGAGCCAGAGTCCCGCCAGTAATGTCACACCGAGCGCCACCAGTGTTCCAGCCACGAGGAGCGATTCTTTCGCGCGAATGTTCCACATTGATCGCGCCAACTCTATTGCGGCGACGCTTCCGAGCGCGGCGAGCAGCGCTAGTGGCGGCGCCAGAATCAGCGCATGAGGATCGAAGAGCGGGCGCTGGACCACAAGAACCAGCACACTGGCGAGCAGCCACGCAAGCAAGGGCAGCGCCGCCCACATGCGCTGCCAGAGCGCGACCGCGAGGCCGAGCGCCGCGACGACCCAGGTAATATCAGGCAGAAGCAGGAGATTGGCGACTGGTCCACCGCCCGATGTCCCGCGAGCGACGAGGTGGAAGCCAATCACTTGGTCATAGAGCGCACTCCATTGCGGCGCGAACGGCATGAGGATGACAATGCAGGCGAGGAGCAGCCCGCCCAGGAGTAGCCCGATATCACGCGTCGCATTGAGGATCGCCTGGCGGCTGTCACGTCGCTCGCGCATCTCCGCGATGAGTGGCATGACGATCAGCAGGATGGCGGGAACGAGCGCCACTACCGCCAGCAGTTTCATCATGATCGCTAAACCAAGCGCTACTCCGGCAGTCGCAATCAAGAGAAGGCGCCAAGATTGCGAAAGCGTTCCGCGCATGATGACAGCCACAAGCGCGATTCCAACGAGCGAGAGCGTCAGCGAGGGGATCTCGGCTTGCAGCGTAGTGGACTCCTGCAGATAGCGCGGGTTCAGCGCCAGCAGCACTGCCGCTAGCACTCCAACCCAGCGCCCGCCGAGCGTTCGCCCGATGACGTAGATCGCCACGATGCTCACGAGCGCGTAGAGCCCTATGACGACACGCCCAGCGGCGATGGACTGGCCAAGCAACAGATAGCCAGGATAGACGCCAAGCAGGAAACCGGGCGGCTGCGAGCCGAAGACCAAACTATAGAGCGGATGACCCTCCGCCATCGCGCGCAGCGACTGCCAGTACACGCCCTCGTCGTATTCCGTCGAGAAGCGTGTCAGCGTGGTCGCCATAGCGATCATGGCAACAGTGAGAACAGCTGCGAGCGCCCACAGGTCAAGCCGGCGCGACTGAAGAGCGGGCATAACGCTTCCTGCGCCGCCCCGCCTGTCGCGCGATGCGATACTGCTATTGGACTGCCTGCTCACAGAAGTTCCTTCTTCATCGCGCCATAGGGTGGCTAACACTGCGGCGTAGTCTACGCATTGTCCTTAGTCTACGATTGGCTCCTGCTCTGTGGCTTCCGCCTCCGCCTCGCGTACCAGCGACTGCTCAGCCTCTGGCGATGGAGCGAGCGCGCCGAGGCGGCGCATCTCTGGCGCGAAGTATGCGACGGCCAGCACGACGAGGATAGTCCCGACGCCGCCGAGGACGACCGAGATTACCGGCGTTAGCAGCCACGCCACCAGCCCTGACTCGAAGCCGCCCAACTCGTTCGACGCGCTGATGAAGATACCGTTGACCGCCGCGATCCTGCCGCGCATCGCGTCGGGCGTGCGCAGCAGCAGCAACGAGTGGCGAATCACGACGCTAATGTTGTCCGCCGCGCCGAGGACGAGCAGCGCCACGAGCGAGAGATAGAAGTCGCGCGAGAGGCCAAAGACGATGGTCGCCAGACCGAAGACGATCACCGCCCAGAGCAGCGTGCGTCCAGCGCGCCTAAATAGTGGCGTGTGCGTAAGTATCAGCGCCATTAGCGCCGCGCCAACCGAAGGAGCTGCGCGTAGCCACCCCAATCCAACCGGCCCAACATGCAGAATGTCTTTGGCAAAGATCGGCAGCAGGGTCGTCGCGCCGCCGAGCAGCACCCCGAACATATCCAGCGTGATCGCCGCCAGCAGCACCTGCGAGCCGCGCAGGAAGCGCAGTCCCTCCGCGAGTGACCGCACGGTCGTCTCGCGTTTCGCGGGTGGCGTGGCTGGACGCGCGCGAATCAACAGGATGAGCGCGATGTAGATCAGGCTGCCGCAGGCGTCGAGGAGATAGACCAGCGTCGCACCGCCAGTCAAAGCGATCACGGCGCCGCCGAGCGCAGGACCAATCACCGCCGCGAGCTGCCACGAGCTACTGCTCCAGGTCGTCGCCTTCTCGAACGTCTCCGGCGGCACGGTCTGCGGGATCAGTGTCGAGGCGGCGGGACTGCTAAAGGCGCCGCCGACGCCGATGAGAAACAGCGCGCCATAGACCAGCGGCAGCGCGCCTTGCGTCCACGAGAGCGCCGCCAGCGAGAGCGAGGCGAAGAGGAGGAGCATCTGCGAGACGACGACGATACGCTGGCGGTTGTAATGATCGGCGAGATGGCCGGCAGGCAGCGAGAACAGGAGAACGGGAATCACCAGCGTCAGCCCGACGAAGCCGAGCGCCAGCGCAGAATTGGTGCGTTGATATAATTCCCAGCCGATGGCGACGGAGACCATCATCTCGCCGAGCGTCGCCACGAACCGCCCAGCCACCACGAGGCGGAAATCCCGATACCGCAGCGCGGCATAGGGATCATGCCGCTCCGGTGGCTGGGCATCCGTATTCGCTGAGTCCACCAACAACTTCCTTCACTGTTTTCTGATATGGGCGTGTATAGTGACGGGGATATTCTACCGCTCATCCTCGACGCGAGACATAGACTGATGGCTGGTCTGGCTGGTCTGGCAGATCTCAGCGAGATGATCAGGCGTGAATGCGAGGATATGCGACATGGCGCTTGAAAATTGGAGGAGGCGAGCGCGTGGGCTGAAGCGGGACACTCTTGCGCTGTACCTGGCGGCGCGCGATCCCCGCGTCCCATGGTATACGAAGGCGCTAGCGCTCGGCGTCGTCGGCTACGCGCTCAGTCCCATTGACCTCATACCTGACTTTATTCCGATTATTGGCTATCTCGACGACTTGATCCTTGTGCCACTGGGCATCGCGCTGGTCCTGTGGTTGACGCCGGGCTATGTACTCGCCGAATCCCGCGAGCGCGCGCAGGAGACGATGGATCGCGGTGTGCTCTCGCGTTCCTTGCCCGCGCGCATCGCCACTATCGTCATCATCCTGACCTGGCTTCTGGCGCTGGCGCTCTCCGTCTGGCTCGTGCTGCGGCTATTCACGCGCTAACGGCTTCTCAACACAAGAGCGCTGAGCGCGCTCGCCCCTGCCCGCTCCACTAGCTGATGATTAGCTATTGACCACTCCCCACGGCTGAAGCCGGGGGATTCTTGGGCTGACCACCGCTCACCGAGCGAGCTAGGAGAGTCTTACACGGTCATGTCGTGGCCCGAAGCCACCTCCACACGCGTCCATTCCCGCAGGCCCTGCGGTAGGGGTGAAGGATGGCACATGACAGGCAACCACTCAAGTGCGCCATTCATCCCCAGCCCTGACGGTACACCTGAAGGGCGGGGTCTTCCGGCGGAGATTGATAATTTGTTGTCTGTTGCGTCTGCGATGGTTTTCTACTGGTCCTGCCGGATTCGCGTTGGCTTGATGCGGATGGCCAACGTGTAGATCTGCGCCAGATGCTCAAATGTCACGCCGGCTCGTTCGGCCAGAGGAGTGTATTTTGCCACATTGGCCGCCATCATGAAGTTGATATCAGGCTCATTCACGAGCGCTGCAGCGCCCTCCACTACTACAGGAGTGTTGTCACGACCGAAGCTGTCGAGCGCCAGTGAGACCTGCGGATTCTGACGCAAGTTGCGAATCTTGGTCGTTTCAGGTGGGGCTGAAGATAAGGATTGTAGCGCCATCCCAAACGAAACATACCGGAACGGTGTGGGGGCGGTCGATCTGGCCGAACCGTCGTGAAATATGCAAACTCTTCTTGTTGCCAGCCGTGCGGCGATACCCGCCTGGCGCGACTCGGATAGATCCAGCATCGGCTTCTGCTCACCTTTTCCCGATCCGTCGCGCTCACCACGGAACACTGTGCGCCAGTATACGCATAAGGCATCCAGCTAGTTCAAGGTACACCGCCAGCGTGTCATTGCCCAGGTT
>CAVTFE010000060.1:0-109726 GCA_963733745.1 uncultured bacterium
GTAAGACGCGGACGCACAAGGGGTATGAGCTGCAGACCGGCAACGATCTGCTCGCCGGCTCGCGCTCGCCCTATCCCGGCGCGCTCGGCGGCAAGCCTGGTTACACCAACGCTGCCCGTTATACGATGGCCTTCTCCGCGCGGCGCCACGGCCACCTGATCGTCGGCGCGGTGCTGGGCGAGCCATCCTGGCAGGTGCGGACCGACGACATGCGCACGCTGCTAGACTGGGGCTTCGCGCACGTCGGCGTCCGGCCGGCGCCGCCGCCTGTCGCCTGGAGCACGCCCGACCCCAACAAGTAGGCGCACCCTAGAGGGCATCGTCCCATGTTTCCAATCGCGCACGCCTGGATGATCGAGCAATGCGCCCCTGCCCCGACGCTGGCGCACTATCTCGGCTGTGTCTGGCCCGACATGCTCTACGGTAGCCCGCTGACGCATCAGCAAACGCATCGTGAGGGCGCGGCGCTGGTGGTGTATGCGGCGTCTCTCCCTCCAGGGGATGAAGCGGACGAGTTCCGCCAGTTCGTTCAGGGCGCGCTCTCGCATGGCGTGGAGCCACATGGCTTCGACTGGTACAGCGACGAGGAATACGGCGGGCTATCCTCCTCCGAGCGCGGCTACGCCTTCCAGCGTGGGCGCCAGCTCGCGGAGCGCGCGGCGGCGGCCTGTGGCGTCGCTCCCGACCAGGGCTGGTGGAAGGCGCACAACTTGATTGAGATGGCCTTCGAGCGGCGCCTCTACGCCGAGCGCCCAGAGCGTGGCGAGCGCATCGCCACCGCCTGCGCCGATACCGCGCTGGTCGAGCGCATTAGCGTCCACCTCGCCGAGCGTTTCGGCCAGCCCACCGACGCGCTGGCGGAGACGATGCGGCGCTTCCCAGCAATCGTCGCATTGTGCCCAACGACACTCGAGTCGCTCGCGCGCACATACGCCGCGCAGACGCGCCTGCGCCATCCCGGCGCGCAGCCAGATGAGGCGGCGCTTGCGCATCTGATCGCCGAGGCGGAGACGATTGTGGCGCCAGACGCCGATGAGTTCCTGCGTTCATGCACAACGCAGGTCGGCGCGATGCTCGATAGCGCGTTCAACGCGTAAGGGCGCGCTCTGCATACGTGTGGGCGAACTCCAGCGCGCCGGTGATCCCGGCCCGAATCTCGTCATCGCTTCTTGCCAGGCTGACACGCACATAGCGCGGAATGCGCTCGCCGAACGCCGCTCCCGGCCCGACGGCGATGCCCTTCTCGCGCAGCAGCGCCTCGGCGAAGGCCGGGTTGTCGAAGGGGGCGTCATCCGGCAGCCTACTGGCGCGCGCCACGTCGATCAGCAAGTAGAACGCGCCACTCGGCGTGTACTCCAGCAGTCCTTGCTCGTCCAACAGAGCCGTCGCCAGGTCGCGCCGCCGCTGGTACGCTTCGCGCATCTCGGCGATACTCTCCTGCGGCCCAGTCAGCGCCGCCTCCGCCGCGCGCTGGGCGAAGGTGGGGATGTTGTTGATGGCGGCGGTCGAGGCGATGCCAATCGCGGTGGCGATTCGTTTGGGAGCGACAGCCCAGCCCACGCGCCAGCCCGTCATCGCGTACGACTTCGAGCAGGTTCCAATTGTGATGACACGCTCTGGGTCGAGCGTCGCCGGGCTGAGATGCTCGCCAGTATAGATCAGTTGATCGTAGCATTCATCCGAGACGATCCACAGGTCGTGCCGCTGCGCGAACTCGACCAGTCGTTCGATGGTCTCATGACTGAAGACCGCGCCGGTGGGATTGCCGGGAGAGTTGAGGATCAGCGCCTTCGTCTGCGGTGTACACGCTGCTTCAAGCGCGTCCAGATCAGGCTCCCAGCCTTGCGTGGGGATGAGTGGATAGCTGACCAGCGTCGCGCCTGCCGCCGCGATCATTGCGTCGTAGCCCGGCCAGGCGGGGTCGGGCGTCAGTACCTCATCGCCGGGCGCGCAGAGCGCGAGCGCCGCGCACATCAGCCCACCCGTGCCGCCCATCGTGGCGACGACCTGCTCCGGTTGCGGCGCAAAGCGATTCACACGCGCCACCCGCTCCGCAATGGCCGCGCGCAGCGAGGGCAGACCGGGACCGGGGCCATAGGTCTGCCGCTCGTTCGCCAGCGACGCCTGGGCGGCGGCGACGATATGCGTGGGCGTCGGGAAGTCTGGCTCGCCGAACTCCAGGTGGATGACATCTGCGCGGCCATGCACGAGCGCGCCGATGCGAAGCAGCGCGTTGACCTCGCGGCTTTCGAGGCGTGGGTTCATCCGTGGCATGGGGAAGCGTTCCTCGCGCGATCCAGCGCGCGCTGGCTACTTGAGCATATTGACGACGGAGAGGACGCCGAGCAGGAACGTGAGGAAGCCAAAGAGGATGAACGCGGCGATCATGTAGGTCTGGCTAGTCCCGGCGGCGTTGAAGAGGATGACGCCCCAGACGGCGACGGCGTGCGCGGCGAGCGCGATCAGAACGAAGAGCGTGCCCTGGAATCCGCGTCGCAAATTATTCCATGCGCCCTGGCGTTGGACCGGTCGGCTGAGGGCCTGCCCACCTACCAAGCTGACAAGCACAGCGATGGCAAGCCAGACGATGCCATACTCCATCAAAGGGACCTGCTCGCCCTGCCGCGCGATGGCGAGAACACCAAGCGAGAGCACCGCCGCGCCCCAGAGCGTCTCAATCGCCGAGAGCGAGAGAATGAACTTGCCGAAGCTGCTGATCTTTGGCCCACCGAAGTTGATCACTGCGCGCGGTCCAGCGGACGCCTTCACAACAGGAGTGAGTGCGGTCGCCGCCGGCATCGCCGGCATCGCCGGCATCGCCGGCATCACCTTGGTTGCCGGAACAGGCGCGCCCTTCTGCGAGGGAGCGGCGCGCGGCGGCTCCTGAAGCGCGAGGTTTCCTCGCACCTGGTTGGGCGCCTGTTTTGGATAGGCAGCCGCGCCCTGCTTGCCGTTCGGCTGGTTGATCGGAGTTTGTGGCAATGGCAGTGGACGGCCCATCTGCGCGGGCGGGGGTGGCGTAAATACCTGCGCCCCGCCTCGCTGAGGCGCCGCCGTCGCGCCCTTGCTCCCACCTTTGGCCGCGCGCTGTCCCTGCCCGGCGGCGGGCTGTTTCACGCTTGGCTGTTCCACTGTCTGCGCCTGACGCGCCGCGACCGGACGCTTCGCGCTATCCTCGGATGAGCCAGCGGCGCGACGCTTACCTGTGCCGCCGGTATCCGGCGCGCCTTCCAGAGCGGCCAGAGCAGAGCGCAACTCGTCGCGCATCTGCCGCGCGCTCTGCTGCCGGTGCATCGGCGAGAGCTCCAGCGCGCGCGAGATGATCTTGTCGGTCGCCTCGCTGATGCGTGGATTCAACCGGCGCGCGGGCACCAGCGCAGCCCCACCCGTCCCAGCGCCGGTCTGCGCGAGCAGACGCGCGGGCGCCTCGGCGGGATCTTTGCCAGTGAGGCAGGCGTACATCGTCGCGCCCAGTCCATAGAGGTCGGTGCGGCCATCCGTACGGCCCTTCGCCATGTACTGCTCAGGTGGAGCAAAGCCAGGCGAGACACCTTGCGCGGCGGTCATCGTCGGGTTGCCGGTGCGCTGGAGCTTGGCCAGGCCGAAGTCGATCAGCACCGGACGGTTCTCTGGCGTAATTTTAATGTTCGCTGGCTTAATGTCACGGTGAATAATGGGAACTCGAAGCGTGTGCAGTTCTTGCAATGCGCCGCAGATGTCGATCATCCAGCGAAGCGCGCTCGCCTCGTCCAATGGCCGCCCTTTATGCACGAGGCTGTCGTTGAGCAGCTCTTCTAAATCCTTGCCGCGCACAAATTCCATCACCAAAAACATGCGCCCGCGATCTTCGACGACGGCATAGCCATGCGGAATATTGGGCAATTGGGTATTGATCAGCAACTCGGCTTCAAAGCGAAATTGTTTGCGTACGCCGGGGTCGGTGTCCAGCACTTCCTTGACGGCGCGCTCATAGCCGAAGTCCAGATCGGTCGCGCGATAGACACAGGCGTAACCGCCGCTGCCGATCACTTCTTCGATGCGATAGCGTTTTGCGAGTATCGTGCCGGGCTGAAGCGTCGCAGTGGACGTAGCGGATTGCGGCACTGGCTACTCCTTACAAGCATATATGTACAGGCGGACAGAGATGCAGGCAAGCAAGAGACGCCATCGCCCCAACTCAAGTGGGGCGGCACGGGGACAGCATACTCTTTTATGAATCTGGCCGTCAACCGGCGCTCACCCATTTGGGTGGCGCAACCGTTCGCCTGCCATCGGTTCCACACGCCATAACATGCGGTATGAAACCAGACGGCAGGCGAAATACTGGCGGAAATGGCGTCTCACGATTCCTGTACGATGGGGGCTTCTGGAAGTTCGAACTTGGGGAAGAGTACCGCCCCACCAGCAAGGCGTGCCCCGGCGGGATAGGCGCCCCAGACCGTCGCGTCCGCTGGCGCATCGACCTCTTGCAGCCCCAGTTGCTTCTCAATTCCGTCCGCCGTCGTCGGGAGGAACGGCCGCACATGCCAGGCGATCAGCCGCAGCGCCTCGACGAGGTTGTAGAGCACCGTCGCCAGCCGCTGCTCCGCCGGGCCGTCCGCGCCCTCAGCCTGCTCGGCCTTGCGCGCCTTCGCCAGCGACCACGGCGCCGTAGATTCGACGTAACTGTTGGCCGCGCCGACCAGTTCCCAGATGGCGGCTAACGCCGACTGCGGATCGTAGCGCGAGAGCGCCTTGGATATGCGTTCCGGCAGCGCCTCGGCGACGCCGATCAGCCGCTCGTCCTCCTGCGCGCGATCGCCGGGCGTCGGAACCACACCATCGTAGTAGCGTCCGACCATACTGACGACACGATTAAGCAGGTTGCCTAGTTGATCGGCCAGGTCAGCGTTATAGGAGCGGATGAAGCGCTCCAGCGTGAAGTCGCCGTCCTCGAACGGCGAGATCTCGCGCAGGAGGTAGTAGCGCAGCGCGTCGGTTCCGTAGGTCTCCGCCAGTTCGACGGGGTCTACGACGTTGCCGAGCGATTTGCTCATCTTCTCGCCCCCAAGCGTCATGTAGCCGTGAACGAAGATCGTCGTCGGCAGCGGCACGCCCGCCGAGAGCAGCATCGCCGGCCAGTAGACGGCATGGAAGCGCAGGATGCCCTTGCCGATCACATGGACGCGATTGGGATTTCCTACCCAGTAATGCTGGTACAGTTCGGACTCGTCGGCGCGTAGTCGAGCGCGGTAATATAGTTGCCCAGCGCGTCGAACCAGACGTACATCACCTGCTCTGGGTCGCCTGGCACCGGGATGCCCCAGTCGCGAGCGCGAGCGCGTGAGCGCGAGACGCTGAAGTCCTGGAGGCCCGAAGCGGATGAAGGGGAGGACCTCGTTCTTGCGCGTCTGCGGGACGATCTTGAGTTCGATCGCTCTCGATCAGCTCACGCAACTGGTCGGCGTAGCGCGAGAGGCGGAAGAAGTAGTTCTTCTCCTCGACCAGCTCTGGTCTGGTCAGATGCTCCGGACAGAGGCCGTCGATCAGTTCATCTTCGGTGTAGAACTGCTCGCAGCCGACGCAGTACAGGCCCTTGTAGGGGCGCGAGTAGATGTCGCCGTTGCGGTCGCACGCCTCCCAGAGCTTGGCGACGCCCTCCAGGTGGCGCGCCTCGACGCTGGTGCGGATGAAGTCGTCGAACGAGAGGTTCAGCGACTCGCGCAGGGCGCGGTAGTGCGCGGCGTTGCGCTCGACCAGCTCGGCGGTGGGGATGCCCTCCTTCTCGGCGGCCTGCGCGTTCTTGAGGCTGTTCTCGTCGGTTCCAGTCAGAAAGCGCACATCCTCGCCGCGCTGGCGGTGATAGCGCGCGAGCGCGTCGGTCAGGATCAGCCTCGAAGGCGAAGCCGATGTGTGGGCGCGCGTTGACGTAGGGAATGGCGGTGGTGACGTACCACCGGTTGTCAGGGTGAGAGTCGTTCACGTGCGTGTTCCTTTGCGCTCAGGGTACGAAAAGACGAAGGATGATATGAAAGGCGCGAGGCCAAAGAGGGCCATAGCACCATAGAAAAGGGCCGCTCCCACGCGGGGCGGCCCATCCGGCGCGACTGCGGCTTTTAGCCAAGCGCAGGCGAGGAGAACCGACCGCGCGGGAGCCCGCGCATCGGCATGAGCATAACAATTGCGTTGTGGAAGATGATCGCGCGCATGTATCTCACTCACTTGCTGTCAGTCAACGAATTTCATTATAGCAGATTTACGCGTTACCTGCTAGTGTCTATACGACGATTGCTGCTCTTAACTGAACATCGTGGAGACAGCGAAAGCGATGATCCGCTGGCGCTATGTGCACAGAGACGACCCAACTGGACTGGCGCGAAGGATGGCGGCGACTCGCCTGGAAGTTGCAGCGACAAGGCTACAAGCAGGGCATCGCCACCGCGCTCCGTCAGTCAACGACTCAAGCGAGGGCAGGGCGCCGGGGCGCTGCGCCTCAGCTCGCCGCTTGCTTCACGAGCGTGGCGATCTTCGCCTCGTCGGCGGCGGTCAGTTCCTTCAGCGCGAAGGCGACCGGCCACATGGCGCCGTCGTCGAGCTGCGCCACGTCGTTGAAGCCCAGCGTCGCGTACCGCATCTTGAACTTCGCGGCGGGTTGGAAGAAACAGACGATCTTGCCGTCCTTGTTAGCATAGGCGGGCATCCCATACCAGGTCTTCGCCGAGAGGGCTGGCGCGCTGGCTGTGATGATTGCATGGAGCCGCTCGGCCATGGCGCGATCTGGCTCTGACATTGCGGCGATCTTCTCGAGCAGGTCGCGTTCCCCGTCCGCTTTGCTTGCCTCCGCCTTCAGCTCTGTGGACGCGCTCCCTCGCCGCAGCTTTTTCTTCGTCCGTGAATCCCGGTTCGGTTTGCGGGCTTCTTCGTCGCCTTCTTGTCGTCTGCTCCCATGTGAGACTCTCCTTTGCGGTGTTCAGGCGTATGAACGCCGTCGGAACGTAGAAGGGAGGGCTGTGGCTCCATCCTGCCAGACCATTTCTCTCTGTGGACGCTCCAGCCGGTAGCCCACCATGAAAGGCACAGGATCAACAGCGGCTGGCGCCTCTGGCACTGATCTTGGCACAGAAAGACTGAACGTGCCACCGTTCACTCGTGTTCCCTCAGATCCGGGCAGTGTGGCATGGGTAGGCGTTCACGCTGAGATCAGTATTATGAACGTTCGCTGGATTCATGTCCAATCCTGGTCCATTCCTGATTATCTTGCACCGTGAGGTAAACTACCCGTCAGGCAGATTAGAGGTATGAAGCCATCTGACGGTGAAGGACTTGGGCCTGTCGCACGCCACGCCGTTTCAATGGCAGTGGTGATGCGTGCATTTGGGCATTCGCCCGGCTTCCCGTTCCAATTGCCGATTTCGCCTGCTTGCGCGGGAATTGGTTCATAGGAACTTTGCACCTCATCAATCCAACAGTCTTTGCAGGTTCCGCAGTAAGTCGTTCCTGTGACTCAAAGCGGCCACGCATCTCGGACGAGGCGCGTCCCGCTTGAGTCGCGTTTCGCTTCAAAGGTCATCCTCGCCCGGCAATGGAGGTCATGTCCAGTAAGCGGGAGTCCCGCCTTCAGGCGCTAATGTAGTGGGTTGCTACAGGAGTAGCCTGAGAACTCATGGGGCCTGAGCCCCTGTGAAGTGTCAGTATGCTACAGAAAACTGCTCCATGGCTAACGGCAGGTGAAGCGGAGGGCCGATGTGAAGGTGTGTGTGTGTGAAGCACAGAGGGACGTTGATGCAACTGGTTGAGCGCCATATCATCAAGCGCGCTGATGCGCGATACGCTCCCATTGATGCGGCGGCCTTCGCTTCGAAGAACCTCTACAACGCCGCGAATTACCTCGTTCGCCAGTCCTTCATAAGCGAAGGGGTCTACCTCAACTACCACGAGATGGACCGTCGCATGCAAGGGCATGAGGCGTACAAAGCTCTGCCCGCCAAGGTCGCCCAGTGGGTGTTGCGCCTGCTGGAGAAGAACTGGCAGAGCTACTTCGCCGCATGCGCCGCTTGGCAAGCAGATCCCTCAAAGTTCCTGGGACGCCCTCGATTGCCCGGTTATAAGGACAAGCAAAAGGGCCGGAACCTGTTGATCTACACCATCCAGGCGCTTAGCATCCCCGCGCTGCGGCAGGGATTGATCTGCCCATCCATGTTGAGTGTCAGCGTCAAAACCAAGCAGCAGAACATCCAACAGGCGCGCATCATTCCGCGCATCGGCTATTACGTCGTTGAAGTTGTTTACGAGCAAGAACCTTCCCCAGCAGCCGTCAATCCCGCGCTGCGCGCAGGTGTAGACATTGGGTTGAACAATCTGGCAACGCTAGCATCAGACAAGCCGGGCTTTGTCCCACGCATCGTCAACGGGCGGCCAGTCAAGTCAATCAACCAGTTCTACAACAAGCGCCGCGCGGAACTACAGTCGCAGTTGGGAGAGGCGTACACGAGTCTGCGTCTGGAGCGCGTCACGACCAAGCGCACGCGGCGGATTGACCACTATCTCCATATCGCGTCGCGCCGCATCATTGATCTGCTTGTGGCTGAGGGCATCGGGACGCTGTGCATCGGCCAGAATCCGTTCTGGAAGCAGGAGGTGAACCTTGGGAGGCGGAACAACCAAAACTTTGTGTCCGTCCCTCACGCCCGATTCATCGAGATCCTGACCTACAAAGCGGAACTAGTGGGCATCCAGGTCACTGTGACTGAGGAGAGCTATACCAGCAAAGCTAGCTTTCTTGATGCGGACCCGCTGCCTGTCTACGGTACAGCAGAGGAGGAGACGCCTATTTTCAGCGGGCGGCGAGTAAAGCGTGGGCTGTATCGGTCAGGGAGTGGCCAACACATTAACGCGGATGTGAACGGCGCCTACAACATCATGCGCAAAGTAGCTCCTAATGCCTTCGCGCGAGGGAGTAGAGGGTGCGTAGTTCACCCAGTACGGCTTGCCGTATAAACCAATCGCTGGTTCGCTCGTGATTGGAAACTATACTCATTCGTTCGCGTTGAGGGATTCATTCTCCGCAACTGCCGAAGATGCGCATTCGGATTGTATTTCCAGCAAACCAAGTTCGCGCAATTGGGACATTACAGCAAGCCCGTCTGTGTACGCCTGTGGCTCGTTGGGCAGGAGCGACGCCACCTCGCGGGCGATCTCCTCCGTCGAGAGCGCCGCGTCGCAATACTCCCATACCAGCGCTCCCGCCGCGTTCAACGTGAAACCTTCTCCCAGGCGTGGGTCGAAGAGCACACAGGAGCCATCTGGCATCAGGTAGGTCTCGACATCCGCGCGCCGTAGTGGAAAATCGCCCATATGCCTACTCCTTTCCACCCGCTTGTGTCTCGCCTGTCTCAGCGCGCGCCGCCGTCAGGTGATCGACCATATCCAGAGCGTCATTCAGGCTACCATACGTGAGCCACCAGCCGCGTGTCTGCGCCGCGATGCGAACCACCGCCTGCCATTGCTGATGATATTGCACTCGCCGCTGGGCAAAACTCGCCTTCATCAGGAGCGCCGCCGTTTCGGCCTGGCTCATAGATATCGCGCGCCTGCTCCAGAGCTTGCCTGAGAGCTGGGAGTGGGAGCGGTTCACGACGACCACCATCGCGCTGGGCGTCGCCACTCCTATCCTTGGCGCCCTGGACGATTGCCAGACGATTCTTGGCCTGGATGTCTCCGACGCGCCGGTAGTCGCCCTGCGCGCGGCCACAGCTTCCCCTGCTGAGAAACGCGCCTGGGCGCTCGCCCAGGCCACCTTTTATCAGCCTCGCCGCCTCCTGGCTCATGCGCGGACGCTCGAGACCCCACAGGAGCGCATGATCCTGGCGCGTGGCGCGCTCTCATGGTATCTCACGGAGGGATGGGACTGGACGCAGCGGCGACTGCGGCGGGCGCGCAACCGCCTATCAGCGCGCTGGCGTTGAGGCTGGCAGATAACCCTATCCCGGTACGCGCCATCTGCTATAGTGTTTGCGCCAGACACACCGCCGTCCAGAGGAGGAGCGAGCGCCGCCGTGAGCGATCCATCCCAGCGGTCGAGCCAGACACGACGAGCGCGCGCCCTGGTGAACCTGCTGGCGCCGCCCAGCCTCGCTGTCCTGCGCGTGTTACGGGTTGAGGCTGATCCCTCCGGCGCGCGCCCACATGGCGAGCCGCCGCACGCCTTTCTCAGTGGAGGATGGGTCTATCCCGTTGTCAACAATGTCGTCAGCATCGGACGTGGGCTGCGCAACGATGTGACGCTGCTCGATCCAGCGGTCTCGCGCGAGCATGCGCGGCTCCTGCATGAACCGGACAGCTGGTGGATCGAGAATCGCTCCAGCGCGAACCCACTGTGGGTAGAAGCCGAAACTGTCGCGCCAGGCGCGCGCGCGCTCGTGCCGCCAGGCGCGGCGTTTCAGCTTGGCGCCACGGTTCTCCAGTTGCTCGCGCCGCAGGCGAGCGAAGGACAAAACGCGCCGCCTCAAGACGTTCACCAGACACAGGCGACGGGTGAGATGACGGCGCTTGGCCTCACTGGCACACACCTGCTCAGCCCCGGCGTCACCTTGCAATACGCCCTGCGTGGCAAGCTCGGTCCGCGCGCGCTCTGGGCGATGCTTGGCGCGCTGCTCCTGCTGTTCGCCATCAGCGCCACCCTCACGCTCGGCATCGCCGCGCTGGTCGGGCGTGATGCGTTGGCGCTCGGCGGCGTGGGTCGCGTCCTTGCCGCGCTGACGATTCCACTGATCCCGGCGCTAGGGGCTGCGGCGCTGGTCTGGGCGCTGGACCGCTACGAGCGCGAGCCGCCACTCCTGCTGCTGGCCGCTTTTCTCTGGGGCGCGGTGATCGCCATCCCGCCTGCGCTCTACATCGAGCGCGCGCTGACTGCGGCGCTTGGCGCTTCATCGGTCTCCACGATAGGGTACGTGCTTGCGCAGGCGCTGACGGCGGGCGTCACCGAGGAGCTAATCAAGGGCGCGGGGCTGCTCATTTTGCTTTTGCTGCTGCGCGACGAGTTCGACAACGTTACCGACGGCGTGATCTATGGGGTGCTGATCGGCGCGGGCTTTGCCATGGTCGAGAACTACGTCTACTTCTCGCTCAGCAGCCACAGCGACTTCGGCTTCCTTGTTGTCGGGCGCGTCCTGCTCGGCTGGCTGGGACATTCGACCTTCACGGCGGCATTCGGCGCGGGGCTGGGCTACGCCCGCGAGGCGCACGGCGCGCGTGGGCGCCGCTATCGCATCCTGGCGCCGTTGCTGGGTTTGCTTGCCGCGCTGCTCCTGCATACCCTCTTCGACTTCGTGGCCTTCGCCGCCGACGCCGCTAACCACTCGCCAACGCTGGGCGAGCGTGGCCCGTGGATCGGCGTGATCAGCGCGCTGCTGGATTACCTGCCGCTCTTCGCGGCGCAGGCGGTCCTGCTCGCCATCGTCATCAGATCGCTCCGGCGCGAGGCGACGACGATCCGCGAGTATCTGGCTGACGAGACGCTCTCCGGTATCGTAACGCCCGACGAGTACATCCTGGCGCAGGACGCGCGGCTGCGAACGGCGGCGGAACGGCAGTACGCCCTCGCCTATGGCGCGCGACCCTGGCTGACGGCGCGCGCATTGTATCAGACGGAGATCGGCTTGGCCTTTCGCAGATGGCATGTCGCACAGGGCGATCCTCCCAAGCGTGGCCCACGCCAGCCAGAGGATGCCTATCGCGCGCGCATCGTCCGACTGCGGCGCTCATTGCTGCGCCGGATCATGCCAATGGCGTCGGCTATGCAGCCTGACGTGAGCGCCAGGCCAGCGCCGTCCGCCGGCTCGCAGCCCGCCTCGTCTTGACACCATTTTGGCCGAGGCCATAAGATGAGTGCGCAACTATCCTCGCATCGCTATGTTCGCTACCGCCGCGCCACTTCGCGGCGACGTGACCCCGCAACGCAAAGGAGCCTTCTGTGGCAGTAGCGCTGAGCGACGCCGCCGTCCTCGAACGCATCGCCGAGCACAAGCTCATCGAGGGCGTCGAGCATATGAGTCCCGCATACCTGGAGGGGCTGAAGCGTATCCTGACGGTCTCCGCCGATACCGAGCTCATCAGCGCGCCCGCCTACCTGCACGCCGCGCGCAAGGCCCCCAACATCAACACCTTCGGCTCGGCCATCGCCATCATCCAGGACGAGCTAGGCCACGCGCACATCGCCTATCGCCTGCTGCGCGACCTCGGCGTGGACACCGAGGAGATGGTCTACCGGCGCGACCCGGTGAAGTGGAAGTATCCCTACGCCTTCGACGTGCCGCTGGACACCTGGTATGAGCTGATCGTCGCCAACGCCTTCTACGACCGCGCGGGCTACTGTCTGCTCGGCGACGTCTACGCCAGCACGACGTTTGGTCCCTGGAAGCGCGCGCTCGTCAAGGTGGACAAAGAGGAGACGTTCCACCTGCGCCACGGCGAGCAGTGGATGCGCAAGCTCGCGCCCGACCCCGCCGAGCACGAGCGGCTCCAGCAGGCCATCGACTGGATGTTCCTGCTGACCGTCGAATGGTTCGGCCTGCCCGACGACCTCAAGAAGCACACCGAGCAGCTCCAGTTCGGCTTCAAGGGCAAGAGCAACGACGAGCTACGCCAGACGTGGATGAGCACCGCCGTCCCGCTCTGCCAGGAGCTTGGCTTCAACGTTCCCGCGCACTTCGACGACGCCAGCCAGAAGTGGGTGGTGGACTGCGCCTTCCCGGCGACCTTCGACGAGAAGAAGAAGCGCTGGCTGCTGGAGGATGGCCCGACGACCTGGGACGAGGTGATGAAGCGCTGGAAGCGGCGTGGCCCCAAGAACGCCGAGTTCGTCGAGCTAGTGCAGCGCGGCAACAAGGGGCTGGCGCGCCTGCTCGGCGAGGAGGTCGCGTGATGTCCGCCCTCGTCGGTGCTCGGCGCGCAGTATCCGCACGACGCGCTCTGGGACGCGCTACGCGAGGTGCCCGATCCCGAGATGGGCATCTCGCTGGTGGATATGGGCCTGATCGTGGATCTACGCCAGGAAGGCGACGTGGCGCACGTGACGCTGACCTACACGGCGATGGGCTGCCCCGGCATGAACATGATCGAGGAGGACATCCAGACGCGACTGTTGTCGCTACCGGACGTGCGCGCGGTCGAGATCGAGACGGTCTGGGAGCCGGTCTGGACGAAGGCGCGGCTGACGGTGGAAGGCGCGCGACGCGCTGCATGCTGCTCAGGAGTCGCGGTATGAGCTATATCGACGAGTTCGCCGCGCAGGGCAAAGGCGAGAGAGCGCCCGGCGGTGAGACCAAGCCGCACGCGCACATTCAGCCTGACCGCATCTGGGTCGTGCTCGCGCGGCGCGCGTATGACCAGCCGCTCGCGCAGGTGGGCACGGTCGAGGCGGATGACGCCGACCTTGCCAGTGTCTTCGCCCGCACCATCTACGACGAGTTCGCCTGGGTGGAGATGGCGGTGGTCCCACGCGACGCGCTGGTGACGGTCATCGCCTCATAGGCCCGAGGTCCGATAGAGAAGAAGGATACGCGCCACCATGCCGAAGAACGCCGCGTCCAGCGGGAACGAAGTCCTCTACGGGCTGATCTCGCGTCTGGCGGACAACAAATACTTCCTGGGGCGGCGCTACGCCGAGTGGTGTAGCAGCGCGCCGACGCTGGAATCGAGCGTGGCGGCGGCGGCGATGGCGCAGGACGAGCTTGGTCACGCTCGCGCTCTCTACCCGCTGCTCAAGACGCTCGCGCCGGGCTTGGGCGCGGAACTGGAGCCGGAGACGCGCACGGACCTTCACCGCATGCGCTTCCTGGACTCCAGCTTCGACGGCTGGATTGATTTCGTGACGGCGAACTTCGTGATCGACACGGCGCTCTCGACGATCTTCGAGGCGGCGCAGACCTCCAGTTACGAGCCGTTGGCTGGACGCAGCCGCAAGGTCTTGCAGGAGGAGCGCACACACGCGTTGCATGGCCAGGCGTGGGCGCGGCGGCTGGCGCGGACGCCGGAGACGCGCGCGGCCTTCGAGGCGTCGTTGCGACGGGCGTGGGACGAGACGTTGTGCTGGTTCGGCCCCGAGGGCAAGGGCGACCCACTCTCCGAGGCCAGCGTGCTGGACGCGACGCCGGATATCCTGCGTGAGCGCTTTCTGGCGAAAGTGGCGCCAGATGTCGTCGCATCTGAGCTTGCGCTGCCTGTGCGCGCGACGAAGAAGGGCTGGAAGCTCACTCAGCCGCTGCCATGGGAGCGCTGGGACGTGACCCGCTACCGGCTCGATCCCGCGGAGGCGCCCGTCGCTACTTCTCTGTCGCACGACTGAGTCCTGGCGAGAACGCCAGTTGCAGCCTGGTTGTCGTGGGGCTTGCGCTGTTTCATTTAAGGAAGGCTAAGGAAGGCGTCGTCGTGGAGGTTGAGATCTCGGCTGGCCTACTATGCCGCCAGGGTCGTTTCCTGCTTGGGAAACGCTCACCTCGTCGCATAGCCTATCCGGGAGTGTGGGATCTGCCAGGTGGGCATGTAGAAGCAGGGGAAGCGGCCGAGCAAGCGCTGGTACGCGAACTGCGTGAGGAACTCGGAGTGACCCCGACAAAATGGCGGAAATTCGCGGTTCTACGTGAACCGGCGATGGGCAATGAGGGCGCCGATATGCTCTGCTTCCATCTATTCCTGGTCACAGAGTGGTCTGGAGATCCCTACAACCGGCAACCGGACGAGCATGAAACGATCGCATGGTTCACGCTGGACGATGTGACTGGGCTGACGCTTGCCTATGCTGGCTACCCCGCGCTGTTCCGCTCCGCCTTGGAGAGCATGGGGTAGGCGCGCCTGAAGAGATTTCACAACTGTCCCCCGCATTTGGTATAACTCAGAAATCGTCACGTGGAGTTCCAGTCGCCGTATCCAGCAGAAGCGCGAAGGTCACATGTCATGGCCGATCATCATAGGCAAGAGCACGGAGAGTCGCGAGATGCGGCGTCCGCCGAGCGCGTCCATGAGCAGCGAGAAGAGGATGAACGCGCCGTCGCCTGCCCCTTCTGCCACTCGACTGATGTCGAACTGCTCTCGCTCTTCGGCTCGCAACTCTCGACCGATCAGTGGTACTGCCGCAATTGTCACACCCCGTTCGAGCGCTTCCGCCGTGACGAGTAGCAGGGACAATTAGTGAAGGAAGATTAGTCTTTGCCGGGGATGGCGCGCAACTGCTCTTCAAGCCACTTGATGACCCAGTCCTTGTCGCGATGCTCCGGCGCCATGCGTCGCCAATGCGACTCGAAGTGCTCGACAAAGGCGGCGACGATGCCTGGCTCGTCCAGCGTGATGTCCAGATCGACTGGCTGATCCTCGCTATCGAGCGAGCGCGCGTTGATGAGCACACGCTGCTCGCCCAAGATCTCCCATTGCGTCTCGCGCGTGACCCGCAGATCCTCCGCCTCGCCATCGTCGAGCAACCCCAGTTGGAAATGAGGGTAGCCGCGCAACACATCAATCGTGTTTTGCAGGTGTTGCCTGCGCTCCGCGACTGGCGCGCCCTTCGTGGGCCTGGCCTCGGCGTTACGCAGATACCATCCATGCTGCGCGATGTCCTTGATGGATTGCATTGTGCAGATGTCGCGGTAGTCGGTCGTCTCCGCATGCGCGAGCAGCGCCATCAGACGCTCTCTGCGGCTCTCGATCCTATGCGTGAGCGCCGTGCCAGCGAACCCCATATCGCGCATACGCTCCGTCCAGAATGAGGTCTCGCTGCTCCACTCGGCAGGCTCGGTCATCAGGCTGGGGGAGTATTTCACGAAGAGCCGGCCCGGCACGCGCATCTCTGATTCCACTAGCACCTTATCGAAGAGTCCCACCATCCGGCGCGGATAGGCCTCGATCAGTGGCTGCGCATGCTTGCCGAGCAGATCAAAATGGGCGCTGAAGAGCGCGATTTGCGCCGGATCGTGTGTCACCAGCGCCGAATCTACAGTGGAGCCATCGGCGGTAGCGAAGAAGAGCGCGGCTGCGTGGTCCGGAACGATGAGCATGTCATAGGGCGTCTGGAGCGTCTCGTGCTTGGGGACGTAGAGCGATTCATACTCGCCAGCGCCGAACAGGTCGAGCATCGTCTGCACCAGTGTAACCGAGCGGCTGATATCGCGATTCAAGCGCCAGATCTGCCGCGCCCGCCAGCCGCGCGCGAGCGCGCCGCGCAACGCATAGACCCAGTCGGTTCCGAACGGTGGGTTGAATGGATCAAGCGCGCCCTCGCCCTGCCAGGTGAGTTGAATGGTTTGATCCAGCGAGCGCGGAGATGGCGCGGTCGCCAGTATCTCGATGGCGGCCTCCAGGGCCGCGCGCGGACCGCGCACCGCTCCATCCGCTGGCGCCATCGTGGAGCCTTTCACACTGCGCGGCGTCGGAGCGCGTCCAGTGTGAGCTATCATACGGCGCCCAATCAAAGCGTCAACCGGCGCGCTGACGAAGCGGCTACGTGGCGCGGGACGAGACCGGTGCGCAGGCCGTTCGCGCAAGGAGCGCATCTGGCTCTGGAACAAGGTTTGGCGCTCGGTCGGAGGAAGCCGGAGCGCCTCGGCGATGCTGTCGGCGTGTCCGGAGTTAAAGCGTGGCGTCCGTTCGCCGCGCAACCACTTATACACGAGCGAGAGATCCAGCTCCAGCAGGCTCGCGAGATCGCGCGGTGTCAGATTGCGCTCTGTTAGCAAGGTGTTGAGATAGCCCCCAAACGAGGGACCGTCCACTGCCGTATCAATGCTTCCGATGGTCTCGATGGCTTCAGCTTCCTTGTCCATACCCAGCGTCGCTCTTCCAGATCAATGCGCGCAGCAAACGTCACTTCTGGCATGCGCGTACCAGATTGTCCACTCTTATCCTACATGGTAAGACGCGTCACAGGCCCACCTGTTTCAAAAGTACGCCTGACATAACTATAAAGTAGGACTCACTGGAGAAACACTACCAATAAATAGTGTGCGCGGCCTTATGCGCTGGTGATGTCCACGCCGAACCTGTTCCGATGGGCGCGCCACGCAACCGTCCGCAGTGGCCTGCTTACGGTCCCGATCTGTCTGACGAGAAGCCGCTGTGCCATAGAGAGGAATGTTGATGGCGCTACCAGAGTGGGACCACTTATTGCGGGCGCGCGACTGCGCAGTCTCGCATTGTCCGGTGATACAATTTGTGGCGGAAGCGGCCAATAACGTAGATGACGTGGATGTGCGTTTCTCGTGTCACTGGTATGGCGCTTCCACGGATGGGCGCGCCTGATCGTCCTGGCGCGCAGTTGAGGATGAGCGCGAAGTGGAGGGATGGAAGATGGCCGATTTGACGAATTTCCTCGACAAAGCGTACGAAGGCAAGGATTTTGCCGAACTGGCGGAATCTCCAGTCGACGCGCTGCAGGGCCTCTCGAAGGCAGACGCCGAGGCGCTGGAGAAGGCGCTGGGCATCAAGACCGTGCATGACCTCGCCACCAACAAGTTTCGTCCTGTGGGCGCAGGCGATCAACGTCCTGGGACACAAGCACTAACCCAGGCGCGAACCACTGTCCGATGTGTATGCATAAGCCGGACCAGATCTGGTCCGGCTTTCTATTTGTCCGCTGATCCGAGAGAGCGTCAGAGTGTCAACAGACCGCGTCGCGCCGCCAATGTCACCGCCTCGGTGCGGCTCGCCGCGCCCAGCTTGGTCATGATGGACGAGACATGAAACTTGGCGGTATGCTCGCTGATATGCAGGCGGTTGGCGATGATCTTGTTTGGCAGCCCTTGCGCGAGCAGTTGTAATACATCCATCTCGCGGCTGGTGAGCATATCGTCGGCGGGATTGAGCGTGGCGACGACTGGAGCGGGCGCGCGTTCGGCGGCGGTCAGCGCGCCGCTGGCGATGCGCCGGTCGAGCGCGATCAGTCCGGCGGCGACGGCGTTTAGCGCGGCGACGATCTCATCTGGCGTCGCCTCACGAGGAATCGCGCCGAATCCCACCGTATGCGCCTCGGCGGCGTTGGCCACCCCCGCCAGCAGCCGTGCGACGTCTTGCCGGTTCACGCCACGCCCTGGCGCGCGTCCCTCGGCGCCCATCAAGACGACGCCATTGGTAGGCCGCAGCGCCTCCAGCCAGCTCTCTACCTGCTCCGCCTCGACCGCGCCATCCACATCGGCAAGGATGACGTCGGGCGCCTCCTCCGCGATGGATCTGTTCCCCAGCGCGTCAGGAGACGCGGCCCCCACTATCGTCACGTCCTCACGCTCGCGCAGAACAGCGGCCAGGCCGGCGCGGACGGTGGGATAAGCCGAGAGAAGAAACACGCGCATCAGTCGCGCCTCTTTTCGCAGATATAGTGAGTCGCAGATAAGGTACGCGACAAAAACGGCGACGCCGCACACGAGCGGGAGAGCCTTGCCAGCGTCCCGACCGCATGCGGCCTATCGTACGTCGCCTCGTACGTCGTTTACGCCGCTGCGCGCAACTCCGGCGTGAGTGTCAACTCGATGGGCTGTCCCGCCCGCGCCAGTCGCAGCGTCAATGGCTCGCCCTGAGGGGCATCGAGCCGCCGCATAATCCGCGCGAGGCTCGCCGCGTCGGTAATCTCGTAAGATCCTACCGCCAACAGTATATCCCCGACGAGCACACCAGCGGAGTCCGCGGGGCTGCCTACCTCGACGCCCATGATGAGCGCGGCGGTCTCGCCGCTGAGGCCGAGCCGATCACGCTGCGCCGCAGAGATTGGCGTGCTAAGAACCTGCACGCCAAGGTAGAGCTGTGTATTGCGCTGCGTCTCGGCGAGGAACTGGCGCACCGCCCGGCTGGGGATGGCAAAGCCAAGGCCGCCAACCACCATCGCGTTGATGCCGATGACTCGCCCACGCGCATCCGCCAGGGGGCCGCCAGAGTTGCCGGGATAGAGGCGGATGTCAGCCTGGATCACCTCGGTCTCCAGCCGGCGACCAAAACGCCAGCCACGTCGTGGCCTCTCCTCGCGCGATTCATTGGGATGTGATTCATCGGGTGTGATGGGATCGGCGTGCTTTGCCTCCTCTTCGAGGTCCACCGGCGCGCGCGCTGCAACCACACCGGCGGTCATCGCGCCGACGCGTCCCCAGGGATTGCCCACCGCGATCACTAGCTCGCCGACGCGCAGCGTCGCAGAGTCGCCGATCTCGGCGGCGGTGAAGCCCTTCCCGGTCACCTTGAGCGCGGCCAGGTCGCGCGTCGGATCGACGGCGGTGAGCGTCGCGGCTAGTTCTTCATCTGAGCCGACCGGCTGCACCATCAGCGTCGTGCCGCGAGCCGCCATGACGACGTGCGCGTTGGTGATGATCGTTGCCTCGGCCTCGCCAGATGCGTTGGGCGCGCCAACGCTCCAGACGACTCCTGAGCCGATGCCGCGATTGCCGGCGTGTACCTGCACAAGGCTCGCGCGCACCTTGTCCGCCAGGTCGGCCAGCCCCTCGCTGAAGCCGACTAATGCTGTATCCATATCGTTAAGACTCCATCTCGTGCGGTTGCGCCGAGCCGGGAATTGCCGTGGCGCCCGCAATGCGGTCGTAATTGAGGCTGAAGAGCGCGACGACATGCGCGAGATCATCTTCGCCGTGAATGTAATAGGTGACCCAGCCGGTCTGCGGGAGAATATGATGCGGCGAGGCGCGCCCGGAGGCGACCAGTTCCTCACGGACGCGCTTGGGGAAGGGCAGATCGGCCTGACGGCTGCCATGCAGATGCCCCAACTCATGTCCGGCGTAGCGGAACTCGACGCCGCCGAAGCGATGCGGCTGGCCGGAGGTCCCCGGCCAGCGCAACACGTCGCGCGCAATGCGCTCGGCGATGCTCTCCGTCCCGCTACTCATCTCGCCCTCCCGCTTGGCCGGCGGCCAGACTACTTGCGCTCCTCGATAGTCACCGCCACGTCAGTTGGCTCGCCGCCGCGCAGCAGCTTGATCTGCACGGCCTGATCGAGCTTGTCGGGGGTAAGCGAGCCACGCAGGCTCTCCACGTCTGTTACTGGCTGCCCCGCCACGCCGATGATGAGGTCGCCAATCAGCAGGCCCGCCTTGTCCGCCGGGCTATTCGGCTCGATGGTCACGACGAGTAATCCGCTCGTCTGGGTGACGCCTGCTTTGCTCGCCAGCGCGCTGGAGATCGGCGCCTGCCGTGTGCCAACGCCCAGATAGCCGCGCCGCACACGTCCGTGGGTCAGCAGCGTGTTCGCCACACGGCGCAGTGTCGCGACCGGCAGCGCGCTGCTGCTCTGGCGTGTCAACTGTGAGCTGGCGAGGCCGACGACGCGCCCGCTCAGGTCCACCAGCGGTCCACCGGAGAAGCCGGGATACATGGTGACGTCGGCGTAGATCACGCCCTCGATCTCGCCGCCATGCGAGGAGCGCTTTGGCCCCTCAATCGAACTGACCGCGCCGAACGAGACGCGCACGCCGTCAGCGTAGGGGCGGCCAATCACCAGCACGAGATTGCCGACGCGCAGGTTCTCGCCCACCTCCGCCGGGACCACATCGGCGCCGAGTTCCACGCCGGTGAGGCGCAACGCGGCGAGGTCGCTGCCGGGATCGCGTCCGATGAGCTGCGCCTTGACCTCACGCTTGTCTGGGAGGGTGACGAGGATCTCGTCCTCGCGCTCGATCACGTGGTCGGCGGTCAAGACAATCGTCTCGGTATCGGTCTTCCAGAGGAAGCCAGTCGCCGTCTGTCGTGACCGCGCCGCGACCGTCACGATGCTCTTCGAGGCGCTCTGCACGACTTCGGCCAACTGATCCGAGAGCGCGCTCAAGGACGTCTGTGATGTCTGTGTCTGCTCATCCGCCATAAAATCTTGCCTGCTCCTTCTGCCTGAATGCTGTATCCGCTTTGCTCGCCCCTCAAGAAGCGCCGTCTTATCGCGCATCTCCTGTGGACGTTTCAACCTGGCAATAGCATAGGCGCCGGAAGATAGCGGCAGCCCCCCTCGTTCGCCCAGCGCCAGACCTGGCCAAGTGACTAGTCGCGGCGCATGCTATACTCGCGACCGAAGAAAGGGATGCCATGATGTATCTGACCCACCTCGAGTGCGCTGACTGCAGCGCAACCTATGACGCGAGCGTCGAGCAGCATCGCTGCGCCTGCGGCGGCGTCCTGCTGGCGCGCTACGACTTGTCGCGGCTGGCGCGTGAGGTTCCGCGCGAGCAGATCGCGGCGCGGTCATGGTCGGCGGGGCTGTGGCGCTACGCGGAATTGCTGCCCGTCGAGCGGCCAGAGGATCGTGTGACGCTGGGCGAGGGCGCGACGCCCCTCCTGCGCGTCGCGTGGCTGAGCGCGGAGCTTGGCGCGGAGATTTGGCTCAAGGATGAGGGGCTGAACCCCACCGGCACCTTCAAGGCGCGCGGCGCGGCGGTCGGCGTCTCGCGGGCGAAGCAACTAGGCGCAGACACTGCGCGCTGCCCACAGCAGGGAACGCGGGCGCAGCCTGGGCGGCGTATGGCGCGCGGGCGGGATTGCCGGTCGTCGTGGCCATGCCCAAGGACGCGCCGGCGCTTACCCAACAGGAGGTCCGACTCTACGGCGCGCGGTTGCACCTGGTAGAGGGCATAATCACCGACGCGGGCGCTTGGCTAAATCGGTGGAGTGCGGAGGTACGGGGTAACGGCTATAACGCGAGCACCTTCAAGGAGCCGTATCGCCTGGAAGGCAAGAAGACGCTTGGGCTGGAGATCGCCGAGCAGTTGGGCTGGCGCGCGCCCGACGTGATTCTCTATCCCACTGGCGGCGGCGTCGGCCTGATCGGCCTGTGGAAGGCGTTTAGCGAGTTGCGCGCGCTCGGCTGGCTGGACAGATGGGCAGCCAGTTCCACGGCTGGTCGCCGTGCAGGCGGCGGGCTGCGCGCCGGTCGTGCGCGCATGGGAGGCAGGCGAGACAACAACCGCCTTCTGGGAGGGCGCGCAGACGATCGCGGCGGGGCTGCGTGTTCCGGGCCCGCTGGCTGGCGGGCTGATGCTGCGCGTACTGCGCGAGACGCAGGGAACGGCGCTGGCGGTGAGCGACGACGAGATACGCGCGGCTCTGGGCGAGCTGGCGCGGGCCGGGTTATGGGTCAGCCCGGAGGGGGCGGCGCTGCTGCCCGCGGCGCGGCGCCTGCGCGACGCAAGGCTGGATTCGTGAGGGCGAGCGCGTCGTCCTGCTCAACACTGGCTCCGGCCTCGTCTATCCCGATGTCGAGCCAATATGATGATTGGCAGAGTCCAAGATGAGAAAGAAGCGAGCGCATGGCGTCATCTATCCAGGACCAGTGGGCGCAATGGCTTCTCCATCGTCGACACGGCGACGATGTCCAGGAGCAGCAGGCCATGTTGAGCGCTTTGTCCCACATCCGTGATCAGGTGCTGGCCCATGCCCAGGTGACCGCCGGTGATGTCGTGCTGGATATTGGCGCGGAGACGGTCTGATCCCCTTTGGCGCGCTCCCACTTGTTGGCGAGCAGGGCAACGTAATCTTCAGCGACATCTCGGCTGATTTACTGGAGCACGACCAGTCCCTGCGCAGCAACTGGGCGTGCAGGACCGCTGTGAGTTTCTCCAGGCGTCCGCCGACGACCTGAGCGCCGTCGCCGACGCCTCGATTGATGTAGTGACGATCCGCTCTGTCCTGACCTATGTCACTGCGAACAGCAGGCGCTTCGAGAATTTCGATCGTGTGCTCAAACCAGGCGGTCGCCTCTCGATCTTTGAACCAATCGACCGTTTCACCACCTTGGCCAGGCGCACCTGTTCGTCGGATATGACGTAGACGCCGGCGCAAACTCCTTGCGCACAAAATGCGTCGTGTCTTTGAGCGCTTACAGCCACCAGAAACCGACCCTATGCTCTATTCTTCGATGAACGCGATCCTGCTTAGGTGGGGGTGGAGCAGGCCGGATTTGCGGAGATCCACCTGGAATTACAAATCGAGATTGCTCTCCGCCCCAACGGCTTGGGAGATATGGATGAACAGATCTGGTAATCCGAAGATTCCGACCCGAGGCGGAAGCCATGCGACAGGCCCTCACTCCCAACGAAGTCGAGGAATTTACAACCTACCTACGTCCATTGGTCGAACGGGAAAAAGGAATAGGCCGTAGAGCGCTAATATACCTGTGGGCACAGAGGAGTGAGCCACTTTTGCCCTATGGGCCTTATCCTCATGTTGAGCCGGCGCCTACCAACTCATGAAGCAGCCGCTGGAAGGACTGAGGTCGAGCAAGATGGGATAGACTACATCCACCTGCTGGTCGCCGCGCACGGGATCGATCATGTCATGGACGATGCGCTGGTCCAGCGGGAACTCGTAGGTCGTGAGGTTCTGCGCGTTGTGGGCGCGCCACAGGTCCACCAGCCGCTGGATCGTCACGTTGCTTACGACGGTGTCAAAGGCGCTAGTGACGACGAGGACGGACTGCGCCGCTGGAGCGGTCGTTCGCGCATCGCGTACGGCGAACGCGCCAAAACGCATCAACTGCCCGACCGCGGCGAGGATTGCCCGATAATAGACGTACGGCGGAGTCACCGCCATCGCCGCCTCTGACCGCTTCAGATAGCGATCTGGTACCGCACTCATCACGGTGATCAGCACGCCGTTGAACCGATCTGGCACGTGCGCGACGTTGAGAGCGGGCGCGATCACGACGGCCTTCGCCACGTCGGGCCGGAAACTGCGCCACCCAGGCCGCGAGTATGCCGCCAGCGGAGAGGCCAAGGTAAATGACCTGCTCGCCCAGGCCGCAGGCGATGTCGGTCGTCTCGTCTGCGAAGGCGCGAAGCTCCTCAGTGGTCAGCAGGCGCAGGTCATGTGTGGCGCGGTCGGCGTAGCCGTGATATGGCATGCGCGGAATCAGCACATTGAGGCCGCGCTCGTGGAAGAGTGGCCCAAGTTTGGCGTACTGCTGCGGGCAGTTCGGTATACCGTGGACGAGCACGATGGCGCGCTCGACCTTCTCGCCATGCGTGAGCAACTGCGAGCGGCAAAGGGGATTGACAGGATTGACCCCGCTATCATCCTGCACGCTCAGCTTCTCAAAGCGCTCCATCGCCTCGGCGTAAGTCGTCGCCGGATGCGGCTGCGACGCCATCACATCTGCCATCGGACGCCCCCTCGCTGACTCGCGCTCTGCGCAACGCCATCACACTGCGTATTATGCGCTTGTTCTGCGGTATCTTGTCATGCGCTGAAAAGGCGTGGACACATGCAGCAAGGAAGAGCCAGCCTGTGATGAAAGCGCTATTGGCATGAGGCGCACAAGCGCCTTCGGGCGGCGTGAACGCTTCCGCAACGGAGCGCGTGCGCCGCCCTTTCGAGTCTCGCTGGGGGTGTCTAGCGCGGCGAATGAACGGCCAGATCGCCATCCTGCTCCGGCTGCGTGATCGCTTCGCGCTGCTCGGCGCGCTGACGCGCGGCCAGGCGACGACGCGCCCGCACGATCCCGACGCCCGCTTCGGCGAGCGCCCGCACGAGCTGCTCGTGCTGCTCGTCGGCCGCCTCCTCGTCTGCGCTCCGCGCCTCGAAGTAGGGCTGGCGGATCATGACGAGGTAACCCTGCTGGACGGGATAGGCGCCGGTGAGGAAGGCGCCGTGTGGCGCGTGAACCGTCGTCACGACGACATCATGGCCATCGGCGGAGATGACGCGGTGGCGCAGGGTCTCGCCACGGTACGGGGCGCAGCGGCGCACGGTCCCGTTCGCGGGACGCGCGCCAAACAGATGCGCTGGCTCTTCAACACTTGTCACGGTCGTCATGGGTGGGTCGCTCCTTGCATGGTGGAAGAACACAAGACGGCGACAGGCGCGCCCATGCCAGGGCAGAGAATGTCAGGGTCAGATCAGAGATGTGTGAGATGAGGGATCTGGGATACGCGTGGAGAGCGGCGCGGCCTGCTATCTATTCAGGCGAGGGACCGGCTGGAAAGTCACAGTCGAAAGTACCTTTCGCAGCGCCGGATAGAACACCTGGCGCGTAGTCCTTACGGCGATTACGCGCATCTAACATCGCCGCCTACTATGTGGCATGGAAGATGGCCATCACACGAGCGATAGGAACGAGACCACTCTCTCACATGCCTGGACAAACCGTGATACTCCTGATAGATAGGGCTTTCAGGCAATTTTGCGAAGATGCGACAGAATTCGCCCGTTTCCTCTTGTCTCAGTTGACACATGTGAGATATTGATCTAACAGTCGTATTCTTCCTCATTGTCATCATTTGGAGTCTGTTGCATGCGTCTTCCGTTGCCTCGTCGTGTAGTGCTTCCCGTTTCGATGGTTTCTCCCTGGCGGACCGCCGTCGCCGACGCCGCCAGCGCCAGTGGCCTCCACCGCATCCCTGCTCGCGCTACAGCGCTCCCTGCGCCTATTGACGTCACTCCTGCGCAACACGCCGCGCCGTCACAGCCAGCGGCCGCCGAGGCGCCAGTGCAGGCTGCTCCTGAGGCGATCTCCATGCGCTCGGTGCGCAGACGCATCTGGGCGCTGGCGCTGCCTGCGATCGGTGAGCAGGTGCTGGCGATGGGCGTCGGCGTCTCGGACACTTTCCTCGCCGGACACCTGACGCCCGCCGCCGCGGCCTCGCTCGGCTACGGGCAGGCGACAGCCGTCGCCGCCGTCGGTGTCGCCACCATCGCCACCTGGGTCTCGATCACCACCTTTTTCGCCATCAACGTCGGCGTGACGGCGCTCGTCGCCCGCGCCACCGGCGCGGAGGACAGTGGGCTGGCGCGGCGCAGCGCGGCGCAGGGAGTCGCGCTGGGATTCCTCGCCGGGCTGGCGATGACGCTCCTGGCGGTACCGCTGGCGGGTCTCATCACGATGGCGATGGGCGTCAGTGGACAGGTGGCGACGCTCGTCGAGCAGTACATCCGTGTCTTCTCGTTCGCGTTCCCCTTCGTCGGCGCGGCCTCAGCGGCGACGGCGGCGATGCGCGGCTCCTCGGATGCGCGCCGTCCCCTCGTCGTGATGCTGATCGTCAACGGCGTCAACATTCTCGCCTCGTGGACGTTGCTCAACGGCGTGCCGGCGTGGGGCATACCAGCGTTTGGCGTCGTCGGCTCCGCGATTGGCGCGGCGATCGGCTGGACGCTCGGCGCCGGCCTGGCGTTCACGTTCCTGCTGCGCGCGCATCCCAAAGCCCCGACGATCCTGCTGCCCGACCTGCGCCCGCGGCTGGAGACAGCGCGGCGTATCCTGCGTGTGGGGCTGCCCTCGGCGGCGGAGTTGCTCGTTCTCCAGGTCGGCGTGATCTATTTCGGGCGCTTTGTCGTCGCGTTGGGCGCCACGCCATACGCCGCCTACGCCACCATCAATACCGTCGAGAGCATCGGCACGCTGCCCGGCTTTGGCTTCGCCGTTGCGACGACCGCGCTCGTCGGGCAGGCGCTGGGCGCAAGCGACCCGAAGCTTGCGGAGCGCACAGTCTATGCGGCGTTGCGCCCCTGTCTGATGGTGATGTGCGCGATTGGCGCGCTGGCGCTGCTCTTCCCGCACTTCATCTTCGGCCTCTTCATCGCCGACCATGCGGTGGCGGCGGCGGGCGAGCTGGCGATGCGCGTCTCGATCCTGACGCTTTCCGTCTCGGCGTTCGCCTTCATCTTCAACGGCGCGCTGCGTGGCGCTGGCGACACCAAGTTCCCGGTCGTCGTACGCGCCGCCGGGACATGGGGATTGCGCATCCCGCTGGCGATCCTGCTGATCCCGCTGCTGGGGCTGCCGGGCGCGCGGTTGGCGATGGCGCTGGACTTCTCGGCGCAGGCGGGACTTGAGCTACTGGCGCTTCCGCAGCGGCAAGTGGCGCAAGACGCGGGTGTGAGCCGCTCAGGCGGTGGCGGAATACGGCGCCGCAGGCTCCAGCGCGAGGCCGAAATCACGGCGAGATCACGCTGGAGCGCGCGCTTCCCCTCCTCGGTGAGCCGCACGGCGCGACAACCCGGTATGCGCACGATCCAGCCGCGCGCGAAGAAGGCGCATGCGATGGCCGCGCCGAGCGCTCCGGCGAGATGATCGCGGCGCTCGCTCCAATCCAGACACGGTCTAGCGAAGGCGCGCCGGCTGTGAAGCGCTTGCGGCTGGACGCCCCATTGGGCCAGGAGCAGATCGCCGCGCGGAGTGATTTCAAATGTCTCCTCGTGTTGTATCAGCATGCCGCCATCGAGCAGGGCCTGGGTCAGCGCGACGCCAAGCGTCCCCGCGAGGTGATCGTAGCAGGTGCGGGCGAAGCGCATCGCTTTGATCTGCTCCGACTCGCGCAGCGTCCGTGAGCGCGGCGGTCGCGCGATGACGGCGAGCGCCTCCAATGCGGCGCCAACACGCGGGCTGGCGATGCGATAGTACCGGCGCCTGCCCACCGTCCTGACCTCAAGGACCGCGCCCTCAACGAGCCTGGCGAGATGCTTGCTTGCGGTCTGCGGCGTGATGTGCGCGCGGGTGGCAAGCTCCCCGGCGGGCAGAGCTACTCCACCCAGCAGCGCGCCGAGCATCGCCGCGCGCGCAGGCTCCCCGATCAACGCCGCGACCGCCGCCACGTCTGGTTCGACGCTCATGATTCTTCCCTCCTGACCTTCTGTTCCCGTATGTCTCGCTCTACCTGACGATAGCATGCCGATCCTTCGCTCGTGAGCGAAGCGTTCCCAACGTAGAGTGTGACTGCGGCGCCGAGCGCTAGCCGAGCGCTACAGGTAGGGGACAATCGAGTAACCGCCGATGAGGACGAGTTGCAGGTCCACCAGGTAGTGGATGATGAAGACAGGCCACATCGAGCGCGAGCGGTAATAGAGCGCGCCGTACGCCGCCGTCAGGACGAGGTTGAGGATCGGCGGGAGGAAGCCGAGCGGCGCGTTCGTGGCGACCGGGAGAAACTTCGACCAGAAAAGGATGTGGATCAGCGCCACCAGCGTGACGAGCAGCAGCGCGCCGGCGATCAGCCCGACCCACCGCAGGTTTCCCAGCGCGCCAGCGGTTGCGCCAGGCGTCGAAGACGTAGAACCACGAGAGTTGTTCCAGCGCGGCGTTCAGCGGCGCCCAGACCAGCGCCGTCACCAGCAGGCCCCAGAGCGGCGCATGCGCGTTCGGCAGCGCCCCCAGTTGAGCGCGGCGTTCGCCAGGGGCAGCAGCAGGCTCAGGCCGAGGAGCAGCCACGGCCAGCGCGCCGGACGCTGGTAGTCGAGCGTGCGCTTGCGCCAGAGAACGACGATCACGCAGCAGACAATGTAGTAGAGGATCAGGCTGGCTGTGGCGCCACCCGTCGCGGTGTAGAGCCAACTTGTGGCGAAGGGCAGCCCCAGCGTGATCAGGCTGGCGAGGACGAGATCCAGGTTCGTCGCGTGGAAGTCGCCGCCAAAGATGGCGGAAGAGACTGTGGGGCGCGAACCGGCTGTTGGAGTGCTCATGGGCGCGCCTCATGCTGTTTTCAGAGAGCGTGGACATCTTGCGTCTTCACGGTGGACGCGCGCTCCGATTGTAGCATGGTTATCAGTTTTGACAGAAAAGGGCATTGGCTTGCCGCAAGCCGCCGGAATGTCTCCCCTGAGGTGAGGCGAGTGTTGGCTGAAGCCAGAAGATTGCGCCCTTGCCGTTTTCCTGCCGATCAGGCAGAATAGACCCTTATGGAGCGACAGACGGTGCGCAAGACGTTCAAGTACAAACTCATTCCCACTCCCCCTCAGGAGCGGGAGCTTGGGCGTGTGCTCGGCCTGTGCCGCTGGCTCTATAACACCGCGTTGGAACAACGTATCACCGCCTATCGCCGCGCGGGTGTCTCACTCTCACGCTTTCAGCAGGAAGGCGAACTCAAAGCTTGCGCGCTGAACTGCCGAGTATGGGACGATTCACTCGCATGTGCTGCAAGATGTGCTCGCTCGGCTCGACAAAACCTATCAGGCATTCTTTCGCCGCGTGCAGGCGGGCGAGAAGGCAGGCTTCCCGCGCTATCAGGGCCGCGATCGCTGGCACTCCTTCACCTACAAAGAGTTTGGCAATGGAGCCACACTCGACAATGGGTTCCTGGTCCTGGCGAAGATCGGTAGGTTTGCCGTACGGTGGAGTCGCACCTTGGAGGGGACTCCCAAGACGGTCACGCTTAGCCGGGAAGCCGACGGCTGGTACGTCTGCTTCTCCTGTGCGGATGTGCCTGTGCGGCGCTTGCCTGCGACTGGACAGGAAACCGGCATCGACCTCGGAATCGAGCATTTGCAACCCTATCTGATGGCACACGCATCTTCCCCCTGGTTGGTACCGAAAAGCCGAACAGGCGCTCAAGACCGCGCAGCGCCAGGTCTCCCGTCGCAAGAAGGGAAGTAACCGTCGGCGCAAGGCGGTCCAATGCTCGCCAAAGCGCACCAGAAGGTGCGACGGCAACGGGCAGACTTCCATCACAAGACAGCGCTCACCTTGGTCAGAGCAAACGACACGATCTATCACGAAGACTTGCAGACGGCCAATATGGTCAGGAATCACCACCTCGCCAAGTCCATCCAGGACGCGGGCTGGAGTGCGTTCTTGACCATCCTCACTTTCAAAGCAGCATACGCTGGGAAGTGGGTTGTTGCCGTGCCGCCTGCCTACACCAGCCAGAGGTGTTCTGGCTGTGGGGTTGTGGTCTCCAAAGGTCTCTCTGTTCGCTGGCATTCGTGCCTGGACTGCGGAACGAGCCTCCATCGGGACCATAACGCCGCCAAGAACATAGAGAGGCTCGGGCAGAGCCGTCGGGGAGGAGCTGGGTTACCGGCTTCGGAGAACCGAGAATCCATCGGGCTTTAGTCCGCGTGGAGTGTCAATGGTACGAGGGTACATAGCGCGCTTGACACATATAGCCAGCTTCACTACAATAGCGCCTGTCCAACTGGCAAGGAACGAAAGCAGAGATGACGTGGCGATTACAGGCGGAGGCGCTGACCGGCCAGTGGCTCGGTGAATACCAGCTCCAAGGGTGCTTGGCGTTGGTGGCATGGCCGAGGTCTATCAGGCGCGCGACGCCGTGCTCAATCGTGAGGTCGCCGTCAAAGTGCTCCGCCTGGCGCTCGCCGCCGATCCGAGCTACGTCGAGCGGTTCCGCAACGAGGCGCAAGCGGTTGGCGCGCTCAACCACCCCAACATCGTGCCGGTTCATTCCTTTGGCGAGCAGGGTCCCCTGCTCTACCTCGTCATGCCGCTGATGAAAGAGTCGCTGCGCGACCGGCTGCTGCGTGGCGTCCCGCTGCCGGTCGAAGAGGCCGTCCAGATCGCCGTGCAGATCCTCTCCGGGCTGGGCGCGGCGCATGCGCAGGGCGTGGTGCATCGCGATGTGAAGCCCGAGAATATCCTGCTCGACGAGCAATGGCGTCGCCAAACTGACCGACTTCGGCATCGCGCGGCGCATCACGATACAGCGCGCGTCCGGCGGGCCGACGCTCGCGGGCACGGGGCTGCCGGTCGGCACACCGCAATACATGGCGCCGGAGCAGTTGCGCGGCGAGGAGCTGGATCAGCGCGCCGACATCTACGCGCTTGGCTCCGTCCTCTATGAGATGCTGACCGGCCTGCCGCCACACATCGCCGATACACCGTACGAGGTCGCCTCGCTGGTGCTGACCGCGCCGATCGCGCCGCCTCCGAGCCGCAATCCAGAGATCTGGCCGGAGCTTGAGCAGGTGATGCTCAAGGCGCTCAGCCGCAAGCCCGCCGACCGCTACGCCAACGCCACCAGTTTCGCCGAGGCGCTGCAGGATGCGCTGCTGGCGCACGACATCGAGTTGATCGAGCCGGCGAGCGCGGTCAAGTCCTCCTACGTCAAGTTCCGCCCGTCGCAGCCGCTCGCGAAGTCCGCCAATGGTTCTGCCAATGGGTCACCAGTAGGGCCAGGGAGCATCTGGTCAGATGGACAGTCACACAATCCCACGGAGCCGCCGACGGTGCGCATGCCCACTACGCCCCCGGGAGTCCGCCTCGCTGGCCGCCAGTAAACCAGCGGCGCGATGACGGCGGCGATGGTCAGCGCCGTAGACGAGCGCCCGCGTTGCTGATTGCGCTAGCGGCGGTGCTACTCCTGCGTCTCCATTTTCTGCGGCCTCAGCCTTGCGATGAATGGTCTGGCGCGTGGCGATAGTGGCAAGAGCGCCACCTCGACAGCCACGCATCCCCAGGATCCAACCTATGCGGCGATGGTCTCGACTGCGACTACCCTGGCGCAGACACCGACGGTGACAACTGGCCCGGGGACGCCAACTCCCACACCACGTCCGCCAGTGCCCACGCCCTATCCCCCCACGATCACGGTCGGTCCCAACACGCCGACCCCTACACCCTATCCACCAACTGCGACGCCGACGCCTGCGCCAACGAACACGCCCTCATTCCCGTCACTGACGGTAACTGATCTGATTGTCTATCCTGTCGGTGGTGGAAGATGTACAGGCAATAACCAGGTAAAAAATAATGGCCCTCAAGATGACAACTGGCGATTGGGAAGGACCAGACATTCCATTACCAAGTTCATTTAGGTGGGGCGCGGGAGGTCCCACCGACCCAGGCACTCCCAATAGTGATGGTAACCAGGCAAAGAATACAACGCAATCTGTATTCGTGCGCATTGACTGCTCTGATATCCCACCAGGCGGGTTTATATTGAGCAGGTAGAGGGTATGCTGAGTTTGAGAACCAGGCGGCGGCGTCATAGGGAGTGATAGTTGGGATAGCCAGACGGACCGCTTCTTGGAGGGCCTCCTGGGTACGGGCGCCGAGACCCCGCAGGATGGCTTTGACCTTGGAGAACGCCTGCTCGATCGGGGTGAAGTCGGGCGAGTAGGCCGGCAGGAAGAGCAGGTCGCAGCCGCGCGCCGCCAGCGCCTCACGCAGGCTGGGGGACTTATGGGCACTCAGGTTGTCCAGCACCACCACCTGTCCCGGCTGCAGCTGGGGCGCCAACTCGTCGCGGATGTACCACTCAAAGGTCTCGCTCGTCATTGCCCCCGCGATGAGCAACCAGGGTTCGAGCAGCCCGTCGGGGGTCAGCGCGGCCACCAGCGTGGTGTTGTGGCCGTGGTTGCGCGGCACCGAGCCGGTCGCGCGCTGGTCGTGCGGAGCCCAGCCGTAGAGCCGCGTCAGCGAGGTATGGGTGCTGCTTTCGTCGACAAAGACGAACTGCGCGGGGTCGCGCGTGGCAACGGCTTCCCGCCAGGCGGCACGCGCTTGCTCGTCACGCTCGCTGGCTGCCAGTGTCTTTTTTTGTGCGTCCAGCCCAGCCGGCGGATCGCCCGCCACATCGTCGCCTCGCTCAGGTGCTGCCCCTGGTGCTCGGCCCACCACGCACCGTGCTCCAGCACCGTGGCATCGGGCGCTGCTTCCAGCCGGGCGCGCAAGATGGCCTCCTGCTCCGTCCCAATGCGGCGCGGGCACCCGGGAATCGGCTTGCGCTCCAGCGAGCCCGTCTCGCGCTGTTGTACCACGGCGCGTTTGACCGTGGTCACCGCCACACCAAAGCGGCGCGCGGCTTCTCGCATGGGCTGACCGTCAGCCACCGCTCGCACCAAGCGTTCCTTGAGGTCGGTCGAATAGGCTCGCATACTGTTATGTATAGCACATCCCATGCCTGGCTTTGCTTCTTGCAAGTTGCTCTAATGTCCATGTGCACGATGCCTTCGGCCACGATTTCCCCTTCGCTTTCAGGCAGGGGCCATAGTCTCTTGGCGTGATCAGCTAGCCCCTTAACACCTGAATGGTAGAGGAGATCGCTGATTGGACCGGTGGCAAAAGCCACTATTGCGTGCGTAGCAGGCTGAGTCGCAGGAGGTTGAGCGCCGTCTGCGCCGCACGCCACTTGATCTCCGCGCGCCCGCCGTTGAAGCGCTGGCTCGTATCGCGCACCCAATCCGCCGAGGCCACGGCGATGTGGACCGTGCCCACCGGCTTATCTTCCTGTGTGTCCGGTCCCGCCACGCCCGTCACGCCAACGCCAATGTCGGCGCGGAGCCGCTCGCGGGCGGCCTGGGCCATCGCGCGCGCCGTCTCGACGGAGATCACGCCGTGCCGCTCGACCACCTCGCGCGGAACGCCCCACTCCTCTTTCAGATCAGTCGCGTAGGAGACGAGGCCACCGCGAAACATCGTCGAGACGCCAGGCGTGTCGGTCAGCAGGCTCGCCAGCAGCCCACCCGTGCAGGACTCCATCGTCCCCAGGAAGAGCTTGCGCTCCGTCATGAGCTTGAGCGCGACGTTCGACAGCGTCTCACTATCTATCCCAAAGACGCTCTCGCCCAACTCGCCACGGATGCGCGCATCCATTTGATCCACCAGCGCGCGCGCATCCTCCTCGGTCGCCGCCTTCGCCGTCACGCGCACGTCCACCGCATCGCGCTTGGCGTAGGTGGCTACGGTCGGGTTGGTCTCGCGGACGAGCGCGCCAAGCCGCTCCTCCACGGTGGATTCGCCCAGCCCCGCGACGCGCAGGATGCGGGTATAGAGCGCTGCGTCGCTGCGGCGCGCGGAGCTGTGGCGCGACCTCATGCTCCCACATGCGCGTCATCTCGTGCGGCACGCCTGGCATCGCCACGATAACCCTGCCGTCGCGTTCGGCCCACCAACCTGGGGCGGTGCCCAGCGGATTCGCCAGGATCGTCACCGAGGGCAGCGTCCACGCCTGTTTGACGTTGCGCTCAGGCATCTCGACGCCGCGGCATGGCGAAGAAGTCGCGCAGTTTGACCACGTACTCCTCATCCACGGTTGGCGTCTCGCCCAGCGTGGCGGCGATGGCCTCGCGCGTCAGGTCATCCTCGGTCGGCCCCAGCCCGCCCGTCATGACGACCAGATCAGAGCGTTCATGTCCACGCCGCACCGCCTCGGTCAGCCGCCCCAGGTTGTCGCCGATGGTCGAGACGTAGAGCAGGTCAATGCCGAGGCCGGCAAGCTGCTGCGCCAGGTAGGTGGCGTTGGTATCGGTAATGTGGCCTAGCAGCAACTCGGTGCCGACCGACAGGATCTCGGCGCGCATTGTCTGTGACGTCCATTTCTGTTGGTGAGCGGCATATCTCGTTGGCAGGTGGAAGGCGCTCCGCAGAGGCAGACGAGTGAAATTGTAGCACGGAGGAGCAGGGCAGGCGTCCGCGTTCCTCGGCTCTGACGAGACGCCCTGCGCGTTCTACCGCGATCCTTCATTACGCCAGGTGGCAAGGAACGAAGCGAGGTCATCGGGCAGCGGCGCATCGAACGTCAGCCACTCGCCGGTCGCGGGATGGCGAAATTCGAGATGGGCGGCGTGCAGGAACTGGCGCGGTGGCAACGGGCGCTGGGCGCGACCATAGACGGGATCACCGACGACGGGATGATGCACGGCGGCCAATGTACGCGTATCTGGTGCGTGCGTCCGGTCTCCAACTGCACTTCCAGCAGCGAGCGCCCGCCATGCTCCTCCAGCATGCGGAAGCGCGTGCGCGCCTCGCGGCCACCACTCGCCACGCTGAGCAGCCCCATGCGCAGGCGCTGGCGTGGATCGCGTCCGATCGGCGCGTCGATGACGCCCTCGGCGGTCGGCATCGCGCCTTCGACCAGCGCGAGATAGCGCTTGACCATCGCGCGGTCCTTCATCTGCTGCGCCAGCGCGGCGTGCGTCGCGGGGTCTTTGGCTACCACCAGCAGTCCAGACGTATCCTTGTCCAGCCGGTGGACGATGCCGGGACGCGCGCGATCTCCGACGCCAGCGAGCGCTGGCGCGTGGGCCAGCAGCGCATTGACCAGCGTGCCCGACGAGTGGCCCGGCGCGGGATGCGTCACCATCCCGGCAGGCTTATCCACCACCAGCAGATAGTCGTCCTCGTAGAGGATGCGCAGCGGGATGTCGTCCGCCGCTGGAGCCTCGCCAGCAGTCGCACTGGCGGCCATCGCCGCCTCCCCTGCCATGGTGACACGCTGCCCTGCCTCGAGGACCTGGCTGGCGCGCGCTGGCTTCCCATCTACCTGCGCGGCGCCCCCTTTGATCGCCTCCTGGATGCGCGTGCGCGAGAGGCCCGTCACTGCTGGCGAGCGCGCGGTCGAGCCGCTGGCCCGCGAGTTCATCGGGAACAGCGAAATCGAGGTCGGAGAGATCATTTTGCTGCATAGTTTGGTGGTTGCTTGTGCAGAGGCGAGACCTCTCCCCCAGCCCCTCCCTTTAAAGGGAGGGGTGACTCGCCGCGAACAATCTCGCATGTGGTTCCCCCTTCCCTCGCGAGGGAAGGGGGTCAGGGGGTTAGGTTCCTATCACTCGCCGGTGATGCGCCGCCGGACGCGCGGAGCGGATGGCTGGGACGCCGAGGGTGGGTCCGTTGCCACCACAGATGGCGACGCCTCTGGTTTCTCTGTCGCCTCTCCTGCGCTTCCCTGCCAGAGCAGGAACGCGAGCAGCACGACGCCAACGGAGATCGCGCTGTCGGCGATGTTGAAGACGGCGAACTCGAAGACGTTGGGAATGTGGAAGTGGATGAAGTCGATCACATAGCCCAATCGGAAGCGGTCGATCAGGTTGCCGAGCGCGCCGCCCACAACGAGGCCAAACGAGAACTTGAGCAGCAGTGAGCCGTTCTCGCGGTTGCGCCAGTAGAGATAGCCGATGACGGCGATGGCAAGCGCGATGAAAAGGAACTTGATCGAGTCGCTGGAGAGCAGGCTGAACGCCACACCAGAGTTTCGCACGTAGGCCAACTCTAGGAACGGGCCGAGGAGCGGGATAGGGTCCCTACTATTGGGTACGACGAAAAACTGCACGACCCAACTCTTGGTTAGTTGGTCGAGGACGATTACGAAAATACCCGCGAGGATCATGATGAGATCGCGTTTTCTAGCCGTCGTCATAGCGTCTCACCGACCTCCAGCTTCATGCTCGGCCAGCGCCTGATCCTCGACACACAGCGTCGCGTACGGGATCGCTTCGAGCCGACGCGACGGAATTGTCTTGCCACAGCGCGCGCAGATGCCGTACTTGCCCTCGTCGAGCCGCTGCAGCGCCGCGTTGACCTGCGCGAGCGTCTCGCGCTCCGCGTCCACAATGCCCTGGTTGCGCTCGTTATCGGAGAGCGCGTCGGCGTCGTCGGCGTCCTCCACGCCCGGGACCGCTGATCTCCGTCACTGGGTCCACCGTCTGGGTCGCCTCGTCGCCCTCGAGTGCGCTCATAGATATCGCGTTCCAGGCGTGTTTTTTCATCTTGTAGCCGCTGCCTTACGGCATTCGTATCGATCTCAGCCACGCTCTCCTCCATGCGGTGTGTTTGTCGTTCGGCGATGACGTTCGCCGCTGTAGAGAACGATTCTACCACGCCCCGTGCGCCGCGCTCTGCGCATCCATGTACACCCTATTTGCGGGCGTCGCGGCGGCGGCGCGCGCGTTGCGCCAGACGCGCCTGCTCATATTCGTCGTCATTCGGCCCGCTGACCGGCTGCCGGACCGTAGCGGCTTTCTCAACTGGCGCAGGCTTCTTGGCTGTCCGCGCGCGATTATTGGCGCTGGCGGCGCTCGCCTGGGCCGTCGCACGGTTGGCGCGGGGCAGAAGGTCGAGGCGATAGAGAAGGATGTAGAGACCGATCATCGAGGCCAGGGCCAGCGCCGAGAAGATGCTCAACGGTCCCAGGAGCGGCACCTGGACCAGAATGGTTGTTTGCAGCTTGCCCTTGAATACCTGAAGGTCGAGGAACAAGAGGAGGAACTGGATCGCGTAGACCCCGACGAGCAGCAGGAGGAACCCGGTGATGACCTTGCGCAGGTTCAGCGTGGGGCGAGCAGGAGCCGTGGCGCTGCTTCCTTTGGCAGAGGCCTGCTTTACGGCGCCAGTTGTCGGCGCCGGTGGCGAAAGAATGAGCGCAACCCACCCAGGAAGCCATTGACTCCTCCAGTCGCTGGCGGCGCCGCGCCGGACGATTTCTTTTGCCCGCCAGGGGTCTGTGTCTGCTGCGCCATCTTCGCCGCTCCTGCCTCTATGTTGCTCTTAGAAATGCGCAGTCTATTCGCTACCAGCGTGAGACGTCGGCAATGCGCCCCAGCCGATGTATCTACGCACGAAGTATACGTGGAGTATACGTGTGGGCGCCTCAATATGCCAATCTTGCGAAAAATCGGCCTCAGCGTGATCCTGCGTCCGACGCCGCTGGCCAGGCGGGGTCCGAGCCGTTGGTGGAGATTGGCTGCAGGCTTACCCGCCGCAGGGAATGACGTTGGGGGCGCTGTGGGGCGCCAGTCTGCTCCGCGCGAGGCGGCTCGGCCGGTCGAGGAGGTTCCTGCGTCGTTTCCATTTCCTGGCGCGCCGGATGACGTCTGGAACGCGCGTAGATCGCGCCATAGATCCGCCGCCGACTCATAGCGATCGGCAAGTTCACGCGCCATCGCCCGCGCCACGATGCGCTCGAGCTGCGGCGCGACGCCGGGCAGAGCCTCACGCAGCGGCTGATACTTGCCTGAGAGAATCGAGTTGCTCAACTCGGAGAACGTCTGGCCGCGATGCGGGCGCTGGCCGCTCAGCATCTCGTACATGCTCACACCAAGCGCGTAGACATCGCTGCGCCCATCGATCTTCTGGCCCAGCAGTTGCTCTGGTGAGACATAGTAGAGGCTGCCGACGACGGTCCCTGCGCTGGTAATGCTGTGCAGTCCCTCGACGCGCGCCAGCCCAAAGTCGAGCACCTTCGTTCGCCACCAACGATCCACCATCAGGTTTTCCGGCTTGATGTCGCGATGAACCACATGCCCCTCGACATGCGCATACGCGAGCGCGTCGGACGCCTGCACGGCCATCTCAACGACCTGCGGCGGAGTGAACTGTTTGCGCTGTTTGAGGAGCCGCCCCGCCGTCATGCCCTCGAAGTACTCCATGGCGAAGAAGATATGCTCGCCTTGGATACCGGCATCGAAGACGCGGACGATGTTGGGGTGGCGCAGCGTCGCCGCGATGTTGGCCTCGCGCTTGAAGCGCGTCACGAATGAGGTGTCGCTCGCCAGCGCGTCCAGCAGCACCTTGACCGCGCAGGACTTGCCCTGCCCGATGTGTGTGGCGCGATAGACGGCGCCCATCGAGCCGCGTCCCAACTCGGCTTCGAGCTGATAGTCGCCCAATCGCTGACCGACCAGTGAGGACACGCTTGTTCCTTTCGGGCGTTACGCCCCCAGCAGGCTCCTAGCGCCCACTCACTTTTTCTCGTCCCCCAGGTCGAGCGCCTCTAGTATAGCAGGGTCGATGGACGCGCTGTTCTCTTTGGTGGGAAAGGTCCGGTCGCGCACCTCGGCGAGATACGTCTGCGCCGCCTGACGGACGCTCGCGCCGATGTCGGCGTACCGCTTCGTATGGCGCGGAGTGAAGTCGGGAAACAGCCCAAGGATATCATAGATCACCTGAACTTCACCATCACAGTCAACTCCGGCGCCGATGCCGATGGTCGGCACGCTGCGTGCGCTCGGTAATGAGCTTTGACAGCGGGGCAGGCACGAATTCCAGCACGATGGCGAAGGCCCCAGCCTCCTCTAAGGCGCGCTACGTCGTCTAACAGCGCCCGCGCCGCCGCCTCCGTCCGACCCTGCACCTTGAAGCCGCCGAAGACGTTGACCGATTGTGGCGTCATCCCGACGTGTCCCATCACTGGGATGCCTGCCTCGACCAGCGCGCGCACGCTCGTCGCCACGCGCACGCCACCCTCCAGCTTGACCGCCTGCGGCCCGGCCTCCTTCATGATGCGGATCGCCTGGCGCATCGTCTCCTCCGGCGAGACCTGGAACGAGCCGAAGGGCAGATCGGCGATGACGAGGGCGTTTTTCGCGCCGCGCACGACGGCCTGGGTGTGGCGGATGATGTCGTCCACCGTCACCGGCAGCGTCGAGTCGTTGCCCAGCACCACCATGCCCAGCGTATCGCCGACAAGCAGCATCGGAACGCCTGCCTCATCGAGGATGCGCGCCATCGGGTAGTCGTATGCGGTGAGCATCGGGATGCGCTCGCCCCGCGCCTTCATCTGCTGGATCTGATCAGGGGTGATACGAGCCATGCGGCCCTCCTGCTCACTAGTACAGACGCCGGTCGCTCATCCTATTTACGTGCGGTGCGCGCCGAATCTGGCGTCCTCTGCTCTATTGTATACAATGCAACACACAGAAGGACGCATTAAGACATACCGGCTTGTGATAGATGGCGCCGCGCTGGCATAATGCCAACGTCACCTACCACAAGATCGATTACGCCCGGCGCAGCGGAGCGTCTGGCGCAGAAGCATGAGGGAGATCACCATGTCGCTTACCATCGCCACCGAGGAACTGCTGATCGGCGGCAAGCGCACGCCCGCCGCGGACGGCAAGACCTACGAGACGCTCAACCCCGCCACTGGCGAGGTCCTGGCGCGGGTCGCCGACGCCGGGGTGGAGGACGCCGAGCGCGCCGTTCGCGCCGCGCGCGCAGCCTTCGACGAAGGCCCCTGGCGCCAGTGGCCGGGCGGGCGGCGCGCAAGGTGCTTGCACAAGGCCGCCGCGCTCATCAACGAGCGCACGCAGCAGCTCGCCGAGCTGGAGTCGAAGAACTGCGGCAAGACGATCCGCGACGCGACCGCCGAGGTCAAGGGCATCGCGCTCTGCTTCGAGTATTACGCTGGCGCGGCGACAAGATCTTCGGCGAGACGAACGAGACCGTCGGCTCCGGCTGGAACCTGACACTTCCGCGAGCCGGTCGGTGTCGCCAGCCAGATCATCCCCTGGAACTTCCCATCGTGATGGCGTCGTGGAAGCTGGCTCCCGCGCTCGCCGCTGGCTGCTCCGTCGTGCTCAAGCCCGCGCGCCAGACGCCACTGACGGCGCTCGCGCTGGCGCAGATCTGCCTGGAGGCGGGCGTCCCCGATGGCGTCGTCAACGTCGTGACGGGATCGGGTCCGGTGCATGGGCGAGGCGCTGGTGCGCAGCCCGCTGGTGGACAAGGTCGCCTTCACCGGCTCGACCGAGGTTGGGCGCGAGTTGATGCGCATGGCGGCGGACAACATCACGCGCATCTCGCTGGAGCTTGGGCGGCAAGTCGGCCAACATCATCTTCGACGACGCCGATCTGGACAAGGCCGTCGAGCAGGGCGTCCCGGCCATCTTCGCCAACTGTGGCCAGGACTGCACGGCACGCTCGCGCCTGCTCGTGCAGCGCGGCATCCTCGACGAGTTCACCGAGCGGTTCGTCGCGCGCACGCAGCAGATGAAGGTGGGCAATCCGCTCGACAAGAGCGAGCGACATGGGCGCGATCATCTCGCCACAGCAGAAGGCGCACGGTGCGCGAGCTACATCGAGATCGGCCAGCAGGAGGGCGCGCAACTGCTCTACGGCGGGACCGAGCCCGACGATGCGGCGCTGGCGAACGGCAACTTCCTGATGCCTGCCGTCCTCGGAAGGTGGACTCCGAAGATGCGCGTGGCGCAGGAAGAGATCTTCGGGCCGGTCGCGGCGATCATCCCATTCGACACGGAGGAGGACGCCGTGCGCATCGCCAACGACAGCATCTACGGCCTCTCCGGCTCGATCTGGACCGAGACATTGGCCGCGTGCATCCGCGCTGGCGAAGCGCGTCCGCACCGGCACGCTCTCGGTCAACACCAACAACAGCATCCGCGTCGAGGCGCCCTTCGGCGGCTACAGCCAGTCGGGCATCGGGCGCGAGCTGGGCATGTATGGCATCGAACTCTACACCGAGGTCAAGAACGTCTATCTGGAAGCCTGAGATTACTTTGCGTAATAGATGGGGCGCACTTCGGTACGCCCCATTTTCGCACTCCTACACATTGCGCGCGCATGTGGCGTTTAGCGTTGAGGGACGGGTAATGCGCCCAATTGGCGCAGCATGCCCAGCAGATCCCAGACGTGCCAGAGATCGCGGCTCTGCCCGTTCGTCGTCGAAGCGGATGAAGTGCATGTGCGCGACGCTGATCTGCTTGCCGGTGGGCGGCGCGCCACGGAACGTGCCTTGATGCGTTCCCGTCATCGTGGACCTGAACGCGACGGTGTCTCCCTCGCTCATCATCTGGTGAATCTCGAAGTGGAGATCGGGGAACGCGGCGCGCAATTCCCCAATCACCGCCTTGAGGTGCCGACGGAAATCCGTGCCTGGCGGCTCCTGGTGATCCACACCATCCGCTGCGCAGTGCTGGTCAACGGCTGCGAGGTCTCCCTGGTTGAAGCCGCGTTCCAGGACCTCACGTGCGATGCGCTCGTTGCTCTCGGATGTCACGCGTGTACTCCATTCAATATAGTTCTGCTACACTCAACATGAGTATGATATAGTGAACACATGAATGATGTCAAGACCAAACTCACCCATCGGCAAAAACAGGCGCTCGCCACGCAAGCGCTGATCGTGGATACGGCGCGCAAGCTCTTTCTTCAGCAGGGCTATTACGCGACGACCATCGAGATGATCGCCGCCGAGGCGGGCGTCGCCGTCAGCACGATCTATGCGATCTTTCGCAACAAACGTGGCATCCTACAGGCGATGCGCGAGGCATGGCATCAAGAGTCGGGGCAGCGCGACATCTACGCGCTTGCGCGTGAGGAGTCCGACCCAGAGAAGCGCCTGGCGCTGGCGGCGCACGCGACAAGGCGGCAATGGGAGACCGGCACCGCGCTGACGCGCATCTACAACGCCGCCGCGAGCGCCGATCCCGAGGCTGCCGCCGAACTTGCCGTCGCGCTGGAGGGACGGCGCAAGGACCTCACCGCCTTCATCGAGGAGATGGCCGCCGCATCTGCATCCAGACCTTGACGCCGCGCGCGCCGCAGAGATCTTCCTCGCGCTGACAATGGCCGAGATCTACGACACGCTCGTGCGGCAGCGTGGCTGGACGCCCGACGAGTACGAGACCTGGCTGACCACGCTTCTGCGCCAGCAACTTCTCCCCTGAGCGCTCAGCTAGACGGACCCTATCGTCGAGCACAGCCCGGTTTCACGAGCGTCCTCCATCCGTTGACAGGGCGCACCGAGACCAGTACCATGCGCCGGATGGGCATTGGCAGGCAGGAACATCATGCACATGAGGACCGCGTCCCATGAAGCGCTTTGCTCTCCCGGTCATCGTCGCGCTCGTGCTGACGTCGCTTTTTGCTGGCCTCGTCTTTCTAGTTGTGTTCCAGGCGCAGACAGTACAGCGCCACGCGCAGGCGCCACAAGGTCAGGTGAATCCGACGCCGCAGGTGATTCCGAGCCTGCGCGAATGGCACGGCGGGAGCGGAGCCTTCGCGCTCACGCCCACCTCACGCATCGTGCTGGATACGGCGACTGGCGACCAGTTCGCCGACGCCGCGCGTGTCTTCGCGACCGACCTCAGCCTCATCACGGGACGCGCCCTGCCGATCTCCAGTGACAGTGCGGCGGAGCCGGGAGACATCTTCCTCTCGCCCGCTATGACTGACCAGGCACTGGGAGACGAAGGGTACTCACTCGCCATCACCGACGTCGTGACACTGCGCGCTCACACCGCCACCGGCGTCTTCTACGGGACTCGCACGATCCTCCAAATACTGCTGGCCGACCCAGCTAAGGCGCGCCTGCCACGCGGGAGCGCCCGCGACTATCCCCGCTACCGCGAGCGCGGCTTTCTGCTGGATGTGGGCCGGAAATACTTCCCGCTGAGCGAGCTGAAGGAGTACGTGCGGGCGATGTCCTATTTCAAGCTGAACGACTTCCACCTGCACCTCAACGACAACCAACTCATCGTGGGAACCGGCCCCGACTGGACCACCAAGTACGCCGCTTTCCGCCTCGCCAGCCCACGCTTCCCTGGACTCGCCGCGAAAGATGGCGCGTACACCCGCCAGGACATGCGTGAGCTGCAAGACTTCGCCAAACCGTATGGCGTCACCATCACGCCGGAGATCGATGTACCCGCCCATGCGCTGGCCCTGACGCAATACCGGCCCGATCTCGCCAGCAAGACGCTCGATAAATCGCTGCTCGACCTCGCCAATCCCAACACCTTGCCGTTCGTGAAGAGTCTCTGGGATGAATTCCTGCCCTGGTTCGACTCGAAGGATGTCCATATTGGCGCGGATGAGTATGACCCAAAGGAGGGCGAGGCCTACCGCCAGTTCGTCAATGCGGCCGACGACTATCTCAGGAGTAAGGGCCACACCGTCCACGCCTGGGGCAGCCTCGCGCAGATGCCAGGGACAACCCAGGTCCACACCGATGTGGTGATGGACATCTGGGACACCGCCTTCGCCAGCGCGTCTGATCTGGCCCGCCAGGGCTACCATGTCGTCAACGCCATTGACACCTACCTCTACATCGTGCCGAAGGCAGGCAATTACAACGACTATCTCGACACGAAGACGCTCTATGAGCAATGGGATCCATCCATTTTTGACCTGCGCAATCCCGCCCAGAACCTACCGCGAGGCGATAGGCAGTTGCTGGGGGCCAAATTCGCCGTGTGGAACGATAAGCTCGGCGCGCTCATCTCGTACGCCGATGTGGCCGCACGCGTGCTGGCCGCGCTGCCCACGGTTAGCGAAAAGTTCTGGGGAACGCCAGCAGACGGGAGGATGTATACGCAATTCATGGAGGCGGCGCACATCGTGGGTCAGGCGCCTGGGCTGAATCTGCCTGCGGCGTAGCGTCAGATGATGAGGCCACTGGCGTTCTAGACAAAGCCGTCAGACCAGCAATTCAGCGTCAGCCAGTTGGATCACGTCTCGCTCAGACCTTGTCCTCGGCGGCAGGTGGCAACAGCACCATTGTCTGAAAGAGATGCTCCAGCGCAGCGGCGGGATCGTCGCAGAGGCCGGAATGAACCGGCGAGGGTTGCACAATGGTGCTACGTGGCGAGACAAGCCAGTGGAAGCGTTCGGGCTGAGAAAGCGCGCTGATTGGCCCCGCACCCCTGTCGCCCTCGGCGATCTTTGCGATGGCGCGAAGCTCCTCCCGGATACCTTCGATGTTGGTGGCAGGGAAGAACGAGAGCAACCGCGCCTCATCGAGCGCGATGCGCGCACCCAGATACGCCCGCGTGCGGCAAAAGAGCACGACGCCCACGTTGATACACTCGCCACGCTCCACCCGTGGAACGACGCGAATCAGCGCGTAGTCATAGGAGGCTTTGCGCGCGGGCATGCTCCGCCTCCTCAACGAACAGACGTGGCGTCTCCAGCCGCGCCGTCAGGTACTCCAGATAGCCAGCGCGTTGCGCGTCCGCATCAGGAAAACGTGGGTGCGCGACGAGCCACTCGTCGGGAATCTGGCTCAGAATACCAGCCAGCGCCGCCGGAGTCAGTAACGGAGCTAGCGCCTCATCCGCCGCCTGTAACTTGGACGCATAGGGCAGCAAGACGTGATTCTTGATCGGCTTGAAAGAAGTGCGCGCCTGGACGCGCGGCTCGCCCCAGTTGTGGTGGAAGTAGAGCGACGCGCCGTGATCGATCAGATAGAGTTTCTTGTGCCACCAGAGCATGTTGGTATTGCGCGCCGTGCGATCCACATTGCTGATGTAGGCGTCGAACCAGACGATGGCCGAGGCTAGCTCCGGCTCGACACGTTGCGATGTCGCGGGATCGAACGGCAGCGAGCCAGGCAGGAAGTCCAGCCCCAGGTTCAGCCCAACGCTGGCCTCGATGAGGTCTTTGATCTCGAAGTCCGGCTCGTTACGGCCAATCGCGCCGTCGAGTTTGGTGAAGACGATGTCTGGCACGGGCAGGCCGAGCAGCCGCCCGATCTCGCCCGCCACCAGCTCGGCGATCAACGCGAGCGGACCCTGCCCCGCGCCACGGAACTTCAGCACGTACAGCCCGTCGTCGTCCGCCTCGACAATCGCCGGCAGCGAGCCGCCCTCGCGCAGCGGCGTGACGTAGCGCGTGACGTTGACAGTGCGAATCATGCAATGGTGTCCTGATCGGTAATGAATATGGCGTCCTCGTGAACGCATCACGAGTTATAGCACATGACCTTCTGGCTGTTCAGCGCAGGAACTCCAGCAACACCTCGTTGACGCGCGCCGGTTCCTGCTGGTTGAGCCAGTGGCCCGCCGTGGAGAAACGCTGGACACGCAACTCGTCCACCCAGCGTTCCAGGCCATCCAGCGACTCGACGCCGAGGTAGGGGTCAAGTTCGCCCCAGAGAACGAGCGTCGGCGCGGTGATGACGCGCGCGGGGCCGACGATGCCTGGTCCTCGCCGCACCACCTGCCGGTAGTAGCTGAGCGCGGCGGTTAGCGCTCCCGGACGGGCAATAGCGTCCACATAGCGCTGGATATCGGCGTCGGTGAGCCAGGCGCGCTCGCGGTCCGCCGCCCGGAATGTTCGCCAGATGAGCGTGTAGTTGTCGTGCGAGAGCGCCGCCTCGGCGATGCCCTCGAGCTGGAAGAAGCCGACGTAGGCGCTACGCAGCCACTGGCTTGGCGAGTATAACGTACGCTGAAAGGTCGCGGGATGCGGCGCGTTGAGGATCACCAGGCGGCGCACGTGCTCCGGCGCGCGCATCGCCAGCGCCCAGGCGAGTACGCCGCCCCAATCGTGGCCGACGACATCAGCCTGTCGCTCTCCCAGCGCTTCGATCGCGCCGCGCAGATCCTCGCAGAGAGTAGCGATGTCGTAGCCGGCAGTAGGCTTGTCCGAAAGGTTGTAGCCGCGCAGATCGAGCGCGACGACGCGATGGGTTTGCGCCAGCGCGGGGAGCTGGTAGCGATAGCTGTACCAGAATTCCGGGTAGCCGTGCAGCAGCAGGATGAGCGGACCGGTGCCAGCGGTCACGTAGTGCAGCCGCACACCATTCGCGCGCAGATAGCCCTCAGCGCAACCTGGAGGGAGTGGAGGAGCCGCCTCGCGCTCGTTTTGCGGCGCGGTCTTCGGCTCCACAGGCGTCTCCAGCCTCGATCAAGCTTATTCGCGTACGTCGTCGAAGAGCGCGGTGCTGATGTAGCGCTCCGCCGCCGAGGGGAAGATGGCGACGATCACCTTGCCAGCGGACTCCGGCTTGGCCGCGACCTGCGCCGCCGCCCACGCCGCCGCGCCGCTGCTGATGCCGGCGAGGATGCCTTCCTCTTTGGCGAGCCGGCGCGCCATCGCGATGGCGTCGTCGTCGGTCACCTGCACGATCTCGTCAATCAGCTTGGTATCCAGGACCGCCGGGATGAAGCCCGCGCCGATGCCCTGAATCTTCGTCGGGCCAGGCTGGCCGCCCGAGAGCACCGGCGAGGCGGTCGGCTCTACAGCCACCACGCGGAAGCTCGGCTTGCGCAGCTTGATGACCTCGGCGACGCCGGTCAGCGTCCCGCCAGTGCCGACGCCGGAGATCAGCGATATCGACCTGCCCGTCGGTGTCGTTCCAAATTTCCTCGGCGGTCGTCTCGCGATGCACCTTCGGGTTGGCGGGATTCTCGAACTGCTGTGGCATCCAGGAGTCTGGCGTCGCGGCGACCAACTCCTCCGCTTTGGCGATGGCGGCGGGCATGCGGCCGGGCGCTGGCGTCAACACCACCTCGGCGCCGAGCCGCTTGAGGACCATGCGGCGCTCGACGCTGACCGACTCCGGCATAATCAGGATGCAGTGGTAGCCCTTCGCGGCGGCGACCCACGCCAGCCCAATGCCGGTGTTGCCGCTGGTCGGCTCGATGATCGTCCCGCCGGGTTTGAGGACGCCACGCTCTTCGGCGTCGCGGATCATGCTGACGGCGATGCGGTCCTTGACGCTGTAGCCCGGCTGGAATGATTCCAGCTTGGCCAGCACGGTGGCGCCAGAGGGAACGACATGGTTTAGACGAACGAGAGGCGTGCGACCCATCAACTCGGTCGCGTCATTGGCCCAGCGCGGCATACGTCAACTCCCTTGCATTGTATCCCAACACACAGCCTGCGGTCCCGCTCTTCCATGCGCGCCGCGCCGCATCGTATGGCCACTGAGCGTCTCGTTGGATAGTACGCCGGGAGTTTCGCTTTCAGCAAGGGAGGAAGGGATCGCCGACGGCGCTTCGACAGCAGCGTGTCTCATTTGCCAATACAGAATTCGGCGAAGATGCGGTCGAGCAGATCATCCGTCGCCGTCTCGCCGGTAATCTCTCCCAACGCCGCGAGCGCCGCGCGCAGGTCAATTGAGACGAAGTCGAGTGGCAGCTTATCGCCCAGCGTCTGTTGCGCCGCGCGCAGATGCTCCCCGGCGCGCCGCAGCGCATCCTGATGTCGCGCACTGGAGACCGCCGCGTCCGCCGGATGTAGCTCGCCGCCAAGCGCGAGCCGCCCCACGGCCTCTGCCAGCGCCTCCAGCCCCTCATGCGTGACACACGAGACCGAGACGACCGGCGCGCCCGGCCAGAGATCAACCGCTTCGCCCACGCGCAACGCCGATGGCAGGTCGGCCTTGTTCGCCACAACGATCACAAGAGTTGACACGCCAGTATCCGCGTCGCCCGCTATCTCATCATCGCGCAGGGTCTTCAATTCCTGCGCTATGCCGCGATCATCAGTTGTCATGTTGACCGAGGAGTCAATCACCAGCAAGAGCAGATCGGCCTCACGCGCTGCCGAGCGCGACCGCTCCACGCCGATGCGCTCGATGGGGTCATCCGTCTCGGTGAGGCCAGCGGTGTCGACCAGGTGAACCGTGACGCCGCCAAGGATGGCGCGCTCCTCGATCGTGTCGCGCGTCGTGCCGGCAATGGGCGTCACAATCGCGCGCTCGTCCCCCAGCAGCGCGTTGAGCAAGCTCGACTTGCCGACGTTGGGCCGGCCAAGGATCGCCACTCGCGCGCCCTGCGCCAGCACGCGCCCACGCGCCGAACCCACCAGCAGATCGTTCACCGTCTTCTGCGCAGCGGCGATGAATCCTGCCAGCTCCGCTGGATCGGGCGGAGAAACCTCCTCGTCGGGGAAGTCAATGTGCGCCTCGATGCGCGCCAGCGCGTTCATGGCGGCCTCACGCGCGGATTGCACACGCGCGGAGACCTCGCCGCGCAACTGGCGATAGGCCAGACGGCGGCCAGCGTCGGTCTCGGCGTTGATGAGCGCCAGCACCGCCTCAGCCTGCGCCAGATCAATGCGCCCGTTGAGAAACGCGCGCAGCGTCATCTCGCCGGGGCGGGCGGCGCGCGCGCCCAGCGCCAGTATCACCGCGAGGATGCGCTGGAGAATCAGTGGCCCGCCGTGCGCGTTGATCTCGACGGCGTCCTCGCCTGTGTAGCTGTGCGGCGCGCGGAAGAAGGCTATCAACACGTCGTCGAGCGGTTCATCCGTTGCCGGGTCGATTATGGAGCCATAGGTGAGCAGATGCGAGACCGGCTCCTCAGCGCGCCCAGACGTTGGCCGGAACAGACGCCTGCCGATGGCGAAGGCGTCCGGGCCACTCACCCGCACGATGCCGACGCCGCCGAGGCCCGGCGGGGTGGCGATGGCGGCGATGGTCTCACCTGATGCATGTTGCGCTGTATCCATATGCGGGATCGTATCACGGGCAGGGCCAGATACGTCATACGCAGGCGCCGGAAAGTCCATTCTATGAGATACAATGCGAGAGAATGGCGATCTATCCGCCCGAAAAGAGGAGCCGTATCATGCCACAACCTTCCACCGCGCTCTGGCTCCGCTTTGCCCGCGTCTACCATCGCATCGATCACCGGCTCATCGCGCAATTGCGTGCGCGCGATCTGAGCCTGGCGCAGTTTGACGTCCTCTCCCAGGTCAGCGCCAGCGGGGGGTTGACTCAACAGGAGCTCGCCGACCAGCTGCTGGTGACCAAGGGGAATATCTGCCAGTTGCTCGACCGTATGGAAGACGCAGATCTGCTCGTCCGGCGGCAGGATGGACGGTCCAATCGTATTTATCTCACCGCTGGTGGCTGGCGCTTGGTGCAGGAGGTCCTTCCCGAACATGAGACGCTGGTCGCCAGCCTGCTCTCTGCGCTGACTCCTGACGAGCGGCGCCAGTTGCGCGTCTTGCTGCGCACACTCGATCACAGCCTGCGCGGCGACGAGGGCGAGGCGTAGCGGCTGCGCTCCCTCGCTCGTCCCTCCCGACGAAGAGCGGCGTACAGTGTTGTTCGCCAGTTTAATATGATCCATAGCAGCATCGTGATCTGATCGCCAAGCGGAGAAGATGCGCTCCATGTTTCTGGCTATCGCCGCGCATGCGCTGGCATTCTTGCTCGGCCTTGCCATCATCGTCGGCACGCTGGTCTCCGCCGCGCGCACGTTCGTCGTCCCGCGCAGCATCAGCGACTGGCTGACCTGGCGCGTGTTTCTGGCGATGCGCCGCATCTTCGACACCATCACGCTGCCGATCCGCACATATCTCTTCAAGATTCCCTACCACCTCACCCCGACCGTCGAGACCGAGCGCATCAGCATCAGCCGCGCCGAGTTCGCCGCCGCTTTCGACGCGCTGGCCGAGGCGGGCGTGCCGATGGTCGACGACCGCGACCGGGCTTGGCGCGACTTTGCGGGCTGGCGGGTGAACTACGACCGTGTGCTGCTGGCGCTCGCTAATTTGACGATGGCGCCCTACGCGGCATGGACCTCCGGCCGCATGCCGGTTGATAGCGCGTTCCTCAGCGGCAAAACACCCATTCTGGAGCGCTGAGACTCAGGCGGAAGACGAAAGGTCTCCCGGTCTGACGCCGAGAAAGCGCGCATAGACCGCGATATAGCGTTCCGGCTCCGCGACTGCTCCCATGTGAGAACTGCCCGGCATCACCACGACCTCGGCCCCAGCGTAGTGCGCGAGGAGGTCCCGGCAATCCCGCGGCGGCGCCAGCGAATCCGCCTCGGCGACGACGATAAGCGCGCGGCCAGACCAGTCCTCTAGCTTCATGAGCGAGGCGCGCCCGTGTATGTAGAAGTCCTTGAGTACGAAGAGCCGGGCAAGTATATCCTGTCGCGAGAAGGACGCGATGGCGCGGTGAAAATACGCAATCCAGAACTCTCGCCCATGCGTGATCTGCCGTTGGAACGCGGTTACCCCCAGATTCAAGAGCATACGCAGAACCGGCTCCGGCAGCGTGCGCGCCATCACCGTCAGCGGCAGGAGCAGCGCGCCGTTGCGCCGCCGTGGGAACAGTGGATGCTCCAGTATCACGCTCAGGACGCGCTCGCCATGGCGCCGCACAAAGGCCTGTGCGATGAGCGCGCCGAAGGAGCCGCCGTACACATGCGCTTGTTCAATGCCCTCAAGGTCCAGCAAAGCGGCAAGGCCATCAGCCATGCCGGCTAGCGTCATGACCTCCGCCGGATAGTTCGGCGTGATGACGCGGTAGTAAGGCTCCAGCGCGGTGATGTAGCGGAACGCCGCATCGGCAAGCCCATGCAATCCTGGCAGGATGAGAACCGCCTCCGCGCCGGAGCCACTGGCGATATAGGTCCACGTGTGGCCGGCGGCCTCTGCGCGCCACATCGGGTGGGACGCGCGAAACGACTCCATCGCGGAGGCAAGCGCGCCGTTCAAATCCAGGCCGGTGAGTCGCGCAGCGTCATTGTCCATCATATTGCTGGCGGCCTGTGAAGGGGTTGAGCGCATTGCTGGCATGCCACTTAATATGTCATAGCGAGGGCGCCAAGCGTCAATCCTGCGCCGGTCCCAGCGAGCAATACACGGTCGCCGCGCTCGATTCTTCCCGCCTCGACGGCTTCCGCGAGCGCGAGCGGGATCGAGGCCGCGACGCAGTTGCCACGGTCGCGCAGATTCAGGAAGACCTGCTCGTCGGTGAATCCAAGCCGGCTCGTCAGGAGGTTGACCGCGTGCCCGCTCGCCTGATGCGGTATGACCATGCGCACGCTCTCGCGCGTCCAGCCGGTCTTCTCGAAGAAGCGGTCGAGAAATGGCGAAATGAGTTGCCCCGCCTGGCGGAAGACAGCGCGACCGTTCATCGAGAACTGGTTCATCTCCGGTGTCGTCGTGGGGTCGTCTGGGAGGTGCAGCGTGCCGCCACCCAGGATCTGGGTCGCCTCGGCGCCGCTGGAATGAGTCTCGAAGCGCGCGTGGTGGATCGCGCTCGACTCGCCTTCATCGCTGCGTGTGACAATCGCTGCGGCGGCGGCGTCGCCAAAGAGGACATAGCTCTCCGGCTGATTGGGGTTGATCGAGCAGGAGGCCTTCTCGCTGCTGAAGATAAGGACGTTGCTGTACGCGCCTGACGCGATCAGCGCGCCGACGGCGTGCAGCGCGAAAGCAAAGCTCAGGCAGGTGGCGTTCACGTCAAAGCAGGCGCTGCGGCCCTCGGGCGCGCCCAGTTCGCGTTGCGTCAGGGCGGCCGTGCAGGGAATCGCCTGTTGCGGGGCGGAAGATGCGCCGATGATCGCATCGAGATCGCCGAGGTCCTGCTTCGCCGCTGTGAGCGCCATGCGTGAAGCGGCGACCGCCATGCCGACCGTGGTCTCCGTCGTCGCGTAGCGCCGCTCGCGCACACCAGCAGCCCGCTCAATATAGTCAGAGGAAATGCCCAGTCGTTGGGCGATCTCTTGGTTGTCAACACGCCGTTCGGGAAGGTAATAGCCGAGTCCCGCAATCTTGACCAGAAACATAGACCCTCATTGTCGCTCTTCCGCCACCCACCACAACTTGACTTTTGCTCCAAGCCGGAGACAGTGTATCCGTTTCCTCGATCAGACGCTAGTACCAGCTTCATTCCTGATAGAGGCGGCGCACGCGGCGGCGCTTTCTATCAGGGGCGAGCGACTCTAGCTCATGCTCGATAGTGAGGTCCATTGGGCGGCGGCCATACCGCGCTGTTGTCTCATCCGCGCTGTGTCGCAGCGCCGCATCCACCGCGTCCGCATCCGCGCTGGGGAGTAGCGCGACGCGCACACATAAGTGCCCTGGTCGCTCCTGCACGGCCTGATATTCCGCGATGCCGTCGCTGGCGAGCAGGATCATGCGCCGTATCACATCAGGAAAGAATGGTCGCGTGTCGCCAGCGTCGGTCACAAAATAGCAGACATCATCGCAGCGCCCCTCGATCGCCTCGACGACACGAAAATCCGACCCGCAGCGGCAGGGCTTATCCGCAAGCCGCAGGACGTCGTTGAGCCGGTAGCGGATGATCGGCTGGGTCCTACGCCAGAGGTCCGTCACGATCGGCGTCACGCACTCAGCCCCCAGACGCGCGCCCTGGTCGTCGAGCGGCTCGAACTGGAGCGCGACGAGGTCCTCCTGGATGTGCAGTGAGCTGTGCGCGCAACTAATTGCCAGCAGCCCCTCCGTACACTGGTAGATCTCGTGGACGGGCGCCTGAAACGCGCCCTGTAGGCGCTCGCGGTCCTGCGGCTCCAGCGTCTCGGCGACGGAGATCAGCCGCTGCGGGTGAATGCGCAGGCGCGACTGTGCTAACTCGTCCGCCAGCGCGCCGAGCAACGACGGTGGGCCGATCACGATATGTGGCTGGAACAGATTCAGACGCGCGACCGCTTCGGTGATCGGCGTCATGAGGTCGAAGTACTGGAACTGGATCAGCGCGCTTCCAACCTGCTCGTAGAGGTTGCTGTTCGAGCGCAGGAAAAAGGCGACGCGCAGCCGTCCAGTGAACTGATGCAGCGTGCGCGCCAGGACGACACCTGCCCAACCCATTTGCTCCTCGGGGCTAGCGAGAAAGACGCCGCGATGCCCCGACGTGCCCGACGAGAGGCCGACCGTGACGCCACGCAGCGTCGGCGTGAAGTCCCGGCTGCGCTCCGCGCGCAACGCCAGCTCCAGCGCCTCATCCGCGCTGGCGCCGATGGTATTGAAGCGCGCGAAGTTCTCCATCATCAGGCGCTTGTCCACGGTCGGAAGCGTGCGCCACTCCGCGAGATCATGCCCTGCCCAGTGGTCGCGGTAGAATGGCGACCGCTCATTGGCGAAGCGCACGATTGTCTGCGCCTGCCGCTCCTGGTACGCCGCCAGCCGTTGCCCACGCAGCCATTCCCCGCGCCAGCGCGCGGCGGCGAAGTGTCGCGCTATCGTGATCGCCTGTTCTGCCCTCATAGGTGATTTCCTTGCCTGATCAGATACGCAGTGGGCGCGACGTGATGACCTCGCGAGCGAAGGTTTCGGGGCAGTGGCTTGGCACGATGCGCACGTCGGGATGCGCCTGCGCGAAGGTGTGCGCGCGTCTGATGGTATCCAGCACGGCGGCGGGGCTGTCGGCGATGAAACTGGCGATGCGCGCCGGTGGCCGGACCTCGCGGATCGAGCGGCTCAACCAGCAGCAGTCGGCGGCGAAGAGCACGGGACCGCTCTCCGTCTGCGCCAGCATGCCGATTTGCCCGCGCGCGTGTCCTGGCAGGAGGACCAGCAGCAGCGAGCCGTCGCCGAAATAGTCACAGGTCGGGCCAAGCCCTGGCAGCAGTGGCCCGTCGAATGTGTCGGGGAAAGAAGCACGACGCTCGAAATCAGGAGGCAGCAGCATCGGCAGGAAGCCACGACGCAGCGCGCTAAATCCGGAGAGCGGCGCAACGTGTTGGTAGGCGGCGCGCAGGGTGACGTAGGTCGCATTGGGAAAATCGCGCAGTCCAGCGACGTGATCGGCGTGGAAGTGCGAGACGAAGATCAGCCGGATATCCGCTGGGCGCAGGCCAAATGCGTCCAACTGGCTTGCAACGGACAGCTCCGGGCGGATGAAGAGCGGCGTGATGCGGCGGTAGAGTGAGTAGGGCAAGGTCGCGGTGGCGTCGAGCATACGTGGGTGGTAACCGGTATCCCAGAGCAGCCAGCCATGCCGGGGGTGCTGGAGTAGCGCGACGAGCGAGTGACACTGGATACGCGCGTGGCGACCACCCGAGAGCGCATGATCTTCCCAGGCAAGGCAGTAGCCGGTATCGAGCATGTGGCAGCGCAGCCGTGGCGCGGCGTCCAGTTCTGGGATCATGCGCGCGTCCAGGCCTGTTTATACGCCGTGCGAATGTCGTCCATGACGTGTCTCAACTGCTCAAGCCGCAGGGCGCTCAGCGTCTGTTCGATTCCTTCTTCCAGCGAGATTGGAGGCTTGTAGCCGAGGTCACGTTTGGCGGCGGCGATGTTGTAGGTCTGTGTGCGCGCGAGGATGAGCGCCGAATAGCGTGTCAGCGTCGGCTCTTTCCCGGTGATGCGCGCGACCTGCTCCATCGCGCCAGCGGCGGCCAGCGCGGCGGGTAGGGAGATGCGCAAGCGCGGAGGCGGCACCTTCAACTCCTGGAGGATGCGGCGCACCAGGCGCCACAGCAGCGCATGCTCGTCGTTGGTGATGTGATACGTCTTGCCCACCGCCGCGTCCGCCGTCATCGCCAGGCGCATCGCCTCGACGACATTTTCTACATAGGTCAGGTCAACGAGATTGCGGCCATCGCCGATCATGGGAAGTCTGCCAGTGCGCGCGGTGGCGAGCAGGCGCGGCAGAAGCGCGCGGTCGCCGGGGCCGAAGATCGCCTTGGGTCGCAGGATGACCGTTTCCAGACCGCCATGCGCGGCGTTGACGAGATCTTCGCCGAGCTTCTTGGTGCGCGAGTACTCGGAGACGAAGCTCGCAGGATACGGCGCGGCCTCGGTGAGGTTGTGCTGGTCCTGACCGTCGAAGACGACGCTCGGCGAGGAGATATAGATCAGCCTGCGCACGCCATAGCGCTGGCAGCCGTCGATGACCGCCTGCGTCCCGCCGACGTTCGTGGCGTAGAACTCGGACTTTGGACCCCACGGCGAGGAGAGCGCGCCCGCATGCTGCACGACCTCCATGCCCTCGCACGCCGCGATCACGGTCGCTGGATCGCACAGATCGCCACGCCATATCTCGGCGCCATTCACGATGGCGCTATTATCCGCGCCGGGATTGCGGACGAGGACGCGTACCTGGTGGCCATGCTCAACCAGCGCCGCCGCGAGCCGCCGCCCCAGGAATCCTGTCGCGCCCGTGACCAGTACTCTCATGCGCCTCACACTCCCCGCTCATCCCTCAGCGTCCATCATACTCCAGGCCAGGCGCCAGGCGAAGCGTGAGCCGCATGGTATACTGCGGCCTGGCGATCAATGCCTGCCGCCATCGTATTGCTTATGCAATGAGAGGATAGCCTTCGTGCTGAATCCAGACGATCCCAATCCTACGCCGGGCGCGCTCGACCCTGAGCGTGAAGCCTGGCTCAAGCAGTTCATCCGCGCCATCCCCGATTATCCAGAGCCTGGTATCCTCTTCCGCGACATCACGCCGCTGCTGCAGAACCCCGAGGCGCTGCGCTACGTGATCGAGGCGATGGCGACACGCTACCGCGATATGAACATCGAGCAGGTGGTGGGCATCGAGTCGCGTGGCTTCATCTTCGGCACGCCACTCGCCTACCTGCTGGGGACGGGCTTCGTGCCGGTGCGCAAGAAGGGCAAGCTGCCACACGAGACGTATTCGGTCGAGTATGACCTGGAGTACGGCTCGAATGTGCTGGAGATTCACCGCGACGCGCTGGTTCAGGGGCAGCGCACGCTCATCGTGGATGACCTGCTGGCGACGGGCGGGACGACGGCGGGGACGGTGCAGCTTGTCGAGCAGCTTGGCGCCGAGGTCGTCTCGCTGACCTTCCTGATCGAGCTGGAGGCGCTCAATGGACGCGACCGGCTGGTGGGACACGATGTCTTCGCCTTGCTCAAGTTCTAAGTTACCAATGCCGCCAGTGGGCTACTTCTCATGGCCATCGTGATTCACGCCGCGCGCGCCACGCGCGACTGGTACGGCGTTGGCGTGCGCAAGGGCGAGCGCGTCTACCACGTCCTCTCTGACCAGATGGGTGAGGCTGGCTCGCGCGAGCTACGCGAGTTCGTCGCCAGGATGGGCATCCGCGCGCGCTGGGCGCAATATCCCGGCACGTACCGCGAGCACTTCGACGCGCCGGGACGCTCGCTGGACGATCTGCTGCGCCTGGGCGGGCGCATGATCTCGACGCATGACCTCGGCGCGCTCCTCGCCGCCAAGCGCGCCGCGCAGGCGAACGAATCCGCGCCATAGGAAGTGTTTTGAGAAAGAGTATCCGTGGCTCTCACGCCACTACTCGAAGGTGAGCGTCATCGCAGATTGGCGCTTATCTGGCCCGCTCATGCGCCCGAAACTTTGCTATGATGATGCCCGCAGCGGCTGAAAACCACAGTGAAGGGCGCATGACATGGGCGAGGCCAATGCATTGGCCGACTATCTCAGACTCCTTGACGCCTGCTTCCCCACCCTCCACGTGCAGCGCTCCATCTTGCTCGGCGAGGGATGGGACAGTGTTGCGCTGCTCGTCAATGACCAACTCGTCTTCCGCTTCGCCAAGCGACCCGACGCCGCCGTGCGCCAGGCGCGTGAGGCGGACCTGCTGCCCTTGCTGAGCGACCGCCTGCCATTGCCAGTTCCCCGCTATACCTACACCTGGATTGATCCCACGTGGCCAGGCAAGCGCATCGTCGGCTACCGACTGATTGCCGGCGAGTCGCTCATGCTCACTCGCCCTGAGCATCGCGCAACCCAGGCGGCGCAACTCGGCGCGTTCGTGAGCGCGCTTCACGCCGTTCCGCTCGAGGAGGCGCGGCGACACGGCATGGTGGGCAGGGACGCCGCGAGCCTGCGTGAGGCGTATCGTAGGTTCTTTGCCAAGGTCCGCGCGAATATGCTGCCGCTCTTCACTGTTCAGGAACAGGCGGCAATTGTCGCCTTCTGGTCAGGCTATCTGGATGACGACGCCTGCTTTACTTTCACGCCTACTCTGGTCCATCGCGATCTCGTTGCTGAGCATGTGCTCTTTGACCCCGCTACTGGCCATCTGACGGGCGTCATTGACTGGGGCGACGCTGGCATTGACGACCCCGCCGTCGACTTTGCTGGTGTGCGGCGACAGCTCGGCGCCGAGTTCGCGCGACAGATGCTGGCCACCTACCACCCTGCGCTCGATGCGACCGCGTTGCGGCGCATGGACTTTTATGCCGGCATGGAGCCATTCCACGAGATCCACTTCGCCCAGACGCACGGTGATGCGGCTCATCTGGCGCACGGCGTTGAGTTGGCGCGTCGACAATTCGCACAGTGGTGATCTGCTGGCCAATGGGATTGAAACAACGTGCTCGGCTGTGGCGACAGCCTAGAGTGGTGAATGGCAGCAGCGACGGCTCTCAGGGTACACTGCATTTCTGCGATCCCTCCCTAAACACTTTCACAGGGCATGTTTCGAATATCGACGGCTGTTGTCCAAGACCAATTTCTTATGTCGCGGGAACGTTTTGCCCTCCCCACGTCATCTGTATTGGTGAACTGCGATCAACGCTGGCGACCGGGGTCGGCGCTCAGCAGTTCAGATAGATGACGGGTGCGCGTGGTGGCGGACGAAGCGAGTTACGTGCGGCAGGTCTCGCTGCATGCCGCAGCCGTGCTGCGCGTGGCGACAGCGCTCGTGGGCCACGACGACGCCGAGGATGCGGCGCAGGAGGCGTTGACCCGCGCCTGGCGCGCCTGGGGGACGCTGCGCGACACCAACGCCGCGCGCTCCTGGCTACTGCGCATCACGGTCAACGTCTGCCGCGAGTGGCTGCGTGGCTCGATGGGAACCTCTCGGCGCATGGCTCAGCCGCTGCCAGACGATACGCAGGCGGCTGTCCTCTTCGATCTCTACGCCGGAACCAGCGACCACACCGGCGCGCTGGACCTCCGCGCCGCTGTGCGTGATTTGCCCGGCGAGCAGCGTCTTGTCGTCGCGCTGCGCTTCTACGGCGGCATGCGGGCGACGGAGATCGCCGAGGCGCTCGACATCCCACCGGCCACTGTGCGCACACGCCTGCATCGCGCGCTCATCACGCTGCGGACGCGGCTGCAACCGTCAGATGGGCGGCTGCGCTCGACGCGCCACGCCGAAGGAGGCTGGTGATGTCGCAGCGACCCGACGACTTCTATGCCGACGTTGGCGCTCTCGGCGGCTCAGATGGGTTGCGCCCGGTGTACGAGCGGCTGGAGACAGACGCGCGCGCCTGGAGCGTCACCGTGGGCGACGAGACGGCCCTTGTCGCCTTCGCTCGCGCGTTACCGCGTCGTTCTCGTGAGGAGACAATACCTATGCAATCACAACCAAGGCGTCCAGAGTGGGACGCGACGCAACGCCTACCTTACACGAATACGAATCCAAACTATCAGCCGCAACAGCGTCCATCGCGGCTGCGCACGTGGGTAGCGGTAGTCGCGGCTACGCTCGTTGTAGCGCTCCTTGGTGGCTCGTTCTACCTGCTGCAAGCTTCACGCAACGGCGGAACAACTGGCACGCCGACCGCCACAACCGCTCAGGCGACGGACACGCCATTGCCGACCGCGACTGCCATAGCCACCGCTACTCCAATTTACACAGTGACCTCCGCACAGTACAACGCCGGGTGCCAGACACATCTCAGTTCCGGCAGCGCCAGTTTCTATCAGATCGGTGACATCTACTTGGCGATCTACCTGACAGGACTCGCGTATTCCTCGGTGAAGCTACCTGCCGGGACACCACTGAAGCCGTTCAAGCTAGGCTCCGCAAGCGACCCAAATCGGGGCTTGCCCGCCAAGCCAGAAGTGAATCCCTACCTAAACGGTGGTCTCTATGTAACCGTCTGCAACGCGTCGAAGAGTGTCAGCCATAGCATTGATGGTCTTACCGTGCTCGTCAAGAGCTTTGTTCCCTTCGCGAACGACCTGAATAGCTGGCAGTTCTGCGATGCGTATTATCAGAATGGTCAGGTAACTGGCGGCGGCTGTGGTGGCGGCGCCACCTCTGATCTGGATCTCAGCGCCACCTTCGCGGCAAACGCTGGCGCTGGCGCGGTCGTCCCGGCGATTGTGGACCCACAATCAATCGCTCCCCCTCCTCCCCTGACGCGCCAGCCAGGGCAGAGCGCCGACATTCGCCTTGCGGTGACACCGCCAACGACATTGGGGACGTATCGCTTCTCCGTTAGTTTGGTGGTGGATGGCGCCAGGTTGCCTTTTGCCACGCTTATGGACGAACTACTGCTTGGCCCGGCGCGCAAGTGGACCGGTGACGCCTGCGCGACTCCGGCAATGCAGTCGCAGATTCCCGCTGGCAGCACGGACGCCTACATCTGTCCAGAATCGTAAGGGCGCGCTTCCTGATCTAATCCCCTGTCCCCTTCCCCTGAAAGGGGGATATATCTGCTACCCACGGCGCCGCCACAAGGGAGCGGAGATCAGTTGTCCTTACACCCCGAGTCGCCAGCGCCTTTTCTGGACAGCTTACCGCCTGGAGGCCGCAAGAGTCAGACGGAAGCCGACACTGCTGGCGATGCCAGATATAACGGGGCTGCGGTCGGCCGATCGTGCGGCCTTGAAGTTGTTGAAATACGAGCACCCCCCGTTACGAACGGCGCCCCCTGTCACCGCCGATGCCAGGGTGATGTAGAGCATCTCGCGCTGGCTGACAGCAGGACGCTCCCAGCTGATGTGCGCTTGTGCATCGCTGCGCCAATCTAGCGGAATGGCCTTCGTAATTCGAATCGCGCTCCCTGTATCAGCCTGAAAAGCGACCTCGTAGTTGCCGAGATTGAACGACACACCCTCAAGCCAGAGACTCGGCTCACCGCCGCGCTCCTCCTGCCCGTGTATCCAGGCGTCCACCTGCTCCGCCGCCAGTAAGCGCCTGCCCCAGGGCTCCAGCCGGAACGACGCGACGTCGGCGATCACCCTCAGTCCCTGGCGCGACGACCGGGGCATATCCACACGCTACCATCGACGGCGTTGACTTAAGCAAGTTGGCTGCGAGCGCGGCGACGCACGAAGAAGTAGATCACGACCGCAAGGCCAATGAGCGCGAGGACTGCCAGCCCGATGGCAACTGGGAGTGACAGCCATGACAGCCATGATGACGGCTTGGAAATGACGACAGAGGCCGTAGCATGTTTGCCTTCGCCAGCCTGCGTCGCAGCCCACACAGCGACATGGTACTCTCCCGGGTCAACAGCCGCGAAGGTGAAACTCGTGGTGGTGGCATCAACGATCGTGGCTCGCAAGATGTCGCCAGTCTTCGCGTCACTGAGCGCCAATGCATAGCTCGAAACCGTGTCGCCACCGAGTTGCGCCGGAACAGCCCAACTGGCCACGATGGAGTGATCGTCAGTGCCACCCTTGACTTTCAGATTTTCCGGGGCGGAGGCCCGTGCGGGATTACTCGCGGACACACTGATCGAGGTAGTGGCGGAGCCCTTCTGTCTATCGCTCGTCTGAACAGTTACTGAGACGCGGCCAACATACTCGCTCTCGTAGCGGTGACTCGTCACGGGAGTAGCCGTCGACACATCCGCAACGCCATCTCCATCGAAGTCCCAAGAGTACACAACGATGACTCCGTCCCCGGCATACCAGGAGCCGGCAGCCGAAAAGGCAACGGTATCACCAGGTCGGGCAGGGGTTTGTGCGACCAGCGCGGCCGTGACCGGCGCCGCTGCCTGCTTCACCGCAGTAATAATCTCTGCGCTCACCTGTGAAGGGTCGGAGACCGCAAATGTCTCCCCAGCGCTGTCCACAGAGAGCGAACTGAAGAAACTCGCTGGCGCAGAACCGACGGCGACAGTGTATATGGCCGCGGGGTCGAGATCCTTCGCCGCATTCTCGACGCTAGCATGCGTGTACCCGGTCAGGGGTTCAGGATCCTTGCCTGGCGCGTCGCCCATGACGATGATTACCTTGCGGACGCCCGAGCGCCACGACAGCTTGGTGACGGCGGTCATAACCCCTGAATACACGGCCTCAGGATTATCACCGCCGCCGTCCGCTTTGAGAGCGCTCAACCCTGAAAATATCTTGCTCAGGTCGTTGATAAATGGCGTATCCACTCGCGCAGCATATGGATCGCCCTGGTTGGTATCCTTGTAATCTACCAACGCCACGCGATAGTTCTCGCCGCTCGCCTGCAAAGCTTGGGCCATTTCCTTTGCCGACTTGATGACACCGGCGATGCTATCGTCCATAGATCCTGTGCTGTCGATCACGAACGCGAGATCAAGAGGCGCAGCGGGGTTGTGCCAGGGCCAGCCGAGCCGGCTGCGAATGAAGTCTGCCACTTGGGGGGCATAGTTGGCAAAGTAAGTTCCATGTGGACCAAGGTCGCGAAGGTAGATGAGGCCCTGGCAGACGGGATCGTGGTAATTGCACCACGAACCTATCTTCGACAACTTGGTCGCCCCCGAGGAGGTCCAACTAGCGAAGTCCTCCTTATCTCGCGCAGGGGCGATCCCGCTGAACCCTGGGTCGAAGATCCCTTTGTCATACGTCGCATTCGGGTTGAAACGGGGATCGCCAAACATAACAAATGCGGCGATATGTTTGGTGATACTGTCTGGCTCAGCGACGAGGTCGTCTCCGGCGGCGTGCGCGCCCTGCGAGTATGCAATGACGACCAGCTGCATCGAAGGGCAGGCGGTGGTAATCTGGGAGAGATAGTCATGAAGCAATGCCTGCCCGCGATTCTTACTCGCGAAGTACTCACCATCCGCGAGGGTTTTGGGGTTGATGTTGGGTAGCAGGTCAGGCAAAGGCTGGATAGAGCGGCTGACCGGCGAAGACGGTGTTGAGGGCGGGCAGGAGCGCGTGGCCCTGCTTGCGTAAGGTCGCCAGATAGCCGCGAATGGTCGCGTAGGCCTCGGATCCCCAGTCGCTGCGGAAACAGCCAGACACTTTCTGTTGGATCTTGAGCCCCCGCAGATCGCGTTCCGCTTGGTTGTTATCGAAGGGAATCGTGAGATCGTCGAGGAAGGCGAGGAAGCGACCTGGTCCTGCTGGAGGAGGAGCCGCTCGAGCAGGTTGCGTGCGAGGGATTGTTTGAGCCGACCGCGCTGGCCTTGGCGGCGCTCGTGGTCCGCGGGCGGAGGATTGGCGGCCAACCCAGCGCTGAGCAGCGCCTGGTAGCGGTCGACGAAGTCGGCGCGCATCCGTGGGGTGAGGGAGAGCAACTCGCCGGTCCGCGCCTGGTCGGTGGCCGCCTTCATCTCACGCAGCAGCGCCTTCATCTCAGCGGCCCACAGTTGCTGATACTGCTCCTCGAGGTAGGTCAACTCGCGCAGGTGGTGGACGTTGCATAGCGCATGGCGACAGGCGGTGTAGGCGCGATAGCTGCTCCAGCCGTCATGAACGCTCACCCCGCGGTAGTGCGGCAGGATGCCAATGCGCTCCAGCGCCTCGCGTCCGCGTTTGGGGTGGATGGCGTAGTGCGTGAGCCGGCTCGTGCTCGTCACGTGCTCGTCACGTGCGCCCAAGCGAGCCTGCCCGCCCGGCGGACGCCGGTCTCGTCGTGATGCAGCACCGGCGCCTGGGAGAGCGCCTCAGTGATGTGCCGCTCGACGGGCTGCAGTACCCGCGCCGCCTGCGCGATCCAGCCCACCAGCGTGCCGCGCCCCAACCGCATTCTCCATAGATCGCTGAGCAGCTGCTGCACACGCCCCAAGGGCAGATGTTGCTGCTCGACCAGATAGACTGCCACCGCGCGCACGCCTGAGCCGTACTGAGCCGTACTGCGCCCGGCTGGGCGCTTCAGCAGGAAACGCGCCGACACTCACGTGCGCGCACCTCGGACACTGCACGTGCAACGCCTGGTGCTCCGTGATCTGCAGCCGCACTCCGGGCGGCAGTTCGTGGACTTGCCGTCGCTCGCGCAGCACGACGTCGGCGTCAGTGAGCGGGGTCTGGCACTGGTCTGGCACTGGGGGCAGTGGCGAGGGCGATGCTCCACCACCTCGTCGGGCGCCGCCACCAGATGCAGCGTCTCCCCGCGATGCCCGATCTGCCCGCCCGCCTTCTTGCCGCTTTTCGCCCGCAGGCTCTTGGTCTTGCGTTTCAGCCCGTCACTACTCGGCGGCTTGGAACTGTTGTGGCTGTCCTTGGCCAGTCGCGCTTCCAGCTCGCGGATGGAGACGCCCAACTGCTCAATCTGCTCGCGCTGCTGGGCGACAGGGCTTCCAGGTCCGCAATCCTTCCTCGTCGTCATGGGACTATGCTATGCCCACTCCGCAAGTCCGCCTGACCAGTTACGATGTTGGAGGATTGTATGGCACGCCGTAGAAACTGACCGTCGTGCCCTTTGGCGCAAGTTCTGCCGCTTTGTCGGCGATCATGCCCACCAGTTGCCCCATTTGGTGGTGATCCGTTGCCCGCTCCCCCGAACCAGCGACACCAATGAACTGGACGTCGGCGCATGGTGGCGCCGAAGGTGAGGCTGCGGCCGGCGCCGCGCCTATCACGGTCGAGAACGAAACGAGAAGAACAAGAGCCAGCGCGATTGGGACTGATTGTCGAAATGCACGCATATGGTGACCCCCTCATCGTCTTGCGCCTACCTGGAAAAACAGCGCTCTCGCTCTCAGTTTGGAGCGCCCACCTCAGCAGGAGAGCCGTAAGAGCCTTCTGTGCTCTTTCGTAAACAGCGGAAAGACTTCACGCAATGCCTTATTTTGCGAGTCAACAAGCAGCCGATTCCTTCCCTCTCCCTATTCAGTCCTTTCTATTAGCTAGTAGATGAAGCGGGGAAACTGGTCGGGAGTGAGCGCCTGCATCTGGGCATCAGAGGGGCGCCCAAATACATACTGAACGTGTGAGCGTTCCTCTGAGACGAGATCCGCAGGAACCTCCTTACAGACACATTGCCGCAACCTGACTCACTGCATCGTGGTGCGACTGGTATACCATAGGATGCTTGCCCTGTCCACAATTGTCCTCATCGTATATGCAAAATTCAGAAGAATCTGGGTGCTTACTGCTATAGTTGTTGCCCAGGTCAAGCTGGGAGCAGAAGTCCTGCCAGACACGCTGCATGATCTGCTGCACAAAACTGCGGTACAGCGCATGCTGCTACAACAGCCTGTGCGAGTTGGGGATGCAGCCGACAGGAGCCATCGCTGATGCGCACATAATCTCCAGCGCGAAATATCGTTGTGCGCAAGAAGGCGAGGACACGAGAATCGATCGTTGGTTGACCTAATTCCATCTGGTAGACTGAGCGCATGACGCCAGAAGAAGAGGATGCCCTGCGAGCGGAGAATGCGGCCCTGCGGGAGCAGATGCAGGCGCTGCTCGCCGAGGTGCAGGAGCTCAAGGAACGGTTGGCCACGGCCCTCAAGGATAGCCACAACAGCAGTAAGCCGCCCTCCAGCGACGGGCTGAGACGCCAGCCCAAGAGCCTGCGCGAGAAGAGTGGCAAGCAGCGTGGGGCGCAGCCGGGGCATCCAGGGCATCGGGTGTCGCTGGTGGCAACTCCTGATACCGTGGAGATCCACCGACCACGGCAGTGCAGCGCCTGCCGACACGAGTTGCCCCCAGATGCGCCGAGTTGGGTCGAACGGCGGCAAGTGAGCGAGCTGCCCGCGGTACGGCTGCAGATCATGGAACACCGCCTCCTGCATGTGCGCTGCCCAGCGTGTGGGGCGACGACCGCGGCCGAGGCGCCTGCCGGAGTCACCGCTCCCCAGCAATACGGCCCCCGGCTGCGCGCGCTGTGCGCGTACATGACGCAGCAGCAGTTCGTGCCGTATGCGCGGGTACGCGAGGTGGTCGCCGACGTCTTTGGCGCGGCGCTCTCGGTGGGGACGCTGGTCAACCTGGTGCGCCATGGCGCTGAGCGATTGGTGGGAGTGGAGCAGGAGATCAAGGCAGCGCTGCGGCAGGAGCAGGTGCTGCATCATGACGAGACGGGGCTGCGCGTGGTGGGGGCGGAGGGCGCGCGGCTGGAATGGACGCATGTGACGTGCACCCCGACCCTGACGCACTATGCCCGCCACGCCGCCCGTGGGGCGACCGCCTTGGAGGCCATCGGCATCCTGCCCGGCTTTAGCGGGGTAAGTGTGCACGACGGCTGGACGAGCTACCGCCACTATCGGACCTGTCGTCATGCGCTGTGTAATGCCCACCATCTGCGCGAGCTCACCTTTGTCGAGGAAGAGCTGCGCCAGGCGTGGGCTGGCGAGCTGAAGCGGCTGCTGCGCGAGATGCGTACGGCCGTCGAGCAGGCGCGGGAGGCCGGCGCCACGCACCTCGAGCAAGCCGTGCGCGACGACTACATCGCCCGCTATGAGGCGCTGCTGGGCGACGGGCTCGCCCAAAATCCCTTGCCGCCGCCGGTCGGGCCGCCACGACGGGGTCGGCGCAAGCAGAGTCCGGTACGCAACCTCCTTGACCGGCTCTGGACCTACCAACACGAGGCGCTGCGCTTCCTCGACGACTTCGCTGTGCCCTTCGATAACAATCAAGCGGAACGCGATCTGCGCATGGTCAAGGTCCAGCAGAAGGTCTCCGGCACGTTCTGTAGCGATGCGGGGGCGGATGCCTTCTGCCGCATCCGCTCGGTCTGCTCCACCTGGCGCAAGCAGGGTCGCTCGGTCCTCGACGCTCTCACCCACGCCTTCGCCGGTCACCCACTATGTCATAGACCAGCGCATCGCGCCTCATAGACACGCAGCATATTGATACTCATGAGCCATTCTGGCAGGATGATCAACGTTAGCCAGGAAAGGCGTCCGACATACCCGCTCGGCGCCGGTGGCTTCTGGCAAATGAGGGTGTGCAAGGAGTGCCTCACGCTGCCCCTCGACCTTACGCCGCACAATCTCGCGGGCAATAACAATGTCGCGGTCCTGTGACTCTGCCAGATACATCTCGAGTTCCCTCGCTTGCTTGTGACGGCGATGCGGATGGCAGAAGATGGAAGGCGTCGGATTGTGAGGCGCAGGCACAGTTGTCCGCCACGTCGCGCAGCGGCAGGATGTGTGCTGAATCTGCCACGAAACTAGTATCACCCGCCGCTTGTGACAGCGGAGTGGGTTGGCAGATATATATCCCTTTCAGGGGAAGGGGAACCACGAGTCGTCACGTCGCCTGGCTCCGCTCTCAGAGAGAGGTTTGGGGCGAGACAGCCCTTGCCCTTTAGATAGGGCCAATCACTCTGGCAGGCCTGGTATGAGACTGTGACGCGCTATGAGCCGGACTTGCGGTTCTCGTTGGCCCAGAACTCCATCAGGTCGCTCTTGGAGATGACGCCGCGCAGCCCATCCGCGCCGAGCACCGCGACGGCGGTCTGCCCGCCCGCAAAGAGCGTGTACGCCTCGCGCACTGGCGCCGACTCCGGCAATGTCGGCAGTGGCGGACCCTGCCACTCGCGCACGCGCTGGCCGTTCAGCCGCTCGCCCGCCGCCAGCCGCTGCAAGAGTTGGGTCTCGGTCAGCGAGCCGACCACCTTGTCGCCATCCAGGACCGGCAACTGCGAGATGCCGTACTTGTGGAAATATTCGATGGCGTCGGCCACGCGCTCGTCCGGCTTGACGCCGATCACCTGCGGAATCTTCGCCTCGACCTGGCTCTTGTGCGCCAGCACATCCGCCAGCGACGGCTGCGTTGGAGCCTCGAAGAAGCCATTCTCGCGCATCCACGTGTCGTTGAAGACCTTGGAGAGGTAGCCGCGCCCGGTGTCGGGCAGCAGGACCACCATCATGTCGTCGGCGCTCAACCTCTTCGCGTATTCCAGCGCCGCCGCCAGCGCCGTGCCCGCTGAGCCGCCGCAGAGGATGCCCTCCTCGCGCGCGAGCCGTCGCGTCAGCGCGAATGATGTGCGGTCGTCAATGCGGATGATCTCGTCCACGACGGAAGGGTCCCAGTTGGCGTGGAACTTGTCTGTGCCGATGCCCTCTACCTTGTAGGGCCGAGGCTCATCGCCGGAGAAGATCGAGCCTGCGGGGTCCGCGCCGACCACCGTGATCGCGGGATTCTTCTCCTTGAGGTAGCGCGCCGTGCCGACGATGGTGCCGGTCGTGCCGATGCCTGCGACGTAGACCGTGATCTTGCCCTCGGTGTCATCCCAGATCTCCGGGCCGCTCGTGCGGTAGTGCGAGAGCGGGTTCGCGGGATTGGCGTACTGGTTGGGCATGCACGCGCCAGGAATCTCCTGCGCGAGGCGTGCGGCGACATTCTGGTAGTGTTCCGGCGAGTCGAAGCTGACGATGCTGGGGCAGATCACCACCTCGACGCCGTATGCGCGCAGGAGGCTGCGCTTCTCCTCCGCGACCTTATCGGTCATCACGCAGATGAGGCGATAGCCCTTGAGCGCCGCCGCGATGGCGAGGCCCGTGCCGGTGTTGCCGCTGGTCGGCTCGACGATGGTCCCACCGGGTTTGAGGCGACCATCCTGCTCGCATGCCTCGATCAGTGAGACACCGATGCGGTCTTTGACGCTGCCGCCGGGATTGAAGTATTCGACCTTGGCCAGTATCAGCGGCCTGAGTCCCTGCGTCACCTTGTTCAGCCGGACGAGTGGCGTGTGACCGAGCGTGCCGAGAATCGTGTCGTGATAGCGCATATGCGTTGTGTCCTCAAACGGCGCTCCTTGTGGCGGCGCCCTGCGTTCACCGTCGCGCCCGGATGAGGCAGACGGGACCTCGTCGTCCATGTCGCCGTTAGTGTACACCCAAAACGCTGGCGACTGATAGCGGTCTGGTAGCGAGCGCGCCGTCTGGTCCGCCAGATGGTCATGGTTGTGTAGCCAGGAGTTGCCCTCAAAGCGCCAGCGCGATATTCTTAGGGTCGCGCGCTGGAAGTGAGATGGATACGGGACTGTAACGGTTGCTTGCGACTTCTGGCTACGATACCTGGCGGGAGACTTGGCGATGCAGTGGGGGCGGAAGAAGAAGCGCGAGAGAGAACAATCCACCCCTCCAGAGGGGCAGCGCTTCTCTGACCAGCAGGACCGGGTTGACGGCTCCTCCGTCGTGATCCCCGCGATTACCTTGCCCAGCATGCCCAGCGTTCGTGCGGTAGACTCAGGCGAGACGCCAACCTCACTCTCGCAGTTTACGCCGCGCCAGCGCACAACCGCGCGTCCACTCTCGGCGCTCGGCCCGCAGTCCGGCCTCCCACCGCTCGATGAGCAGACACTGCTTCCTGTTCCGCCGCCATCCTCTCCACGCCTCTCGCGCAAGCGACAGCCAAAGGCGCCGGGAACGGCTTTGCGTACGACGAGTAGCAAGACCAGCGCGCAGGTCGTCGTCATCCACACAGACGGGCCTAAGCCAGTTACGACGACGCCTCGTGTGTTGGCGATTATTGGTCAGAGGCGCGCGATGACGCTTCTCGCGGGCCTCACGGTGATCCTGCTCTTCAGCATCGTCGCTGGCGCCATTGGTGGTGTGCGCTCACCTGCGCAATTTTCTCAGGCCGCATGGAAAGCCTTCGCCGACCTCGTGCCATACAGCGGGCCAGTTGCGGCGGCTGCGGCGCCGGAGAGCCTCGACGCGAACCATTACATCAACAAGTATGGCTTCGATAAGCCCAATGCGCCAACCGCTATCGGCGCCGATGAGCGCGCCCGGCTGGCGGTGATGCTCCCAGCGGCGATCAAGGCCACTGCCGCCTACGACGCGCGCTACAAGAAGTCCATCGAGCCGCAGTTGCTCGTCTTCTGGACGCACGCCGAGGGCATTCGCGGGCGCATCAATTACAGTAATTGCGCGAACCAGGTTCCTAGCGGTGGCTACTTCCAGGTGATCCAGAACTGTAATCGCGCTAACTTCTGGCAGTTAGGGTATGGCAACCAGTTCTCGGTGATCTATGTCCTCAAGAACGCCTTCACCGACCTCTATGGTGACCCCAACGACAAGCAAGCCGTCGCGCGCGTGGGACAGGCAGTGCTGGACTTCGACCGCAAGATGGGGACGACGCCGCAATGTGGTGGCTACTCCTGCACATTCCCAGCCAAGACGATTGACGAGATCATGGATGGCATTGATATGCGCACGGGCGTCGTCGCCGAGGGCAACTGGTGGGCGGCGGTGCTCTCGCGCGACCCGCTCATCAACTGTTATATGATCGCGCATGCGCTGACGTTCTTCAATCACAACGCGACGAAGACTTGGACTGGCTGTTATTATCAGGAGCCGTGCTGGCAGCGCACCTCAGATCGCCTGGGAGATATCCTCGCCGCCTGGCCTGATCTCTACGCCGCCGCCGAGTTGAAAAAGTAGCCACAAATCTGTATCAGCGAGACCAAGCCGCAGCCGGTTGACCTCACGCCAGGATAGTTCATAGTCGGTCCCGCGCACGGCGCTACGAATGGTCCCATTCTCAATCGCGCGCGCCAACTCGCCAAGCGTCACCTGGCGGTCGTCGTTGGTTACATTCATGCCGCTGCCCCCTCTCACAGGTTGCGCTGTGAACTGAGGATAGCATGCCAGGGCGCTGGCGCAAAGAAGCGTCCGCGATACGGGAGATTTAGGGTACGCCAAATCGGCTAGTCGGGTGGATGAGAGACCTCAGCGCCCTCCCTCTCGCGCACGCTACGAGAAGGACAGGCACATGGCGTAGATAGTGAAAGATACGCGACTGGAGCCTGTGTACATGGCATCTCCCTGCCAGTTTAGGCTGTTCATCGGGAAAAAACCGAAGACCGCGGCGAGGTCGCCCGATATGTAGAAGCCTCCCCCTGTGAGCAGCATCCCCTGCGGACAGTTGACGCCAGCGCCAGCGCTTTGACCTGAGGTCAAGTTAAATTGGCTGCCGTGGGGAGGGATGAGAAGGCGCGCCCCCGAAGCGTTCAGGCATTCGGTGTAGAAGACGACGATCCGCGAAGAAGTGGTGATGTTCGCCACTCCTCCACTAAAGCCTTTGTCGGTTGCCAAGTCTAGGTTTAGTCCCACAAGTATGACGCCTTGGGCAGCAGGGACGCCAAAGCCCCCGCCAATGGCGATTTCCCCTGGGTTACAATCGGCGACATCCTGACCATATTTATTGGCGCCGATGGCGACAGTGACAGAGTGCTCGGTGATGGAGGCGCCCGCGACGTGCTGCAAGCACAGCACATAGGCTGTGACGGGGGCGCCGGTCGAGGAGAGAGGGGAGACCCGCCAGCCATTCCCACTGCGGCTGGAGTTGATGATAGGCGTGTTGGCGTCGGACTTCCAGCCACCGGAGAGCGCCAGTTCCCCTTTGGGACAGCTGACGACGACCAGCGACCCAGTGGTGGCCGTTCTCTGCGCGCTGACCACATGGACCGCAGGAGCCGCTGGGTGGGGCGACGCCGTGCTATGCGGCGCCGCTGTCCCTGTCGCGTTGGGAGCGGGTGTTCCCTCAGATGTGGCGGTAGCCTGTGCGCTGTCTGCGGTCGCCGTCTGCTCGGCAGCAGCGCCAAGGAGGACTCTGGTCGTTCCTCCGCGCAGCAGCAGACTGATGAGCAGCGCCACGATCAGGATCACCACGACGCCCCCACTGATGGCGGCGAGGAGCGGCCAGGGCGGACGCCGCGTGGGCAGTGGAGAGTGTGGGGGCGGCTGATCGCCTGAGGAGCTAGGCCAGAGTGGCTGCGCCGATGGCACAGGGATCTCGGGAGGCGTGGGCAGGTCGGGGAATGTCGGCTCCATGGACAATGCTCCTGTTCTGGCAGCGCCGGCGAGGTGGCCTGACGCATGCCGGTTCGCTGCTGGCGCTACGAGAAGGACAGGCACTGCGCAGTGAGATTGGCAGTCGTCCCACTCGTCCCCAGATTCAGGCCCTGCGCCTGCCAGGTGGTGGAGTTGATGGGCGCATAAGTGGAGACCAGGACGTTGGCGCTGGAATTAATGTTGCCGGTGGTGAAGACCCCTCCGGTAACCAGCGCGCCTGACGGACAGGTCGACCTGAGGTCAAGGCCGTGGCTGATGTCCGCTTCCGCATAGGAACCAAAGACGCTCTTGGCCCTCGCGGCAGCCAGACACTCGGCTTCGACTTCGAAGTTTGTCTGCGCCCCCGAATCGTTGCGCACCAGGCCATAGAATTTCGATCCCGTGGACCCCATATAGGCAAGGGCGTTCCCACTAGCCTGGTTCACGATCCCTCCCCCCATCAGGACTTCCCCTGAGTTACACGCGGCAACCGCTTGGCCGTTGGTGTGCGCGGGGACGGTGATAGCAGCCTCACGCTCGGTGACGGAGACGCCCACCATATGTTGCAGGCAGACGACGTAGGCAGTGATTTGCGTGCTCGCGCTGGTGAGGGGGCCGACAAACCAGCCGTTCCCAGTCCGGCGGGATATGTAGATAGGCACGTCGCGGGTAGCAATCGCCCACCCTCCTGTGAGCGCCACCTCTCCGCTGGGACAACTGACGGCCACGCTGGCGTTGGTGACTGTCGCCTGTTTGGTGACGATCTCGACGGAGGGCGGCAGTGTCGAGGTGGGCGTGCCATGAGGCGTCGCCGTGCTACGTGGCGTCGGTGTGCCACGCGTTGTCGTGGTAGGAGCGGGGGCGCCGTCGGCGGTGGAGGTAGCTAGCGCGCTGGTGGTAGCAGTTTGCTGGGACGTCGCGCCAAGCAAGGATGTGGTGGCGCCGCCGCGCGCGCTCAGGAGGCTGAACAGGAGCGCGATGAGCAGGACTACGGCGACAGCGCCGCCGATCACGGTGAGGAGCGGCCAGGGTGGGCGTCGCCTGGGTGGCTGGGCGCCTGCCTCGTCAGGCCAGGGTGGGAGCAGAGGCGGAACCGGCGGGAGGGTGGGCGACGTCGGCAGATCAAGGGGATCAGGCTCCATATGCGGCCTCCTGGATGCAGAGCGTTGGCGGCGGTCAGCGGTAGTCGGCGACGCGAGGGAAGCGCATGCGCCCGTTCCAGTGTGCCTGCTCGCGGCGACTTGCGCTAGCTACGATCGGTACTTTCACCGACACATTCGCCGGCACAAACAGGTGGACAGTTCGCGCCGCTCAGCACGAGCGCGATGTGCTATCATGCGGGGAATCTCTGGTCGCCACTCGATTGTCCAAGGCGGAGAGTGGAAGGACACATGCAGGATGACGACGCCGCGTACGCCTGCACTTGGCGAGTTGTTGAAGCAATATCGCCTCGCCGCCGGACTCACACAGGAAGAACTCGCCGAGCGCGCGCGGATCAGTGTTCGCGCGATCGGCGACCTTGAGCGAGGGGCGCGGCGGACGCCGCATAAAGACACGCTGCGTCTGCTCGCCGAAGCGTTGGGCCTCAGCGAAGATGATCGGGCGCTCCTCTTTGAGGCCGTGCGCGCGAGCCGTCGAGCGCGCAGCGCTTTCCTCTCCGCGGCGCAGGCGCCTGCTCCTCCCAAGGGCTTCCCTGTCACCCTGACTCCGCTCATTGGACGTGAGCGCGAGGAAGCCGCCATCGCGCATCTGTTGCTGCAAGACGATGTGCGATTACTGACGCTGACCGGCCCCGCCGGGATTGGCAAGACCCGTCTGGCGACGCAGGTGGCGCTGGGGCTCGGCGCCCACTTTGCCACTGTTGTTTTCGTCTCCCTGACATCGATTCGTGACCCTGCGCTCGTGATGCCAGCGATAGCGCAGGCGCTTGGTCTGCACGACCAGCCAAACCAGCCGGCGATTGAACAACTCTTCGAGTATCTCTCCAGGCGAGAACTGCTGCTGGTGCTCGATAACTTCGAACAGGTGGTTCAAGCCGGACCTGAGATCGCGCAGCTGCTGGCGGCGTGTCCGCAAGTCAAGGCGCTCCTCACCAGTCGGGTTGCGCTGCGCGTGCGCGGGGAGCATGAGTTTGCTGTGCCGCCGCTTGACACACCGGATCTGACGCGCCTGCCCACGCTGGAAGACCTGACCCGCTACGCCGCCGTCACGCTGTTTGTGCAGCGTGCCCGGGCAGTCAAGCCAACATTTCGAGGTGACGCCTGCGCTCGCCCCAGTCATCGCCGCGATCTGTGCGCGGCTTGATGGCATCCCGCTCGCGCTTGAACTGGCGGCGGCGCGCGTCAAGCTCCTTCCTCCTCAGGCACTGCTTGCGCGTCTCGATGAGAGTCTGGCGCTGTTGACGAACGGCCCCGCCGACCTCCCTGAACGCCAGCAGACAATGCGCCGCGCCATCGAGTGGAGCTACGACCTGCTCGGCGAATCTGAGCAACGCCTGTTTCGCCGGCTCGCCGTCTTCGTCGACGGGTGGACATTGGAGGCGGCGGAGGCTGTCTGCGGCGCGGAATGATATGCCTGCCGCGACCGTCCTTGACGGGCTTGCCAGTCTCGTCAGTAGTAGTCTGGTCGTCCAGGTGGAGGAGAGCGATGGGGAGCCGCGCTTCCGCCTGCTCCAGCTCATGCGTGAATATGGATGGGAGCAGCTAGTCACCCACGGCGAAGCATCTCTGCTCCGATCCCGCCATGCCGACTATTATCTCGCGCTCGCGGAGAGGGCGGCGCCGGAGATGCGATGGGCCCAATCAGCGCCTCTGGCTCGCACGTCTCGCGCAGGAGCATCCCAACCTGCGCGCCGCCCTCGAATGGGCGCGCGAGACCCAATCAATTGAGTGTGGCCTGCGGCTGGGGAGCGCCCTGTACTGGTTCTGGCAACTGCATGGTCATGCGCGTGAGGGACGCGCCTGGCTGGATGCACTTCCTATCCCTCCAGCGATCACCTGAGAATGACCGCGACAAGATGGTACGAGCGGATGCGCTGAAGGGCGCCGGGCATCTGGCCTGGGTCCAGGCCGATCATGAGGCCGCAACGGCGTTGCTTGCGGAGAGCCTTGATCTCTACCGTGCGCAAACAAATCTGCGTGGCATAGCGCATGTCCTCAATATCCAGGGCATGATCGCGAACGAGCGGGGTGAGTATGCGCGAGCAGTCGCCCTGTTTGAAGAGTCCCTTGCCCTGTGGCGTGAGCTAGGTGATGTGACGTGGATTGGCGCGACTCCTGAATGATCTGGCCGTTGTGGAGTTTCGCCAGGAGCGCTATGCGCAGGCGAAATCGCTCCTCGAGGAAGGTCTTGCGCTGCAGCGCGCGGCTCACAATCAATGGTCCATCGCCTTGACGCTCTGCAATTTGGGCGAAACAATGCGCATGGAGGGCGATCTCACGACGGCTGCTCTGTTGCTTGAGGAAGGCCTGGAGGTACAGAGAGCGCTCGGCGACAAGGGAGTAATGGCCACGCCATTGGTCAATCTGGCTGATGTCGTCCGGGAGCAGGGCGATCTGGAGCGCGCTGCAATGCTCACTCATGAGGCGCTCACGATTGCAAGCGAGGTCGGAGCAATGTTTGCCGTTGTCGACGCGCTGGATAGCATGGCCGAGATAGCGTACTCGCAAGGGCGATCTGCCTCTGGCTACACAGGTCTTTGCCTTGGCCACCCTCCTGCGCGAGACCCATCACATGCCTCGGTCGGGTGGCCATGCCAAGCTGTGCGCCACCCGAATCGACGAACTCCACGCGACACTCGGCGAGGAGGCATTTACAGCAGCATGGGATCAGGGGCAGCAACTGGTCACTGGACGAAGCCATCCAACTGATGAGCGCTCTGCTGTGCGCTCCGGAGACCGTGACTGCCGGATCGAATACAACGGCGCCTGGTCGTAGACGACGAAAGTAGTATCAACCCACGTCTACTCTGCGACAGATGATGAATACCGGCCAGCGTCGCATCCCAGCCGGGCGCCTCATCAAGAGGCTATAGGCGGCGTTCCAGGCGATGGTGATCTCGCAAGGCAGGCCATTGCAGGGTACGCTATCCACCCAGCCACTGAACTAGGCGGGGTCCTCGTCTGGCTGGGCCATTGCCGACTCCTCGGCCTGAAGCGCCTCGACGGCGGCGCGGAAGACCCGTGGCGAACTGCCCTTGCCCTGCGATTGCTCGGTGAGGACCGTCTCGCGCCGCGCCAGCGCCGCGTCAAAGGCCGCGCGTTCCATGCCCAGCGCGCTCGCCAGCCGTGTCAGCGTCTCGTCCGTGGCGCAGACCTGCGTGTCGGTGGTGGGGTCCCAACTTGCCAGGCAGAGCAGGTTGGGTCGCGGAGCGGTGGCGCCGCGAGTTGGTGGCGCGCTGGCAGTATCGTCAACGCCCTCATTGGGATCGGCGAAGTAGGCAGAGAGGAAGCGGCGCTTCGGCGGCCACACGCGCCCGACCAGCCCGATGTTGACGATGACCCCCAGGTGGCGCACATCCGCCGTCGTGAGGCGCAGATCGCCCAGCAGCATGTTCATCACGTCGTTGATGGTGTCGGCGTGGCAGGAGGTGGCGACGGCGTAGCCTTCCTCCGGCAACCGCAGCAGCGCGCGCGCGACCCGTCCCCACATGTAGATGCGCAGGTGGTCGCTGACCTCGTTCGCAAGCACACAGGTCGTCTCCGGTGTGACCTGATCCTTGAACGAGAAGTCCTCGTACATCCCGGCGGTATAAACCAGCGTCGAGCCGCCCGGCAGGAACTCCAGCAAGGCATTGAGCGTCGTCGTCTTGCCCACGCCCGGCGTTGGGTCGGTGGGACCGGAGACGATCAGCGACTGATGCTTCTCAATCAGCAGCCAGAGGAGGGCCGCCGTGCGCGGGTCCAGGCTGCCATAGGCGATCAACTGCGCGACCGAGAGGGGATGATCGGAGTCGTAGTGCCACATGCGGCGCTGATAGGGGCTGCGGGGATCGAACATGAGAATGGCTCGCTCTCGGCTCGGCGGAATCGCTGAATATGAGTTGCACAGAAGAGAGCGCTCTTCCGTGCTTGTAGTTATATCTCGTTCAGGGATGCGGCTGCTCGCCCGCCTGCGTGGGAGCATCTCCTGTGGCGCTTTCCGCCGTCACCTCGCCTTCGATGCGATTCTCCTTCGCTGGCTCCTTCGGGTGCGGGGCTAGCCATTCCGGCGCGGGCGACCAGTTGACCGCGAGCATGGTTGGCGTTTTTTCGTCCTCATGGAAGGCCAGCGCGCTGATCGAGGCGTTGCCGATGTACATATGGCGCAGCGTGGTGTCGAGGTGAATGCGCATGTAGTGCGCGAGGATCACCTTGACGATGTCGGCGTGCGCCACCACTGCGACGAAGTTCCCCAGTTCTGGATAAGCGAGGATGCGCTCGACGACGGCGACGGCGCGTGCCTGCACTTGCGCGAGGCTCTCGACGCCCTCCGGCGGCTGATCGGGATGCTCGATGAAAGCGGTCCATGTGGGATCGCTCTTCTTGACGTCGTCGATCTTGAGGCCTGTCCAGCGCCCGACATCAGTATCCATCAGGTCCGGCTCCAAGTGGACCTCCAGCGCGCCACCCTTGGCTATGGCCTTCGCGGTGTCGAGCGCGCGCTCCAGCGGACTGGAGACCACCGCCGAGAGCGGAACGCCGGAGAGCGCCACCGCCGCGCGGTATGCCTGTCGCCGCCCCTCGTCGGTCAGCGCGACACCCTCCATCTGCCCCGGCAACCGCCCCTCGACGTTGAAGGTGGTCTGGCCGTGACGCACGAGGAAGAGCAGGCGTGACGGGCGCTTCTGCTGGCCGTGCTGTTTGGGCGTCGCGCCGTTCGGCGATTGTTCTGGTGGGGTCGTTGTCTGTTCCATGTATCTCCCAAGATGCCAGGCGATCAGTCCGCAACACTGCCACGCCACGTAGCGCGAGCGCAGCACACGCCAGTGAAGCGCAGGCCGCAGCGCACGCACACGAGGGCGTCCGTCCTTCCTGCGCCATCAGGCGCTTTTATGGCCCGCGCTCAATGCTATTGTAGCAGCCATCTGGAAGGGACTATGCGCTAACGGTTGCTGACACCTGCCTCATCGAAGGTTGCCATCTCGGCGTGCGCGCGCAACGCCGCGTTCACAACCGCCATCGCCAGCGCGGCGCCGGTTCCCTCGCCCAGCCGCATCTCCAGGCTCAACAGCGGGCGCAGGCCAAGGTGATCCAGGATGATCTGATGCCCTGGCTCGACGGAGACGTGTCCCGCCAGCAGATAGTCGCGCGCGAGCGGGCGCCAGGCGCAGGCGATCAGCGCCGCCGACGACGCGATGAAGCCATCCAGCAGGACAGGGATGCGACGGCTCGCCGCCGCAAGGATCAGCCCGGAGAGCGCCGCGATCTCCAGCCCGCCGACCTTTGCCAGCGTCCCCAATGGATCATTCGCGTCTGGCGCGTTGAGGGCAATCGCCCGCTTGATGACGGCGACCTTATGCGCGAGCCGCTCGTCGTCCACGCCTGTGCCACGCCCCGTTACCTCACGCGCGGAGCGCCCTGTCATGACGGCGGTGAGCGCGCTGGCGGCGGTGGTATTGCCGATACCCATCTCACCAGTCGCCACCAGATCCAGCCCTTCGTTGGCCAGCGCCTCAAGCGTTTCGGCACCGGCGACCATCGCGGCGAGCGCCTGTGCTTGCGTCATCGCCGGACCGACCGCCATGTTCGCCGTGCCAGGCGCGACCTTACGGGCAAGCAGCGCCGGATGGCTGACCTCGCTGGCAATACCGACATCCACCACCGTCACGCTGGCGCCGACCGAACCGGAGATGGCGTTGATCGCCGCGCCGCCACGCAGGAAATTGAGCGCCATCTGCGCCGTCACCTCGGCGGGATATGCGCTCACGCCTTCACTCGTCACGCCATGATCGGCGGCCATGACGACGACGACGCACCGCGCGACGGATGGGCGCTCCTGGCTGGTCATCCCCGCGACCTGGACCGCGATCTCCTCCAGTCGCCCGAGGCTGCCCGGCGGCTTGGTCAGCCGCGCCTGCCGCGCCTGGGCGCGCGCCATCGCCTCGGCGTCGAGAGGAGCGATGCGCTCGCCGAGCGCGGTCAGGTACTCCAAAGCGGTGTCCTCGGTCATCTCGGCCTCATTTTCACTACTGTCTTCTCGTCGCATACCGCCTTGAAGCCTGTTTCGGGCAAGGAGTGCGCAAATGCGTTAGAATACATGTGCCCTTTTTCACGTGAAGGAATCTCGTCGCTCGTCAACAGGCCACACACGCCACGAATTGCTGGCGACACTGAAAGGATATGATACATGGCCGAACAAGTCGTCCTCCAGGCGGAGAAACGAACCGTGACCGGGAAAGCGGTGCGGAATCTGCGTCGAGCCGGCACACTGCCCGCCAATCTCACCGGGCGTAAGCAGGAGGCGGAAGCGATCCAGATCAACGCGCACGAGTTCGAGAAGCTGCTGAAAGCGCACGGTCGCACGACGATCTTCACGCTCTCCATCGCGCCGTCGGCCAAGACACAGAATGTGGTGATCGGGCGTGTCTCGCGCGATCCCATCTCTGGCGCCATCGAGCACATCGACTTCCGCCACGTCGCGATGAATGAACTGATGCGCGCGCGCGTGCCGCTGCAGATTGTGGGGGAATCGCCAGCGGTGAAGGCAAAGGAGGGCATCCTGTTGCACCTCATGAATGTCATCGAAGTCGAGGCTCTGCCCGGAAATCTGCCAGAGTCGATTGAGGTGGATGTCTCGTCACTCGACGCCGTGGATGCGGCGATTCATGTCAAGGATCTGCCACTACCAGAGAAGGTCAAGGCGATCACCGACGGCGAAGAGTCGGTAATCAAGGTGACGCAGACTCGCGCCGCCATCGAAGAGGAGGCGGCCGCGACGCCAGAGGAGGGTGAAGCCGCTCCTGAGGCGGAGTCGGCTCCCAGCGAAGCGCAGGAATAGGCGTGCCCTGGTCAGCGCCAGGTGTGTCGCCCATGGGCGGGACTGGCGCTGGCAAAGCGGGTGTGATAGCATGTGAGCGGTGGGCCACTTGCGAGGCCTGCCTTGCGGGAGTAACTCAGTTGGTAGAGTTCCTGCCTTCCAAGCAGGCTGTCGCGGGTTCGAGTCCCGTCTCCCGCTCCAAAGAGCAACGCTTTCGGCAGAACTTCTCGCCTATTCCGGCCTCGTGTGAAACGAGCGGTAATAGGCTTTTCCTGTTTGATGGCCCAATCACCTTCTGAGATGGCGTAAGTGAGTACCTGCCACGGTCAGGATCGTGACACGCAGAGAGTATCTGCCCTTTGCGCGGTGTGAGCGCCTGCCATCTGTCGAAAACCACTTCCCTCGTCTCGCTCGTGGCCTCTTGTGAAAGAGGAGTCTCGATGCACGTCCGCACGACCACAGCGACACGTCCCACACGTCCGACCAAAGCCAGCTCCGCACGAGCACGTCGGGCCAAAACCATCGCCAACCTGGTAGACGAGTATCTCATCGTGCACCAGAGCGAGGGGCACAGCCCGAAAACATTGGAATGGCATAGCACCGCCCTTGGCCTCCTGGTGCGCTTCCTTGACGCTCAAGGGATCACAGACCCACACGAGCTTGAAACCAGCCATCTACGTGAATGGGTCGTGTGGCTCGGCAAACCCGAGAGCATGAAACGGCGTGCCGGTCATACGTCGGTTCCGCTGCGAGGCAAGCGCACGATTCAAACCTACACGCGCTCGGCGCACGCCTTTGGCAAGTGGCTCTACGCTGAGGAGTATACCGATGTGGATATCACTGATCACTTCACCTGCCCAAGGTGGACAAGCCATTGATTAAGATCCTCGAAGACGAGGACTTCCAGCGGCTCTTGGCGGCGTGTGAGGCTGGTCAGCATCCTCGCGAGTATGCTCTACGCGACGGGGCGATGCTTTGGCTGCTCTATGATACGGGTATCCGCATTTCGGAGCTGGCTACCCTCACCTTCCCGTCAGCTCGACATGCGAACGGGTGTCCTGATCGCTCATGGCAAAGGGGATAAAGAGCGCCGGATCGCGCTCGGCTCGAACGCGCTTGCTGCCATTCGGCGCTATCTGGATCATGCGCGCTGGTCATTTCGTGAGAGCGACAGCAGCGAGTATGTCTTCCTCGGCGAGAAAGGGGCGCTGACACCACGAGGCGTTGACCAGGTGATTCGTCGCCTGAAGCGCCGTTGTGGCTTTACGGATCGCCGCGTCTCCGCGCATATCTTCCGCCATACCTTCGCGGTGCGGTATCTGATGCTGGGCGGCGATCCCTTCAGCTTGCAAGAGTTGCTGGGCCACGAAGATATGGCAACCATCCGCAACTACATGCATCTGAATGACATCCACATTCAGACGCAGAAGCGCAAGTTCAGTCCAGGCGATCATGTGTCGTTCTCGGCACGTCCAACACGCCGGAGAGACTTCCGCAAAAAGTAGCGGGCTCGATTTGATGCAAGGTGAGTGGTGGGTACCCATCGCTCGCCTTTTGTGTTATGGATGAGGGCGTTTCCCAACCGAGGGAAAAGCGGTAGGATGCCTCTGAGCGTGGCTGGTTCCCGCGCCCAGGAGGAACCCATGACGCCTGCCCTGCGCATGAACCAGGCGCCGATCCCGCCACCACCCCATCACCGGGCGACGGCCACGGCGCTGCATCTGGACGCGCTTACGCTGATCACCCGCTTGCACCTCTTGGAGGTCTGTCGCGTGGCCGTCTAGCTGGCCCTCGCCTGCGGGCTCCCGCTGGGGACCGATGGCCAGCCTTTTCGTGCGAGCAAGGCGCAGCAGCGCTCAGCCGACATCCCGCAAGCGGTCCTGTACCCGATGGAGCACGCTGAGGAGCTGTTGCTGTTCCGTCTCATCCAGCACCCCGAACCATTCCTTCTCCTGCTGATGAACGATCGGACGAAAGGCGCTTCGCGGCCTGCCGCCCCGTGTCGGTGATTTCTGCCAGAATCATCCGTCGGTCCGAGGGGTGGGGCCGTCGGCGGATATACGCCCGGCGTTCGAGCGAGTCGAGCAACCCGGTGACTGTCGCTCGGCTGATGATCAGCCGGTCAGCGATTTCATTGGGCGGCAAGGGCGACTCAGCGTTTGCTAGGATGCCGAGCACCAGCCCGGAGGTAGGGGTAAGGTGTAAGGGCTGGAGCAGGGTGGCGATGCGCTTTTGCAACAGGTCAGCGGTGAATACCAGGTTCATCGCACATGCGGTGGCGGTGGCGCTGGCGGTCGGATACTGCACGTCGAAATCGGACGTGATCTGGGTGGCTGGATGCATGATTAGCTCCCGTACTATTAGCCTCTTGACAAATGTCGTTAGGGCACTTATTATATGAGTATATCAGAGTGTCGCGCACCGATGCAAGAAGAGGAGGAGGCCATGCCAATAATTCTGGACTGAGTTGAGCTCGCGTCTGCATCCTCTTCCAGGATTCACTCGTGAAGGTAACCCCATCCGACGTCTTCGTCGGCCGAGTAAGGAGATAGACAAACGCATGTCTCAGATTGGCGCGATTTTCTATATCGCGTGGGGACTCCTGCACCTGTATGCCGCATTCCAGGTCTACAAACTGGGTAAACGGCAGGTGGCGGGGATGGTGCAGGGCCGAATCTACCAGAGCGTTTGGAACCTGGCTGCCGTGGCCGTCGCGGTGATTGCCGTGGCCGTCGTCTACAACTGGTTCCACCACCCCGTGGGGTACTGGCTCAATCTCGCCTTGACCAGCGTCACCGACGTGGGTTTCATCCTCTTCGTCGTGGTACGTCGCTATCTGCCGTTGTGGCCGGGGCTCTTGGGCCCGGCGCTCTGGATCCTGGCGGTGCTGTTCAGCACGCTGGGACAGTGGGTGATACGTGCCTGACCAGACCAGAGGGCGACAAGGTTTGGATCCCGCCACAACGTGGCCGGGGCCAGCAGAGTTGATGAACTGAGTCTTGATCACGAACTTGAAGGGAGAACAGCAATGTCCGTCAATATCAGCAAGTACACGGTTCTGAAGGAAGGCGAAGGCTTGCGGCTTCAGTCTGGGCCGGGCCGGGACCTTATTTTCAAGGTCACGGGCGAGGACACGAACGGCGCCTTTGACTACTTCATCGTTGAGGTAGCCCCGCATGGTGGCCCGCCGCTGCACGTGCATCATGTTCAAGAAGAGACCATCCATGTGCTCAAGGGCCGCTTCAAGATCCGCATCGGCGATGAGATGTTCACTTGCGACGAAGGCGGGTTTGCCTATCTGCCGTCAAAGGTGCCCCATGCCTTCTTGAACCTGACCGACGAGCCAGGCGAGATCATCGTCGTCTACACACCCGGCGGTGGGCACAAATTCTACGAAGAGTTGGGGCCGATGACGCGCAGTGGCTCCCCCGATCCCAAGGTCGTGGCCGCCCTCTTTGAAAAATACGGGATGACCGTCTTGGGACCGCCACTGAGCCGTGATTGAGCCGTGATTGAGATGCGCTCGAGGCTCGTGTTCGGTAGCTGAAGCCATCCTGATGCCGGACGTCACTTGTCGGATGCTGACGTTGATGTGTACCGTGATAGCTCTGCTGCCAATTGGGACAAACCTGGGGCTGTTGCACCTGCTGTGGATGGTGGTGAGCGGACGGCCAACAACCGCTCACGGGTCACCCTGACATGGCGCGGCTCGCCCCGATCGCCAAGCGCAACGGGTTCGAGCTCCTCGGCTCGCCAGGACCAAACAGCACGCCCGCTCCTGCCCGGGCGAGCGGGCTGCTGTTGACGCGCGACTCAGGTACCGCCGAGAGCAGAGGTAACGCGCCCGCCCCAAGCAGGAGGGAACCTATGGCCAACGTCACGATCACGCCCACCGACAATGGCCCCTATCTCGTCAAGGGCGCCGTCAAGATCCTCGATGCCGACGGAACCCACTTAACCCAGCGCTCGAACCGGCCCACCGAGTCGTGTACACCCCAGGCGGTCCTTAACTCGATTTACCGATCGAGAGGCATGTGCGGGGCTGTGAGCGGGCACGCTTCGGCACGGACAGCGCCGCTGACATGCGCACCAACGAGCATGACGAGGGCCGCTCAGATGCTCGAAAACGCCGGAAGTGGGGGTTAGGAAACACCCTCTTACGGATAACATTCCGCGCCTGCTAGTTGGCTTTTCTTCTCGTTACCCGCTTGGCTATTGTTTCTGATTTCATTCATAGGTGGAGCTATCTCTTGGAGGATATTTTCCCAGGGGACGATCTGTGGTGACTTGTACTTGTTTGGTTCATGTAATATGCGCACACCGCACTTAGTGAGGATGCGCTTGCTTTTGGGAAACGCTGGGTGACGCGCCAGATCTTGTTTGAGACAAGGGGCGGCAACGATAGGTACACCTCGTCCCAGATATTCGCATAGGGTACCCACCGCCAGTGTGTCAGCGACGCCAAGCGCCCACTTGTTGATAGTATTGAAGGTGGCGGGCGCTACTACAATCGCGTCTGGGTCTGGGAACGGCTGGCTTTCACCAGGCATGCGATATTCAACCCGAACAGGATAGCCTGTTTGGGCCTCGAGGTCGAGGACATTCAGAAACTTTACTGCTGATGGGGTGGCGATGATACCAACATCCCAATCGGCATTTTGCGCAAGCGAGATGAATTTATCTATCTGGCTTGCTGGTGGCGCGCCGCAGACGACGAGATAAAGAGTGCGCTGTGGGTTAGACTTGAGCATGCTGCAATCCGTCTACGCTAACAATAGTTGCTCATCAAAGTGGCGCACCGCCGCATGGTCCTGCCAAGGGCCAACAGCTGTGCGGAACCTTTGTAGGCGCGGTTCTACTGCGCTTTGTCGCGTCTTGCGGGCTACAATGAGCGCATCGCCAGCAAGTTGGCAGGCTTCTTCGACTTCTCCCAACTTGGCGTGAGCGGTTGCCATGTCGGCCAGGATGCGGGCGCGGCGACGTTCAGATTGTGGCTCCAACTGCTGTAGTGATGCGTTCAGAAGTGTAAGCGCCCGCTGTGGCTTTCCCAGCCGTAGGAGGCAGACACTTCGATAGCCCGTAAGCCGTGATGCGCCAAATCCCGTCCAGTAGCGGTCATTGGTAACGCCACTTTCAATTTGTGACTCCGCACGGTCAAGGGCGATCTGGCAAGCTGTCTCCTCATGCAAACTGGCGTGAACCTCTGCTTGGATTGCGCTAATCCAGCCCTTTACCAGCTTATCCTCGCCTCGGATGGGAGTAGCATCAGCCTTGTTGATGAAGGCCAGCGCTAGCGCGTGGTCGCCGCTTTCCAAATATAGGAACGCTCAAACTGGTGGGCGATGGCTCCCTCGGAGGAGGGATTGTCTCCGTAGACAAATCGAAGCACGATCAGACACCAACAGAGGAAGAACACGGCATCAAGGTGCCCAACCATAGTGGCACCTTACCTCCTCCCCCAACGAATGCGCCGAATCCAAGAATTGACGTGTCTCTCAGCCATCCCGGGCGCATCAGGTTTCAGCGGACTCAACCACTTCGACAACCGCAACGCTGGCACCGGCGACTATATCAACACGCAATTCAGCCTTGAGCCTCCCGACCAGGCGCTCTGTGTCGGGCAACGGCTTTGTCATGGAAAGCGTCAACACGGTCATCGCTGTCTACAAGAAGTCCAACCACGCCCTGGTCAACGGCCCGACGGCGGTCAACCAGTTCCTGGGTCTCTCTCCTGAAATCAACCGAGTGACGGGCGTCGCGGGCGACTTCACCAGCGATCCCAAGTGCTATTCGATCCGCAGGTCAATCGCTGGTTCTTCGCCATGCTGCAGGAAGATCCGGCTCCGTCGGTGCGTGTCCCACACGTACATCGCGGTCAGCAAGACGGCGGACCCGACCAGGAAGTGGACCATCTACAAGCTCGACATGACCAATGACGGCGTCAACGGCACGCTAGCCATCCAATTGCCCGTGCCTGGGCGACCAGCCGCTCATCGGCGCGGACAACAACGGCTTCTACGTCACGACCAACTAGTTCCCGAGCGTTCACCGGGCTTCAACGGCGCGCAGATCTACGCGATGTCGAAACTCAAACTGGCTGTAGCTGCGACGCATAGTGGCTCAACCCCACACGTCGTCCACATCGACGCTTCGCAGGATCTGGTTCCGTTCGGTGGCCTCTCCTATTCGATTCAGCCTGCGACGACGCCAATTCTCGGCAACCTCGCTCAATAGCCAATTCGTCGGTTGAGGAAGGTCCACCTCAAGGGGCCGAGTATTTCATGAGCGCGCTGCAGTTTGGTCCCGACTCCGCTGGACAACCGCATCGCGGTCTGGGCGCTGACGAATACCCGTTCGCTGCTCACGTCATCGCCGAACCTCACGCTCGAACCTCAAGGTGGTCGGCAGCGAGACGTATGGCCAGCCAGATCCAGCGACCCAGAAGATGGCCCGCTGCCGTGCGAGACGCCCTCGACAATAACCTCATCGTCGAGGTGACCTGATTGGCGGCGGCTGCACCGACTGCCGCGCCGATCCGCTCGAAGTGCTGAACAGCGAACGACGACCGCATGAACCAGACCGTCTAGTCAGCTGGCTTGCTCTTCTCGGCCTGAATACAGCCATCGGTCCGGCGCCAATCAGCGCGTCGGCGCGGCGTGGTTCATCGTTGATCCTTCGTGGAACGGCACAACACTGAACGCGAATGTTCGAAGCAGGGCTAATCGCAGTCGGTCACGGAACAACATGCTGTTCCCGGCGGTGGCTCGGTGAACTTCCTTGGCGTCGGCGCAATGGCGATGACACTGTCTGGGCCTGAATAACTTCCCAAGCGCTGCCTACGTGCAGATCAATGGATGACAGGCGTACAGGGTCCGGTTCGCATGTCTGGAGCTGGTGTCGGCCCAGAGGACGGCTTCTGCGGTTACTTCCCATTCGTGCCTGATAACGTCGCACGCTTGGGTGACTACGGCGCGGCGGCTGTCGACAACAGCGATGGGTCTGATCTGGATCGCCAGCGAGTATATCGGTCAGACCTGCACCTTCGAGCAGTATCTCGCCGACACGACGTGCGGTGGCACCCGTACGCTTCTGGCGAACTGGGGTACCTTCGTGACGCGCGTGGGCACCGATACACACGGCCATCAGCCGAAAGCCAAGTGAGCGGGACCTGGTCTTGCTCTTGTAGGGCGGGCGCTTGTTGAAAGCGCCCGCTTTACTCTGTTGGCAAGCTGCATAGCTGATATGTGCATGGCGACATGGAACCTCAAGATGGGATTTCACGTCTCTCTTGTGTGAAGTGACATACACATGTCATCGCAAGGAGGCGTACGATGTCCACACGACTTGCCAACTGGCGCTTGGGATGATCTGCCTGCTGTTATGGCTGGCTGCGGTCAGGTCGAGCATGCCTGGCGCTGGCGGATCAGCAGGCAATGCTAACGCGACAACCACCATGACACCACAAGGCAGCGCTATGACAACAGCGGGAACGACAGTCGTCATTACCACCGATCACAGCGTCTATGCGCCTGACGGGACCGTGCAGGTGAGCGTGACCAATCACTTGACCGAGAGCATCTTTGCTCAGGACACCCAGGCGAGCTGCAGTATCCTTGGTCTCCAGGCCCAGCAAGGAACGGAATGGAAGCCGTCTTCGGTGTCGCGATGTCCTCTGGGGCGCATGGCAAAGTCTGTTGAGATTGCTCCAGGCGCGACCTATACAACGTCAATCCTGGATAGGCTATGCCGCAGGCAAGGTCAGCCGATTAGGGTCGAGGTGAAGCGACGGTTTCTTGGGTTGATGGCAGTAGGCGATGAGACCGGAGAGCAGATGGACAACGAAGTTCATTGGGCTGCGAGGGCGCGTGTGCTCGATCTGACAGACGTTTTTGAGTTGGTCGTTGATGGTCTCGATGAGCGCCCGCTTGCGCAAGAGCACCTTGTCGGAGAGCTCCATGAGCACATTGCGCATGTTCTTGCGCAGTTTGGTGATGAGACGGACACCATGGTCGACAAAGAGCCGCTCGGCGAGGGGTTGGGAGATGTAGCCCTTATCGCCGAAGAGCCGACCAAAGAGGCGGCGCACCAAGCGCGGTACAGGACGGCGGTCGTCGGTATTGCCTGGGGTGAGGCAGAACGCGAGCAACTCGCCCCGGTCGTTGACCACGAGGTGGAGCTTGAAGCCGTAGAACCAGCCCACTGAGGTCTTGCCACGCCGCGCATCGACCCGGAAAACCCGATGCTGCTGGATGCGCGCGTTGTGGCAGACCACCAGGGAAGTTGAGTCGATGAAGCTGATGCCCGTGCACGGCCCCAGCTGCGTGTGCAGGTAGATGGCGAGCGGTACCAGGAAACGCGGCATGAGGTCGACAAAGCGCGTGTAGCTCACCAGGCCAGGAAAGTCGATGTGCAGCTGGGTCTGGACGTGGTGAGTATAGAACGCCTTGAAGGTGCGATAGCCCGACTGCTGAAAGAGGATGAGAATGGTCATGATCTCGGCCGGATGCAGCCGTGTCGCGCGGCGTCGACGGCGCCGTCCTGACGCCAGCAATTCGCGTTCCCACAACGGCTCGAAGCGCTGCCAAAACGCATCCACGGAGCAGAACAGGTCGAGTATACTCATACTGATGCCTCCAGTGCGGGATGATGGGTCGTCGGAAACCGCATCATAACCCGGCTAGGGGCATCTCCCTTATCCAGGATTCACGTTATACAGCCAATATCACTGCTGGGTACAGCGGCTTGTCTTCCGCCGTGTTTCCGACCGGAACGTACCGCCTGGTACTGTCTTACTCAACTCGCGCTGCCTCGCCAGTGGCGAACGAGATACGAGGGTTCGTTGGCCCGATGACGACCATCTACTCTGCGGATGGTCAGTCAGGTAAGAGTGATTCTGCTTCCGTTCAGTATCGTTCGGCAGGGTAGCCGGACGTGAATGTTTAAGAAGGATACTGTGACTGATGCAAGATACACCAGAACACCAGAACGCCCCTCATCTGCAACATCGTCAGATGAGCCCACAGTACCAAGTCAGGCTGTGCCACCAACGCCAGCTACTGAACCTTCTACACAATCGCCACCGGCAGGCTCAACTAGTCCGCGTGTCTCTCGTGTGGTGGTGTGGTCAAGCATTATCGGCACGATAGTCATCGTAGGCCTCATTGCCGCGCTGCTCTTACGTCCAGCACTTGGGGGAGGCGCGACGCAAAGTACCAGCATACAAAACCAGCCTACGTCGATCACAGTAATCGCATCTGCAACCACAACGCTCCCTGCTGACATTACCCCGACATCGCCTGCTGCGCCTACCGCGACCGGCGCACCTGCCGCACCTGCCGCACCAACATTTCTCGTCTCGGATCAGAATGTAACCGAGGCATGCTCGTCGGGGCTCTGGCCGGCGAGCATTACTATCGGCAACACCGGCGGAACTCCACTGAACTGGAGCGCCACAGCGCCGCAAGGAGTCACGCTGGCGCCATCGAGTGGGACGCTTCCTGCCGGATCACAGAACTCACCGAGCTTGCAACAGCTTCAATTGAGCGGAACATATAGCCAATCCGAGTTTAACGTAGCGTTTACCAGAACAGGTGGCAATGCGAGCGTCAAGGTCACGTGCATCTGAGCGCAAGACTCGTCTCGGCAAGACGTAGAGCGGCCATTGTTCAGTGCGCTAGGTCCAGATAGTCTGATGCAATTTAGCCCTCGAGAGGCTCACCTTGCGCGCCGAGTTCAGTGTAGGCCTGCGCAATATGCGCGTAGAGCGATTCGAAGTCAATCGGTCGGGAGATGGTCGGGACGTGTGAAGTCGCTATACCGTTGAGCAGCTGCGACGGAATGGCTGCACTCTGTGAGCCGATCAGGATGATCCGGTGATCTGCCAGAAGGCGGTGATGATTCTTCATCTCCTGAAAGAGCGCAACGGCGTTCTGCGGGCGCTTCCACACGTTGACGAGCACAACTAGGGCCAAGCGGCTCAGGCGGAGCATGTCGAGAGCGGTTACACCGTCAGGCGCTTCAAAAACGTGGTGACCAGTGGCCTCGAGGAGGAGGCGTAGTTGTGTTCTGGTTGACTGGCGCTCTTCCACCACGAGAATGCCACAGGTGCGCCGAGCGGCTGCGCTTACATGCGCTGCAGATTCTACCAGTCCGAGGTAGCGTCGGGTGGTGGCGAGAGTACGATGGCCCAGACGCGATTGGATCTCGGCAATTGGTGTGCCGGCGGCGAGTTGGCGCATGATATAGCCCGTGCGCAGGGCACGGGCGTGAATCCAGGGCATCGCAGCAGCACGGGCGTACTTCTTGACGATAAAGGAGGCGGTGGACTGCGAGACTGGCGTCCCAGCGTCGGTCAAGAAGATCTGTGGGATGGGAGCTGTTCGGTCGTATTGCCAAGTAAGCGTTGAGCGCTTGCCAGGTGGGTTCGTCCAGCGAGACTTCCTGGCTTTGCGTCGCTGGGCGATGCCGTAGCCGTAGCCGGCAGTCAATTAAGGTGACGCTCGTGGAAGCATTCGCTCGTGCAGCACCATTGCCTGATCCCGTACCGGTACGAATCGTGGGCGACAGAATAAGATCGGCTAACGTCAATTCAATCGCTTCACCCAGAGATATTCCTGTGGACAGGAGTACCCGCACCAGCGCGACATCGCGCGCCTGATCTCCCTCTTCCGCCGCGCGGAGCAACAGCGCAGCTTCATCAACATCGACCGACCGACCTGGTTTGACGCCGGCTTGCGTCGGAACCGCTATTGCTTGCGAAATGGGTGCTGAGAACGCCCCATGTTCTTCCAGGTAGGTGAAGAACGCCTTGACCGCCGCAATTTTGGTATGCCTGCTGCCTGGTCGCTGCCGCCGTCGCAGCAATTCCTCATCATAGCGCTGCACGCTGTCAAGGCTCAACTCATCTGCGTACACCACATCCGAACAGAGCGCTACGAACTCGCGTACGGCGCGTAGATAGGTGTCCTGTGTTCCTGGTCGATAGCGGGAGCTGGCTAATTTGTGATCACAGAATGATTGAAGGGCTACTTGGACGGTAAGCCGGTGATCTTGGGTCAGGCGAGTGGGCACATCCCCTCCTAGAAGCCGCTATTGATGCGTGATGAGCGCCATCGGCGCCCATTCTCAAGAGAAAAGGGCGCGTATTGGGCCAGTGATCATGGAGTAACACAGGATGTCTCGGTGTACTCGTCTGCATTGCTACTACGACAGAAAGGAGGAGCTCTGGATAGTAACCCTCTGCTCACTAGATGCTTTTGAGGGCCAATTTGTTACGACGTTATCCTGCGATTCAGCGCCAACGCCACAAGCCGCTCACGCTCAGAGCGTGATAATTCATTCCACGTCGTGCATCGCTGGCAACCATACCGACGTCTAGTCGCCAGAAATCGTACCCTCGCTGCCTTTGCACAGACAAAGTGCATCTCACAGGTCAACTTACCCCGCGACGCCAAATGCATGCAACGCGGCTCCGGGCCCTCAGTTACTCCAGATCACCTGCTTCGTCACCTCTAAGGTGAGGGAAGTCCGCTCGGTCACAGACTGTGTGGACGTGCTTCCCTTGAGGTTAGCGTGACCTATTAAGAGGTGTCCCTGTCAGACTAGGAGGGTGTGAAGATCACCCACTACCTTGACCGAGACATGCGTCTAGCAGGAGGTGAGTTTCTCTCGTCACGTCACCATGAACGCGCCGTATCGACGCGCTTCGAACACTGAACTGCTTGGTCGAGTCTCGACCAGATCGGGATGGAGACATCGTCCGATCTGATCCACACGCAGATGAGTGGCTAGGAGATTGCAGATATGCGCTTCGCATCAGGTTCCCACCTTGGAAAAGTGACCCTCCGACGACTCGTTGTTCCCCTCACCGCCGTCGCAACCATAGCCGCCGTGGTCATTGGCGCCTATTATGCGTTTGCCCCCCGCACGCAGGCCGCGAGCGCTCCCAACTATAGCGGACGCGCCGGCCTGATCCCGCAAGCTGGATCAGCTACGCCCTCGCAGACCAGCGCCGCCGCGTCTTCCGCCAGCGCAAGGAATGTCATCAAAGGCGCCCACTCGCCGCATCAGCGTCCAACTCCGTAACGCGCAACTGCATCCATCGACTCAGGGTCCGAGCGCAGGGAACGGAGCGCTGGACGATCAACATGCTGGCGCGTTGTTGACGAACTTTGATGGCGTCGGCAGCCGCGATAGCGGCGTCAGTCAACTTTGGCGCGGAGTTCGAGCCACCCGATCAAGGGCTGTGCGTGGGCAATGGCTTCGTGGTCGAACCGGTGAACTCGGCCTACTCCATCTACCGCACCAATGGCCACCGTGTCGCCGGACCGTTCAACGTCAATGTCCTCTTCAACGAGGGCTTGACCGAGTTCACCAGCGATCCGCGTTGCTACTACGAGCCTGCGACGCACACCTGGTACGCCGTCATCCTCTTCATCAGCACCGTTGGCGGTCAGGGCCAGATGTTCACCGACCATGCGCGCACCGATATCGCGGTCAACACCTCGGGCGATCCGACGACGCCATGGACGGTGTATCACCTCGATGCGACGGACGACGGGACGAACGGCACGCCGAGCCATCCCGGCTGCCCGTGCTTTGGCGACCAGCCGCGCCTGGGCATCGATCAGCAGAATCTCTACATCAGCACCGATGAGTTCTCGATCCTGGGCCCAGAGTTCAACGGCACGCAGATCTATGCCATCTCGAAGGCGGATCTGCTTCAGCATGCGAAGCACCTCCACTTTGCGCAGTTCGACAATCTCAGCATTGGTGGCGACATCGCCGTTGGCGTGCAGCCAGCCATCACGAATGGCCCGTCAGACGCTGAGTTCATGATGGGCGCGCTCGATCCCTACTCTCACCACGGACAACCGGCTCGGCGTGTGGGCGCTGACGGATCGCGAGAAGGTGAGCCAGGGTGGCGTGCCCAAGCTGTCCAGTGTCGTCATCGGCAGTGAGACGTACGGCGTGCCACCAGCTGCCGTGCAGAAGGGCTCGTCCAGCACCCTTGACTCCGGCGATGACCGCATGCAGCAGGTGCAATTCATCAATGGCAGCCTCTGGGGCGCGCTGGATACGGTGCTCACCCCCCAGGGCGATGCGACGAGCGCGCTGGCGCGGCCTGGTTCAAGGTCACGCCGCAATTGCAGAACAAGAAGATCAGCGGCGCGACTGTCGCCGCGCAAGGCTACGTCGCCTCGCGTGGCAACTATCTGCTCTACCCAGCGATCCAGACCAATGGGCAGGGCAGCGCGACGATCGTGATGACGCTCACTGGAGCGAGCACCTTCCCCAGCGCGGTCTACACGATGCTGCAGGATGATCAACGCCACTTTGGCGGCATCCATGTCGCAGCGCGTGGGACCGGGCCCTATGACCCGAATGCGACACGCTGGGGCGACTATTCGTGGGCGGCGCTCGATCCAGATCAAGGGTCGTTCTGGTTGGCCACGGAGTATATCCCGCCCAAGTCGAGCCAGACCGCGGATGGACGTCGCAACTGGGGTACGCGTGTCTTCCAGGTGTCGGCGGGAGATCGCTAGCTCGCGATTTGTAGATCATCAGCGCTGGCAGCAATGTCAGCACTTCAGGAATGTATTTTATGCCTGGGCAATGGATGAGCCCGGGCAAAAGCCCCAGCCATTGCGCTATGGAAATGGAGGCGTAACAGACTCAACGATGAGTTGAACACGCGTCGGCCAACCTGTCAGATCGCACTGCCGCGCTCTGGGTGAACCGGCAAGGGAACACATCCCAATGCGCATCGAGTGAAGCAATCGCCGTCGCGTCAGCAGAATCCTTTGGCTGTTCTGTGGAGGAACGTAGCGTCTGCAGTGAGCGATACGCCACGCAGCGTGACAAGTACGGGGAGGAAGAATGCCAAAGCGCATGCAGAATCTGGTTAGGTTCGGACGAGTCCCGCTGGTTCATCTCGGGATTCGGCGCCGTAACCGCAGTGGCCCTGATCGTTACCGTCGCCTCAGCGTGATGAACGCATCCGCCAGCGCCACCTATTCGCGCCCACCCTGGGCGGACAAATTCAACGAAGATGAAGACGCCAAGACCGGAGAGATCGGACGCCTCGACACAAGCTTTGAGCAAGAAGACGTTCGCCCAGCGCGCCTATCCTGCCACTGATATTCCCGTTCAGGCGTCGATCAACGCCCAGACGGCATTTGGCAAAGTCAAAGGGAATGGCAACGGCAAGCATAGCGCCGGCTCGTGGAGCCTGGTCGGGCCAAGCTCGGCCAACTTCCCTGGCGTTCTGACTTTCTCAGGCGCCAACTACACCACTTCTGGGCGCATCACGGCGCTGGCCATCGCCCCAGGATGCAACAACGGCCATTGCACGCTGTGGGTTGCCGCAGCGGGTGGCGGCGTCTGGCGCACCGACAAGGCGCTGCACACGAACAACCTGCAGTGGAAGTTCGTCTCCGGCAGCTTCGCGACCAACGCCATCGGCACGCTGACCTACGACGCGGCGCACAATACCCTGTACGCCGGCACGGGTGAGCCGAACGCCTCAGCGGACTCCGAAGCGGGTCTGGGCGTCTACAAGTCGACGAACGGCGGCGACACCTGGACACATCTGCGTCGCAGGTCACCGCCTGACAACTCCTGGCAACGGCACCTACACTGGTGACGCCTTCGCCGGCCGCTCGATCAGTTCGATCGTGGTTGATCCGAACAACCCGAGCACTCTCTATGTCAGCTCGACGCGCGGTGTCCGCGGGATCAGCTCCGTCTTGAGTGGCGGGGTGACATCGAATCCGCCAACGGCGCGACCGCCCTTTGGTCTCTTCAAGTCCACTGATGGCGGCGCGACATTCTCGTTCATCTGGGATGGCAACGCCTCGGCTCGTGGCGTCAACCATGTCGAGCTCGATCCCAGCAATTCGAGCATCGTCTACGCGGCGGCGTATCAGCAGGGCATCTGGCGCTCGACGGACGGCGGAGCACGTTCTCCAGCCAGATCTACACGCCGGTCGCGCCTGGCTGAGAATACCGACCGCGCTGAGTTCGCGGTGACGAAACTGGGTAATGGCAAGACGCGCATGTACGTTGGCGATGGCTCGACAGGCGCAGCCAGCGGCAGAGGCGCAGTTCTTCCGCACCGACGACGCGTCAGGAGCGGCGAGTTTCACCAATCTGACGAGCGTCGCAGAACGAAGACTACTGCACGGGCCAGTGCTGGTACGACAACTACGTCGTCACGCCAGCTGGATATCCCGACACCGTCTATCTCGGCGGCTCGTACCAGTATGGTGAGTACGGTCTGGTCTCGAACTCGCGTGGCGTGCTCTACTCGACCGACGCGGGCCAGTCCTTCACCGATGAGTCGTGGGACGCCACCTCGGCAAGCACGCCGAATGGCATTCACCCTGACCAGCATGCGTTGGTCGTCAACCCATCGAACCCGACGCAGTTCTTCGAGGGGTCTGATGGCGGCCTGATGCGCTCGAGCGGCAGCTTCGCCAACACGTCGTCGCAATGCGCCGGCGCGGGCTGAGTGGTTCCGATCTCACGCTCTGCCAGCAGCTGCTCTCGCGCATCCCGACCCAATTGTCCAGCCTGAACGAGGGCCTCTCGACACTCCAGTTCCAGAGCCTCTCCGTCGCGGCGGACAATCCCAAGCATCTGCAGGGTGGCACGCAGGACAACGGCACGTTCGAGACCTACGGCTCGACCACCAACTGGCCGCAGATCATCTACGGCGACGGTGGCCAGTCCGGTTTCAGCGCGACCAACTCGTCCCTGCGCTTCAACACCTTCACCGGGCAGGCGACAGATGTGAACTTCCGCAACGGTGACCCGACCAAGTGGGTCATCGCGACGGGGCCGATCGTCTCCAGCCCAGAAGGCTCGTACTTCTATCCACCAGTGACCGCTGATCCAAACCCAGCCAACGCTGGCACGATCTACCAGGGTTCCCAGAGCGTCTGGCGGACGCCGGATTGGGGTGGCAATCAGGCCTACCTCGAGGCCAACTGCCCTGAGTTCACGACTTCCGCCGCGAATCCAGCCTGCGGCGACTTCGTGCCGCATCGGGCCTGCGGGAGCGACCGATCTGACGGGTCGCCGCCTATGGCGGCTCGACTCGGAGCCGCGGTCGTGTGCCACGCTCGGGACGGTTGTGTCGCGGCGATCGAGCGCAGCAAGGGTGACACGAGCACGTTGTGGGCCGCGACCGGAACAGGTCGTGTGTTCATCTCGAAGAATGCGAACGCTGCTCCTGGCAGCGTGACGTGGACACGGATCGACACCCTGGCCGCTAATTCGCCCGGCCGGTTTGTCAGCAGCATCTACGTCGATCCGAAGCAACGCCAACCATGCCTGGATCTCGTATTCGGGCTACAACTTCAATACCGCAACAACGCCTGGTCATGTCTTCGAGGTCACCTACAATCCCATCGCCGGGACGGCGACCTGGACGAACCTCGATGGCGGCTCAACCCAATCGGCGACTTGCCCGTCACCGATCTCGTTCGGGACGACGTGACCGGCGATCTGTACGCCTCGTCCGACTTCGGCGTGATGACGCTCGATAGCGGCTCGACCACGTGGAAGGCCGCGGGCGCTGGCCTGCCGAATGTCGAGGTGGCTGGTCTGACCATCGTGCCTGGAGCGCGTGTCCTCTATGCCGCGACGCATGGACGTAGCGCCTGGAAGCTACGCTTTCCTAGCGTTGAGTTCGCGTCACAGCGTTTGAATCCCGTCGCATCTCTGCGCGGCGGGAATATCCAATAGGCGGAGAGCCGGGCGCCCAGCAAGGTGTCCGGCTCTCGCAGAGAGAGATCGAGAGTATGATAAAGCGCGAGGAGTCTGGCGATTAGTTCCGCATGGTCGCTGGAACTGGTCGCTGGTGGAGTGGCGTCTTTCTTCATCAAGGAGGATACCAACATGCGCTGGAAATGGAGCTATGCCGCGCGCGCGACGGCTGCCCTCACGCTCGATTCTGCTCGCGGCGACGGCAGGGTGCGCGCGTCCATCCACTTCCTCAGGAGGACCAAGGAGATCACGCGACTCCTGCTGCCACAGCGAGCGACACGCCAAGTCCGGAGGCGCCGCTGGAGGGGTGAAGATTACCCTCGCGAAGAGAGCGCTTCGGTCCTCAAGAATCCATCGTGGCGACGATTCAGAACGGATTGGCGACCTCGATCTGGGCCACGGATCATCATGCAGATTGCGGTCTGCTGACGCTTGAATACTTCACGTGGAGGCGCATGGCATACAGGTTAGACAATGCTCTCAGCCCCGCCCCGTGAAAGTCGTCGAGATTTCTCGCTGGCGCAGACGCGCCACAATCCATTGGCTTCTCACAAAACATGGACATGGGCGCGGGCTGGTCTGCGGGAACATACCGTCTGAGCCTGTCGTATGCGCCCAACCAGAACCAGGCCAATGCATCAGGGGCCGCTGCGGTATATTCCGACTCATTCATCATCGGGTGAACTCAGCAAGGCGTCTGCAGACGAGCGTGGTAGCGCCTGTGCTGAGATCACTACTGCCCGCTGTCGACAGCAGGTGTTCCAAGCGCCGCAACCCAGCCAGTGGACGCCTCCCGCAGAGCGACTAATTCGCCGTAGGCGCGCGCAAGATGGATGAGGAGCACATTCATGTCGATGGGGCGCGTTAGAATCGGGATATCGCAGGCAACGGGCGCGTTGCTCATCGACTTGGGAAAAGGATCATTCCCCGCGAAGACCGCAATCATTCGGTGATCTGCCAGGAGATTTCCGTTCGGTGGCAGGTCAGAGAGCAACTCGGCGCTTTCCCACAGCGGCGCGCGGAGATGGAGGAGCACTACCAGGGACAAGCGACTGAGTCGGAGCATGTCACGACCAATGACAGCATCTGGCGCCTCAAAGACCAGATGGCCAGCGTCCTCCAAGATTGAACGGAGTTGTCTTCGGGCCGGTTGATCAGCATCGACTGGTTGCGCTCTGGAAGTACGGCGCTGACCTGTTTTGAAAGGGTGAGTGGGTGTGCTAGACTGGCGGCATGAAGCAGGAACAGAGCGCCGCGGTGCGCAAAGCCTATCCCAGCGACCTCCGCGATGTCGAGTGGGCCATTCTGGAACCGCTGGTGCCGGCGGTCAAGCCCGGCGGGCGACCCGCGCGCCACAGTCGGCGCGAGATCGTCAACGCTATCTTGTACGTGGTCCGCGGCGGCAACCAGTGGCGGGCCATGCCGCACGACCTGCCGCCGTGGCAGACCGCCTTTTACTACTTTCGGATCTGGCGCAACGAGGGGACGTGGGAACGCATCCACACCGCGCTGCGCGAACGCAGCCGTCGTCGGCTGGGACGGGAGGCGACCCCCAGCGCCGCGATTGTGGATAGTCAGACAGTCAAGACCAGTCAAAAGGGGGCCTTCGGGGCTTCGACGCCCACAAGCAGCTGAAGGGACGCAAGCGCCATCTCTTGGTCGACACGCAGGGATTCGTGCTCAAGGTCGTCGTCTCCGCCGCCGATGTGCAGGATCGCGACGGGGCACGTTTAGTGGCGCATGCCCTGCGGCTCTACGGGCCGGAGTTCCCGCGCCTGTCCCTGGTCTGGGCCGATGCGGCCTATGGGGGCCAACTAGTGGAGGATCTCCGCGACCTCATGGGCTGGGACGTGGAGGTGGTGAAACGCCCTGCTGCCCAGCCCCGCAGCGCCTTTGCCGTGCAACCCCATCGTTGGCTTGTGGAACGGACCTTCAGCTGGTTCGGCGGCTTCCGCCGCTTGTCAAAGGACTACGAATACCAGGTCGAGTCGAGCGAGGCGCTCATCTACGCCGCCATGAGCCACCTCATGCTGCGTCGACTGGCTCGTCCCACCCCTCCTGCCGCACTTTCCAGCCCGGCCGGATGACTTTCAAAACAGTTTCTTAGCGATGTAGGTCGCGGAGCGGACCAGCCAGACATGGCGGTCAAGTCCGAGATTATCTGTACTTTGCTCGTCTGGCAGATCCATATCTTTAAGCGGTGTGGAGGTGGTTGACCTCCTGTTCTGTCGGTTCTGCGTGGTCTGAGCGCCACTGCCAATAGGCCGTCATCTCGAAGTAGCGTTTGCCGGTGGTCCAGGCCTCATCCTGTTCCATGAGCAACGCCCCCAGGAGGCGCACGACCGACTCGCGGTTGGGGAAGATGCGGATCACCCGTTCACGCCGACGCACCTCTTCGTTGAGCCGTTCGACGGCATTGGTGGTGCGCAGGCGACGGCGATAGGGCTCAGGGAAAGCGAGGACCGCGGTGGCGTCGTCGAAGCCCCGCTCGAGGGTGGCGACGGCCGAGGGAGCGCTCTGGGCGTACTCGGCGCAGACCTTCTCGAGCAGCACACGAGCCGTCGCGCTGTCGGGCGCTTCAAAGATCGCGCGCACCCGCCGATGCAGCGCTTCCTGGAGCGCCTTGGGGGCCGCGTCGCTGACGTTGGCCGACAGATGGGTCTGGCAGCGCTGCCACGTTGCGCCTTGGAACTGGAGACGAACGGCCTTGACGAGCCCGCCATGGGAATCGGAGACGACTAGATCGACGCCGGAGAGGCCGCGCCCTTTGAGCCAGACGAAGTACTCCATCCAACTGCGCTCCGATTCGCTGTCGCCCAGCTGCAGTCCGAGGATCTCCCGGTACCCCGCCTCGTTGACGCCAATCGCCAGCAGCGCGCTGCGTGCGCGGACGCGTCCTGCTTCACGGATCTTGAGGATGAGCGCATCCACGAGCACGAACGGATAGCGCTGCTCGGCCAAGGAGCGCTCGTTCCAGGCGCTGACCAGCGGATCCAAGCCCTGGCACAGGTCGGACACGGTCGACTTCGAAAACGCTTTCCCGCAGAATTCTTCGGTGATCTGCGCCACTTTACGGGTCGAGACACCGTTGACGACCATCTCCATAAGCGTGCACACCAGCGCCTGTTCGCTGCGTTGATAACGCTCGAAGAGCTCAGGAGAAAAGCACCCGTCACGGACCTGCGGCACACGCAAGGCCAACGTCCCCACCCGCGTGGTGAGCTGGCGGGGTTTGTACCCATTGCGATACCCGCGCCGCTCCTGCGTGCGCTCATAGGGTTCGGCCTGCACGTGCTCGGCCACTTGCGCCTCCAGCACCTGGTTTAACACTTGCTCAAGCATGCGCGCGAGCTGGTCATTGTCGGCAAAGAGTCGTTGCACCATCTCGCTATCAACGGTAAGCTGGTAGTGGGTCATCTCGTCCTCTCTGGCTCGGTAGGTTCCCTCGACAAGAACCAATCTACCAGAGAGGCGAGGCCTTTCCTAGCTGGCCCTCCTCAAAGTACAGAAGATACAGGACGTAACTGACATGGCGGCTGGCGGGTGAGGTAGAACCGGAGAGGCGATCTCAATTGTTCGCTCGCTACCCGTCAGCGCGTCATGGAAGCGCTCTGGGGATCGAGTGTTGCATAGGCGCGCGCCAGGTAGATGAGCAGGATGTTGAGATCGATGGGCTGGGTCATGATCGGGACGTCATGAGCCATGAGGGTCCCCATGACCTTCTTGGGCACACGAGCGCCTCCCTCCATGAGGGCAACGACACGATGTTCTGCGAATTGGCTCTCGCCCGACAGCAGGTCGGACAGCAGGTCTGCTGTCCCCTGCATTGATGAATCCACCGAGAGCAGTACTACCAGCGCCAGGCGGCTGAGGCGCAGCATGTCACGGGCGTTTTCCACGTCCAGCGCTTCAAAGACCTGGTGTTTGGCGCTCGCGAGGAGCGCGCGTAGACTCTTGCGCACGTGGTCTTGTTCATGGATAATCAACACCCCGCAGGTGCGACCTTGCAGCGCGGTCGCCTTTGGAGCGGTCGTAACCACTCCAGCATAGCGACGGGTGGTGCTCCTGCGCTTGTGGCCGAGCTGGGTTTGCACCGCAGTGAGGGAGGCGCCGGTGGCGAGTTGGCGTATGACAAAACCCTGGCGCAGCGAGCGCGCATGCGCCCATGCCAGCCCAGCCACGCGGGCGTACCGTTTCACCACGTTACACGCTCCCTGCAAGCTGAGCGCCGTGCCGTGCGAGGTCAAGAACAGCTGGGGATGCGGGCTCGCGGGACGGATCGCCAGATAGGCGTTGAGCGCCTGGCAGCTGATCTCATCCAGCGGCGCCTCTTGCTTGTGAGAAGGCGGCCAGCTGCCGAGGCGCAGACGACCCCAACTCTCGTTTCTCTGCGCGCGCGTGGCGACTGTGTCGTCTGACGGCAAATCGAGGTCCGCTACCGTGTACTCTGTCAGTTCAGTCAGTGACATGCCGGTGCGCAGAAGCAGTGTCATCAGGGCGATATCGCGTGGCTTCCGCTCTTCCCGCACTGCGCGCATGAGCGCCGCAGCGTCGTCAATGTCGACTGGACGCGCAGGCAGGGCGCGTGGTTGCAATGGAATAGTGATCTCGTGCGCAAATGACATGCTAAGCGCCACTTCCTCTTCGAGGAAGACAACGAAGGCTTTCAGCGCCGCAATCTTTATACGCCTGCTGTTCAGCCGCTGCTGGCGTCGCTGCAGTTCCTGATCATACCGTTGCACGCATCCAAGGTCTAGCTCATCAACATAAATAACATCCGCGCACACCGATCGGAACTCTTCTAGCGCGCGCTGATAACTGTCTTGCGTCGCTGGTCGATAGGTGGCGGTCATTAACCGGCGCTCGTAAAACCAGTGAATGGCCTCGTCCATCGTCGGTCGACCCGTAGTGGGGACATGCGGCGATCCATCGCTCGTTGAAGGATGTATGGTCATGTGCGCGCTCCGCGCCGGGTATGATCCGACCTGACTGTGTGACCGTTCTAGGCTCCACAACTGCGGAGCGCTATTAAACTGCTGTTTTGCCCGAGCGAATAGAAAGCCGGACTATATCGAGAAAGATCAGTGCGAAGGTGGAGAGCGCACACCTCACGGTGCGCTTCACTCAGGAGCGACTAGGCTATCCAGCGCCCTGTCGTATTCAGCGCCAGTGCCGGTGAACGTCAAATACGCTATACGCAGATCGCCCCACAATTGTCGCTCACCCACACAATAATAGCAACCAAGGCGACACCTTCACGCACAACGACATGATGGCCGGATCTCCGTCTGCATCGGCCTACTACCCTACACTTGTAGATCCTGCATTTAAAGATGCCTGCGTTCCCTTTTGCGTTACGGGTCACATTCATATTGGACAGTAGTCAAATCAACTGCTTCTGTGTCCTTGTCGCAATTTGGGGCGCTGCATCCTCCAGTAGAAGCGCATAGTCGAGCGGATGCGGTCAGGCTGGAGTTGGAGCACGACGCAGTACGCTAGGTGCGCCTCTTGAGTTCCTCGATGCTCGAGAAATGGCGGTGATCAGCGACATATTGGTGAGTGACCACGCTTGCTCGGCGGGCTGCAGTTCGGGCGAATGGGGTGGCACGAAAAGCTAGCGGTCCAAGACATGGCAGGAGGTCCTGGATATTGGGCATCTGTCGCGCCACCGCCGTACAATATCCTCATGCGAGAAGTTCTGGATTTAAGGGCGCTTGCGGCTGGCAGGCGAAGAAAATTGGAGTACCTGCCTTCCAAGCAGGCTGTCGCGGGTTCGAGTCCCGTCTCCCGCTCCACACCGCTACATTTCCGGCATGCAGGCCTCTCAGAAAAATACCCCGAGGCAAGACATCTAGGCCAACTGGAAAGTCACACGAAATTGGCAATAATTGACGCCAAATGTGTGCCTTTCTTTTTGCTCCTCCCTTTCGCCTAATTTAGGCCAATCTGCGCCCATCCGTCTCGGAGGGCTGGCGTGCTATCAGCGTCTTCCGCCCTAGCGCAAGCACCCGACGTGTAACGAGCTGCGTCGCTCGTCGGCTGACTGTGCGCGAGACGTATTCGCGACTGATCCCCCACGTGCGGGCAATCTCAACAACAGTTACACCGCTGCGACGCTGCCGAAGGAAATCTGCAATACGGACACTTCCGGTGTCAGCGCTAGCTTCACAGGCGGCGATGACCTGATCCATCGCTTTATCCAGCAACCAGCGGACAGCTGCGCCACGCGATGGATAACGGGCGGGATGAGTGGTGACAAGGCTCTCAACGAGGTCGAGTTGTGTGAGCGTGTCGCACGTGTCGAGCGTGAACCAGTCACGCGTCAGCATACGTCCGACCACAGCCTCGTACTCAGCGACCGGAATCCGTCCTCGACGTCGTTCACCCATCTCGTACCCCGCGATCATACGACAACTTGCAGATATCTGTCAACTGTTGAATCACCAAGCTCCTGATGCTACAATTCCGGCAACTGCACGGTGGCCGCAAAGTGGCTTGGGACGAGGAGGTTATGGGACACATCATCGACGCAAATCGGCCTATTCTCTCGGTGGCCGAGGCGAGCGTGTACTCCGGATTCACCCGGACCCATATCAATTACCTCATCACTCAGGGCCAACTTGATGCCGTCAAAGTAGGCTCAATGTGGTTGGTCTATGAAGACTCCCTCAGCCGCTATTTGGCCCAACCGCGGAGACCTGGACCAAAGCCCCGACCTGATGGCGCCGCTAACGACTGAGGTAAGTATTGCCTGAGAGGCTGGGTAATGCGGGGAAATCGTGGGTAATGTTGCGTAACTTCGCTGGGTGGTCAAGAAAACACGTGTGAAAAGGTGATGATGGCAACGCAAGAAGAGATCCGATCACTACGTGAAGCGATCGCAAATTCGGGGCTGACGACCGCCCAAATCGTGGCGCGTGTTGGCTGCGCACCTCGGCCTCTGTGGAGCGTGCCGTCGCATACCCCACGATGCGCCGCCATGTGCGCGCCTATGGTATGGGCAGTTGCCGGGAACATGCCCATGTCACGTGGCTAAGAGCGTAATCGCCAGGACGACCCCGCCACGTGGTGGCGTGATCGCGAAGAGAGGCTGACTCACGCCCATAATGGTGAGCACGTCACGGTCGTCGCGGGCGAGGCAGTGGGCGTGTTCGGGGGAGTAGAGCTGACAGTTGACCTCCTGCCATCCCCTTGGAGCCAAGTGCGCCGTGTAGAAGCTGGCGACCTGTTGCGGCGGGGTACTGGCGACCTTGAAGTACCAAGACTGCCCCGTGCAGGTGGAACACCCCGGCTGGGTCTGCTTGACAAACGCGCTCTGCGCAGGCAGCGGCACGTTGCCCGGCAGATCGGACGCGTGGTCGGCGCTCACCAAGCTACAGCCAGACACCAGCAGGAGCAGTGCGCCAAGTACCGCAAGGTCGACCAGCGCGACGATGATCCTGCGCCGAGAGCGGACGCGCGCCAATGGCCTAGGGACTCACGTCACGGTGGGATGAGCGGAGACAGGGAGGCAGGGTGCAGAGCGCCAGTGGTGGCGAGACGCTCGTGTGGCGCAGGGGCGGAGGGCGGAGGCGAATCACGCTCAGAAGCCGCGGCAAAAGCACGAGCCCGCTTGGCTGGGCAGTTTGACGACGCCAGCTGGATGCCGTGTGCGGCGGCTGCGGCCGCTGGCTCTGCCGGTGTACCTGATCCACGTACGCCAGCTCCACATGGTCGCCGGTGACGCTTGCACGCCTCTGGCCAACTCCTCGACCTGCGCGCGCTCCTGCTCATTGGCTGGGGTGACGAGCAGCGCCAGCAGATGACCGAGCGTGTCCACGGCGACATGGACTTTGGAGCCCTTGCGCCGTTTGTGTCCGTCATAGCCGCCGCGCGCTCCGCTCTCGGGGGTCGATTGGATGGTACGCGCATCCAGGATCGCGCCCGTCGGCGTCGGCGGACGCTCCGCGGCGCGCCGCAGCAGGATGCGCAGATCGTGCACGATCGCCTCGAAGCAGCCCGCGGCCATCCAGCGACGCATCTGTTGGTACACGAAGGCGACGGCGGCAGGTCATGCGGCATCAGCCGCCAGTGCGCGCCGGTTTTCACGATGTAGCGCACGCCGTTGAACACCTCACGCAAGGGATACTTGCGTTGGCTCACGTCTTCGGGCAGCAAGGTCAAATAGGGAGCGACGAAGGCCCATTCCTCGTCGCTGACATCGGTCTGGTAGGGAGTGCGAGTGTCCATGCTCGCATCCTATCACCCCAACATCAAGTCAGCCTAGGCGGCCCGCTCGCGCCCAAGGTAGGCAGCGGCTGAGTGTCCATGCCGTCCATTACCTCCATTGGGAGAGTCATCGCTTGAGCGTCTCACCTGTCCGTCTTCGGTGCTTGGCGCCTTCCTCAAAGGGGTCCTACGTCGCTACACGCTTGTTGACGATGCCGTCCGCGGCGCGATACGCCAATGCGCCAACGGTGCCCGTCGGGTTCCGGCCAGCGTTTTGTGGGAAAGCTGAGGCGCCGACGACAAAGACGTTCGCGAAGTCCCACATCTGGCCGTAGTTGTTGACGACGGAGGTCGCTGGGTCAGCCCCCATGATCGCGCCGCCCGTGTTGTGGGTGGATTGGTAGACAGCGGTGTCGTAGTGCGCTGGCAACTGGCCGTTCACGGCCACGATGTCGGCCCCCGCCGCTTGCAAGATGTCTTTGATCTTCGCCGCGCCAAACGCCGCCATCTTGCGCTCGTTGTCCTCCCAGTCGAAGGTAATGCGCAGGAGCGGTTGGCCCCAGGCGTCGCGGTAGGTGGGGTCGAGATCGAGGAAGTGTGTCCGGTAGGCGATGCTCTCGCCCTGCATGCCCACAGAGATCACGCGGTCATAGTACTTGCGAATCGCCGCTTTCCACTGCGCGCCCCAGGTCGGCGTGCCCGGCGGAACCGGCAGACTCTGGATGGGTCGCGCGCCACTGGCGCCGCAGGAGATCCCGCCTCCCCCGATGAAGCCAAGCCCGGTGTGGTCGAAGTTATCGGCGTTGAAATCGTCCATGGTGTAGCCATTGGCGCCCGAGCCCATGTAGCGGTGAAACGTCACCTTCTCGAAGAAGCCAGCGCCGCCACTGCCCACTTGATAGCAGTAGTTCTTGCCCACCACCCCAGCGCCCGTCTGGGGATCATAGGGCGTCCCCATCTGCGAGAGCAGGAGGAGTCGTACATTGTTGAACACATAGGCGGTGAGGATGATAATGTTCGCCGGCTGCTCCTGGACATTGCCCGCCGCGTCCACATACAGGACACTCTGGGCGCGTGTGCCATCATGGGCGATCTGGAAGACATTGGCCTCGGTGCGCACCTCAAATTTGCCGCTCTGTTGCGCCGTCCGCAGGACGGTCACGGTCGGATCAGCTTTCGCGCCCACCCAGCAGCCAAAGCGCTCGCAAAAGCCGCAATAGGTGCAGGCGCCCCGGATGACGCCGTCTGGATTCGTGTAGGCGCGCGGGAGGTTGGCCGACGGCGAGGGAAAGGGGTGATAGCCGAGCTTCTTGGCGGCGTCGCGAAAGACCACGGGGGCGTGGGCGTCGAGCATGGGGCCGAGCGGATAGTCGCGCGCACGCGGGCCCTCGAAGGGATTGCCTCCTGGCTGGATCTGGCTCTGCAGGTTGCCCGCTTTGCCGGCGATGCCGGCCATGTACTCGAACTTGTCATAATAGGGCTCGAGCTCCTCGTAGGTGATGCCCCAGTCCTGGATCGTGCTGTCTGCGGGTATCGCTTGGGCGCCGTAGCGCGCGAGGGTGCTGGAGCGGATGGTGAAATCGCGCGGCTCGAAGCGCCACGTCAGCCCTTGCCAGTGCACCCCCGCGCCGCCAACCCCCGTGCCCGGCAGGAACGAGCCAAGCTGCCGGATCGGCAGCGCACGCTCGCCCAGCGTGTGCCGGAGCGTCCACGTTTCCTGTGCGGTGTCCTGCATCATCTCATAATCGACGGCGTAGCGGAGCTCGTCGATGTCATGCTGGAAATCGCCTGTGCCGCGCGCATGTCCGCGCTCGAGCCCCACGACATGGAGCCCGGCCTTCGTGAGCTCGGCGGCCAAAATGCCGCCAGCCCACCCTACGCCGACAATGACCACATCGGTCTCTGGCAGTCGCATCCTGCGCCTCCTTGGTGACGCGATGACTCGCTGATCCTTCAGAACTCACCGCTATTGCAGCGGCTTGGGCTCGACGTCGTAGGGCGTGTCGAACTTGTCGATGAGCTTGCCATAGGGATCGCCATAGGCCATGGGATCGCCCGGGAAGCCAATCCATTTCCAGCCAATGAGATTGGCGTTGCCTCCGTAGAGCGGATCTGCGAAGAGGCCCTCGAGCACGTTCTGGCGGAACATGGCGAAAAACTGCACCGCGGGGATGGCTGTAAAGGTGTCCACTTTGCCTTGTTCCAACGCATGCAGCGTGTCATCTTGCTGGCTGGACGACGCCTGATCAAAGCTTGTCCCGAACTGGCGCTGGCAGTAGGTGTCAAGCGCCACGAGCGCATACTGGTAGATGTCGCGCGGTGTCATCGGCGTCTGCAATCCATGGCCGCTGTCTTGTGGCGCGAAGAAGGGGCCTTGCCGATACGTCCTCCCCCCCAGGCCCCAGGCGCTGACGAGCCGCCCGTCGATGTAGTCGAGCACGTGGGCGTCTGTAGCGCCAGGGCCGGCGTCGTCCCGCGGGAACATGCGCTCGGCCATCGCCGTGATGACCCGTGCCTGGGCGTCATTGAAGAAACGCAGTGCGCGCGGCGTGACGCGTGGTGGCGCTGTTGCTGGCCGCAGGGCGTCTTCGACGTAATGGGTCGCGGTGCCGCCAACGACCACCCCCGCTACGCCGGCCGTAGCCACCTTCAACAGCGTGCGGCGCGAGGTCCCGCGACGCGCCTGCGGCGCGTTCGGCGCGCCGTCCGATTGCCGCTTCTCATCAGCTTGCGATTGCTCCGCCATGTACGCATACCCCTCTCCATAGCTCAGCGTTGGCGCCGCCTGAGACGGGTTCTTGGTGTGCGGGCGCGCGCCATCCTTGGCCGTCATCGAACGGGTCGTAACTGTACGCTGCACGGTATCTAGGCTGCGGGTATCCTTGCCCAGGTACGTATACGTGAGGGGGTTACAGCAGGCGCTCGCGGCCACCCAGCTACCTGCCTCTCAGCGCGAAGTCCATCGCGGCTGTAACAAGACGCCAACTCCGCACCAAGCGCTTGCATCATCCTGGCGCCAAATTGAAAGACGACATGGCCTCCCGCACCGGTTTGCCTATTGGCAACTACATTGAGGTCTAAATCGGCGATCGCCGGTGACTAATCTCCAGCGACGGCCAGCGAAGTCCATGCGCACGGCCACGCGACGGCACAGCGCTGCCAGCGACGGAGCGCGGCCTGCCACCTCGAGGCGCCTAGAGCGCCCGCAGCTGACGAGCTCGCACCTGTCATTCCTTGTCTCCCCCGTTTCTTGCGACACAGTGGTACCGTAACAGCGGCCCGTACTACCACCTATGCGAGCGCCTGTGGGGCAATAGCGGCGCCCGCAAGGAGAAGATCCCCACACCTATGGAAAGCAGGGCGAAGGACTATGCGTCGATTGTCAGTCACTGTTGGACTTGTTGTACTGCTGACTCTGCTTGCCGCCTGCGGCGCGGGCGCTGGTAGCGGTAACGCCACGATTAGTCTGGGCGCGAGTAGCTTTAGCGGAACCACAAATGTCACTATCAAGGCCGGCGAGTCGGTGACCTTTGATGACTCATCCGGCGGGACGCACCACTTGGTGACGGGAACGAATGGACAGTTCACCGCCGCATCCGGCGCGCCAAGCGAGTTCAGCTCGTCAGCTGGCCTCGACCTCGCGCCGGGTGACAACAAGACGGTCACGTTTCCCACGGCGGGGACCTACCAGATCACGTGCACGATCCATCCCAGCATGCAGGCCACGATCACGGTGACCGCAGCGTAGCTTTCCTGAGCGGCGTCACGCCAACCTGAGCTCGCCAGGCGCGTGACTCGCTTCACCCTAATTCGCTATGGCAGCCTGTTTGCTCGATTTCGCGGGCTGCGAACTATACCGTTGCCGATTGTGGGTCTGCAGACGCCTTGCCATCCACCTCAGTTTAGCGATCGTCGGAGGGATGCCTGCGCGGGATTATTGGTGAGGGCGCCACATCGTACATCAGGCAGGTCTCTCCAGGGCTAACGCATGAGAAATTGGAATAGGCTGAGGAGTTACAGTAAGGTCACCATTCCATAATGATCGGAGTGAATGATCGGAGTGACTCCCTTGCTCGAACAACTCATCGAGGCATTTTCCGAGATCGACGACCCCAGATGTGACTACAAAGTGGAGTATGACCTGCTAGAGATTCTGATCATGGCCATCTGTGGAGTGATTGCCTGCGCGGAGAGTGGGGACGACATTGCGCTGTATGCCAAGAGTAAGGAAGCGTGGCTGAGAAGCTTTCTGACGTTGAAGAATGGCATTCCCTCGCATGACACCTTTCGTCGGGTGTTCATGCTGATTGATCCCACCCAATTTGAGCGGTGTTTTCGCCACTGGATCGGGCAGTGGCTGGGAACCGATCAGGTTGGCCATGTGGCCATCGATGGAAAGACGGTCCGGCACTCATTTGATCGGAAGCGGGAACAATCGCCATTGCACCTGGTGAGTGCGTGGGCCAGTGAGCAACGGCTCGTGTTCGGGCAGGAAGCGGTGGACCGCAAGTCCAACGAGATGACCGCCATTCCTGCTCTCCTCGCTGGTTTGGCTCTCTGCGGTGGGCTGGTCACCATCGATGCTGCCGGCTGCCAGAAAGCCATCGCTCAGACGATTCTTGATCAGCATGCTGACGGCGCGCTCACGGTGAAAGGGAATCACCCCCATACCTTGCAAGCGGTGGAAACCGGCTTTGCGGAGCATGCCTTTGCCGTGCCGACTTCGTTGAAGCCCGTGCTGGATACCTTCGACGAACGTCATGGTCGTCTCACTCGGCGCCGGGTGTTTGTGCATCCAGTGCCAACCGAGCTGAACGTTCTCAGAGAATGGCCTGGAATACAAAGCATTCTGGCGGTGGAATTGATTCGGATGGTCAAACCAGATGGAGGAGTTACGGCAGAAAAGCGGTTTTTTCTCTCCAGTTTGTCAGTCGAAGATGAGCGGCAGATAGCAGCAATACGCCAGCACTGGTCCATCGAAAACAGTCTGCATTGGGTGTTGGATGTCACGTTTCAGGAAGATACTTCCCGCGTCCGAGACCAGCATGCTCGGCACAACCTCGCTTTGCTGCGAAAAATCGCCATCAATCTGATCCATCACAGTACGAGCACAGGCAGTGTGCGAGGACTACGAAAACAGGCCGCTTGGAATGATGCCTTCATGGCTCAATTGCTCATCTGAGTCTCATGCGTTAGCCCTGCAGGTCTCTCTGGATCCACCAGGGCGGCCCGCCTTCTCAATCCCGTCTCAATTCTTTGACGGGACGTCAGTATTCACGCCCGCTGTATCTTGGCTGGAGATACAGACACATGCTCTGCGCCGCTGATAACTTGCTCAACTCTTCGAAGGGCAGGCAGACTTGCGGTCTACCTGACCAGTGCTGCGGCCCAAGTACGAACTGGATACTCGGCCACAGATCGCCCGTGATGCTATCTAGAGATCGAAGCCACGTCTCTAGCTGTCTTCTCACGCGGCCGACATATCCCAAATGAAATTACGATCTATGGTATACTCGGTCAAGCAGCTAACTGATGGTTTCTGTTGCATTACGGTATGGCATAGAAGTGGCTTCACATCGGCGTGTGCGCCAGGCGAGCAGAAAAAGCTGAAAAGGCTACCTCTTCATCAGCGGGTTCTCGGTTCGAGTCCGAGGGGCTCACCAGAGTAGGCAGGAACGGGAGCGAAAGCTTCCGTTCTCTTTTTCTATTCCTCACGCACAGCGCATCGACGAGCGGCTGATCCTCCGCTTCCTTCTGCAGATTACCCGCGAATTCGCATCTTGGCTAACGCATTCCTGGCTCCAATAGCAGCCCCAACTACACTTCTTCAACAGCGGCTGACGTTTTGTAATCGGGTCTTGCTGGCACCCACATTCCGCACCGCAGAATACGCACTTTTCGCTATATTCTCTGACCCCGACGACCCCAGGCTATTTCTGGCTTAGGAGCTACTTCGCAGGGTCAGTTGTAACAAAGGAAGATTGCTACACGGGGAATCTATTTTCGCGTGAACCGCGCAGAATCGACGCCGTTGCCCACGGCGCATCAAGGTATCGGTGATCTGGGAATATGTTCGGTCAACTGTTACAAAGCCTCATGGTGCCAGTATTTGGACTGATTCCGATAATTCCAACAAAACGCTGAATCGAGGTGCGGAATGTGGGCTGGCACATTCCTGATGTGCGCCGATAGTTGAACGCCGCGACCAGAATGGCTTGACAAGCCATACCCTTCGTGAGCGTCAGGCCGGCCCAGGCACGGCGGCGTATGGTATGCCTCAGAACAGGAAGACGAATATCTCTGTCCTCGTGGGCGCCTACAAAGGAAGTTTGCCACTTGTCTCAGCCGAGAGTATCAATGAGGAGCGAATGGTATAGTGGTTCTAGCAAGAGACAAGCGAACAGCCGTGAGCGGTGCCGCTGAATAGATGGCAGATGGATCACTGGAAAGCATAGCAAGCCGCAACTTGCCGCAAGCGGCATGAACATCAGAAGCAGTGTAAGCGCTGCCTCGATAGCGGATGTAGACGCCAGGATTGCCTTCCAAGGGGAT
>CAVTFE010000061.1:0-201527 GCA_963733745.1 uncultured bacterium
GCCGGGCGCGCGGCACGACGCGGCGCGCCCGGCCTCGCTGCCCCTAGGACAAGGCTCGCCATCGACGACCAGCCTCTGAGGGTGCACACTCACTAACAGGCACCCTAACAGGCACCCTCAGATTGACAGGGAAGGCGATGTGGGGAACCGCATATATTGGAGAACAAACTGGTCGATCTCCGAAATAGGCAAGAAGTCGTCCGGATCCGTCCCATAGTGCGCTCGTGCAACCTCTAAGCTGGGCGTCAACAAGAGCTCAGTTGGCAGCCTACTCCGATGCCCATCAAACGTGCGCAGGCTCTCGAGCACAGTCCGTGCCCCCACCCCCGCGTAGCGCGCCTCCTCATAGGTCCCACGACGCGTCAAGCGCGTCGTCATAGCTTTGGGTAGCGACGAGAGTGGCCGATACCGGTCGTCGACCTCCTGCCCGCGAGCTGCGATCAGGGGAACGTCGGTCTCAAAGCGATCCAGGTAGCGATGAGCATGCTGTAGATCGGAGTCAAAGAGCACGATCAAGCGCAGCGCATAGCGGTAGAAGCGCCCGTGTCGATGCAGCAAATACCACAGGCGCAGATTGCTGAGCGGGCAGGCGGCGGCGCGGTAGAGAGCGACCATGACAGGATAGCCATAGCATCTCCTAGCGCCACACGCCGGCCGTTGAGGTCGCGCACGCTGAAGAGCGGAGCCGGTTCGCCAGCACGGAGTGTCATGAATTGCCTCAAATCATATTCGCCATATCAGGTCTGCAACGCAACAGCAGGTTGATCTGTCACTCGCGCTTCCCAGTGGACTATCCAGGCAAGAAGCACGGCTCAGTCGAACCTAGCAGGCGTGCTCATGATGGGCGCTTAGTTCACGATCATATTGCAGCAGCAGGTCCGGTTGTATCTGGATATCAACCACTCGTTCAATCAGCGCCAGCAACTGCTGCAATGGGACCCCTCGGGCGACGACACGCAAGAAGGCAGGCCCCCCATAGAGGCGGATGAGGATCGTATGCACATGCGGCGTGATCTCTGGCAGTAAGGCCACCAAGGCCTGATGTGGATGGTTCCCCAACAGCAGCTGGTCGATGACGAGATGCAGCCCCGGCATCAGCGGGAGAGCGCCTCGACATCTGGCATCTCAGCACGGTTGGCAATCTGCGCCGAGCCGTCGCGCCGCCACATGCGTGCTTGCAACTCGCCCTGTTGTTCGTCGGGCGGGTCGCCAGCCCGAGGGCGCAGCCGCTCACAGCCAAACGCCACTCGCCCCGTTGGCGCGCTCGTCCGCACAGCGCTCGGAGGCATGCTAAATTCGACGTCGCCCACGCTTCGCGCACACGAGTTCCACCATTGAGGCGGGTCGGATCGTGAACACCGGCGTTGACACTCATGAGGCCAGATGGGCGTCAGGCACTCCATAGGCTGGGAGGGGGGTCTTGTGCAGCAGGCGGAGTTCGGGCTGGGAGATGCGCGCCCGACGCGTGGGGATCGTGTCCACAAGCGCCCGTTTCTGGCCCATCGCATCGCGCATGGTGGCCGCACATGGGTCGCTCCCATCCAAGCCTTTGCCAACGTGCAGTGTACCCCGGAATGATCGGGCGTGTACGGAGCAACAAGCAGACGGGAGGAAACACATGCGCTCTGACGGTGTGATCGTTGGCGCGAATATCGATACCTGGCTCATTAACGTCAAAGGCAAACTCCCTGACGGGCTGGTGAAGAGCTCGACTTCTTGAAGGAGGCCAGTCAGGAGGCGGATGAAGATGTCCCCACTGGCTGGACCTTCGCCGGGGAGACCCTCTTCATTCGCGCGCATGGCTCCGGACGGCAGTGGCGGTGGATCCTGCACTGCCCCAGTCTCCATTTCGACATTGGTCGGGGCAAGCTCAACCACATCATTGGCAAGGCGCGGTTGTCTGCAGCGTTTCTATGGGAGCACGAGCTGGGGGATGCGCTGCATCTGCTCTACGCGTTCCTCGCTGGCTTTTTATGGTGAAGGCTTCACTCTCCAGGTCAGCGAAGTCCACCTGTGCGCTGACATCGCGGAGTGGGAGCTTTCCCTCGACGACGCTCCCGCCTTCATCACCAGGGGACATAGAAGGAAGACGCATACCGAGGGCGAAGATGCGGAGGATGAGGCTGAGGAGGAGTCCTTCATCGTCGTCGCTCGAGCCCAACATGACCGGTAGACGCTGCACCGGCTACGAGTCAGCAAAGGCGCAGCCCATACCTGCACGATCTACGACAAGACCAAAGAGATCACCGTCTCGCGCAAGGACTGGATGCACGAGGTCTGGAGATCCAACGGCTGGGATGGCGAAGCAAGGGTCACCCGGGTGGAGTTCCGCTACAAACGCGAGTGTCTCAAGGAACTCGGCGTCGAGGATCCCTACCTCTTGCTCAATCAGTGCGACCCGTTGGCAGCTGAACCGGCACATGAGGTCGGGAGGCTGCCGCACCCTGCCATGGGCAGGGTGACAACTGTTGGTTCATCGGTGGGCGCAATACCCACCCCTCATCGTGAACGGAGGAACAGCGCGGCCCCACGGAACGAAATTGGTTATCACGTTCTGGTTAGCAGCGGGCCGAACGGGGTACCAGGCCGAACGCCACGGTCAGCGGGCCTCCAGCAAAGTCGTCATGGTCAGGCAGACGAACGTGCGTCTGAAGCGTCGTCAAGGTGGACTGGCCTACGGGCGTTATCGGCCAGGCCCAAAATGGGCATGGTGTCGGAGCGGGGTCGTTGTTGAGGCTTCGCTCGTTCACGCACACGACACCCGGCGTATAGCACGGACCTACCGCGACACAACATGAACCAACGGAACGGGGGAATCACCAGCGGCGCGCTCCTCGTCGGTCGCGGCGAAGAGAGGGTAACCAGCCTCATGCCCGCTGGTGGAAGGATTGTCCAAGAAGCTAATGCCCGACGGAAAGCGTCGGGATACGCTGACGTGGACACGGGATGGCAACAGGCAGAGGCACGAGTCGCATGGCTGAAACGGAAGCGAACGCGGCGGCGCCGCGGATCGAAGACTGGACGCAGGCTCCCTGGCGGAAGCTGGAGCAGCATGTGTTCCGCCTGCAAAAGCGCATCTACCGAGCCCAGGCCTGTGGCAACACGAAAGCGGTCCACAGTTTGCAACGGCTGCTCATGAAATCTGAGGCCGCCCGTATGCTTGCGGTGCGGCGCGTGACGCAGGATAACCAAGGGAAGAAGACGGCCGGAATCGATGGGGTCAAAGCGGTTGGCCCAGCCGTCCGCCTCTTGTTTGTGGAACGTCTGCGCACGCCGGAGACCATCACGGCCCAACCGGTCCGACGCGTGCTTATTCCCAAGCCCGGCAAACCACACGAGTCCAGGCCCTTGGGTATCCCGGTCCTCCTGGATCGGGCACACCAAGCCCTGGCGAAGCTCGCGCTGGAGCCCCAATGGGAAGCCCGCTTCGAACCGGACAGTTATGGCTTCCGCCCGGGACGCTCCTGTCACGATGCCATCGAGGCACTCTTCAAACACGTCGTGTTTGCGCCCAAATACGTGCTCGACGCGGACATCAAGGGCTGCTTCGACAACATCGACGCCACCGCCTTGCTCGCTAAACTCGACACCATTCCCCTGCTGCGCCGGGCTATTCGGGCCTGGCTTCATGCAGGCGTGTTGGACGAGGGCCGGGTGAGACCGACCACCAGCGGTGTACCCCAGGGTGGGGTAATCTCCCCTCTACTCGCGAATATCGCCCTCCACGGTCTGCAACAGGCTGTTGAGAGCGCCTACGTTCGACGCGGCCGCACGCCGAAGGGGGATGCCGGCGCGCCGGTGCGCCCTCGCCTCGTGCGCTATGCGGACGATTTCGCCGTGGTTTGTCGCGATCTGGAAGGGATCATGACCGCCCAAGTAGTCGTAGAACAGTGGTTGACAGGCATGGGTCTGCACCTAAGCCCGTCAAAGACCCGGATCACCCACACCCTCGATCCCTATCAGGGGGCCGTGGGCTTGGACTTCCTGGGCTTTACGATTCGCCAGTACCGCGCCGGCCGCACAAGGGCCAGCCGGCTCAAAGGGAAGATATCGACGGGGTTCAAGGTGCGCATCACGCCAAGCAAGGAGTCCGTCAAGCGTCACATCACGGATCTGAACGCAACGGTGCGACGGATGAGGGGTGCAACCCAAGCAGCCCTCATCGCCGCCTTGAACGCTCAGATTCGTGGGTGGTGCGCGTACTACCGTCATGTCCTGTGCGTTGAGGCGTTCAACGACTGCGACAACGCCCTGTACGCGATGCTCCGTCGCTGGAGCCGACGACGCCATCCCACCAAATCCGCCCGCTGGATTGTTCAGCGCTACTGGCACGAACGCGGCGGAGAGCGCTGGTGTTTCGGAGTCCCCGAGGGCCTCCGAGTCATCCAGCACACGGCGATGCACCACGAGCGGTACATCAAAGTACGGGATACAGCAAAGTACGGGATACAGCCTCGCCATACGACGGGAATCTCCGGTATTGGAGCACACGCCTGCGCACGCGTTGGGCGGCAGACACGCCAATGGCGCGTCTGCTCCGACGCCAACGCGGGCGCTGCCCCAGCTGTGGGCTGATCTTTCGGGATGAAGATCGCCTGGAACTGCACCACATCGTCCGTCCAGCCGATGGGGGGACGAATTTGGAGAGCAACCTCCAAGCGGTCCATGTCCACTGCCACGACCAACTCACCGCTCGACAATCCGCCGAGGGGAACGGGTCTCCGCGTCAAGGATTGCCATCACGAGGAGCCGTGTAACGCGAAAGAGTTACGCACGGTTCTGAAGGGAGGCGGAGGTTGGCAACAGCCTCCGCCCACCCAGTCACCTGCTCGAGAGTCTAGACCGTCTACTCGTTGGCCAGCAGCGCCTGCTGGCGCAGGTCGCTCGGGAGGTCAGCACCACGCGACCCTCACCGCGACCCTCACCGCGACCCTCACCGCGACCCTCACCGCGACCCTCACCGCGACCCTCACCGCGACCCTCACCGCCACGCCTGCGCCGCCTCCTCCGACGCCGCCTCCTCCGCGCCGCCTCTCCCACCGGTGCGGCGCGCTCCGCGGCACGAGCGGGAGAGCCGTACGCGGCGCGAGCGGCGTGTCGCCCGCTACGAGGCGGTCATGGAAGCGTATCGTCGGGGACGCCGCTGGCGGCCATTGCCCAGCAGGTCGGGCTCGCCCGCAATACCGTCCGACGTTTTGTACGCGCGGACGGGTTTCCTGAGCCTGCCGCGCGCCGCCAGCGGATGTGTCAGACGGACCGCTTTGAGGGCTACCTGAGGGAGCGGTGGGATGCTGGTGAACAAAACGCCGCGGCGCTCTTCCGCGAGATCCAGGCCCAGGGGTATCGCGGCTCGGCCTCTACCCTGCGCGAGCAGCTGTCGCGTTGGCGCAGCGAGCCGCGCACGCCAGGACGCCGCCCGGTCGCGCTCGCTGGCCAAGTGGCCCCATCCCCGGTGCGGACCTTCTCCGCGCGGCAGACACGTTGGCTGCTCGTGGGTGCGGTCCATGAGCCCGATGCGGTCGCTATCGCCTACACGACAGCCCTTCTTGAGCGCAGTCCGCCCATCCGCCATGCCCAGGTGTTAGTAAGCGGATTCCTCCGACTCGTGCGCGAGCGCGATGACGCTGCCCTGGCTGGATGGCTCATGCAGGCGCACCACAGCGGGATCGCCGAGATTATCAGTTTCGCCGACGGCATCCAGCGCGACTATGCCGCGGTCGAGGCGGCGCTGCGCCTGACGTGGAGCCAGGGACAAATGGAGGGACAGGTGCATCGCCTCAAGCTCGTCAAGCGCCAGATGTATGGCCGTGCCAGGTTTGACTTGCTGCGTCAGCGCGTGCTGCTGTCCTCAGCAAGCTAGCCCCAATGACCGCAGGCGGAGCCTCTGCGCCTGTCACCAAATGTGCGGGAGAACCCACGGGATGCGCAACGAGATGCATCGAGAGCAGGGCGTACGAGAACCACGATGCGCAACGAACGGGGCTAGGCCATCTGGAACCATGGGTCGTCGCGAATGGCGGTCAGACAGCCCTCGAGCGGAAGGTCGTGGTAGACGACCACCCAGGCGCCGGTGTAGCGCATGAACGCGAGGTGGAAGCGGTTCTCTCCGGCAAACTCCATGCGGGCGAAGCGCTCCTCAAAGGACGGAGAAAGCGCATTCGGACCTGGGCAGCAGTAGGTTGCGCAGAAGTAGAGAGACGACCGGTACCAGCGCGTCGAGAGTGCGACGATGTAGTTCCATTGGGGATCGGACGGCGGCTCACGCACATAGCGGGGTGTCAAGACCGTGTCCACCAGCTCCTGTGCCCGCGCGGTGACAGCGGCTTGCGCGGAGGCAGGGATCTTGGGTTTTGGGGGTGGGGACTTCACCCATCCACGGGTGCCGGTCGGTTTGCGTGAGGACATGTACACTCCTCCTCGCTGAGGGGACCTTGAGGGTGGCGCTCGCTACAGGGAACTGTAGTACGCTCCAAAGAGGGCCGCAGCATCAGCACGCTGGACTGTGACCCCATCCGTGTCCACCTGTATCCAATACGAGACACCGGGCCGCCTCGCCCTGCTCGCGGAGGCCTCGCGGAGGCCAGGGCTCGCGGCTAGCTAGAGGGAATCCGAAGAGGGGATCCGAAGAGGGGATCCGTCGGCTGACCTTAGCGCGGCTGAAGGAGATCAAGAAGGCGCTGTGGCACTCCCGTGACCTGGATGCTGGCCACCAGGAGCGGGCCGCGCGCATTGCGCCCCAGACGCTCTGGCCAACTCAGACGTCGGTGGGAGCGAGCCGCACGAGGGGGACGAGCTGGTGGTGACAAGCTGACGGGTAAGGCGGCCAGCGTTACCGTTTGCTGGCGCCAATGCACCATCCAGCTGCGCCGCAACTGGCGTCCAGCCACATCCCTCCACAGAATCGCTTCCTTGGCAATCTTTGGAAGCGGCGCCAGCAGCACCGAGGTGATCTGTTGATGTCGAACGGCGCTCACTCGTCGTCCCCGCTTGCCGCTGGCGGTGCGTCCCAGGCATGTGGCACGTAGAGAACAGGGTGCACAGTCTGCATCGCTGGCCACAAAAATGAGGCGCTGGGTAAAGGCATTCTCTTGGCGCGCTTCGGACTGCCAGAGGTGAGCTCCTGTTGGGCAACGCAGCGTCCCATCGTCTTGCAACGGAAATGCTTCTGCGCCCAGTCGCCCTGCGTACGAGCGTGCCCATTCCAACGGCCCATAGGTCGGTTTCTCGTGGGGAACGGGCATGGCAACGAACTGAGCTGGAGCATCGTTTGGGGGCGCCCATTCCAACGACCGCAGGGGCGCATCCATGCACCCGGCCTGCAAGGCCAGGCGCAGATTCCACACCCACTGCCAGACAATTTGCCAGAACTCCTGACCGCAAGCAGTCAAAGAACACCACCGATCGGGATCGCCTTCACGATCCTCATCAGCCAGCGTTCCTTCGAAGGCGCCGCGCCCCTGATATAGATCGAGGACATCGGTCGCGAGAAATCCCTCAGCGGGTAGGGTCGTGACAAATTGCTCGTAGACCCACTTCCCCAGCACTTTGCCCACGCTAATCGGTTCACCCTTCCACGCGCGCCGCGTGAGGAGCAACCGGACCGATGTCGTTCCATCGTCCAAGAGCATCTGCGGCAGATCGAAGACCTCATAGGTGACCTGGCTTTCCCGCGTTATCATGGTCGCCACGGGCTCATGGGCAAGCGCCGCCTGCACCAGCGGATGGTCCAGCCAGCGGTAGCCCCGTTTGCGCACAACGATCTGCAGTCCGCTTGCCACGATACCGGCGATCACCGAGCTATCGCCGTATTGGCCATCTACGCGTACAATGGCGCTGGCAGTGGGCAGTTCCCAGGCAGTCAGATAGAGAGCGACGGCCTGCAACGCCGCCTGCAGCTCTGCCCGATAATCGCCATTGCCCCGTCCGCCAAAGCTGCCCAGCCATTGCCGGGTGTGCATCTGCAAGACCGTCGTTCGGGTGCGCACGACTTCGCCGCGACGATGTCCCGTGTACCCTGGGCCACACAGCGCGTCGAGGCGTCGCTGGGCAGGCGGCAGGTCAGCGCTCGTCGGCAATTTCCGTTGACGGGCTGCCTCGCGCGTGCCATCGATGTCAAAGACGAGATACCGCTGTCCAGATCGATCCCACAGGCCGCCAATCGTCTCCTGAGTCCACCCCCACAGGTACGAAGAGGTCGCAAACAGCGTCCGCAAGGCGTCCAGACAGGGTCCGTCGATATCGGCCAGAAACCGGCTCAGCGTTGACCGATGGGGCAAAGCGGCGCGCTCGAAGAGGGCCATGAACGGGGTGGCAAACGGGTGAAGGCGGTCAAAGAAGGCTTGCAAGGTCAGTTCGCCACTGATGGCATAACCAAACAGCAGGGCGAGAAAGTCGATGACCTCGTAGCGGCCCAACCGTCCCCGCACCACACGCACCTGGGCGCTGAATGCATCGAGGAGCCCATGACCGCGCAAATAGCCAGCGATGAGCACGATTTCAGCAAACCATGGGGGAATGGACGGTTGGGGAGTAGTCGTGGTGTGGATGCCCACACACGGATGCGGTACGACGCCCATGACGACCTCCTTGCGGGAAACACGCAAACCTGTTTCCTCACACTCGAGGTCGATTCCTGCTCTCGGCTACAAGGTTGCTTTTCCTACCTCGTCCTTCCTCTTATCTCGTTGCGCATCTCGTGGGAAGAGCCCGAAGGAGTCCAAACGAAACTAGAGTACCCGATTGCTTATGGGCTGCCCCAGTATCTGCCCCAGTATCTGCCCCAGTATCTGCCCCAGTGACCGCCGACACACGGCGACATGTTGGCGACATCAGACGACAGCGAGAGTGGGGCAGAGCGGCACATGGCGATGGCGTCCGACACTCCCCGACACGCCGGATTGGGTCTCCAAAATCGCAGGTTGCCGGTTCGATTCCTGTCCCACCTGCCCCTGGATCCTGAATTCATGGGGATCGCTGCTCCGTGGCTCCTAGCATAATGTGTGTGCGTTGACCCCTATTTGATCCCACGTGATACCACCAGGAGCAACACCGCAGATCTTTGAGTGCACCCTTCATGGCGAGTCACTTATTGGTACACCAGACCCCAGCCGCCGTTGCTCAGCCACTAGCAACCCGGCGACGTCTTTTTCCTTGGACATCATGAGCGGTGAGGTTCACATGCGCCACTGCAACGGCCTCATCTTTGTCGCGGCAGCCTTGTCACTTACCAGTCACCAGAGGCTGCTATGAACGCTTGCTGCGGACCAGCATCTTGCTGCGCCCTCGTGCTCCTGGCGCGCTTGGCCTATACTTACCCTAATTTCGACTCTTCCGCCTCCTGTTGACGGGCTCGGGTAGTTTGGGCATGGACATAGGATAGGACTCGCCGATGTATACACCTTTGCCGTGTGATGCCGTCGTCGAGCGAGGCGCTTGACCGCCTGGACTGGATCACAATTGAGCCCTGGTATCAGGAGCTCAGCGCGACCATCCTCTCGCCGGCGACGCTCGTTCCCTGGCTGACCCAGTGGTCGCGCCTGGGCGAGTTGGTGGAGGAGCGGGGCACGTGGCTCGAGATCGCTTGGTCCCAGGATACTGCGGACGAGCAGCGTGGCAGTGCGCCGCGAGCGCTTTGTGGAGACCATCTCCCTGGGAGCGCAGTCGGCAGATCAGCGACTCACGCGCTAATTGCTGGCGAGTGGCCTGGAACCCGAGGGCTTTGCTGTTCCGCTGCGCAATCTGCGGGCTCATGCCGCTCTGTTCCGCGAAGCGAGCCTGCCGCTCATACAAGAGGAGCAGGAGCTCTGCAGCGCCTACGAGAGCCTGCGGGCGGCGCAGACGGTCGAGTGGGAGGGACAGACGGTCTCCGTTCCTACTGCTCTCTGCCGTCCTCGAGCGGGCGGACCGTGGCCAGCGCGAGCGCGCCTGGCGCCTCATGGTCGAACGGCAACGCGCGGACCGCCAAGCAGTGGATGCGCTCTGGGCGCAGCTCATCCACGTGCGGCAGCAAATTGCCCGCGCCGCCGACTATGACAGCTATCGGGACTATCGCTGGCGCCAGCTGTTCCGCTTCGATTATACGCCTGCCGATTGCCGGGCCTTCCACGCTGCGGCCGCACGCGTCCTGGCGACCACGGGCCAGCTGTGGGAGAGGCGCTGCGAGCTGCTGGGGGTGGACACCCTGCGACCCGTGGGACACCGAGGTGGATCCGCGGGGCGCCAGCGCATCGCTCCTTTCCCCCGACAGCAGGACGCGGGAGGAGCAGTGCGTCACGCTCGTGCGCTGCATCGATGGGGAGCTGGCGTCTCATGTCGAGACGATGATGCGGGAGCGGCTCCTGGATCTGGATGCGCGTCCCGGCAAGGCCACCATGAATTGCACCTTCCACCTCCCGGCCCGCCGCCGGCCCTTCCTCTTCGCCCAGCTTGCAGGCTCGCCTCGCGACGTGTTCGTGCTCCTGCATGAGCTGGGGCACGCATTCCACGAGTTTGAGATGGGCGAGCTCCCTTATCTGCACCAGCGTAAGGATGGCTTTCTCCCGCTTGAGTTTGCCGAGGTGGCCTCGACCACGATGGAGCTCATCGGGCCAATGCACCTCCACCAAGCGGGCTTGTGCAGCCCCCGTGAGGAGGCACAGCACTGTGTGCGACGATTGGAACGCATCGCCATGCACTGGCTCCCATATAGCGCCAGGATCGACGCGTTCCAGCACTGGGTATATGAGCACCCTGAGCAGGCCATCGACCCGCGCGCCTGCGATCGCATCTGGGCCGAGCTCTCGCGGCATTATCTGCCGTGGGTCGATTGGAGCGGTATGGACGAGGTGCTGGACGCGGGCTGGCAGCAGGTGCAGCACATCTATTGCTTCCCGTTCTACTACATTGAGTACGCCATCGCGGCCCTCGGCGCGCTGCAGATCTGGGCGAATTATCGGCATGATCCGCACGCTGCAGTGCAGCGCTACCGCGAAGCGCTCGCGCTTGGGGCGACCGAGGCGCTCCCGGAGCTCTTCGCCGTGGCAGGAGCAACCTTCGCGTTCGATGAGACGACGCTCCACGCGGCGATCCAAGAACTTATGAGGGCCATCGAGGAGTGGGAAGTACGGTTGTAACCGCATAGCCAGCCGCGCAGAGGCGCGCTTCGTCACTGCCCGCAAGCGCTGCTTGAGGTCGCCCTTGCTGTCGATGGGACAACGACAACGAACCTGTTCACAGTCTCGGCGACTGATGGCGACAAACTCATGCCATCAACAATGACACCTTGCTCCTCAAGGTTTTCGCTCCTGAGACCAACGCAGCTACAGCCACGCCGCTGTACCAGGCGTTTGGCTCGATGGCTAAAGGGAACAGCGTCGTGATCAAATGAGCCACGCACGGTGTTCGACGGGGCGCGTTGACTACAAAACTGATACTGTTGGTAAATGCAGATCAAGCGACGGCTAATCGTGCGAAGCGTGAACGCCGCGTGGTGGTTGGTACGTCGCCTTCGAGCCAGTGGCGCAGGCGACTGAGATTCATAGCTGCCGCGGTCGCCACGTCCTGCAGATGGGTCTTGCGCAGCCCGCGATAGCGTGCCTGGCGCAGGCCGACGCGCGGACCCCCTGAGAGATCGCGCCTTCGATGCCAGCACGCTGGGCGTAGAGCGCGGCGAAGTCCTCGGTCTGTTGCCGTGACCGCGCGACGCGGAGCAGCTCATGCTCGCTGCGTGTTTTGAGGGTGAGGGCACGAGCGCCGCCTCCCGTCTTGGCGCGTGTGCAGTGGTCGGCGCACTGGGCAGGGCAAGCAATCTGCTGGAGCAAACGTGACATGCACCACGGCCCGCCCACGTGACGAGGTCGTCTCAGACCACCCCACACTGGCGCGACCTTGCGGACAGGTGACCTGGCGGCGATCCCAGTCGATCTGGAAGCGCTCGATGGTGAACCCCTCTGCGACGCGCCCCTGCCATTGACGGTCAATGTAAACCGGCCCGATGAGATCAATCTGGTAGCGCGTCTGGCTGCGCGCCAGATTCCGAGCGCTGGTATAGCCCATGTCGACGAGTTGCCGCGCTGGGAGCAGGTGGCGCGAAGCCAGCGACTGCTGGATGGTGAGCAGTTGCTCCACATCATGCGCAGGAGCGAGGGTGGTGTGCACATGGGTGATCAGATGCGGCGCCTTTCCGCATCGCAGGTTTCGGTGAGATGCGCTTTGTACCCCACCCAGTGACGGCCGCGCTTGATGGCGTAGCGCGCCTCCGGCTCGTAGGGCGACTCCACAATCTCACTCGCCTTGGGCAGCGCTTTTGGGTCGCACAACGCGAACCCTCCATCCTGGGCGCGCGTGAACTGGTTGGCTTTAGATCTTGCGCAGCACCGCGACTTCAGGCGCCTGGCGCACCTGCTCAGGAGCGTCTGGGGTCTGGGCGGCATCGAGGAGCTGTTGCCCATCCGCACCGACTTGGGCGGCATACAGGCGGCGCGCCTGCTGCCCTTTGGGGAGGCGTTCCTCTTCGATGCGCCGCGCATAGCGGTCGTACCAGTCCGGACTGACCTGGGTGCGCAGCCAGTCTGGCGCGACCGTCGCCAGCGCATTCAGCGTCGCGCGCAGGGTCTCTCCGAGCGCGCTCGAGTCGGTACAGCGTGCGGACGACGGCCAGGACATGGGTCGAGTCTGTGCGCTGTGTGCCGCGCGCTTTGAGATAGCCCTGCTGTGCGCATGCCGCTACCAACACGTCCAGGAGGCGCTCTTCCGCGGATCCAGCCACGAGCCTGGCGCGGAACTCGGATAAGACCGAATAGTCTGAACCCCGCGTCGGTCAGCTCCAACCCCAGCGCGTACTTCCAGTCGATACGAGCGCGCACGGCGTCGGCGGCCTGGCGGTCAGCGAGCCCTTCGGCAAATTGCATGACGGTCACCACTGCCAGGCGCCACGGCGGTATGACGGGGCGACCACGTCCCGCAAACAGATCGGCGAACTGCTCATCACGGTAGAGGACTCCGAGAATATCCCGCATCTGCATGTAGCGATTCCCTTTTGGGAAAGGCCGCATGAGCGACACGCGCCGTCTCCTCAGGAACCGGGGTGATAGGCGTCGGCTGCAGCGTCATGGCACTCCCTCCTCTCATAGGTATGCCTACTCTACACCCCTTGCCCTACTCCACTGCTAGTTTGCCATGAATTTACCAACAGTATCCAAAACTGACTACATACCGGCTGGACGTTCTTGGACGCCGCTGGACGATGCGACACGAATAACCGAGGTTTCAACGGCAAATTGGACATCCTTGGACGATCCTGGACACCGCGCCGACTGCTCCAAAACCGCAGGGTGCAGGTGCGATGCCTGTCCCACCCACCCTCAGGCAATTTGCGAGTTTCCACCATCTGGTCAGGAGCACGCCACCAGCCATGACTTCTGCTTCTCCCAGCTCAGCCGCAATCGTGGCAAGAGTGCCTCGCGTTGAGGATACGGGCGCCGCAGACCGCACTCCCTGCCGGCCGCTGAGTGTGTCGCGGCTCTGTGCGCGCTCTTGACAGCCGGAGTATCATGCAGTCGCGGATGTGGTTGCGCATAGGAGACCGACGCGCCTATCCCAAGTGGAGTGGCCCCCATGGACACCGTGTTGTTGACCGCCGTCCTCGTGTGCGGCCTGTTCACCTTGTTCTTCATCCTCAACACAGTGCGTAAGCTCTACATACGCGCACCCAGGATAAGTGTGCGTACGCTGCTTGTTACCACGGCGCTCAGCGTGCTCACCGCGTTCTTGACCCTCTGGCAGCTGGCGGATGTCCTGGGACAGTTTAAGATCTCCTGGTAGCGCCACGTACGAGATCCTCCTGAGCGCGACGCGATGGGGGCTGGGGAGAATGGACCGATGGACGCCCTTGCCGCCTTACTCGGCCGCATCAGCGTTGTGGCATCCTTACTATCTGCGCTGCTGCTGAGCGCGGTCCTCGCCGCCAACGTTGCGGTCCTCGGGCTCGGCTATCCACCGGACGTCGCCCTCGCTCTCTTCCTCCAGGCGACCCCGGTGATCTGCCTCTTCCTCAGCAATCTCGCCATGTTAATCACCTTCTACGGCACGTACCGTATCCTACGCCGCAAGGACGAGTACCAGGTCCGCGACGATCTGAAGGGTCACGCCGCGGACCTCCCGGGTCGGCTGCAGGGCGGGCCTGCGCAGCTCGCACGCCGGTTAGGCTGCACGGGGTTGCTCTCAGCCACCACGCTGGCCGCCTCGCTGGTGGTCACCGGGCTGACGCTCGCCCCTCAGCCCTTCCGTGGCCTTGGTGTGATTGCCGTTGGCGCGGGGTATCAGCCCGCCCACCTCGGCTCCACCGTCGTGCCGGTCGCGCTGACGCCCACGTTCACACCGACACCCGTCCCCGTGGTCAAGTTCGCCGTTACGCCGACGCAGTACGCGCAGGACTGCAATACGCGGCTCCAACCCAACCCGCAGTCGATCACGCTCGATAACACCGGCAGCACGCGCGAGGTGGCCTGGAGCGTGACAATGCGCGAATCGGTGGGCGTGTCCGCGCAGGCGCCGTGGGCGAAGCCAAGCCAGACCCAGGGTAATCTCCGCCGGGCAGACGGCGCAGATCACGCTGACGACCAGCGAGGTTGACTGTCTCGTTGTCCCCAACAACAGCACGCGCGACTTTCATGCCGACTTCACGCTCGCCGGCAGTAGAACGGTCTACACCGCCACCGACACGATCACCGGCCGAACAATCATCACCTAGCCGCTCTGACCGGCAACCCGAGCAGGTCCAACTGACCTTCTCCTCGAAATTGCATCCAGACGAAACTAGAATGACCGGTTGCTTTGAGGTATCCAGGCGACACGAAGCATTCCAGTTTGTGAGACGACCTTCTCCAGCGTGCGCTCGGGTGAAGGTCGCGCTGACTACAAGACTGACTACATAGCGGCTGGACGATATTGGACGTCCCTGGACGATCCTGGACAGCGCGCCGAGTGCTCCAAAACCGCAGGGCGCCGGTTCGATTCCTGTCCCACCTGCCTTAACATGGTCCGAATTTATCTAGGCTGGGGCCACATGACGTGCGGTCTGTTTTGCGTGCTTTGACCCCATTTCACCCCAACGCAGTTCATCCGCTGAGCAGTACGTCCATCGCATCCACCGCTTGTGTCTGCATGTGCAGCACGACATGACTACAGATATTGAGGGTGACGCCAAGTGGCGCCTGTCCGAGCGTTTCGGGAGACGATCTTGGCGTTGATGCAGCGACTCAATAGCAACGTCGCTGCCGTGTGACGCAGATCGTGGGAGCGGACAGGCGGCAATCCTGCCCTTTCAAGCAACGGGCGGTACGAAAATTTGATGGCTAGTGTGGAAGGGCGGCTTCGACCGCCACAAATGTGAATGGATTCGCCACCTCTGCGGAACTTTTCGCCACGCTGCGCCGTCACCCTGCCTGTGAGGCTCACACCGACCGAAGCGCTGCTTCGAAGAGATCCACGGGGAGGATAGATCATGCCGCGATTCACGATACTCTCTCGCGCGGCGCTGAAGGTCGCGCCCGCGACTCTCGCGCTGCTCCTTTTGGCCGTCCAGGCGACGCCCGCCGCCGCCTGTGGCAGCCTGCTCGCGCCGAATGGGGCGATCCGTCTCGCGCGCGCCGCCACCCTCGTAGACTGGCACGATGGCGTCGAACACTACATGACCAGCTTCACGTACCAGGGGAATGTCGATAACGTCGGCTGGATCGTGCCGCTGCCAGCGAACCCCGAGAAGATCGAGGAAGGTGGCGGTTGGGCGCTGCAGCGGCTGGTGCGCGAAACACATCCCGTCGTCCAGAACTTTTCCCTGGCAGGCGATGCGAACGCGCCGCAGGCGACCGCTGGCGCACAAGTGCTCCAGCAGGTGCGCGTGCAGGCGCTGGACATCACCGTCGTCAAGGGCAGTGGCGACGAGATCGTACAGTGGGGGCGCGACAACGGTTTCTTCATCGACAAGGAGACTGAGGAGCACCTGCTCGCCTACGCCAAAGGCTCGCCATTCTTCATGGCGGCGAAGTACGACACCGCCGCCGCCAAGGCGCGCGGCCAGAATCAGGGGGATGGCGCGCCGGTGCTGATCACGATGCGCATTCCACACCCATGGATTCCCTTCGAGGTGCTCGCACTAGATGGGCAGCAGACGCAGGCGGACCTCTTCTTGCTGACCGATACGCCGGTTTATGCGAGTGACTTTGACTCCAGCATTGGCAAGTCGTCGGTCGGCGCGCAGGTACCCAACGCGTCGGGGCTGAAGGTCGCGTTCCAGGAGAAGATGAACGCCGCGCTCTACAAGGACCTCTCGACCGACAAGAACATGGGCTGGGTGCGGTCCGATAGCTGGCTGACGTACCTGACGCTGGACGCGCCGGATACGAAGGTGACGTACGACATGGGCGTCAGCTCAACGGGTGTGATCCGCATCGCGCCATTTGGTACCGCGCCGATGGCCGTCGTGGATGGCGTGGCCTCGCGTGAATTGCCAGTGCGCTTCCCGCTGGGGACGCCGCAGTTGGCGCTCACGCTGGCGATCCTGCTGGCGTTTGGCGTGACTATCTTCTTCATTGTGCGCGCGGCGCTACGGGTTCCCGCGCGGGAAACGAAGTAGCGCCGAGGCCTACGCTGGGGCGGAGGAAGCGGAGCGGAGGGAATGAAGAGGCAAGGCGGGTATGGTGTTGCGCTGCTCTTCCTCCGCTATTCCGCCAGAATGGTGTGCTGGTGCCAGAAATGATGGGCTCTCGTTGCTGTGCTACACGCAACATTTATCGCTACGGCGCTATCCCGCGTGCGAGGAAACCATATGGCACGTTCGAGCCGCCTAGCTGCCAGTTGCACGGACATGGGGCGCACCAGAATCGTGAACCATATATCTGTCGATCTTCAGACCATTGAGAATGTCAACCTGTCGTCCAGATAGTCGATGAGGGAGGAGGCCGGTGAATGACCGAGAATGATGACGGCGCGTCGCCAAGACGCTCGGCGAAGTTGCGCGTGCAACGAGTGGCGGCGACAAGTGTGGCCCTTGTAATAACACTAGTGGCTGTCGGTGGATTCTATTGGGTGTTTTCCACCAGGGGTGGGCGGGCAGGCAGCGCAACGCCTACTACTGCGCCTGTCCCGCCTAGTAGTGTCGCGTTAAGCGCTTCTGCTCCAGGGATGTCTCCCATAACTCAAGGCAATATGACCGTCCCAGCAGGAACGATGGTAACCCTCGTCGTCGTCCCCGATCACTCACTTACTCCTTATCAGACCTTCACGATTGGCATCTATGCTCATGATCCCTATGGATTCAGTGAGCTGCAGTACTGCGCCTATCCAGACACTGGCGCCTGTTCGTATGTCGTCTCATATTCATCGGCCGAAGGGACAGACTATGCCCAAGGGACGCATACCTTTACGGCATTTCTTGGCAATGTTGGGGGAGCGATACTGAACAACTCGGAAGACATTTCCCTTACTTGGTCACAATAGCGAGCCATATGCTCCTCGATTGGAGCGGTCAGGCACCTGTCCAGTCCCACACCTCCTGCTTTGGTTTATGGGAGATATCCCTGGAGCAGAGCAGGTAGAAGAGCGCCCATGGAAGCATCGGCTGCCCCAGTAGGTGCCCCAGTGACCGCCGACACACGGCGACAGTCGGCGGTAAAAGGCGACAGAGCGAGTAGGGCAGATCGGCAGATGGCGCTGCCGTTCGCATGACGAGGTCGGGCTGCTACGCGATGTGGGCTGGGGGATCCTGGCGAGCAATCTGCGTCGTATTGCCCAGCGTTTGGTAGCGTGAGTGGGCGGACACGGGGTACAGAAAGCTCGTCCGCTCATGACACCACTCGGTTGCCTTGATCGCGCCTTTTATCTGGCTGCAGCCCATTTCGTTCACAAGAAAATACTAGAGCGAGATGACTCTTGACAGAGGGGATACTTAAGTGCTTAAGTATAGACGAAAACTTAAGCACTTAAGCTTCTGAGTGGGAAGGTGATCTCATGGAGCCCTTGCTTCGCACGCCAGCACTTCTGGCCTGGCTGCGCATGCAGCGTATTGAGCAGAAGGTGCATCGCGCCGTCAGCGCGCAGCTGCAGAGTGTGGGCCTGACGGACTCACAGTTCTACGTGCTCGCGCACGTCCGGTTTGCCGAGGGGCAGATCCAGCAGGAAGTGGCAGACGCTCGTCTGGTCACGCAGGCCAACATCTGCCAAATGGTCACCAAGCTGGAAGCGGACGGATTGTTGGTACGCCACCGCGAAGGCCGCAGTAATCGCTTGTTCCTCACTGAGCGGGGTCGCACGCTCATCGACAGCATTTTGCCTGGTCATGAGCGGCTGCTCGCCGCGCACTTCGGGGAATTGCCGCTGGAAAGCCAGCATCTGCTACATCAGCTGCTCCGCGATCTTGACCACGCGTTGGATCGCGCAGCGGCAAACCAGCAGCAGGCTAGTGGCGGGACTTCTCTCTGAGCGGCTGAGCGAAAGTGTGCTTCGCCACGACCAGAGGTTGACTGGCACAGGCAGGAGAACCAGCGAGGAGAAGCGGGCGCAACTCTAGAGGCGGTGAGACCATCTCGAGCCGCAGAACCGTCGCGGTCAATTGGGCGCGCGACACCAGGTCATGGAGGTTTAAGGGATGAACGTGATCGTACCCGCGGTAGGCGAGCCCAATCCAGCATTTGCCCAGCCGGCCAGTCGCGAACGCTGGAGGGCGTAGCCCAGGCGCTGGAACGGCGTGGGATTCAGGTGCTGCTTGCCAAGAGCGCGGAGGATGCCAAGCACCTGATACTTGATCTGGTGCCAACAGGCTCCGAGGTCCACATTGCCCTCTCCGAAACGATGGCACAGGTCGGGATTACGCCGGAGATCGAAGCGTCGGGCCGGTATGATGCGATACGGCCCAAGCTCCTGCAAATGGAACGGGCCACGCAAGGGCGTGAGATGCGCAAACTGGCCGCGGCACCCGACTACATCCTTGGTAGTGTCCACGCGATCACCGATGATGGATTGCTCCTCATCGCCTCTGGGTCAGGCAGTCAACTTGGACCATACGCCCAATCCGCAGGCAAGGTGATCCTGGTCGTCGGGCACCAGAAGGTTGTGCATGACCTTGAGGAAGGGTTGCGCAGGATCCAGGAATACAGCCTGCCATTGGAGGATGCGCGCATGAAACGCCAGGGAAGAGCTGGGAGCGCGCAGATGAAGACCTTGATCATTCATGGGGAGCCGCAAGGGCGGATCACCGTGGTTCTGGTACCTGAGACACTCGGCTTCTAAGCGATCATGACCCCATGCGCAGGAATTGCTGGCGAAGAGAAACAGGTCCATAGCTTGCTTCCTCTAACGATGAAAAACAACTGGTGTGAAGCAAATGGGACCTGACCTGCTTCCCCGAACTGGCATCCGGTCGAAATTAGAATAGCTGAATGCTATGAGGTGTCCAGGCGAAATCAAAGCATTCCAGCTCGTGAGACAACCTTCTCCATGCGCTCGGGTGAAGGTCGCGCTGACTACAAAACTGACTACATACCGGCTGGACGTTCTTGGACGACCCTGGACGATGCGCCGCCAAAAACGGCCATTTCAAGGGCAATATTGGACGACCTTGGACGACCCTGGACACCGCGCCGAGTGCTCCAAAACCGCAGGTTGCAGGTTCGATTCCTGTCCCACCTGCCCCCAAACCCTGAATTCATGGGATTGCAGGCGCCATGGCTCCAACCCAATGTGCGTGCTTTGACCCCAATTTGACCCCTCTTTCATACCACCAGGAGCAACATCGCAGATCTATGTGCGCGGCCCTATTGGTGATGGACTTCCCGGTACAAGAGCAGGCTCCAGTCGCCTACACTCAGCCAACAGCAATCTGGCGATGTTCCCCGCTCTTCGTGGACCTCTGTTGGGGAGCAGGCCACTCTATCCCCATCCCCAACAATCCGCAGGGCCGAGTAACGGGAGCGCGTAGTCCCTGATGATCACTGGCGGTCCGACGTTGGCGGATGAGTGGGCGCTGATGGTAAGGCCGGCGCAGAGGAGACAGGAGCGAGAGCGGATGACCCGTGTGAACGACCTCCCACCGGGGGGGCAAGCCCAGGCGGCCTGGGCGCGGCCGACACGCAGCAAAGCCGAGCGGCGTGCGCATGTGCTACGCCGACTGGAATCCGAGGACAAGCTGTGGATCGCCACGGCTGCCGCCGACGGAAGCGCGCATCTTGTGCCGTTCTCGTTCGTCTGGGATGGGGAGCGGGTCAGCATGGCCACCGCGCAGGACAACCCAGCGGCTCGCAACGCGGCGCGCACTGGCAAGGCGCGGCTCGCGCTCGGGAACATCCACGACATCGTGCTTATTGACGGCGCGATCAGCGTGATCCCGCTACAGGCGCTCGATGATTCCCTCGCCGAGCGGCTCAGCCGCGTCTCGGCCATCGATGCCCGGCAGGCGCCGGGCTACGTCTACCTGCAACTGACCCCCATACGCATCCAGGCCTGGTGGTCTGCCGCCGAACTCGCCCGTCCGACGATCATGCGGGAGGGGCGTTGGCTCGCCTCATGACTGCGCGCCCCACACCGCTGCTGCGTAACTGCTATCCACTCGTCGCTCTAGTTACTGCCTGGCGCCTCAATGTGCCGGGAGATGGAGCAAGTTTAGCTAACGCGGCGCGTGCGTTACGCATAGGCGCTGGCTGTGGCGCCGCACAGGTGACGCATAAGCCTGGGGCCGTCGCGGCGCTAGGCCGGGACGAGTGCAATGACCCGTAGCGGGCTGCCCGAGCCACCCGCGATCTTGAGCGGCGCCGCGATCACCACGGCCCCGGTGCTCGGCAACTGGTCCAGGTTGATCAGGCTCGTGACGCCGAATTTCCCCGCGCCATGCATCGTGCTGTGGTTGGGGAAGGGTGGATCGAACGTCCCGGCTTGCCCGGCGTCCGTCCCAACCGTCTCCACGCCGACGCCAAGCACGTCGCGCTCTCGCGCCAGGAAAGCGGAGCATTCCTTGGAGAACCCTGGCGAGTGCGCGCCATCCTCACGCACGTTGAGGAAGTCCTCGCGGCTCGTGCGCTTACTCCAGCCGGTAGACAGCAGCAGCCATGCCCCCGGCGGGATACGCCCGTGCTCCACCTCCCACGCCTGGACGCGTGCGGGTGTCAGCAAGAAGTCGAGATTCTGCTCGACCTCTGCCGTCACGTCGATGACACAGGCGGGGCCGATGAATCTGCGCGCTGGAATGGTGTCGGTCGCATTCTCGGGGAGGTCCTTACCGGTGATCCAGTGGATGGGCGCGTCGAAGTGCGTGCCGGTATGCTCGCCCATGTTCATGGTGTTCCAGTACCATGCCGGACCACGCGCGTCATAGCGCGCGATCTCGGTGAGTGTCAGCCCCGGTGACGGCGCGAAGATCGACGGCAGGTCGATGACCGGCGTCTGCGGTCCGAGCGTTGTGGTGAGATCCACCACGCGGATCCGCCCGGAGTTGAGCTCCGCCACGAGCTGGGATAACACGCTGTTGGGCTGCCCATTCGTCATGCTCGCCTCCTTTGCCCACAGTGCGGGGCTACCAGCCAACGTCCAGGCCACTGTCCAGGCCACTGTCCAGGCCACTGTCCAGGCGCAGTGCTATTCCTGCCGCCGCAGCGCTTCCAGCGCTCGCTTGAACTGGAAGCGATTCTCCAGCAACGGCAAATCCATGTGGAACGACTTCGGTCCAACCGCCTCGACCTTCGAGACGATGGTGGTCAGCGTCTCGCCCGCAAGCGCATCCACGACGGCCTGCCGGAGCTGCTCGGGCGTGTCCGCCTCGTCTACCCTTGGGATACCACAGGCACGCGCGACGCCTGCTAGATCTGTGCCGGTCGCCGTGGCCGTCGGGAAGCCGCCGACGGAGAGCAGGCTCTCGTTGTCGAAGACGATGTGCAGCAAGTTGCCTGGTCGGTAGCGGGCCAGCGTGCTCAGCGTCGCCCAGATTCATCAGCAGCGAGCCGTCGCCGTCGATCACGACCACCTTGTGGCGCGGCAGGGCGAGCGCGACGCCCAGCCCCAGCGACGAGGCCAGCCCCATCGCGTGCTCCAGGTAGAAGAAGGTGGGACGGTGGCCGAGTGTGTAGAGCTCCGCCGCCACCGCGCCCATGATCGTCACGACGATCTGCTCTTCGAGCTCCGGATAGATCGCCCCCAAGGCGTCCGCGCGCAGCATGGCTACTCCTCCCACATCAGCTCGCGCGTGAGCAGCACCGCGACCGGCGAGAGCGCGGCCAGCGCCAGGGTCTGGGCATCGCTGAGCCGCCGCGCGACATCCTGCGGGTCCCTTAGGAGCCAGATGGGAATGCCGAGCGCCTGCAGCAGCGGCTCGGTCACCATGCCGCCCTGCGTCTGCCAGGGGTCGCGCTCGCCCATGTGGCCGCGATAGCTGATGAGCATCAACAGGGGGATCTTGTAGAGGAGGGCCAGTGAGACGATTGGGTTGATCGCCGCCAGAAAGCCATGATTCTGCATCAGCAGCGCGGAGTTGACGCCCGCCAGATGCGCGCCGGCGGAGAGACCGATGGCCTCCTCCTCTTTGGCGACGCGCACCAGCGTCACCGCAGGATCCTCGTCGGCCATGCGAATGAGGTGCACCAGCCAGGTCTCCGGCAGGGCCGAGATGATCTTTACATCGCACGCCTTGAGGGCGTCGAAGATCAGCTGGGAGTTGGCGACAGAAACAGGCATACGCCGCTCCATCTGTAGCGATCTGTAGCGATCTGTAGCGGGTGCGCGACCTGCCGTGGTCGATCCAGTCTAGCACACTCGCGTGCGGACCAGTATCTGCTGGGCGAGATCTCTCGGCGCCGCGCTGTCGTCTACGTATGGCGCTCAGCCGCTGCAGTCTCGCCTGCCTCCCGCGGACTACCTATTCCATCCGCGTGAATGCGGGGCGACTCATGCCCCAGGGCATGGCCGAGCTGGCCGAACCCCGCACGCCGGTGCAAGGCGCGCAGTGGCGAGGGAGCCCACCAGTTGAAGTTACCCAGGAGACGCATTACCGCAGGCACGATCAGCACCCGCACGATAGTGGCATCTAGGGCGACCGCGATCGCCAGGCCGATCCCGATCGACTTGATGAGGACGACCTCGGCGAGACCGAAGGCGAGGAAGACCGCCACCATGATGGCTGCGGCCCCGGTGATCAGGCGGCCGCTGCGCTCCAGCCCCTCCGCGATCGCGTGCCGGTTGTCCCCTGTCCGTAGGTACTCCTCTTGGATCCGGCTGATGAGCAGCACCTCGTAGTCCATCGACATCCCAAAGACGATCGCGAACAGGATCACCGGGACGCTCGGGTCGATCGACTGGGCAGTGAAGCCAAGTTGTTCGGTCAGGTGCCCGTCTTGGAAGATCCACACCAAGGCCCCGAACGACGCCGCGATCGAGAGCAGGTTCAGCGCCACGGCCTTCAGCGGCAGTACCAGCGACCCGGTGAGCAGGAAGAGGACCAGATAGGTGACCAGGACAACGAAGCCGACCGCCAGCGGCGTCTTGTCGATGATGTAGTTGATCACATCCACGTCGAAGGCCGTATCTCCCGACACGAGGAGTTGGCCGCCATTGCCGATCGACTCGGCGCGGATCGCGCGCAGGATTGTGCGCGCGCCGTCGCTCGACGCCGGCTGGTTGCTGATCGCATTGAGCAGCACGATGTGCGCGCCGACTTGTGGCGGGGTAACGCGGAGCACCCCAGGGATCGTCGCCAGGCGCTGGCTCAGATCGGCCTGGTCCAGTACACGCGGGGCGGTCGTGGGACTCTCGCTCGCATAGTTCACGACCACGCTGAAGACCGTCTGGTCCTGCCCAGGAAAACTCTTGACCAAGGTGTCAAAGCCCTGCCGCGACTCGAGCCTTGGCGGCAGCTGGTCGATGCTCGCGTTGGCGAGGCGTAGGTGAAGGAACGGGGTCCCAGCGAGCACCAGGAAGCCCAGGGCAGGCAGGAGCACGAGGACCGGGCGGCGCATCACCCAGGTTGCCATCCGGTGCCAGGCGCCGCGACCGGACTTCGGCCGCCGGCCCACGATCGGGATCGACAGCCGGTTGACGTTCGGACCCAGGACGGCAAGGAGGGCGGGCAGGAACGTGAGGCCGTAGAACACGGCGACTCCCACGACGATCGCGCCCGCGGCGCCCAGCGACGCCAGGAAGGTGCCCTGGTAAAAGAGCATGGCTGACAGCCCGACCGCGACCGCAAGCCCGGAGAACGTGATGGCGCGTCCGGCCGTGGCCATGGTCATGGCCAGGGCGTCGGGACGGCTCTTCCCCGCGGCCAGCTCGTCCCGGAAGCGGTTGACGATGAAGAGCGAATAGTCGATGGCGACTGCCAGCCCGATCAACGTCACAATGTTCAGGGCGTATTGCGAGACATCGGTGAAGCGGCTGAGCAGGAATGTTCCGGCGAGGCCGCCAACGATTGTGCAGATCCCGATCCCGAGTGGGAGGCCTGCAGCCACCACCGTTCCGAAGATGATGAGCAGCAGGATCAGCGTCACAGGCAACGTGACCGTCTCGGCCCGGGTCAGGTCACTCTCGAGCGTCGCACTAAAGTCGCGGTTGATCGGCACATCCCCGGTACCCACCACCGTCAGGCCGCTGGGATGGACAGCCGCCCGCAGCGCTGTGTAGTCGGCGCGCGCCTGCTCACCCTAACTCTTGATGTCGACGCGGACGAGCGCCTTATGACCATCCTTTGAGATGAATGCCCTGGCGGTCGATGGGTCAGCAGTATAAGGCGAGATGATGTCAGTCACGCGCGGATCGTGCTTGGATCGGCGCGAGTGCGTTCTCGAGCTCTGTCTGGAACACTGGGTCGGTGGCGAGTTGGTCCGGGCTGCTGAAGATCAGCAGAAAGTTGGCCCCATCCGATGCGCCCGTGCTCAATTGATCGTTGATCAGCTTGGCGGCGCGGGCCGCCTCGAAGGCGCTATTGGGGGAGTTACCGCTACCCAGCGTGCCCCCGGTCATCAAGCTGTAGATGAATCCGCCGAGCAGGACGACGGACATGACCAGTACGGCCCAGCGCCACCGGTAGACGACACGACCCCACCATGCCAACATGCTTCGCTCCTTTGACTATGTTCGTCTTGCTACTCATCCATTCGGCGGTGAGTTACAGCTGTGGGAGATGTGAACTAAATTCTGATCTCCACCTGTGTCACCCATATCTCGAAGCTTGGACAAGTTCACCGTGGTTGACAATGATTCGCGATGCCTCGCCACTGGCCGCGCTCCGCGCAGCGGCGCCATCCTCGCGCGGAGCAGCTCCAGAGTGCCGGCGGGCTTTCACTGCCGAGAGTACCAAGCAGGTATCACAGTTCTATGGCAAGAGTGTTGCAAGTATGTGGCAATCGGGCGCGACGGTGTCTAAGCGTGGCTTTCATAACAGCAGCCGGTCAGGTTCTCAAAATGGCTGCTCGCCTCTGGGGCTGTGGGTGACACAGCAACAACTTCAGCAGACCTCGCAGTGGCATTAGCAACCTAGTGTTGTCGCACATTATCTTTGAATGTGCTCTGGGGGGTAGGTCAGAACCCTCCTCGCCTGGTTGCCAAAAGGGGCAAATCCTCGCGGTGCACTGGATGTATGCCGTTTCACGACGCTATTATGAGGTGAGAGTCCCACTTGGCCATGATAAGGAGGATCGAAAGGATGTTACGCTCTACCCCGTTTTTGCTCTTTGATGGCGCCTGTGCCGAGGCCATGACCTTTTATCACGATTGTCTTGGCGGAGAGCTTACCCTCACCAAGCTGGGCGACACGCCAATGAAAGATCTGTTTCCGCCAGAGAAGCATGAACGGATTATCAATGCCCATCTCAAGAGTGGAGAGATCGAGATCTCGGCTACCGACTGGATGGCTTCTCCTGACTTTGATCCCGTGCAAGGGAATACCTACGCGATCTTTGTGATTGGCGACACATACGATGAGTTAAAAACGGTCTTTGACAAACTCAGGGATGGAGACAAGAACACCAGACTGCAGGAGCTGCACGACATGCCATTTGGCATCTACGGGCAGTTTTACGATAAATACGGTGTTCAGTGGATTTTCAGGGGAGATAGAAGAGCATAATGAACACGCGAGATTGCTCCATGCTGTCTTACAGGAGGGCTTCTCATGGAAGGTAGGTCTGCCTCTGAGCAGATAGACGAAATCATCAAGAAATCGAGCGATTGGCGGGGTGCGAAACTGGCGCAACTGCGCGCTGTCATCAAGGAAGCCGACCCGGGCGTCGTCGAAGAAGTGAAGTGGAAAAAGCCCTCGAGGCCCGAGGGAGTTCCCGTGTGGTCTCATGACGGAACCATATGTGTGGCTGATACGCTCAAGAATGCTGTACGATTGACCTTCCCCAAAGGCGCGCAGTTGCCAGATCCACAGAAGCTCTTCAACGCACGCCTGGATAGCAACACGGTTCGCGCCATTGATTTTCACCAAGATGAACCTGTCGATGCGGCTGCGTTAGAGGCCCTCATTCTCGAGGCCGTGCAACTGAACACGTCGAACAGGCGCTAACCTGGTCCAGAATGGCACGCAATTCTGGAAAAAGAGGCTGGTTTTGCTCTGTTCCGAGACGATCCTGACTGTTCGATTTGCTCATTGAATCCCAGGTTTTATCTCTGGATGATCACCCAAGATAGATCGTCGTGATAAGATCAGATCATGAGCCACGCAACTGACGAAGACAAACCCACGCGCAGGCGTGAGTCATTTGATGTCGTCGCCGAAGACTATGACCTGTATCGCCCACCTTACCCGCCAGAGGTGGTAGATGTGATCGTGGCGTTGTCTCAACTTCGCAGCGGCAGCAGCGTTCTGGAGATTGGTTGCGGCACAGGTCAGCTCAGCGTTCCATTGGCCAGGCTTGGTGTGAACCTCGTTGCGGTAGAGCTCGGCTCCCACCTTGCCGCTCTCGCCAGACGAAACCTCAAGCAGTTCCCAAATGCGCATGTCGAAGTACGTTCGTTTGAACAATGGCCCTTACCGCATAAGAAATTTGACGCCGTGCTGAGCGCCAGCGCCTTCCACTGGCTCGACCCGGCTATTCGATTCGCAAAGTCTGCCGAAGCTCTCCGTCCAGAGGGATACCTGACGATTCTTCATGTGCATCACGTGAGGGGCGGCACACCTGGCTTCTTTGCTGATACACAACCATTCTATATAAAGTGGGGACTGAGTGACGATCCCTTCTTCCAGCCGACGACGCCTGACAACGCTCCCACCATGTATCCGGAACTCGATCAATTGCCCGAGTTTCGCGCTGTCGAGCGCCATCGCTACGAAATCCCCAGAAGCTACTCAACCGCCGCGTACATTGGCATGTTAAGGACCGACTCCCTGACAAACAGCCTCAGTGACGCGTCACGTCGCGGTTTCCTTGAAGACATTGAACATCTCATCGAATCGAAATATCGCGGTGAGGTGGCCCGAAACTATGTCTACGAGGTCATTACGGCTCAAAGGGCATCGAAGTATGCGAGGTCACAGCGACAAGGTTGCCCCTGTCGCTGCAGTGACCGCATCATGGGCGCCCTTCTCCACCCATGAGAGAGGACGTTCTTGTTCCTAATCTAACTCGACCACTGGCAGGCCATGCACGCCGAGCGTGGTGGAGATTTCGCTGCCGTGATGGATGTCATGTTCGAGCACACCCCAGATAATTGACTGGAGCGAAACGGCGGGCCTCACTTCTCCAGAAAGAGCCGTCGCATCCAGCCACATCTGGGCGTATGGCTGGAGCGCAGGCTCGACCAGGTTCGCGTGACGCGCCCGTTCCGCCTGATCCAAAGGCGGGACGACCTGCTCAAGATCAGCAGGGGTCAGGCGGGAAAGCGTCTCCTCGATCATTTGCCAGGTCTTCTCCAGTCCGGCAACCAGTTCTGCCGCCGTGTGACCTGGGTCCACGTCCGCCTCACAGACTCCCAGCGCCCATAATTCGAGGGAAGTCAGTTCGTCGCTCCCCTCGCCCATCCGTGCATGGAACCACCAGGCGCGATTAGCGACAATATGCGTCACGTACATGCCAATCGACCAGTGGCGCGGCGTGGTGCGCAAGGCAAGTTGCTCTGCTGTAAGGGGCGCGATGGCCGCGACAAGACGCTGCTGGTATCTCCCCCAACCCGCGTAGAAGGGGAGGAGTGAAAGCCGATGTTCTGTCATGATAGGTACTCCTTGCTTGTTTCTTGGAGAAAAACAGCGCGAGCGTAGCAACACGCGTGAGGAATCGATGGGGCAGAAGGAGGGAAGAGAGAGCAGGTCATCGCTCGCACGATGGTCGCATCTGCGGATGATGCGGATGCTGCGACAGGGGAAAAGATGGCACCCATCTGCCAATGGTGTGCTGGATGGGGAACATCAGCGATGCGTTCGCTGGAGTTCCATGCCTGACACCGCTTTGCCGCACGCCTCTCCATATCGACTTTCGCGCCATCACATGCTTGCGGTCTCACTCTCCGCCGTCTCGCTTCCGGCAAAGCCAGAAGGGTCGTCGAGCAGGAATCATGCCCTGCGCCGTTCCGGGCGCAGAAAGACTGAGCGCTCACGCCCGATGAGAGACACGCGAGAGATGGAAGCAAGCATGTTTACATCTGTTTCACTGCTTGAACAGGAAACAGGATGGAGTTAGCGGCAAACCGGCATAGATGTCACAAGCCCTCCCAAAAAACGAGTGTATCCTTCACTACTGTACAGGTATACAGAGAAGAAGATGACCCTGTCAAGGATGGGTTGGCGAACAGGCGAACACCACCCGGAATGCTTAGATCAGTAGAGGAGAGATGCACGGGTACATATGCGCCTGTGAGTCGGTGGCCAGCGCGTTCTCCACGTCTTTTGGCATATGTGGTTTCGGCCAATTCTTTGATGGCTCGATGGATACGGTGACTCTATGGCCTACACTTGAGCTACTTTCTGGTCGATCTACCGACCACCTTGCTTTTCCTCACCTCATCAGGTAATATTAGAACATAATTTCTACTTTCCTGCGCGATGCCTTTGGGGAGGACACTTGTGAGCGACTGCACCACCAAACTCCCGCCAGAAGAGGCTGCGTCGCGTCATCCCGTCATCCACGAGATCCAGGCCCGAACCGTCCTCAACCGCGTCGCCCCACCGATGCCCTTCCGCTGGAGCGCCAATCCCTATCGCGGCTGTGTCCACGCCTGCGTCTACTGCTACGCTCGCCCGTCGCACATCACCTTCGACATGGATGGCGGCTTCGACTTCGAGCGCCATATCTTTGTGAAGGTCAACGCTCCCACCGTGCTGCGCAACGAACTACGTCGTCCAAGTTGGCGGCGCGAGGCGGTCCACCTCGGCACCATCGTCGATCCCTACCAGCCGGTTGAGGGTCACTACCGCATCACCCGCGGCATGCTCGAGGCGCTCGCCGCGACTTACACCCCCGCCACCATCATCACGAAGAACTCTCTGGTCCAGCGCGACATTGATGTGCTGGGCGAGCTGCATGCGCGGGCGGGCTGCGCCGTGTTCGTCAGCGTGACTTCGCTGGACGCTGCGCTGCTGCGCCGCATGGAGCCAGGCACACCGCCACCGCTTCGTCGCCTGGAGACGGTGGGTCGCCTCGTCGAGGCCGGCATCCCCGCTGGTGTCATGGCCATGCCCCTGCTGCCTGGCATCACCGATGACACGGACTCCCTGGCGGCGCTGGCCGCTGCCGCCCGCGCGTGCGGCGCCTGCTTCTTCATGGCTGGCGCGCTGCGGCTGGGGCCCAACATCGAGCCATGGTTCACGCCGTTTCTGCGCGCCGAGCGGCCTGACCTGTTGCCCCTCTATCGCAGGCTCTATCCCAACGGTTATGCGCCACGACCCTACGTCGAGCGCTTGCGCGCCACTGTGGCCGCCATCCGCGCGGACTTCGGTCTGCCGTCTGCGCCGCCGCCGCTGCAGCCCGCACGCGAGCCCGTCCAACTCGCCTTCACTTGGTCGTCTTGACGCTGCTGGCCGCGCAAGAGATCGTTGTCACCAGGAGAACTCAGAGGACTATTGAGCGCGCACGCCGCGATCGGCGCTCCGCGGGTCCAGTTTGTCGCGCAGTGCGTCGCCGAAAAGATTGAGGCTGAGCACCGTGAGAACGAGCGCCAAGACCGGCCCGAGCATCATCCAGGCGTCACCGTTGATCAGGAACGGCTCCGCCTCCGAGATCATGGCGCCCCACTCCGGCGTCGGCGGCGGCGCGCCAAGGCCGAGGAAGCTCAGCACCGACTCATCCAGGATAGCAAATGAGATGGAGATGGTCACCTGTACAAGCAGCGCCGCCTGAATGTTGGGCAGAATATGCCGGCGGATGAGGCTCGCTGCGCGCGTGCCCAGCGAGCGCGCAGCCATCATGTAGTCCAGTGAGCGCACTTGCAGGGTCTGCGCACGCGCAAGTCGGATGTAGACCGGGATACGCACGACGGCCAGCGCGATGATGAGGTTCACGGTGTTCACTGGGAACCGCAGCGTCGTGAATCCAAGGGGAATGGTGAGTACGACGCCGCCCAGGCTCGCCCCGAGTGTCGCGGCCAGCGCCAGCGCGAGGATCAGCGCGGGAAAGGCGAGCAGCACGTCCGCAAATACGCTAATCGTCCGGTCTATGAAGCCACCCGCATATCCGGCGAGCATCCCCAGCAAAGCGCCGATAACGCCGCCGAGCAGCACGGAGAGCAGCCCGACGGAGAGTGAGATCCGCGCTCCGTAGATCACGCGGCTCAGCACGTCGCGCCCGGCTGAATCCGTGCCCATCCGGTAGGTAGGATTCGGCGGCTGCGCGACGGATCGAGGATGGTAGAGCAGAGGATCGTGAGGAGCGATGAGTGGCGCGAAGACCGCGGCGATCACCATCGCGAGCAGCACGAGGCCAAAGATCCAGCGGGGGTCGCGGCGGATGGCGACCAGCGCGCGCCAAAAGAGGTTGGCGAGCCGCCTGACCACGGAACGTGGGGCCGCAGGCGCGAGATCCTCCGCATTGATGTCGGTCGTATCCGCGACGTACAGCGCCTGGCGCTGATCGTCATCAGGAGCGCCGCCTGGCGTATGTGATTCAACGCTGCGCGCCATAGCTGATCCTCGGATCTACGACCGTGTAGGAGAGGTCGACGAGCAGGTTGATCAGAATATAGGAAAGCGCTGAGAGCAGCACGACGCCCTGCACCACAGGATAATCCTTCGAGAGGATGCTCGACACCGCAAGCTGTCCGACACCGGGCCAGAGGAAGATCGTCTCGACGACGATCGCGCCCGCCAGGATCGCGCCAGCCTGCAATCCGACAAGCGTGAGCAGCGGCAGCAGCGCGTTGGGAAACGCATGGCGATAGTTGATGCGACGCTCGCTGAGGCCTTTCGCCCGTGCAGCGCGGATGTAGTCCTGGCTGAGCACCTCGATCATGCTGGCGCGCACCTGGCGGAAGTTGACCGCGACGGACGCGCTCCCCAGAGCGATCATCGGGAGGATGAGGTCGCGCAGGTTTTCGAGCGGATCCTCGGTGAAAGGCACATAGCCGCCGGGCGGGAATATGCGCAGGACGACAGCGAAGAACAGAATGAGCAGCAGTCCAAGGACAAAGGGTGGGATCGTCGTCCCAAGCAGGCTGCTCACGTTCAACAGCCAGTCCATCCGCGAGCCACGTTGGGTGGCGGCGGTCATTCCAAGCGGTACCGCCAGCACGAGCGAGAAGAGCAGCGCGGCGACGCCCAATTCAATCGTTACCGGCAGGCGTTCGAGAATCGCCTGGAGCACCGGCTCGTGAAGCTGGATGGATTCACCCAGATTGCCATGAACAGCCTGGTTGAGCCAGAGCGCGTATTGCTCGTAGAGCGGCCGGTCCAGGCCCAGTTGCTGACGGAGCGCCGCCAGCGCTTCGGGGGTCGAATCCTCGCCGAGCAGCACGCGAGCAGGATCACCCGGGACCAGATGGATCAGCATGAAGGTGATGAAGCTGACGAACAGCACAACGGGCACGAGGAGCAGCAAACGCCGGATAATGTACGCCGCCATCGCATGCTCCTTTCGACCGTTTCCTCGTGCTCCGCGCCGGTTCGTATCCCTGCGTGTCGGGCCAGAAGGAATCCGGCTCGTTCCTTCATCTCGCTAACGCCAACTCTTGACCCCATCCCTCGAGGCCACACTGCGATAAGTCGAGCGCAGCCTCGAGGCCGGTCATCTCCATCGTCACTATTATCCTACGCGAGCCACACCTGCGAGAAGAGCATGATAGTCGTGGGCAGCAGCAGGAAGTTCTGTACCTTGGTCGTCGTCGCCTGCACCGCCACGCCGTGGTTGATGAAGACGTACGACGAATCGTCCAAGAGCTGCTTCTCGGCGTCCTGGTAGTCGGTGGTGCGCTTGGCCTGGTCGCTCTGGACACGCGCGTCTTCGAGCAAACTATCGACCGTCGAGTTGGAGTACTGCATGCTGTTGTTGCCGCCGCCCGTATGGAACCAGCTATACATGTTGCCATCGGGGTCGGGGCGTCCACTCCAGCCGAGGACCGCCGCCTGGAAGTTGGGCTTGGTGGCGTCGGTGTCGGTCAAGAGCGTCGCGAACGTCTCTGGCTTGATGTCGACGTTGATCCCTGCTTCCTTGAGCTGCGACTGGATGAAGCTCGCCTCCTGCGCGCCGGTGGGGTCGCCGCTGGCGATGAGCATGGTGAACGAGACATTCGCACCGCCGTTCGCCGCCTGCGCCAGCTCCGCCTTGGCCTTGCTCACGTCGTGGCTGTAGGGCGCGATGCTGGAACTATACGCCCAACTGGACGGCGAGATGGGACCCTGGGACACAACACCGTTGTTGAGCAGCACGCTGCTGACGATCTCGTCGCGGTTGATCGCCCAGGCGATGGCGCGCCGCACGTGAACGTCATCGAGTGGGGCTTGCTTGGTGTTGAGCATGATGCCGAAGAAACTCAGGGCGGCGCTCTGCTTGTAGACCAGGCTGGGGTTGCTCTTGGCCGCCGCCACCGCCTGTGGCGAGAGGCCCTGCGCCACCTGGATCGTCGCCGTCGTGAGGTTGGTGGCCATCACATTGCCGTCGGTGATTGGGCGGTAGTTCACCGTGTTCAGATAGGGGAGCGCGCGACCAGCGCTATCCTTCTGCCAGTAGTTCGGGTTGCGCTCGATCGTCAGGTGATCGCCCTTCGACCACGTCTTGAACTGGAAGGGGCCGCTGCCGGCCTTCAGTGGATTGTTGGCGATATCCGCGCCTGAGGCTTGAAATGCCGTTGGCGAGAGGATCATGCCCGCGCGGTCGGTGAGCGTGGCCAGCAGCGGCGAGAACGCCGCGCTCAGGTTGAACTGGACGTGCGTGGAGTCAACGGCATCCACCGACTTGACCGAGGAGAGCTCGCTCTTGCGCGGGGAAGATGCGGCCTGAAGGATGCGGTTGATGTTGAAGACGACGGCGTCGGCGTTGAAGGGCGTGCCGTCTTGAAATTTCACATCAGAGCGCAGCGTGAAGACCAGTTGCGTCGGGCTGGTGTACGACCAGGAGGTGGCGAGGTCCGGCTGCACCGTGTTCTTCTCGTCCACACGCACCAATGTATCGTACATGTTGAGCATGACCTCGCGGTCTACCAACGCGGTGGACTTGAGTGGGTCGAGTGTGACGACGTCGGAGGTGAGGCCGACGTTGAGCGTGCCGCCGGTGACAGGGGCATTGCTCCCTCCTGAGCCGCTCGTCCCGCCGCAACCAGCAAGCGCGACCAGCAGCACACAGATCAAACCGAGCCACAGCGGGAGCGCGCCACGGAGCGTGGTGAAACGCCGCATGCTATGGCTTATGCCAAGAGGTGAAGTGAAACTGGTGACCTGTCGAACAGATCGTGACGAGGGGGAAAAGTGCGCCATGCGAAAACCTCCAATGCCTGGCAGATCGTCTGGCACTCGACAACTGTGTGCTCGATGAACCACTCGCGTCCGATGCGCCGCCAGTGCAGCGCCACTACTGGGCGCCTCGCCACCCGTGCATACCGGGTCGTCAATCTTTTGTCGCCTCATCGCCTCCTTGCCAATGCCGTTGCGCGGAATGGAACGGGCCTATCTCACTTCTCGCCTTTACTAACCCTGCGTCTGGGGGCGGCGCCCGCCGTCGGAGACATGGAGGGCGTAAAGGCCGTCGCGAGGTCGCGCTCGATCCTGGCCACCGCTTCGAGCAGGACGGCGCCATAGCGTGTCACCGCGTCAGGCGTGAAGCGCGAGGCGGGTCCACCGACGCTGAGCGCCGCGATGACGCCGCCATCGGGGCCGTAGATCGGAGCCGCCAGCGATGCAGCGCCATCGACCGTCTCGCCCATCGTCAAGACATAGCCCCGCTCGCGCGCCTCGCGTAGATCGCCAAGCAGGTGTGTCGTCTCAGCAGGCGAGAGCGTGGCCGTCACGCGGCGCCAAAGGTCGCCGCCCGCAGGCCCATCGAACAGGAGCGCCCTGCCTGCCGCGCCGCGTGGGAGCGGGAAGCAGCGCCCAACGCCAGCGCTCATCCGCAAGATCCGTGGGCTTTCTAGCTCGTCCAGACAGATACGGACGTCACCTGCGCCGACATAAAGCGCGATGGTCTCCTCGGTGACGCCGAGAAGCCAGCGCATGTGTGACTGGCAGATGTGGCGTAGGTCGGCTTCACCGGGCACAGCCTGCGCCAGGGCCAGCACCCGGTAGCCGAGCGAATAGTGTCGCCGCGCGGCGTCTTGCGTGACCAGACCTTGCGCGACCAGCGCCTGGAGCAGACGATGCACGGTGCTCTTGGTCAGGTTGAGCCGCTCACTGATATCCGTGACGCCCAGCGTCGGCGTCTGGCGGGAGAAGCAGCACAACACCGCAAGCGCGCGCTCGACAGCGCCATCAGCCGTCCGGGCAGGTAGCTCCTCGGAAGAATGTCGCCGCGCCGCCGTATCTGTGACCATGCCGCCTGTACCCTCACTCCACTGCTGTGTGGGCGCGCCTCGCGGCGCATCCCTGTACACTGATATACGCTTAGTGGGAACGAGATATTACATGGATTGGCGTCATATTGTTCCATAATACGGAACGGGGTTTCACTCTGCTGGATGGGGTGTATGATACAAAGCTGGAAAGCGGCTGTCAAGGCTGGACTGTCCGGCTTACCAACCACTTACCACCCGACGGCGGCGCCCTCCGCGCGCGGATCGGAGCCACCATGCAGCACCCCCCCGCTCGGCGTCGATCACGATGCCCTGCGCATGCCCCATCACCGAATCCCACGGCCCCACCTCGATGATAGGATGCCCTAGCGCGCGCAGCGCGGCGATTGTTTCGCGTGGGAAGCGATTTTCGAGGCGCAACGCCGCAGGCTCACCTGGCTCCTCGACGCCGTGAATCCAGCGCGGCGCCTCGATGGCCGCCTGGATATTTAGGCCATAGCGCGCGAGTGTCGTGTAGACCTGGGCGTGTGTCTGCGCCTGGCCGTCCCCACCCATCGCGCCGAAGATCAGCGCGGGTTTGCCGCCTCGCAGCGCCAGCGACGGAATCAACGTATGTAACGTGCGCTTGTTGGGCGCCAGCGCGTTGGCGGCTGTGGGGTCCAGAGTGAAGTAGGAGCCGCGATTCTGCAGCGAGATGCCTGTGCCGTCCACCACATAACCGCTGCCGAAGCCACGGTAGTTGCTCTGGATGAGCGAGACGGCGTTGCCCTCTTCATCCGCCGCGCACATGTAGACAGTGTCGCCTGCGATGGCGCTCGGAATGGCAGTAGCGCTCGCGCGCTGTGGGTCGATGTGCGTCCGCCGCTCGCGCAGAAATGCGGGCGCAATCAACTCGCGTGGGTCGATGCGCATATGTGTGAGATCGGTGAGGTAGCGGTCGCGGTCGGTGAACGCCAGCTTCTTTGCCTCGACTGCGGCGTGAACCGTTGTGGGATCCAGTGGAGAGTCGCCAAGGGGAAGGCCATCGAGCATGCCCAGGATCTCCAGTGCGGTGACGCCCTGTGTGTTGGGAGGCAGCTCGTAGACCTCCAGGTCGCCGAATGTGGTCGAAAGCGGCTCTACCCAGTCGCCGTGGTGCGCGGCAAGGTCCTCGCCGGTGATGAGGCCGCCCTCGCGCGCAAAGAAGGCGGCGATCCGCTCGGCGACGGCGCCACGATAGAAGATGTCTGGGCCATGCTCGGCGATGGCGGCGAGCGTGCGACCGAGAGCCTGTGCGCGCGCGATGCTGCCAATGGCGGGAACCTCGCCATCGGGCAGATAATTCTCCAGGAACGAACGATGCGTATGCGGCCGGGTCCGCATGAAGGCGAGCGCGCGATGGAGCGCTGGCCCGACGGGGAAGCCTTCCTCGGCGTAGCGGATGGCGGGAGCGAGTACGCGCGCGAGGCCGAGCCGCCCAAAGCGCTCCTCCGCCATGCCCCAGCCGTCGGCGCAGCCTGGCACGGTCACCGTATGGATGCCAAAGTCGGGCATTTCACTGTAGCCGAGCGCGTGGTAGCGCTCGATGGTCGCCGCCGCTGGCGCGCGTCCACTGGCGTTCAGTCCGTAGAGGCGCTCCGAACGCGCGTCGTGGAGCAGTATGAAAAGATCGCCACCCAGACCGACGACGAAAGGCCACACGACCTGGAGCACGGCGTTCGCCGCGATGGCCGCATCCAGCGCGGAGCCACCTTCCTTGAGCATCTCGAGTCCCGCTTGCGCCGCCAGGTAGTGCGGCGCCGCCACCATGCCATGACAGGCCATGGTGACTGGCCGATGCTGAGGAAAATGCGGGAGCGCCTCCATCCACGTGGGCCTTTCCGTTCTCGCCCTCCTGTCACGCAGCGTGAACGGGTGGGGATCATGTTGATTGTTCCAAGAGATGGAATAGCATTCCATCGCATCGTCAATGGTAGTCAGGCTAGAGCGACGAAGTCAAGCGTGAGGAGCGAGATGTCGCGCATCCGCCAGATTCCGCCAGGTTTAGCCAGATCAGGATAATCTAGCCGCCGACAAAAATAGGTGGTGGAGCGCGGCGTCAACTGGACGGCATCTGCGACGCTGGCTGATCTGGCTGGTCAGAGCGTCTTCCACAGCAATTTGGTCGAGGTTCGCCTCGACTCTGTTGCAGACCCTGGAGGCCCTGTCGCGCACTGATGATAGTGAAGTAGAGCGCTCGATCACTATTACCTGGCTTCACGCTCGACCACAGCGCCGAGGAGCTCACCCATTGTGTCCGCCACCAGAGAGAGTCTGCGCGATGGCCTCGCCGTAGAGATGCTCGCCAAGGCGCTGACAGATCGCCAGCGCCTCTTTGAACTGCGCCTCCGCCCGCGCCTGCTCACCTCGCGCCGCCCACATCTGGCCGGAGACATAGCGCGCCTTCGCCTCGGCGTAGGGATAGGGCATCCTCGCGCAGAGCGCGATCGCCTGCTCCAGCGCATCCGTAGCCACCAGCCACTCTTGCCGCTCGATAGCGCACAGCGCCTGCACGCGCAGCGCGTCCGGCAGAAGCAGGCCCATCGCGTGGTCGCGCGCACCCTGGACAGCCTGTAGCGTTAATGCCTCGGCTTCAGCCAGCGCCCCCAGTTGCAACAGTCCCCAAGCATACAGAGTCTGCAACTCGATGCGCGTGCGCTCCTCCAAGGCATGGGACGCGAGTAACGGAGCCAGACGGTCGCACGCTGCTGCCCCCTGGTCATGCACCAATTCATCCTCAGCCAGCAGTGCCTCGATCAACCGCAGGACTTGTTTGCCGTCGCTGCGCGCCGCGATGACCCGCGCCAGGTCCAGATGACGCATCGCCTCCTCGCGCTCTCCCGAGACGAGACACAGGATGCCCAGCCCCAGCGGAGGATAGGAGCCGATCGCCGAGGACTCGACCTCGCCGAACGCATTGGCGAGGGAGCTCATGGCGATGGTGCGCGCCGGCCCCAGTCTCCAGTATAGAACGCCAGTAACCCCACGAGGATAAAGGATTGTCCGAGCCAGCCGGATCACCAAAACCCTGGGCCTACACCAGCGCCGCGCGTTTGCGCAGTCCGGCTGCTAGCGAACTGCCGTGCGTCTGAGTGACCCAGATCGCCATGCGGAGCGCTCGGAGAGCTAGCTCGCGATAATCGACGGCGTCAGGCAGGTGATGGCAAGCTTAGAAGCTCGGCCGCTTCGGCAAGTGCGACCCAGCACGAACAGGGCGCCACACCGAGGTGGGCGTGCCGCAGCGAGGAGCGCATATTCTCGGTCGCCTGCGCGACATCCACGGGCTGCTCCGCGGCCTGCAACGCGTCCTCGTAGTGCCCGCCATGAAAGAGAGGTCCGAGAGCGCCCCTGAGTTGCCCGCCATCGGTCGCCGGCGAGAGCGCGGTGGCCGCCGGGCTTCGCAAGGGCTGCGAGACGGAGAGACGCCTCCACGAGGGGCAATGCACGCGAGCCAGCGCTTACCGCCCCTCGCAAGCCACGTGGGGGCGGCCGCTGACCATCGTGCAACGAGCGCTAGCGACTCGACGTCTCCGAGCGCCTGATAAATGTCACCGGCCTGCGCCAGCGTCGCCACCGCCTCGGTGAAGCGGCCAACGCGCGCGAACTCAACGGCGAGATCTTTGCGGGCCTGCGCCGCCTCGCGGCGCATCTGTAGCCGGTCGAGGCACGCGATCAGCTCCTGGTAGTGCTGCGCCGCCTCCTGGTGGGCGTAGACGCGCCGCGCATGGTCGCCCGCTAGACGGAGATAGCGCGCCTCCTGGTCGGGCATGTCGGTGTGCGCGTAGTGATACGCCACTTGCGCCAGCGTCCGGTCATTTAGATGGTTCGCCTGCCCTGCCGCTCCACTCTGCCGCAGGCGCTGCTCCAGCGCGGCCGCCACACGACTATGGAGCAGTGTCTGTCTCCCCACACTCAGATCGGCCTCGACGACGTCACGAATCAGGTCATGGGCGAACCGATAGCGCTCTGTCTGGCCCCGCTCGGGATCCTCGACGAGCAGGCCCGCCTGGCACGCGATTTCCAGACCGGTGATCGTCTCCGCCTCGGACTGTTCGGCGCCCGCAGCCAGCACCGCGGCTGACGCCCGCTGGCCGATCACCGCCACCACGCCGAGCAGTTCCTGGGCTGTGCGGGGCAGCGCCGCCACGCGCTCACGGGTACTCTGCTTCACAGCCCAGGGAACCTCCCAGCGTGTCTTGCTCATCCGCTGGGAACGGGCGCGCGCCGGATCGCCCGGCTGCCGTCGCAGCGCCTCTTGCGCTCGCGGTTGGCCCGCCAGGATCGTGTAGGTCGATCCCCTCACCCAACGCTTGCACCAGGCGGGCGTAGTTCACCAGATACCAGGGAACCCCACCGCCGTGCTCGACGACACGCGCCGCCAGCGCGCTCTCTTCCCCGCCAACAATCTCGCCGGCTAGCGCCAACGCATCATCCGGCTCGAGTGGGCCAAGCTCGAATTGGCCCACTAGGTCCTCGCGCCCTAGATCAGCCACGAACGTGGAGAACGGGAGCCCCGCCTGCGCTTCGGTGGAGCGGAACGCGCCCAGAATCCGCAGTCGCCGGATGCGTGTGCTGCGGATGAGATGCGCCAGCAAATCCAGCGCATCGGCCCCCGCCCACTGGAGATCGTCGAGCACGAGCAGCGTCCCGGCGCGACCAGAAATGTTGGACAGATAGCGCTCGACCGCAACGAACATCTGCCGGCGCTCCTGCGCCGAGGATAGACCAGTTGGAGCGCTGAGGTCGTGGCCCGCGTCCGCAAGCTCGGGCAACAGGCGCGTCAGCCAACCGCAGCCCTCCAGACTTGCATGCCAGGCGCTCTGGCTCCAGGGAGCGGATAGAGCGTTCCAGAGCCTCGACGAGTGGGGCGTACGGTTCCTGGCCGCTGCTTCGTCGACACTCGCCCGACAATACACGCCAGCCGTGCCTGCGCGCCCAACTCATGGCCTCATTCAGCAAACGCGACTTACCAATTCCAGGCTCCCCACTCAAGAGCGAGAGCGGTCTCCCCACGGCGATCTCACGTTGCAGCCATGCCAATTCCTGCGCTCGTCCTACCAGCGTTGGCGCCGCGCTTGCCCATGATTGGGTCATCTGAGTATATAGCTCCGGCTGCGCGCCCGGAGGGTCCGCCGTCTCGGGAGACGCTTCCGTGGTTGGCTGGCGCCGTGGCGGCCTGCTGGCGGCGGCCTGAAAGAGGGCGCGCTGCTGCGGCGAGAGGTCGAGCGCCTCGGCCAACTGTGCGACCGTACGCGGATAGGGCGAGCGGCGGACGCCACGCTCGTAGGCGCTTATAGCTCCAAGGCTCAGCTTGGAGCGCTCGGCTAAATCTTCCTGTGAGAGACCTGCGGCGAGGCGGAAGCGACGTAAGAGGGAGCCAAAGGCGGATCGCTCGTGATGGGGCATGATAGGTGTCCCTTCCGGACACTGACACATATACCGGTGATAGAGCGCGCCAAGTAATGAAAACTACACCGCCAGAATAGCAGGATCTTGTTACCTTGTCTATGTGGTATCAGCAAAGTGTATGGGTTCCTAGCTGCAAAGCGTGTGGGTCAAAGCGAGAGTATGTGTGTAGCGCACAGGCGCAATTGCCTAGTACTGTGACTCCTAAATAAGTGGAATCAGGCGTCGCGCGCAGTCTGCGCCTGGAGAGGCTTGGCGCTGAGTTATGCGCAGTTGGGCGCCTCCTATCACCGTGTATCACTGTCAAATTGCGAATAGGCCAGGCGCGCAACCTCTCGAGCGACATTTTACCGCGATGTCACGCGACCAGGGGTTACACCTCGCCAGAGCATGAACTGACCGCTCCGTCCGTGTCTGGCGCCGCTGTCCCATTGCGTTTTTCCGTGGCGATGTATGGATGGTTCGAGGAGGATGAAGGGGTATACGCCAGTGTATGACTACCAATCAAGTTCGTCCGACATGCGCCTGAGCGACGATTACAACTACGATGCGCTGGCGCAACCTATCAGCGGCGAGAGCTACAGCTTCGTCACCTTCGGCCCCGATCGACTCAACGAGGAGGGCGTGATCGCGCTCAAGAGCCTGCGCGCCTCCCTGCTTTACCGTCTCATCATCCGTAAACGCTTCATCGACGAGGGCTTGCGTTGGGTCGGCTTGTGGCCGCATCCCAACATTGTCAGGGTCTATGACGTGACCACGATGGGCGACGCCGAGATGGCGCAGCGTCCCTTCATTGCCCTGGAGTATGCCGAGCGCGGGAGCCTCCGTGATTGGCTCGACCGTGGCCCCCTCACTCACGCGAAGGCGCTCGCCTGGGCGCAGTGCATCGCAGCGGGCCTCACCTATCTGCATGATCCAGATCCCGCCCACCTGCGTAAGGCCCCCATGGTACATAGAAATCTCAAGCCAGAGAATGTGCTCATCAAGTCGGACCGGGTAGCGGTCTTGACCGACTTTGGGCTGGCCAGGGCCGTCGCCGTGTCAGCGCGCGAAGAGGATCTGCTGCCCTTCATGTATGTGAAGGCGCCGACGGAGACGCAAGCGCTCCACATCAGGGGCGAAGTCATGCTGGGCGCGCCTGCCTATATGGCTCCTGAGCAGTGGATCGATGGGGCCTCTGCCGGTCCAGCAGTAGACATCTACGCGCTGGGCGTCATGCTCTACGAACTCTTCGCCGGGCAGCGTCCCTTGTTCGATCTGGAGCGCCCCCAGAGCCCGCAGGAGTGGTGGCAGGCGCACGTGACCCACGCCCCACGTCCGCTGCGGGCTATCGATCCCAGTCTGCCTGAGGCGTTGGAGACCCTGGCGCTGGCGTGTCTGGCCAGGAACCCCCACAGCCGGCCGAGCGCGCGAGCGGTGTGGGAGCGGTTACAAGAGATCGCGCTGGCGCTGGGAGCGCCGGTATGGGAGGCGCCTGAGATCATCCCGCACACCACCCACAACGAGCTGGTGTTCTGGTCCAACTGGAGCAGCCTCTGCGCCGACTTCGAGCGCTGGGACGAGGCGCTGGAGCGCAATGACCGCGCCCTGGCGATCAATCCGCACGCTGTGACCACCCTCTGCAATCGCGGAGACATCTTCGTGGGGCTGCGGCGCTACAACGAGGCAGAAGAGGTCTACCAGACGGCGCTTCAGTATGCCAGTACTGATGAGGAGCGCGGCATGATCTGGGGCCAACTGGGGACCATGTACAATGAGGCCGCTTACGATGCCCAGGAGAACAACGACTATCGCGCGATGGCCGCGTATTGCGAGCAAGCGGATGCCGCCTATGCCAGGCAGCTAGAACTGACGCCACACGATCCTGACGCATCTGCTAACAGGGCGGCCAACCAGCGTCTCTGGGCGAAGGCGCGGTGAGAGCGTGCAAGCCGCCTGTTCGACTCCTGCGCCCACCCAGTCATGCGTGCGCTTCTAGATAGCCTAGCGGACAAGCCTGCAATGTCCGCTAGGCGCGCCCCTGTGCCGCTTACCAGGCCTGGATCAAAGCCCTATCGCTCAGGTCTGGAAGCGGAACTGGATCGGCGCGCCTGCGCGCCAGGTGTAGAGGCCGCGATGCGTCTGTAGGCTGATCCCGGGCAGACGGCGCACACACGCAGTATAGAACTCATCGAGCAGGACGAAGCGGTATGCCTGTGATCCGTACACGCCTTCTGAGGTAGTCGTGGCATGCGCGTCCTGGTCTCCACCGCGAACGCAGAGCCAGCGCTCGTAGTCATCGTAGGCTGCGCGCGAAAAGACCGCCAGTCCCGCGAAGACATCAGCTAGCTGGATAAGTGGCTGCGGCTCAGAGCGTGCGGGCATGATGGTGGCGATCTGTGGCAAAGCCTCTTGTATACGCGTCCAGGGTATGGCGGACTGCTCGTCGGGGACGATTCGCCAACCCTGTGATTGGTCGCCTCGTTGAGCATGGCGCGTCATCGCGCTGCTCAGGAGCGCCGTGTAGGCGTTGCGGAGTTGCGTCAATGCTGGCTTGCGGGCGCGGCTCGCCGCTGCGCTGGTAACCTCCCAGGTCAGCGTCTCGATCCACAACTCGCCATCGAGCGCATGGTCGAGCGCCCACGTCAGCGCCTTCTGCGCCGCGAACGCAACCCGCGCGGTGCGTACTTTCTCCCACTTCAACTCGCGCACGCTCGACACCCGTAGCAGGCTCGCCAACCCTTCGCCGAGACGCGCCGAGTCATCCACTCGCAGACTCACCGCGCCGACGCCACGCACGGCGCCGTAGTTGTAGCTCGATTCGTCGCTATAGATTACCCAGCCTGCGTCACTCGTCATCGCTCGCCCTCGCTCGGATACGTCACCGCATGCAGGAGGCATACGGAAGCATACGACAGCGCGAGCGCTGGCGGTGTCAGATGATCCAGTCGCGGCGGCGCGCGAACTCCTGCAGAGCGCGCTCCTGCGTGGGATTCTCGACCGCGCCAGGGCAGACAGCGCGCAACCGCGCCAGCGCATCCTCCGGCGTCGCGCCCGCGCGAATCAGGTACGCAGTGAGGATCGAGCCGGTGCGCCCCTGGCCCATCAGGCAGTGGACCGCGACGCGCCGTCCCAATCCGCGCTGCTCGTCGATGAAGCTCAGGGCATGCTCGAACTGCAACGGCGTCGGCGCCTCCATATCGATGATGGGGATGTGTAGCGACTCGAGGCCTGCGCGTTCCAGCGCATCGCCGGCCAGCGGCGTCTCGGTCAGCGTCAGCACCGCCCCGATGCCCTGCTCGCGCAGGAAGTCCAGATCGGCGTCGAGCGCCGCCAGCGTCTCGGCCTCGTTCTCCGGTGGGCCGTAGCGCGCGCGGGGGCTAGCGCCGCCGGGCCGCCCACAGCCCGCCAGCGCGTTTTCGATCAGCCAGTAGAAACTTTGCATCATCCCACCATCCTTGCGCGCCAGAACGCCGACGCGTATCGCCACTTCCATAACACTATCGTTGTAGCGCGCAGGCGGTTCCACGCCACCGGCAATCTCGCCAGTGGATGACCTGTCCCTTTGGGGAGGCGCGCTAGAACGTGTAGGCGTAGGTGATGTAGTCGAGGCTGAGGCCGTCACTCGTGGACTTCACCTGCGCCTTGGCGTAATGCCCGTCCGCCGTCTGAACGGTGAAAACAGCGCCATCAGTGAGCGCATCGGCGTCGAGTGGCTTGTCTTCGTACGTCAATCCGGCGAGATCGGCGTAGACGACGGCGTTGAGACTGGTCTTCCCGTCCATCAGCTTGAGCTTGGCGCCGCCAGCCGGAGCGAGTTGCCCGCCGGTCCAACTTAGGTCCGCGACGCCTCCAGCAGGGCTGGCGGTGGAACTCGGACTTGGCTTGGGGCTTGGGCTGGGATTTGGACTCGCACTGGGGCTTGCGCTCGGACTCGGCGTGGGAGTCGCCGTCGGCAGGATAGGGCCGGTGGGTCCTGCCGGATCGAGGTCGAGCTTTTCGCCAGGCGAAAGCGTCGCCGAGCCGCTGGCCAGTGGCTGGATGATGAGACGCAATCCGTAGATCGTCAGCCCAGCGCCGGGGACGATCTCCTCGACGACGACATAGCGCAGCGCGCCGTCGTTCTTGGCGAAGCAGAGCGGCTTGACCACGCATGGCGTGCTCAGGTCGCCGCTCACTGGCGCGCTATCCTGACTGACCCAGCCGTGACCCAGCAGATCGGAGCCGAGATAGCTCTTCACGGCGTCGGGCGCGCCGCCCGCTACACAGACGTGAACGATCTGGAACTGGAAGCCGTTCGCCTCCGGATCGCTGGAGGAGTAGCCGACCGCTCCGGCGGGGAAGCCGAGATCGGGGAAGCGCGCTCCAGCCGTCGGAGGCTTCGCGCCGAAGAATCCAGGCGCGTTGGCGCAGGCGCTCGCGGTCTGTGGCGATGTGGTTGGCGTCGTGGCTCCTGAGGTCGCGGCGCAACCAGCGACGACCAGGACCAGGGCAAGAACGATGAGAGAAATGGCGCGAGGACGAATACAAGGCATGAAATAACTCCAGACAGGCAGAGAACGCACGCTCTCCATGCCTCCTCATGGTACATGAGGTTAGCAAGGCGAAGATGGATCCTGACACTCCGCACAGGCTAAAGCCTGGCGGGTTCTCAGGCTACGCATGCCCCAACGAGCTACGTTGACGCCTGACGGCTGTATCCCAGCCGACTTTGCTCTTGCCCCAACCGGAGGATATTCAGCGCGGCGTTGTGGTCCCGATGGAGACTCGTCCCACACTCCGGGCAGGAATGCCAGCGGACGGACAAGCCCTTCGAGACAATGACACCACAGCCTGAACATGCCTGGCTGGTGAACGCGGGATTCACCGCTTGCGCTCGCTTCCCGGCTCCTACCGCCTTGAAAGCGAGGATGCTCAAGAACGCGCTCCACCCCGCATCCTGGATGGACTTAGCGAGATGGTGGTTCCGCACCATGTTGGCGACCCGCAGGTCTTCGTGATAGATTACGTCGTACGCTTGGACCAGCTTGCAGGCTTCTTGGTGATGGAAGTTACGGCGCTGGTTGCGGATGTGCTGGTGGGCTTTCGCCAGGAGCGCGACCGCTTTACGTCTACGGTGGCTCCCCCTCTTGCGCCGCGCCACCCGGCGCTGACACTTCGCCAGATACCGCTCGGCGCCCCGGTAGTAGCTGGGGGTGAGAATACGCACCCCATCGCCTAGGGTAGCGAACGCCTCAATCCCCAGGTCTATTCCGGTCTCCTGGCCAGTCATGGGCAGTGGCTGTACTGGCACGTCAGCGCAGGAGATGGCGACATACCACCCATCCGCCTCTTTGGAAATGGTGACCGTCTTGGGCGCTCCCTGAATGGGGCGGGACCAGTGGACGCTGATACGTCCGATCTTCGACAGGACAAGGAAGCCATTATCTAACCGTGCGCCGTTACCGTACTCTTTGAAGGTGAACGAGTGGAAGCGATTGCGCCTCTTGAAGCGTGGAAAGCCCGCCTTCTCTCCCGCCTTCACGCGGCGGAAGAATGCCTGATACGTCTTGTCCAGCCGCGCTAGCACGTCCTGCAAGACGTGGCTATGGATAGCTTCGTATTCCGCGAACTCCGCGCGTATCTCCTTGAGTTCGGCTTCCTGCTGATACTGTGAGACGAAGGCATGGCGGCGTTGGTAGGCGATGATACGCTGCTCTAAGGCGGTGTTATAGAGGTCGCGGCAACGCCACAGCACGTCGTCCAGCGCTTGCTCTTGGGCAGGCGTGGGACGTAGCTTCTCCTTGTAGGTTTTCTGCACGGTCATCTCACTCATGGTCCAATATTCCACTGAAAAAGTACGCGGGCGGTAACCGCTAGGAGTTCTGGCTAAAGCCGCCACACACCTCACCACAGGGGCTGAATCTGCATTGCTGGCGGCGGGCTAAAGCCCGTTACTTTCAGATATCCCTCGACTGTGTTATCTTGGCTTGCGGATGCGCCGTGTTGGCGCGTCCGGGAGAAGCCATTATGTCTGTTCAAGACGCGCTGGTCTCCTCGCTGGAGGCGCAGCGGAAAGAGATAGAGCAGCGGCTGACGAGCCTGCCAGAGGCGGCGCTGGATCAGAAGGGTGTCGTCGGGGAGGCGTCGATCAAGAACATCCTCGCGCAACTGACGGCCTGGGAGCTGGTGGTGGTACAGGCGCTGCTGGAAGGCCTCGAGACCGGCGTGCGCTCGCCGGTGCTGGGAGAGATCGAGGGCGACTGGGTGGCCTGGAGCGCGGCGCAGAGCGCGGAGAGCGAATACCTCACGCCGGAAGACCAGATCGTCGAGTGGGACTGGGCGCGGTCGGTGCTGCTCCAGTACCTGCGCGACCTCGACGAGGCGACGCTAACACGAGCGCATCCATGGGATGGCTGGGATGGCACAGTGGCCGAGCACGTGATCGACGCCATCCAGCGCCACGAACGCGAGCAATTCGACGCGATTCAGGCGGCGCTGGCGCGTACCGGCGCATAAAAAGGGATAGAGCAGGCGATTTGCCCTGTCACTTCACCCCTCGCTCGTGATATATTGCTGTGTTCGCGTGGACTTTTTGGCGCGGTTTGGATGGCCGCAGGGCTGCGCGGGGAAGATTGAGGGGTGGCATTGTGGCCAAATTGAATCAGATCATCGCCATTGAAAAAGGGACAAAGAGCCGGACCTTTCAGGAATTGACTGAGGCGCACCAGTCGCTGCAGAAGCCGGCGCAGCTCAGTGGCATCTCGCGCACCTACCGGCCCAAGGACGAGGAGGGCGAGCAACTGCCACCAGAGTCCACTCGCGTGCAGGAGAAGGCCGAGGACGTTATCCGCAAGACGGTCGCCTCGCTGACCAAGCTCTTCGACGTGACCGCGACGAAGGACTGGACGAACTGCAAGGCGCGCGCCGACGTTGTGGTTGACGGGCAGACGCTGCTCACGCAGATTCCCGCGACCTATCTGCTCTTCCTCGAAAAGCAACTTGTGGATCTGCATACCTTCGTGCGCAAGCTGCCCGTGCTGGACGCCTCTGAGACGTGGAGCTTCGATCCCTCCGCCGACTGCTGGGCGACCGAGCCGGTGCAGACGACGCGGACGAAGAAGATTCCGCGCAACCATGTCAAGGCCGAGGCAACCGAGCAACATCCCGCGCAGGTCGAGGTTTACTATGAGGATGTCATCGTCGGCTACTGGCGCACGGTGAAGTTCAGCGGCGCGCTGCCCGCCCAGCGGGTCAACGAACTGCTGGCGCGCGTGGAGAAGCTGCAGGAGGCGGTGAAGTACGCGCGCGAGGAGGCGAACAACATCGAGGCCGACGAGCAGAAGATGGGCGAGCGCGTGCTCGGCTACATCTTTGCCTAGCGGCTTGCGTCCGGTCTGTTCCGGTCGTACACTGTTCTGCGGAGTGCCAAGCTGAGATTGAAGCTCATACTGAAGCCGCAAGCGAAACAGTGCGCGTTCGAATCGCGCTCCCGCCACCCACTCTTCATGGCGGGATAGCCCAACTGGCAGAGGCAACGCTCGCGACATCCCAGTCGTAGACTCTCACTCCAGTTTCAGCATTCTCCGCCGAACGCCAAATCGAGTGTTGGGCGACGAGATCGTCGGACGCGGGCGCATATCCCGCTCGGCCCGCCACCGTGAACCGCGAGGTTCACACCCTGGGCCGATCGTCTAGTAGCAGGGCACGACGGTGTAAAGTCTGAGCGCCTGACTTAAACGTGTTGGCGTGCGCAAATGGGCGGAAAAACCAGGCCCTGGGAGTGGCCAATTCCCAGGGCCTACTTCTTTGCTCGCAGCTACGGCGGAACGTGCGCGCCAGTTTTCTCTATGGTTGAGCGAAGCAACCACACTGACACATACCCACCAAGAAATGGCCAGCGTCAGCAGAAGGCAAGTAATACGGAATCCGTCTGAGTGAGTGGGGGGCTCTCGGTAGGGGCGAGACCTGTCTCGCCCGGCCTGTCTCGCCCGGCCTGTCTCGCCCGGCCTTGCCTGTCAATGTGGGCGCGATGGATCGTGCCCCTACAGGGACAACTGCCCAGCCTGAATCTGTATTAGAGCAGCCACCCACTTGACAATCGCGCAGCGATGATCTGCCCGTCATAAATGGAGGTGTTACCCTGTTCGACGAGAGCAATGGCCTGCTCTATTCAAACAGAGGTGGCTCAGAATATCGCCGAATTCGGAGATCCCAGCACGATACTTTTCATACCAGAGATTGGTCAGTAATCCAGTGGGATCGCGCTGCGCTTTCAGCGCGAATAAGGTGGGTAATTCTGAGTACATAGTGGTAAGTTGAACTTGTGAATAGTAGCTGCCATAACACAGGTAGTACGTGGCCTTGATCGAGATCAAATGGTCAATCAGCTCTTCCGTAAATGCGTTCAATGCCTGTATAGTGGTGGGGTCCTTGGCGACCTTGTAATAGACCACAAAGCCATACATATCTTGTTGCGCATACGACACCAGCGCATTGGTGTCTGCATTGACCTTTCTGATGGTGACATTCAAGAGGTTGACGTCATGTTTCCTTATCAACTGCTTGTACCGCTCGAGAAAGGCAGTGGCTTGCTCTGTTGGCACGAAATACTCTTGGAGGATGTCCGTCGTGTGCGGATCGGGATTCTGTAAGAACCGCACAGGAACGGCCATTGCGGTATTTCTGCTCACCGTCTTTGCTTCCACCAGCGGGGTGAGGCGCTTCTCCAGGTCCCAGCGCAAGGATTTCCCGAAATTGCTTGCTCGTGACGCTTGAAAGATGACCTTGCGCAGCCAGATGCTGTTTTCTCCAGTAAGGTCGTCACCTGGTTGTGCGGAGGATTGGGTCTCAGTGTACGCATAGATAAGGCTTTCGGTCAGAAAGCGGTCCGCATCGACAGAGAGATGCGCCTCAAGCAGTCCGATCTCAGGGTTCTTGCTCATGGATTCCAGCCTGTCGAGCAATGACGATGTCGGCAGTGGAATCAGCGAGAATGCGTAGGCGCTGTTTGGTACGGTCAGCAATTTGACCTCAGTGATGACGCCCAACAAGCCGTAGCCGCCAATTACGGCTGAAAACAGGTCTGAGTTTTGTGCTCTATCGCAGCGAATTTCGTTCCCATCCACCGTAACGATCTTGAAGGAATTCACGGTTTCTATGAGTGACCTGTATCGAGGATCTTTGCCGTGGACATTCACACTCAGAGATCCGCCCACTGTAAAGATGTTGGAATCTTGCATGACGCGGACTGCCCGACCATGCGGGGAGAGCGCCGTTTGGACTTGTCTCCATGTGGCGCCGGGACCAACAACGACCGTTTGGTCAAAGTCATCATAACGCACCGCATCCATATGGGTCATGTCAAGATGAAGCGTGTTTCGGCCAAGGGCCTGCCCGCCCATACTGTGCCTGATGCCTGAGACAGAGATTTTCCTGCTGGTTGATTGCGCGTCACGTATGGCTGTGAGGATCTCCGCGACCGTTGTCGGCGAACGAATCTCCGCGACAACACTACTATTCAACTGGCTTGCGTCAGTCAGCAGCGTCGCGGAGGAAGGCGCGAGGGTTTGTTTCTGTGATCCATCGTCATGAGGAAAGAGATCAGCGAGTAGCCATTGCCTGGATGGGTCGTCCCAGATAGAGACTTTCACGAACAGGCCCCCAATGGCCAGCGAAACGGTCGATCTGGTAAGCGCCTGTATGAGCGTCCGCCGGTTGAGGCCGCCACTTGTTGTTTCTCGCTGTTCAGCTGGCAGAAGTCTGCGTGTTACCCAGACCACAGTGCCATTCAGCAGAATGAGGATGACGATGGCAGCTGTGATCTTGATGGCAGCTGGTATGAACACTATCGCGCCGATACCCAGTAGGAGGTAGTAGAGGCCGTAGAGCGCAACGAGCACGAGCGGCAGCGTGGGCGCAATGGTAGCCCAGCGCCGTGTCATGAACACGGTGACCACGCCCAGCAGCATGAACAATGGGAGCCAGCTGGACAAGTCGATGATAACCATACCAGCGAAGAAATCAAAGAACACCCATGTGAGACCTAGAATCACTGAGCCGACGGCAAGCAAGACGCATGTCAAGGGAGTGAAGATCGTCTGGAGGCGCACGGCGCTTGCCAAGATCACAAAGAAGCCGATGAGCGGAACGAAGAACCCCCAGGCAATTTCCGTTTGAGCGTTTCTCGTTGACAAGGCCTGCAAGACAATGAAATCAAGAGAGAGTTGAATGGCCAGCCCCCATGCGGCCACAAGATCTTTCAACAAAACCAGCCGAGGTCCACACACGATGAACCATGTCGCCACACTCGTTACCAGAACGATGAGCGCTGCGAGTAAGGAAAGCACAGCAAGAAAGCTGGCCAATGCGCTGGCGCTTGGAAGCGTCGGTACGACTTGCCACTCATACACCGGGTGAGCGCTACCAGAAACACCAGGTGTGCTTTCGGTAAACATAGGCAGGAAGAAACCGATAAGACACAGCGCGCCGCCGGCAAAGCTTATAACTGCGCGAAGGCGAGTTGGCGACAAGGATGCTCGCATTGGTATCCCGTTCTCCCCCGCGCTTTCTGGTGTGGCGCGCCTCCTGCCGGGTGTATCAACAGTATCGCATAACGTATAAAAAAGAGTGCTTGACGAGATCGCTGAGAAATGGGGTGTCATGAAGTCTGCTACAAAGCCTGATACCGAGTCCACCCCGGCCAGTGGTATTTGTACGGACTTCAACTCGTCGCGCACGTGGCCGTGGGAGTGGCCAATTCCCAGGGCCTACTTCTTTGCCTGCTGATGTGGGCGAGACAGGTCTCGCCCCTACAAAGAGCATGGCGAAGCATGGCGAAGTGTGAACCCACGCAGGCGGGTTTCGTGGCCAACGGCACAAAGGGGCGATTTCAGTTGCCAGCCAGACTACGGCAGGACGTGCGCGCCAGGCTCGCCGGGATGCTGGTCTTTGCCACCACCGGTCATCAGCAGACCCAACCGTTCCTCCGGCGCGTCGGCTGGCTCGATGCTGACGATCTGCCCCTCGTACATTACTGCGATGCGATCCGAGAGCGAGCGAATCTCGTCCAGCTCCGCCGAGACCAGCAACACCGCCGCGCCCGCGTCGCGCTTGGCGACGAGCTGGCGGTGGATGAACTCGATGGCGCCGATGTCCACGCCACGCGTCGGCTGCGAGGCCAGCAGCACTTTCGGCTCGCTGCTCAACTCGCGCGCCACGATCACCTTCTGCTGGTTGCCGCCGGAGAGCGACTTCGCGGGCGTCTCCGCCGAGGGTGTGCGCACGTCGAAGCGCTTGATCAGGTCGCGCGCCCAGCGTAGGATGTTGGTGAGCCGCATTACCAGCCCGCGCCAGGTGAACTGCTCGTCACGCTGGTGTCCCAGGATCATGTTCTCCGCGATAGTGTAGTTGAGTACGAGGCCGCTCTCGCGCCGGTCCTCAGGGATGTGCGCCAGTCCAGCGCTCCGCTTCTGACGCGCATTCTCATGCGCCACATCCACGCCATCGACCATGATACGCCCGCTCGCCGGGCTGCGCGTGCCAGCGAGCGCCTGCACCAACTCGCTCTGCCCGTTGCCCTCAACACCTGCGACGCCCAGGATCTCGCCCGTGCGCAACTCGAAGGAGACGCCGCGCACCGCGGGCAGGCCCTGCTCCGAAAGCACGGTGAGGTTCTCCACGCGCAAGGCTACCTCGCCGGGATGGGCGGGCGCCTTATCGACGCGCAGCAGCACCTCGCGCCCAACCATCATGCGCGCGATCTCCGGCTGGTTTGTCTCCTTCGTAATCAGCTCGCCGACCACCTTGCCGCGCCGCATGACCGTGACGCGGTCGGAGATCGCTAGCACCTCGCGCAGCTTGTGTGTGATAAAGATGATCGTCTTGCCCTGCTGCTTCAGGCTACGCAGTACCTCGAAGAGGTCGTCGGTCTCCTGCGGCGTGAGCACCGCCGTCGGCTCGTCCAGGATCAGGATGCTCGCGCCACGATAGAGGACTTTCAAAATCTCGGCGCGCTGCTGGAGTCCCACCGGCAGGTCGCCGGTGCGCGCATCGGGGTCGATCTCCAGCCCATAGCGCGCGGAGAGTTCGCGGATCGCCGCGTTGGCCTTCGCGGTGTCGTAGAAGTCGCCATTATTGATTGGCTCGTAGCCCAGCACGATGTTCTCGCCGACGGTGAGCGGCGGGATAAGCATGAAGTGCTGATGCACCATGCCGACGCCAGCGGCGATGGTATCGCGCGGACCTCCGGCCTTGATGCGCCGCCCGTTGATGGAGATCTCGCCGCTGTTAGGCTTGAGCAGGCCATAGAGGATGTTCATCAGGGTAGACTTGCCGGCGCCGTTCTCGCCAACCAGCGCGTGAATCTCGCCCTTGAGCACGCTCAGGCTCACATCGTCATTGGCCACGACGCCGGGCCACTCCTTGCTGATGTGGCGCATCTCGACGGCGTACTGGCTCTCGCCCGCGCCGGGCGTCTGTGGCATATCGCGGACTTCTGCGGTCATGTGGCGTTCTCCTCTCGTCAGTCGCGTCGGTTTATTCGCCACCCGGCTCATAGGGGATGCCGTCGGCGGCGGGCGCGACGCTGCGGCCAACCAGTCCGGCCAGCACGACGAGTGTCAAGATGTATGGCACCATCTCCAGCACGTATTGCGAGATCGAGAGCGTCGAGTTGCTCGCCGCGATGGACGTGCCCAGACCAAAGATCAGGCAGCCGATGAGTGCTCCTATCGGCGTCCACTTGCCGAAGATCACTGCGGCGAGAGCGATGTAGCCGCGTCCGTTGGTCATGCCGTCGATGAAGGTATCGCCGACGCCGATGGAGAGGAACGCGCCTGCCAGCCCTGAGAGGACGCCACTCGCGATGACGGCTCCGTAGCGCAGCGCGTAGACGTTGATGCCGGCGGTGTCGGCGGCCTGTGGATGCTCGCCGACAGCGCGGATACGCAGGCCGAGCCGTGTGCGGAAGAGCATGATCTGCATCGCGATCAGGATGGCGATGGCGATATAGACGACGATGTTCTGCTCGAGGAAGACCTGCGCGAGGAAGCCGATCACGGGGATCTGCTCCACCTGTGGGGGTATTTTGATATAGGGCAGGCGCGCCGACTCCTCGACGTGCCCAGCGCCTAGCGGCCCGAAAACGGTCGCCGCGAGGAACGCCGTCAGCCCGAAGGCAAAGACGTTGATGGCGAAACCGCTGATGATCTGGTCCGCCTTGAAGCGAATCGAGACCACCGCATGCAGGAGCGCCAGTAGTCCGCCCGCAATCATCGCCGCCAGAGTCGCGATCCAGGCGTTGTGCCAGGCCAGGGCGACATCCACGGCGACGAATGCGCCGATGAGCATCAGACCTTCCATGGCGATGTTAGAGACCCCGCTGCGCTCGGAGATCGTGCCACCCAGCGCGGGCAACAGAATCAAGATGGCCGCCTCGAGCCCCGTCTGGTAGAGGCCAGGCGTCTTGAAGAGGTCGAAGAGCTGTTGGAATATCATTGGTTCGCCTTCCTCACACGCTCAACCCAAACGATTTTCGTCAACCGCGATGCTGTCACCTCCGCCGATAGATTCCGCGAGCGGTGGCAATGTGGGCGGCGGCGCTTCAGTAATACGGCTGGTGTTGTTGCGTAAGAAAGGCAGCCAGCGCTTCCAGTCGATGGTACGCAGGAAGTTCGCGGCGATGCTGAAGAGGATGAGCGCTTGCAGAATGTCTACCAGGTTACCGGAGACATCCGCCTGCCCTTGCATGAACTGGCCGCCGACGTGCAGCGCGCCGAAGAGCAGCGCCGAGAGGACGATGCCAATCGCGGTGGTCTGGCCAAGGAGCGAGACCGCGATGGCCGTGAAGCCGGTGCTGTCTTTCGAGTAAATGTCTGTCAGATTATAGGTAAGACCCGACATCTGCACGGCGCCCGCCAACCCGGAGAAGGCGCCGGCGATCAGCATGGTCACGATGATGGTGCGCCGGACGTTGACGCCAGCGTAGCGCGCGGCGCGCTGGCTCTGGCCGACCGCGCGAATCTCATAGCCCAGTGACATGCGTTTGAGCAAGAACCAGAACGCCGCAGCCGCCAGTAACGCGACGAAGATACCCGCGTGGACACGATAGACGCCACCGGGTAACCCCAGGAACTCCCCAGTCTGTGGGAGCAGGCGCGGCAGTTTGGCTGAATCTGAAATAGAGGCCGAGACAGAGCTGGAATTGGGCAGTTGGAGTGGTCCACCGACGACGAGATATTGCAGGAAGAAGATGGCGATGTAATTGAGCATGATCGTCGTCACGACCTCATGGGCGCCAGTCAGCGCTTTCAGGACGCCGACGATACCACCCCAGACCATCCCGCCGACCATCCCGCCGAGCAGCACCAGCGGAATGAGAATGATTCCTGGAAGACCGCCCAGTTTCACGCCGATGACGTTCGCTACGATCAAGCCAATAATGAATTGACCTTCTGCGCCAATGTTGAAGAGACCGCCGCGAAAGGCGATGCCAACCGAAAGGCCAGTCAGAATGAGAGGAGTCGCTGCAACGATCGTCTCGGAGACCTGTAACGCCGGATAGGCAGTGCCGGTACAGAGCAGGCCCGTGCCACCACAGATGAGCGCCAGATACGCGGCGATCGGGTCGCCGCCGGTCAGCAAGACGATGACAGCGCCCCCCAGGAAGGCGATGATGATCGAGCCGATTGGCAAGACCAGTGGGCTGAGCAGGCGCCCTAGCCACGCGCCGACGGATGGTTGCTCTGATGGCGACTCAGGCGCGGTTGGGGCGGTGGTTGTGGCCATGCAGGCCTCCTTTTGCGCGGCGTTGCGGAGAATGAGGCGACTGTTGGGGAGCGAGCGGAGCAGCGTCGCTTTACGCCTATACCGCTTCGTATACGCAGTATAGCAGCGAGGCGGGCGCTTGTGATAGCACCCGCCCCACCATGAATGAGGTTTCTCTCGTCTCGCGCTAGACGCGCGGAGCTACGCCTTGATCGTGTCCGGCACCGTGATCGTGCCAGCCTTGATCTGATTCGAGATGTCGGTGACCTTCGCGGTGATGTCTGCGGGCAAGGTGATGTTCCCCGGCGCGAAGCCGACGCCGTCGTTAGCGAGGCCGAAGGTCTGCGCATGCGGGTTTGCCGTGCCGTTCACCACGTTCTTGATCGCAGTGTAGGTGGCGACATCAACGCGCTTGACCGCGCTGGCGATGACCGACCATTGGCGGTCTTCTGATCGGTGTCGACGCCGATGCTGTAGACACCCTTATCGCCCGCCGCCTGTAGCGCGCCGAGGCCGCAGCCACCGGCCACCTGGAAGACGATCTCAGAGCCTTGGGAAATCTGGTTCTCCGCGACAGGCTTGCACTTCGCCGCGTCGGCAAACTCGTTCGAGTAGCCGATGAGGACTTTGATCGAAGGATCGATCTGCTCCGCGCCCCACTGGTAGCCCGCGATGTAGCGGTTCACCGGCGGGATGCTGATGCCGCCGACCGCGCTGATGGTCTTGGTGCCCTTGAGCGGCGCCGTCGGGGTCTTCTCGAGCATGCCGGAAATGATACCGACGAGCGCGCCGGCTTCCTGCTCCTTAAAGAAGAGGCCGGTGACGTTCGACTGATTGAGGTCGTTGCCTTTGTCGTCTGTGCCAGTGCCGTCGATGATAGCGAACTTCTTATCAGGGAACGACTTCGCGACACTGCCGACCGCCTGCTGCATCAGGAAACCGACGCCGATGGTGAGGTCAGCGCCCTGCGTCACACAGTTGGTCAAGTTTGGCACATAGTCGTCGCCGCTCTTGGACTGCGTAACCGTGCCAATAACTTCGAAGTCCGTTTTGGCCTTCTCCAGGCCCGTGGTTCGCGAGCGCATTAAACCCGCGATCGTTGAGTCCGCCGATGTCGGTGACGAGACAGATTTTTTTCGCTGTGCTGGTCGCGCCGCCACCGCCGGAGGTGCCGCACGCGACGAGCGCAGGCACAAGCGTCAGGGCGAGCGTCGACAACGCCAGGAGGCGTGTCCGATTCCGAAGCATGATTCCCCTCTTCTGCCATCTGTGGCAACATCACGCGCCGGCCGTGGACCACCCAGTCTGGTCACGCTACCAGCGTCGCATTGTAAGGACACACTATAGCAAGGTGGCCGTTGTTACGCAAGATCCTCTGGACTTGTGTTCAGCCTGCCGTTGCCTGCCATGTCTCCTCTACTCTCATACGTCGGAAACGTCGGATATCTCACGCTTGCTCGGCGACGGCTCGCTTCAGCACGGCGTCGAGCAATGGCTGGAGAAGCTCTCTCCCACGCAGCGCCTCGCGCCAGCGACGGGAATCGCTGCGACGTCGTCCGCAGTCCGGCGATGCCCCCGGCGACGCAGGCGGTTGTGTCGGTGTCGTGCCCCAGGCTGACCGCCGCCCTCACGACCTGCTCGTAGGAGCCAGCGTCTTGCGCCCAGCGCGCCGAACGCAGTGTGGCGACGACGTAGCCACTGCCATCGCCTTCGGATGAGTCATCTGGCCGGATCGACCATTCCAGTTCTTCTCGCTCCCGAGTGCCCTCAAAGAAAATCGCCCGCAGGCTATTCACTGCCGCCGTCCACGGGTCGGGAGCCTCCTCCAGCGTGCGACGCGCCCAGAGGCAATAGAGCGCGCAGCACACCTGCGCACGTGGATGCCCGTGTGTCACACGCGACTGCGCACAGGCGTCCGCGACCAGCTCGGCGTCGCTGCCCTGATGCCAGAGCGCCAACGGCAGGACACGCATCAGTGAGCCGTTGCCCAGCGCGCTCTCCTCGCGCGATCCAGCCTCCAGCGCTGGAACGCCCGCGCGCAACCGCGCCAGCGCCCGCCCAGTCTGTATGCCGATGTCGAAGACGCTCCCATCTACGGCCAGATAGCCCTCGTCGTACCAGCGCACGAGTCGCCGTCCGAGGTCTTTCGCGTCTAAGCGGCCACAGCAAGCAACGCTAACTGTGGCAAAATATGGCAAACTATGGCAAACTATGAAAAACCACGCAGTATATGATAGAATGAAGCAGGCGCAGCGTGCGTTTGCGAAAGGAAGGGATTATGCGGACTATGTCAAGCGTGCGCCCATTGACCGTATCGGAAATCGCCCAACGCGAACACATCAGCGCCGACACCGTGAAGCGCGCCATCAAGAACGGTCACATGCGCGCCCATCGCATCGGGTCGCGGGGGGACTGGCGCATCGACGTTCAGGACTATGAGGCATGGATCGCCAACGGCGCGCCCACCACAAAGAAGACCGAGGAACCAACCGAATGAGCCGTACACGCAAGGCTGACCGCGCCCCCTACGTCCCCATTGACCAGCGCGACCCCAAGACGGTGCGCGCCGTCATTCTGGCGCGCAAAAGTGGTTCGGGCAGCGCCAAGATCGTGGGCGGGGTTGACGCCGATGTGCAGTCGCAGGTGGAGGAATGTCAGGCGCTCATCGCGCGCACTGGCTGGACGTTGGTTGCCGACCCCTACGCCTACACCGAGAAACACAAGTCGGGCTACTATCGCGTCGAACGCCCCGTCTTGGACGCGGTGCTGCAACTGGCGCAGCGCGGCGAGGTTGACGTGATCGTCGCGCGTGAGATGGAACGCGTCAGCCGGACGAAGGCGGGACGCTACCAAGCCATCGGGACGGCGGCGAAGTACGGAGCCGAGTTTCGCTTCGCCAACCTGCCACCGAACGGCAAGCTCCCGAATACGACGGAGGGCAAGCTGTATCTTGCCGTGTTGGAGGAGTTCGGCGAGATGGAGCGCGATCGCATTGTCGAGCGCACCGCGCCGGGACGTGAGCGCCGACTCGCGGCAGGAATCCCCAGCGGCGGACGGTTTGGCCCTACCTACGGCTACCGTTGGCCAGACAAGAACGGCGCGAAGACGAACGACACCTTTGTCGAGGTCCCAGAGGAGAGCGCCATCATGCGAGAACTCTATGCGCGCATCTCCAACGGGGACGCCAGCGCACGCAAGCTCGCACGCGAGTTGGACGCGCGAGGCGTGCCAACGCCCAGTGGGCGCGGGAAGTGGTCCGCCAGCCAGATCATCCGCCTCATCCGCAACCCAATCTACTGCGGACGCGGGAGGACTAAACGCTGGGAGACGGTGCGCACAACCGTCGTCAACAGCGAGACACGCGACGTCTACGACTACGCCACCTCACGCGACCGCACGCGCCGAGACACCTATGTCGAGGAGACCTATCCCATTGACCCGAAGCGCGCGCCGGCGCTGGTGACGCCGGAGGTCTGGGACCGCGCTCAAGCGGTGATGAACGAAAAGAAGAACTTTTACGGCAAGCTGGGACGGTGGAACTCACCGCACCCGGTAGAGGCGACATTGCTCCATGGCGGCTATGTGCGTTGTGCGCGGTGTGGCAGCCCGATGGTGCGACAGTGGGCGAAGGTCGTCAACGGCCCGCGCTATCGCTGCGTGCAACGCGGCAATAACCCCAACCACCCCTGCGCCATGCACAACATCTCGGCGACGATTGTGGATGACATGACGTTGCGCACGATTGCACAGACGCTCGCCAACCCAGAACAGATCATCGCGCTGGCGAACGCGGCGGACGAGCGCGCAGCCGACGCGGCGGACGCCATCGAGATGTTGGATACCAAGCTCGCCGTCCAACGAGAACTTGAAGTAGAGATCGAGCGCGCACGCGCCGACCACCTCGCAGCAATCGCGGCGTTGGGCGCGCTTGCCGGACATGAGGACATGGTCGCCAAGCTTAGAGCCGAACTCATCCAACTTGACCGCGACGCCGAACAAGCGCAAGCAGCGCACGAGCGCGCCCTTCCTGAACACGAGCGCGCCTTGCGTCGGCAACGCATGCTCGACCGCATCTCCCACTTCCGCAACCGCCAGACCATTCTCGACCTCAGCCGGTTTGACCAAGGTGGGACGTCGACACTCACCAACATTCCGGGCAGTGGGGAACGTGTGCTCGAACACACGTTGGACCTGTCCGCCGCCGCTGACCTCCTCGGCATGAGTGAGGACGAGGTGCGCGAGTTGGGGTTGCATACGGTGGCGGATGACGAGGAGGGCTGGGTTGAGCAGATCGAGACGGCGGAAGTGCTGTACCGCCTATTCATGAATGCACCGCACGAACGACTGCGCCAGATGATTGAAGATCTTGGCGTCCGCGTCACGGTCGAGCCTCCGTGGGCGAAGGAGGAGCGCGCCATCCGTGGCTACACGCCCGCCGAAGCGCGGGTGAGGGTGCGGTTGCTCTCGGACCCAGAGGAGAGTGCTAGTATTGCGAAGCCAAGCGCCATCGTGTAGACGCTGATGACCCACTGTGACTCGTTGACGCCGACGCCGAACTCGCGCCGTAACGTCGGGAAGGCGACGTTGACGACGGTGGCGTCGAGGATGACCATGAAGATGCCGAAGATGACCGAGAACAGGATGCCCCACTTGTTCGGCGGTCGCTGTCGCATGCGAACCCTCCCCAAGGCCATGAACCGTCTGGAAAGCGCAATAATATACCGTTGGGTATAGACGTTCACAAACTATAGCAGGTGGCGCCTGGGGAGTGGCAAGAGCATGAGCAAAACACGCGCCAGCCGCGGAAAACACGCTCCCGCGGCTGGTGAAATCGTGTAGATCTGTTGGCTACTGCCGAGCTATTGTAAGCATTTATCCTGTCCGCTCAGGTCGCCAAAGCAGTGGCCCTCGCGGGTGATGATCGTGACGCTGGTAATCGTCGGGAACTGGGTCAGCGTCTTGGTGATCTCCGCTTTGATGCGCGCATCGGTCAACTCGCCGGGAGGGAAAGTGTACGGCAGAAGCGCAGCGTCGCCGCGCCGGACTGCGGAGCGTCTGGCGCGCATGTTGAGCGTGATAGTGAAGTCAGCGCTACCACAATTCGAGGCCCGGTCAGCGCCGCGCTCAACTCGGTGAAGTAGCCCTGCGCCTTCTCGCTCGCCGTCGGACCGGCGATGAGCTGCTCGATGGCGTTGGTCGCCACGCCAGATGTCGGCGAAAACCGCGATACGGGGAAGACGGCGTTAGGATCATTGTAGGAGTCGGGCTGCTTCGAGAAGTAGACATGAAACGTAGCCCTTGGCGGTGGGCGTCGGAACAACTGTCGTGGCAGGTGTCGCAGCAGGCGTTCCTGTCGCGACTGGCGCGGAGTGTGTCGCGGTAGGGACGGTGGCTGGCCCGGCGATTCCCCCGCGCTGCAACGCAATCTGCGCAAAGACGACGGCGAGCAACGCCACCACGACGACGGCGGCCACCAGCCCGAAAGCGCGCACCCAGGGGCGCGATGGCCTTGGCGGTTCTGGCTCCGGTATCCAGTCGATGAACGACGGATCATCATATGGAGGGCGGTTGGCGTCTACCGGCATGCGACGATCTCCTTTGCGGGAAATAGCAGATGATTCCTGGGCAGTCTCTTGCGACGCCGTGAAAGGAATGGCGCGGATGCGCTCGACCAGGCGCGCGTGATCCGGCATGTCATGGCGCCAGGCGGCGCCATCGGTATTCAGCCGCGCCATCAGGGTCTCGATGTCTGGAGGAAGCGCGGCGTCCTGATCCGTTGGCTCCATCTCGCCACGGCCGTTGCGCGCGTTCGGCTCGTCCATCCACTCATTCGTCATGGCCGCGCCTCCGTGTCGAGTGGAATGCTCCGCGCTGCGCCGCGAGGCGTCAACTGCTCGCGGAGTCGCAGAAGCGCGCGGTGGAGGCGAGAGCGGACGGTTCCCGCTGGAATGCTAAGCGCTTCGCCGATCTCTGTCGCATCCAGCCCGGCATAGAAGCGCAGCGCAACGACCATCCTCAGCTCAACGGGCAGCGCGTTGACGGCGGCGCGCAGGTCGAGCGCTCCGGCGTGGTCGCTGGTTCCCAGGTCGAACGCGAGCAGCGCCAGCGATGGCTCATCGTCTTCCGGCAGAGGCTGGAGTTGCGCCTCCTGGCGTCCCTTCAGGCCACGCCGCCAGCCGCGACAGACATTGACGGTGATCTGGAGAAGCCAGGAACGCGCCGCGTCAGGATTGCGCAGCGTCGCCCACGCCTGCCAGGCGCGCATCGCCGCCTCCTGCACGGCGTCTTCGGCGTCCGCCGGGCCAATGAGCGCGGTGGCGACACGCAGCATGGCCGGGGCGTGCATCGGCACGATGGCGGCGAAACCTTCCCCGATCGTGAAGGCTCCCACTGCCTCGCTCCTCTCTGGCCCCATCGGCGCGTCCGTCGCGTGGGTCTCACAGAATGTGCGGCGCGGAAGCTCTGGGGCTTGAGGCCTAAGAGGAAGCGCCGCCCGCCTTTCACTGATCGAAGGCATAGCCATCAGAGAGACTGATCGATCTGAAGGAACGGTGACTGATACCTTGCACGCGGACATGCTTCGTCTGAACGTCAAAACTACCGGATGCGCGCACCAACACGCGGCCGACATGAACCCCAGACGTTTTCAGCGGAGTCGGCACAGTGGCGCGTACGAGATCACCGGTCTGAAACCCGAAGAACCGCTTGTGCCGTGTGCGGTGACGCATCGGAAAGCCGAACGGATCAGCGCCGCACATCTGGCGATTGCCATGTCCACACGCTCGGATCAGCAGGGGAGCAATGCCGGCGACCTGCAACGTGATCGGTGTACTGGCTCCGACACAGGCGGCATCCAGCCAGTGTGTCTTGGGCAACCCCCGCGCCGTGCGGTTCCACTTAGTGCGCCCACCTGTGCCCACCTCGACCGGCAGCCCAGTGGCGAGAAGGCGATGATAGAGCGCCCAACGGCTGGCGTTCACCGCCGCCGCGTCCTTGAGGGGGCGCTTCGCCTGCGCCTGGATCTCGGGATGTCCAAACTCCGCAGCGGTGCGCTTGCCCTTGGCGTCGTTACAAGGTTTGCAGGCGATCGTGAGGTTGCTCACCCGATTGGAGCCACCGCGCACCTTTGGCACGATGTGCTCCACCTGCAAGGGGATGTTCGTTGCGCCACAGTACGCGCACCTGCGCCCCCACTTCTCCAGCAAATACTCGCGCACCTCATAGCCTGCCAGCTCTCCCTGCTGGTACTTCACCCCACTGATCTCGGCGTTCTGCATCAACTGCGTGTCGAATTTGACGAGCTCGAGTGAGAGCGCGCCGACGGGACACCAGCGGCGTAGTCGCGCGATCCAGGTGAGCACGTTGCTGACACGTGATTCCAGCGAGGGCGGGAGCCAGCCGTCACCGCGTCGGCGGTTGGCGAAGCGCGGCTGGCGGTAGCGCGTATGGCGCTGGCGGCGTCCACGCCGGATGGCCCTACGGGCCAGCAGAGCATCGCGAATCCGGTGGCCGCGATGCTCAAGCTCTGCTGCCCATACCACCTGGCAAGTGACGTCGTTTAGGAGCGCTAGACCAGTCGTCTTGCTGCCTGGGTCGATCTTCATACGAAGTGGGTCCGGTTGCGCAGCGGATATGACGCGCTTCAGGATAATGGTGACGGGGTAGCGCCGCCAGATGGCAGCCTTCCCACTAGTGAGCAGGTGTCTGGCTCACGCGGGGTGACACAGACTGAGTGGCTTGTACTCGGTATCGACGACGAAGACCATGGTTGCTTTCCCTTTCAGGAACTCCGCTCGCGCGGGTAATGTACGCCTCGTCCCTGTTTGCAAGGCTTGTTCAGTCCGGCACACTGGCTGCAACCCCATGTGCCTGTTTAATGCCGGACGACAGAGCTTGGGGCTGGCGTTTGCACCCCAAGGTGTCATGACCCTCCAAACGGCTCCTCCTACGAGGGGACTGGTCAGGTTCAGAGCCTACTCTCGCAAGCTCCCGGCTTGAGCCGGGGGTATCTACTCTGTATGATGCAGGCGCGGAGGCGAAGTGTTCATTGCCAGAAATATTCGACATTCATACACGCATACTCCTGAGCGACGGATGGAGTTGGAAAGTCCTTACCAGCCTCTGGAACAGGCGCTAGTTCGTGTCTGCCGCGATTGGTCCGACATCTTCAATGTAATGGCGTGCGCACAGCGCCGTATAGGTCACTTCCGCTTCACCGTCTATGGCCACCTGATCGCCTTCAGCGACGAATCGCCTGTTCACCATGCGCGCGTTAAAGTGCGCCCGATGTTCGCAGCCGCCGCCATGGCCGCACATCGCAATGGATTCCCTCAGTTCGTTTGCAGCCTCAAGGAGCCGTTGGCTCCCGGGAAAGGCGTGCGTTCTGAAGTCCGTGCGCAAGCCCCAGGTCATCACAGGAATCGCATGCACGGCCGCTAGCCGCAACAGTTGGTCCACCTGTCTGGGCTGCAAGAATTGCGCCTCGTCCACCAGCACCGCGCTGAGATGCTCCACCTCCGCTCTCCTGCGCAGTACCTCTGCTTCTATGTCCATGTCCGGAGTCGCAAGGAAGTCCACGCTGCGACGGAGGCCAATGCGGGAAACCAACTCCAGATCACCCTTTGTGTCTACAGCTGGCTTGGTAATGAACACCTTGCCGCCATGCTCCTCGAAATTGTACGCGGTCGCCAACAGATCGGTGGTTTTTTGCGCACCCATCGTGCCGTGTGTAAAGTAGAGCTTCGCCATATGACTCCCTGTGACTCCCTTCCGCGCTGGCGCCAGACGGCCAGCGCAGACCATTGAGGACTGCGCGCAGGTTGTGACGCTTCTCGGGCGCTTCCTCGCGGACGAGGGCCAGATAGAACGCGACGAAGCCTCACTCTTCGTCGCTGGCGTCACTTAGCGAGGGCTTGTGAATTGGTGGAGTAGCCCCCTACCCATCGGTATACGGCAGTCGCATCATACATTTGCAGAAGCGATCACCGCCCGCTCTCGATAGGACACGGCAAGTAGCTCGTTTTCCGGATGGACGGATGCGAGAAGCGCTCTAGCCTGGGGATGTCACCTATGTTACCCACCTCTCGACGTTAAGTCCACGACAGGCTCTAGAGGAGTGGACGGCGCATATGCCAGTCGGTGGCGCGCTGGAAGGCGTGGCCGAGTCGCAGGAGCGTCGGCTCGTTGAAGTGCGCGGCGACGAGTTGCGCCCCAATGGGCAGACCGCTCGCGCTGAAGCCACAGGGGATGGAGAGCGCAGGCTGTCCTGTCAGATTGAACGGCAGCGTGAAGCGTAGCGAGCCGCCCTCCAGCGCCTGACCGCGAACGACGAACGCAGAGTCATACTCGTCCGCAAGCGGCGCTGGAATCGCCAGCGTCGGCGTGAGCAGAACGTCCACCTGCCGTAGTACCGCGCGCATGGCGTCGGTGAACACCCGGCGACGATGCTGCGCGCGGATGTAGTCAGCTGCCGAATACTCTGCGCCCAGCTTGAGATTGGCGAGCGTCTCTGGATGGTATTTGTCGGCGCGCTCGGCCAGCCAGCTCATATCGGTATGGTACGTGAACGCCTCGGGCCGCTGGACCGCGCGATAGACGCTCAGCAGATCGTCCACGCCATCGGGCATCACGACCTCGACGAGGACCGCGCCCAGCCGCTCGAAGGTCGCGCGCATCGCCTCCAACGCCGCCGCAATGTCATCGTCCAGCAAGTCATAGAAGAAGTGATTGGGAATGCCGATGCGTGTCCCACGTGCGGCCTCTTCAGGCGTCAGCCGGTCGCCGAGCGCGGCGGCGAAGTCGAGCAGCGGCACGTCCGCGCTGTCAGGGTCGCGCGGGTCATACCCGGCGATGGCGTCGAGCAGCAGCGCGCAATCCTCGACGGTCCATGCGATCGGACCGGCATGGTCGTACGACTCGCTCAAGGGGACGACGCCCCCGCGACCGACGAGGCCATAGGTTGGCTTGAGGCCCGTCACGCCACAGAATCCGGCGGGGATGCGAATCGAGCCGCCGGTGTCGGTGCCCAGCCCGCCCAGCGCCTCGCCAGAAGCAACAGCCGCCGCCGTGCCGCCGCTGCTGCCGCCGGGTGCGCGCGTCGTGTCCCAAGGATTGCGCGTCGGCGGGGTCAGCGTGCCATAGGCGAACTCGTGCGTGTTGGTCTTACAGAGCGCGATGGCTCCTGCTTCGGCAAGCTTCGTTACGGCGGTCGCGTCCTCGTCGGGAATCCAGTCCGCCAGCACGCCTGAGCCTGCTGTCGTGCGCACACCTTTGGTGGCGAAGAGATCTTTGATGGCGAGAGGCAGCCCATGCAGCGGGCTTTTGATACGCTTCGCCGCGAGCGCAGCATCCGCCGCGCGGGCCTGCTCCAGGGCTGTGTCTGCCATCACGGTCACGCACGCCTTGAGCGCGCCATCCACCTGTTCGATGCGCCGCAGACACGCCTCGGTCAGCGCGACGGATGTGACCTCGCCCGCGCGCAGTTGGCGTGCGGCCTCGGCGAGGGTTGGCGTGCGATAGGGATCGTTGGGTGTATCAGCAGGCGCCATTGTTCATTTCCTCTCCTTCAGACGGGGACGGGGCCTGTCGCCTGTTTCAGGTAGAGCGCGCGTCCATCGCCGAAATCTTCCGCCAGCGTGAAGTTTGCCTCTGTCCACGCACGGAAGCCCGGCAGCGCGTCGAACTCGCCACCAGCGAAAAGGATCGTGCGCGTGTCGGTGCGCGTGATGATCGCCTCGAGTTGCTGCGTCGTCAGCGCGCCCGCCGCGACCCGCACATGCGAGGTATCGACTATCTCTGGAGTAATGACGCGCCCGGCCAGTCCCGCCACGTAGGGATCGTCGGTGGCGACGAGATCGTTGGGCAGTGTCCGCGTCGCCAGGCTGAACGCCATCAGGATGCGCGTGTCGGCGGTCGCGGCGGTGGCGTGTATGTTGTCCGCTGCGCTGATCCATGCGCCAGTGAACAAGGCAAGACTGAGCGCGATGAGCACGCCATAGGTCACGAGCGCCGGACTCTGACGCACGTTCACGCTCTTGATCCGGCCAGAGCGATTGGACGTGCGCGCCGCCAGCAGCGCGATGCCCTGTCCGCCCAGTGCGGCCAGCGGAGCCACGAGCCAGACGGTGTCGTTTGGGTCGAATGGGTGATGCGCCAGCAGGTAGATCACGATGGTCAGCAGCCAGAGCGTGAGTGGCAAGAGCGTCCAGGCGCGCCGCCAGACTCCGAGACCAAGCGCGACGAACGCCGCCAGCGCCAGCCAGATCAGCCCCTGATTGAGAAAGACTGCCCAAAGATCGGTGAGGTTCGCGCCCACCCCACGGTCCAGCGCGCGCGACGCCTCAAGCGGAACGACCGCTGTCTGATTCCATAACTCCGGTAGCCGTGTAGCGAAGGGCAGCAGCGTGAGGATCGCCGCGCTGAGCGTGCCTCCCGCGAACCAGAGCAGATCAGGCCCTGCCTCCTGCGCGCCGACCTGGAGCCAGTCGCGCTGCGGCATGCGAACGCGCCCATCGCGCGAGATCATTGAGGTAAACATCGGCGCGGCGAGGTACAGCAGCGCGGGCAGCAGCGTCAGCGCCGCCGCAAAGGTGGTAAGCGCCGCCATGACCGAGCGCGATCCCGCTCGCCAACGCCAGCCAGCGACGCCGCTGGCCCGTCTGCGCTGGAGCCGCCAGCGCGCAGGCCAGCCCGACCAGCCCCAAGGCGAGCGCGGGCGCGACCGGCAGCAAGATGCGCGTCGTCCCCAGGAAGAGCGGACTGAGCGCCAGCAGCGCCGCCGTCGCCACGCCCGCCCAACGTCCGCCCAGCGCGCGCCCGACGAAATAGCCGCGCCACAATGGCGACGAGCGCATAGAGCAGAGTGGCGATGCGCGCGGCAGGCAACGCCTGGCCGAAGAGCAGGTAAAGTGGATAGACGCTGGCCAGGAAGACAGGTGGCTGGGAGTGGAAGAGCGGATCGTAGCGCGCGAAGCCTGTGACCATCGCACGCAACGAGGACCAGTACATACCTTCATCGTAGTTGGTCGAGAGCGCCTGCAGCGGCCAGAGATGGAGCAACAGCGCGCCAGCGCAGACCGCGAGCAGCGCCCTTGTCTCCGTCATCCGCAGGCTATCGCGCGCCCAGGCGAGCAAACGAAGCAGCGCGGCCCATGCCTGCATGAAGACGCGACGGAGCGCGCCAACAATGCGATTGACTGGCTGGCTCACCCGTCCGCGTTGCGTTGACATGTTCTGCCGTGATGACCTTTCCCGGCCACACGGGGCCGATGCTCCTGTGCATTATAGCGGCGGACAATGTGGCTGACCATCGCCGTCATGCATGCGCGTGACATGGGCGCCGACGGTCACGGGGTGCATAAGCATGGAATTGAGCTGAAGACAAAGGTGGCCGTCAGACACTTGCTAGTCGTCACTCGGCGCGGAACGCGAGCGCTTGATGGCGCTGACACGACGCTTGGACTCCAGGCGTCGCTCCTTGCTGCCGGCGCTGGGCGCGGTAGGAACGCGTGGCGCGACCTCGCGCTGCATCTCTTCGAGTCGCTCGGCCATGCGCTCGAAAGCCGCCTCGCGGTTGGCGTGCTGTGAGCGGCGGTTGGTCGCGGTAACCATCAGGCCAGTAGGGCGATGCACGAGGCGCACGCCGGTCTCGACCTTATTGCGGTTCTGTCCGCCAGGGCCGGTACCGAAGAGGAAGGTCATATCGCAGTCGCGCTCCAGCGAGGCGCGGTCAGTAGGATAGAGTACGGGCATAATGTCGCGCCTCCTTTCTCATGACGCGCGGCGGAAAAAGAGTGATCGCAGGATGGGTGCGACCGGCCGAGCCCCTACAGAATATACGTAGCGGGCAGGAGAACCCACGCAGGCGGATTTTGTGGCCGGATGCCTAGTGGCCGGATGCCTAATGGGATTTGACAATCAAGATCGGTAAGGCGTTGCTACGGTCATGGGGCAAAGCTAGAACGGAGCATCCCATGACCAGGCAACAAGGACGACGGACGGTAGCACTGAGTTGGACGCAGCGACAGGAACTAGAACAGGCCCGCAACCACGACCCGCGCCCCTATGTGCGCGAGCGATGCGCCGCCGTGCTGAAGATCGCAGACGGGGCAACCGCGCATGCCGTCGCCCGCCAAGGCCTCTTGAAACCGCGCGATCCGGACACGCTCTACGCCTGGCTGGATCGCTATGCGACCGAGGGCTTGGCAGGTCTGACGGGGCATCGGCATGGCGGCTATCGCCGGAGTCGGCTTCGACCAGCAGGCCCGCGCCGTGCGCGAGCAGGCGGTGGGTGAGCGGCTGCACCAGCCGCCGGGAGCGGAAGCGCGCCAGGAACTGGGCTTGGCGCCCCAGACGCCACCCCCTGTTCGGTGGAGCTTGCGTACCATCCGCGCCTCGGTGGCGGCCGTGGCCGACTACAGCCTCAGCGGCGTCTGGCGCCTGCTGCAGTGTCTCCCCGCACGGCGGCGTCCGCTGCGCGACCACCTCTATAGCCCCGACCCCGACTATGTCGCCAAGGTGGCGCGCCTCGAACGCTGCTTGCGTGCGGCGGTTCGCTGGCCGCAGGAGGTGGTGCTGCTGTTTTTGGACGAGATGGGCTACTATCGTTGGCCGGACCGCACCTGCGACTGGATGCTGGCGGGACCAGGCGTCGTCGCATCCCGCCTGTACAAGGCCGGGCCGACCAACCGCCAGCAGCGCCTCATCGGCGCGCTCAATGCGCTCAGCGGCCAGGTGGATTACCTCGACAACTATCTGGTGGGGCGAGAGCAGGTCAGCGCCTTCTACCGACGCCTCGATCAGCTCTATCCAGCCGCCCGGCGCATCTATGTCGTGCAGGACAACTGGTCGATCCATCACCACGACGACGTGTTGGCTACGCTGCGCCAGTTGCCGCGCCTGGAGCCCGTCTGGCTGCCGACCTATGCGCCCTGGCTCAATCCGATCGAGAAGCTGTGGCACTGGCTGCGCCGCGACGTGCTCAAGGGCCACCGCCTTGCCGACGACTGGCCGCAGTTGCGCCAGCACGTCAACACCTTCCTCGATCAGTTCGCCCATGGCTCACCTGCCTTGCTTCGCTATGTCGGGTTGATCGGGGACGGCCACTTAGCATACGTCCTCTGTAGTGCGTGATTGCCGATCTTCATCGGCAAAGTCATTAGGCGCGAATTCATTCGCTAGCCAGACTGGCAGCATAGCACGCGGTTTTCGTCCTCGCCAATGGTATGAACCAACCGGCTAGCCTGATCTGGCGCCAGACTATTCTGTCTCCGATTCGCCCTCGGTATTTGGCTCCTCTGGCGTTTCATTCTGTGCGCGTTCCGTCAGGCTTTCTGGCGGGACGGGAAGCGGCTCGTTGGCGATAGCGCGCGCCTCGTTGCGCAGGCGGCGGATCTCCTCGACCGTGGCCGTGACGCGGGCGATCAGGGGGCGATGCGCCTCGATACCCGCGCCAATCAGCCAGGCCGCCGCGTCGCTGCGCGTGGAACGCACGCCAGCCTCGACAAGGGTATCGAGCGCGTTGAGTGTTGAATCGTCTAGTCGGCAGGTGATGACATTGTTCTTCGGTCCAGCGGAGGATGGAGTTGGCGCTCCTCGACCGTTGCGCCGCGACTGGCCAGCGTCTGTATGATGGCGACACGCGCGCGTTCGAGATTCACGCCAAGCGATTCGAGAACACCGCAGGCGATCCCCTCGCCTTCACGGAGCAAACCCAGCAGGAGATGCTCCGTGCCGATGTAGTGATGCCCCATGCGACGAGCTTCATCTACCGCAAATTCGATCACCTTCTTGGCGCGCGGCGTCAGGCCGACCTCACCAGCCACAATCCGGTCGCTATGCCCGATGATATGCAGAACCGCGGCGCGCGCATCCTCGAGACTAATTCCTATTTCTTTGAGCGCGATAGCGGCGATGCCCTCACCCTCGCGCACGAGCCCAAGCAACAAATGCTCGGTTCCCATGTAGTTGTGGCCGAGGCGTTGCGCCTCATCCTGGGCGAGCGTCATCACGATGCGCGCTCGGTTGGTGAACTTCTCGAACTTGTCGTTCATTCCACCCTCCCGTCATAGCGGCGGTCGCCGCCGTCGTCCAAATCGCTTGAGCGGGCCTGACATTGGCTCCTCCATTGCACACACTTCGTAACTTGTATACGCGTTACGAACATCGTGCAATACATAGGGATGGTATGTCAAGGAAAATGGTGGGAAAAAATTAGATACCTTCAGACGTCCGACACGTATATGATCTCGAGGATCCAGGATGGCGAGGTAAAAATCGCCCGCTCAGTTGTTGCAATTGCGTTTTGGGCTACAATGTGGCTGCAAGATATATCTTCTTGGCGAGGAGCAGTGGCAATGAGCAAGCAGTATCCACAGGACGACGAGACGCTACGCAACGAGATTCAGGCCGCGATCAAGGCTGGTCGGGAAGTTGACCCCGATATGGACGAGCATCTGGCCGACTCCGTGCTGGAGCGCTATCGCCAGGAGCAGGCCGCGCGCAGCAAGGCGCTCGCGCCACAGCGTCCCGCCGCCCCTCCGGCGCCAAGTGGGGTGAACAATGGAGAAGCGATCGCCAGGGTCGTGATCACCGTCGCAGGGATGGCTGCTTTCCTGGCAATCGTCCTGTGGAACCCTCACATGTGGTGGCTCGTGTTCGTTCTGCCAGGTCTCTTCGGCGTGTGGGGTCGGAGGCATTGGGGCAGCTACGACTACCGGCGAGATCGCCTGCGCGACCGACATCAGGCGCGGCTTGAAGGACGACACGACGCGCCACCGATTGAGCAGGTCTAGCGCCCTATCAGGCCTTGAGATCGAGAAGCCAGGTATGGAAGCTCCTGGCTCCTTCTTGTTCGTCATCCGCGCAACGCGGCATAGCGCGCGGGCGTGACTCCAAACGTGGACTTGAATACACGCGTGAAATGCGCCTGATCCGCAAAGCCCGCCGTAAACGCCACCTCGACGAGCGGACGACGAAGCGCGATCTGCTCGCGCGCAAAATCCAGCCTGCGCATGAGCAGATAGCGATAGGGGCTGGTCCCACACATCACGCGAAACTGGCGGGCAAGCTCGTACCGGGTGAGTCCCGTCACGGCTTCCAACTCCGCTGAGCGAACGACACGGGTCTTTTGCGCGTCGAGGAACTCGCGCGCGCGCTCCAGAGCCGTCATATCGAGACGCCGGAGAGGCGCGATTTGGTTGCAACTGGGATCAGCCTCAACCAATCCCTCCGCCAACTGCGTGATGCAAGGCTATCAATCGCCAGCGGCTCGCGCGTGCTCTGAAACGCGCTGGTGATGGCGGTCGGCGAGCTTCGGGTTCACCACGACAGGTGTGCGCACAAACGGCAACGAGCTGGCGCGCCCAGAGATCGCGGACCGCTGCAAAGATCAGCGCGGGTTCGACATAGAGCATGCGATAGCCGAAACCTCTCCGTCCCCGCATGGCCATCATGCAGCTCGTCAGGATGCAGTATGGTGATCTGTCCTGGCGCGCTGACCTCGGCGGCGCCACGGTAGTCGAACGCCTGGACGCCAGCGGTGGTCAGGCAGATGCCGTACGTATCGTGGCGATGCTTGTGATACGCATGCCCGTGAAACCATGCCTCCAGAGAACTCCACGCCATGCTCTGGCTGCGAGCTGCGCATCCAGTCAGACGACGACTCCGCGCACGATCGTTCAAGACCAACGCCGCTGGCGCTGCTAGGATTGCCAACCATAAACGACTGACCTCGCGGTCTGGTTGGATGTGGAAGGCGTCTTCGCCATGACAGCAGAACAAGCCATCGCCTTTTTCCTGTTCGCGTTCGTCGCCGCCATCACGCCTGGCCCCAGCAATCTCATCCTGACCTCTACAGGGGCCAGTGTTGGCGTGCTGCGCGGGCTGCCAAGCGCTCTTCGGCGTCGGCCGCTGGGGATGGGACTGATGATGTTTCTTGTCACCTTCGGACTTGGCAGCCTGGTACATGATAGTCCCATCCTCTATCAGGCGCTCAAGTGGGGCGGCGTCGCCTTTTTGCTCTGGTTGGCGTGGAAGATCGCCACGGCGCGCCATAGCGAGGATAAGCTGAGGAGAAAGCGCCCCGTCGGGTTCTGGGGAGCGGCGGCGTTTCAATGGGTGAATCCCAAATCGTGGCTTGTCAGCGCCAGCGCCGCCGGTACCTATCTCCATGCCGCGACGGGTAATGTGTTCGTTCAAGCAGTGTCTTTCGGCGTCCTCTTTATCCTGGCTGCCTTGCCGAGTTGCTTTGTCTGGCTGGCGTTTGGCGCTGGCGTGCAGCGGCTGCTCCACGGCGAGCGCGCCGCGCGCATCTTCAACGTTGCGATGGGCGCGCTGCTCGCGGGATCGGTCCTCTTGTTCATCTTGTGAGCGGAGCGCCCTCAGCGGAAGCGGGGCAGCACCTCTTCGGCCAGCATCTGGAGCCGTGTCTGGTCGTATGCGACTCCCGGCAGGTAGATGACAATGTAGTCCACGCCTGCCTCTATCTGCCGCTCGATGCGCTCGGCGATCTGCTCCGCCGTCCCAATGACGAGACCATTGGGGTAGGCGTTCGCAAACTCCTCCAGGCTCACGTCTAGCGCTTTGCGCGCCTGCGCCGTAGCCTTCTCCGCGTCTTCGCCCGCGGCCAGCGGGAAGAGGTTGAGATTGCTGGAGTGGATGATACAGTCGTAGTCGCGCCCCACCGTCTCGCAATGCTGGCGCAGAACGGCGAGCTTGTGTTTGACCGTTTCAGGATCGCCGCCGGTGTTGCTGGCGTCGCCGTAGCGCGCCACGAGTTTGAGCGTCACCTGCTCGCCACCACCCCCAATCCAGAACGACGGATGCGGTTTGCGCACGCCCTTGGGCTCGTTGATCGGCTTGTCGATCGTGTAGGTCTCGCCGCTGAACTCCGGATAGTCCTCGGTCCACATCTTGGTGATGATCGCGCAGGCCTCGCGGAAGGCGCGCATGCGCTGTCGGGTCTCCGGGAAGCCATAGCCGTACGCCCGCCATTCATCCTCATACCAGCCTGCGCCCAGCCCGAAGTAGAGCCGGCCATGGCTCAGCACGTCCACAGTCGAGGCCATCTTCGCCAGGAGCGCGGGCGAGCGATAGCCGTTGCAGGTCACCATCTGCCCGATGTTGACGCGCTCCGTGTCGCGCGCGAGGGCCGCGGTGATGGTCCACGCCTCGAAGGTCGTCTGCAAGGTCGGGCGCGGAACGGTATGGAAGTGGTCGTAGACCCAGATGGAGTCGAAGGCGCCGAGCTGGTCGGCGGCTTTGGCGACACGGGTCATCGCCTCGTATTGCTCGATGGGGTCGGCGATCTCAGCCAGGTCCATCCGCCAGCCTTGCGGCGCGAAGACGCCAAATCGTACGCTCACGCTGGTTCCTTTCCTGCTCAGGACGCGACAAGGGAACGACTCAGAGAGAAGTGTACGGCGGAGCGCCCATGTGCGCGCCACTTCCGCGTCACTTCCGCGTCACTTCCGCGTCACTTCCATGTCGCACAAGCGCAGATTGGAGTACAATGTGAAAGCCGTACGATGTAGCCGTACGATGGGTAATCGTATGACGTATACCCTGTATGGAGGCCCTCAGCGGCGAGGGTTATAATCACTCGTCATCCTTGTTGCGTTTTTGGTAGGTTTGTGGCATACAATCTGCATGCCTCTCGGTGACTGTGCCAACAAGGTGAGCGCCACCGACACGACCGCTGCTCAGTGGTGGACGGCTGGGCAGGTGACTATCTACCACTGGCCGGCAGGTACAATCATCATGCGTCATTCACATGCGGCTGCGCCTGGCGCGGCGTGGTAAACGCGCGGCTCGGCCCCGGCTCGAATTCCCTCGCCACGCCGCTCATACACCAGGGCAGTCGAGAGATCTGTCGTTGCGGCCGAGGGGGGCGAGAATCTGCTCGGCGATTTTGTCCGCGTCCTCACCGATTTGGCCGCGCACATCCGGACCTGTGTCCAACGGGGTATCAAGCAGGTGGACCACTCGTGAGCACGATCCAGCGCGCGTACAAAACCGAACTTGATCTGAACAACGAGCAGATCACCGCCTGCAAGCAGCATGCGGGCGCGGCGCGTTGGGCATACAACTGGGGACTCTGCGCGCAAGCAAGAGGCGTACCAGGCGACAGGCACGAGTCCCTCAGCAATGGAGTTGCACCGCGAGCTGAATGCGCTTAAGCAGACCAGCGTGCCCTGGCTGTATGAGGTCGTCCAAGTGCGCGCCCCAAGAGGCGCTGCGCAACCTGGATCATGCCTTCGCTCAGTTCTTCCGCCGCTGCCAGCTCAAGCAGCAAGGCAAGTTGCGTGGAAAGATTGGATATCCCCAGCGCAAGACCCGCAAGCGCGGGCTGGGCAGCTTCCGCCTCACCGGCAGCATCGTCGTCTACCCTGACGCCATCCAATTGCCCCGCTTGGGACGACTGCGGCTCAAAGAGCGCGGACTATCTGCCCACCACGGCCAAGATCCTCTCCGCCACGGTGAGTGAGCAAGCAGGGCACTGGTATGTCTCGGTGTTGGTCGAGCAGGAGCACACGACGCCACCGAAATCGGGGACCGGTAGTGGGGGTCGATCTAGGCGTCAAGACGTTGGCCACCCTCTCCGATGGCACGGACGGAACCCAATCCACGCCACTCTGCGCTCGTGCCTCAAGAAGCTCAAGCGGGTGCAGCGCGGCGTCTCGCGCAAGCAGAAGGGCAGCCATAATCGGCGCAAGGCGGTGCAGCGCCTCGGCACGGCTGCATCGCTGAAGTAGCCCAGCAGCGCGCCAACACGTTGCATCAGTTCACCAGCCGACTGGCGAAAACCAAGTCAGTCGTGGTGATCGAGGACCTCAACGTGGCGGGCATGCTGAAGAACCATCATCTGGCGCAGGCGATCGGGGATGTGGGCTTCGACGAGTTCCGGCGGCAACTCAGCTACAAGGCGGCGTGGTATGGTTGTCAGGTGCTCGTCGCCAGTCGGTGGGAGCCGACATCGAAGACCTGTTCCAGTTGTGGCTGGGTGGACGAGGACTCTGACTCTGGCAGACCGGACGTTTCGCTGCTGGAAGAGCGACTGTCGTCTGGTTTTGGACCGCGATCTGAACGCGGCGCTCAATTTAGTAAAACTGGCCGGGAGTTCTTCGGACAGTCGAAATGCCTGTGGAGAGGGAGAGCGCTGGCCAGAGCTTCGCGGCTCTGGTGAAACTGTCCCCGTTGAAGCAGGAACCAAACACGCGTTATCCTTCGGGATAGCTCGGTCAGTTTTGGAGAACGGTTGTTCAGACTGGCGTCGATCGGTCTCTCGTTTCCACCTATTGTTCCCCACGACGTATGAACTGATGAGTGGAACGAGCAAATCCCCAGGCGAGACCAACGTAGGAAGTCAAGGAAGTTCATGAATACCCCGACGGTTCCTGACGGTCAGACACCCCCTCCAGTGCCCCCACAGTACCGCGATCCCCGCTACGGCGATTACGGCGACTATGGGATTATGGGGACTATGGCGAGTTCGGCACCGCGCCCTATCCCGCCCCTCAACCCGACTCGCAGCCGTATCCTCCGCGCTACGCGCAGCCCGACGCGCTCGATTTGCCGCCGCTGGATATCGACACGCCGTTGCCGCCGACCGTGCCTTCTACACCGATCGCGCGACCGGCGCCTCCTAGCGTTCCACGCGATATCGTTCCTGCGCCTCGCCCTATTCCACCAGCGATAGCGGCGCCCGCTACCCGTCCGATCAACCGGTTGCGCCGGCAGCGTGGCATCTTCACAGGCGTCTGCGGCGGCCTGGGGACATACTTCCACGTCAGCCCGTGGTGGTTCCGGCTGCTCTTCATCCTGCTCGCCATGCCGGGCGGGCTGCCGGGCTTCTTGCCCTATATCATCCTGGCGCTCATCATTCCGCCACGCGACCGTTTAAGAACCGGCGAAAATCCTCTGACTTGAGGCATGGGAATGAAAGCCGGGACGCCCGACAGGGCGACGATAGTGCTCCTATTTGCCACTTGTGCGCCGATCAAACAGAATAGCTGTGGTATGGACCAGCAGAGCATCCACAAGACGTTCCGGTACAAACTTCAGCCGACTCCTGAACAGCAGCAACTGCTTGAGCGTACTCTCGCGCTGTGTCGTCATGTCTACAATGCCGCTGTGGGCGAGCGCCGGGAAGCCTGGCGCATGCGTGGCGTCAGCGTCACCTACCATCGTCAGAAGGCAGAATTGCCTGACATCAAGGCGGCCATGCCGGAATACGCCGCCGTACATAGCCAGGTGTTGCAGGATGTGGTGTTGCGAGTAGACCGGGCCTTTCAGGCATTCTTCCGTCGCATTGCGTCTGGCGATACACCAGGCTATCCCCGCTTCCATAGCCGCGACCGCTACCACAGCTTCAGCTATCCGCAAGTCGGCAATGGAGCCACCCTCGATAGCCGGTATCTGGTCCTATCGAAGATTGGCCGGATTGCAGTACGTTGGTCGCGTCCCATTGAAGGTATGCCCAAGACGGTCACCATTTCGAGAGAAGCTGACGGGTGGTACGCCTGCGTCTCCTGTGCCGAGGTACCAACGCAGCCCTTGCCTGCGACTGGACAGAAAACTGGTATAGACCTTGGCTTGGAAGCCTTCGCTACGCTCTCCGACGGCACACGCATCTTCTCTCCCGGCTGGTATCGCAAAGCCGAACGGGCATTGAAGACCGCGCAACGGCGTGTATCGCGCCGCAAGAAGGGAAGCCATCGCCGTCGCAAGGCGGTGAAGTTGCTGGCGAAGGCCCATCAGACGGTACGCCGCCAGCGGCAGGACTTCCACCACAAGGTGGCGCTCCAGCTCGTGCGAGAATACGAGACGATTTATCACGAAGACTTGCAGATCACACAACATGGTTCAGAACCACCGTCTCGCCAAGAGCATCTCTGATGCGGGCTGGGCAGTATTTCTCACCATTCTGAGCTTCAAGGCAGCATGCGCCGGTCGCTCATTGATCGCGGTCAACCCTGCGTTCACGAGCCAGATTTGTTCTGGCTGCGGCGTTGTAGTCCAGAAGGGCTTGTCTGTCCGCTGGCATGAGTGCCCCGAGTGCGGAATGAGCCTCCATCGAGACCATAATGCTGCCAGGAACATAGAGCGGGCCGGGCAGGCCCTTCAGGGAGCCGTGGCGTTGGCCGCGGCGGAGAACTGAGAATTTAGGGGAGAAATAGACGCGCGGTCATATCGCGATGACTGCGTGCGCCAAATGCGCCGCCGGTTGTCCCAGGCGCTCGACCCATGTGAGGATAGGTCGATGAAGAACGCCAGGACGACCCACAGCCATGCCCAGCCGCTGACGCCGCCAGAGAGCGCATAGACGATCACGTAGCTCAACGCCGTGATCGGCAGAAAGATGATGCCGAGCAGCGGCAAGATCCAGCCCCCAGAGAACGCGCGATTCACCCACGGCGTCGACAGCCAGAGGGCCAGCAGGGCCAGACGCGAGGTCAGTTCGACGAGACATCCCATGTAGGCCTCCCTCCAAAAGCGCACGGCACTTTCTCCATAGAGGAGCCAGTTCAGCCTGCGCGTTCAGTATACGCGCCGCCCGTTATGGTCGAGGCGGTGGTGAAGCTGGCGCGTTGATCGAGCGCAGCGATCGCACAGCCAGGTCATATGAACGGATGAAGCGCCTGAATTTCCGGATTCTGACGCCGCCGCCTCAATCGAATTCCGCTTCCCTGTGTCCGTAATTGTCCGTACCCTCGCGCAAAATAGCCCGCTGACACTAGCCTGTTTGGTTACTACCTCTTCACGCCTTTTCAACCCACTATCCACATGTCATTCACTGCTGAGAAGCCGCTATTTTCCTCATCAAGCGGACTTACTTTTCATAAAACTCATCTGTGAGGAACCCGCTGGGCTATTGATATCCACAGACCTGCCGGGTAATCTTGCTTTCGCCGCGCGATTCCTGTGGCGCGATTTCACGACTCTTCCCCAAGTCTCGAAATCACTACCGCAAGTCGCCTTTCATAACCATCCGGCAACCGCCGGAAACTTGCTGTCTCTGGGAGCGCGGCTTCTCTATCGGCGCACTTTGCATGGAGGTAGTGTCATGGCCATGAATGCTGAATTCGCGGAGTCGGATGCTGGAGCGGCGCCAGAGGTGGCGTCAACGAAGCCTGTCGATAAGGAGAAGGCGCTCCCCTTACCGGGCTGGCTGGTGAAGGTGTATTTCATCTTCCCCATCATCCTCTACATCCCCGACGCGATCTTCAATTACTATGTCTATAGCGATGGAGCATACGTGCCGAATGCGCCGCTGGCGGTGCAGATCAGCCAGACATTGCTCTGGGGCTTCCTCGCCATCGGCGTCGTCGGCATGGCCTATCTGCTCTCCGTGCTGGCCCCCTGGCATTGGACGAACGGCCATCATCTGCAGGCGATGTTCTGTTGGGTCGGTGTCCTGATCGCGACCGGCATCACGATCTGGAACAGCTTGTCGTATCGCAGCGTCACCTTCGCGGAATTCAAGACCGACCAGTGGCTCTACGCCTCATTCCCGCAGCTGGCCGCGCGTGGCATCAGCATCACGATGATCTTGGTGGCCATCGCGCCGCCGTTCTGGGGTCTCTTCTGGGCGCTGGTCCAGCCCACCAACCACCGCCGCTCGCTCTCGGCTCTGCAGGAAGGCCATCAGGAGAAACTGATGCGCGTGCAGCATGAGGCCGAGTTGAAGCGGCTGCGCGCCGAGTCCAACGCGAAGGTGCGCGAGGCGCAGCTCAAGGGCATGGCGCAGACGGCGGCGGCGGCGCGAGCGCAGGCGGGAACGCTGTTCTCCCGGAAGGATGGCGACAAGGGCGCCTCTGGCGAGCAGCCCGCGGTCAGCGCGACCGCCACAGCGAAGGCCGAGCCTGCGCCTGTGACGACGCCCGCCAGCGACGAGGGGCAGGGCGGCAATATCCTGCAGATGCCGCGCTTCGTCGCCACTCGTCCACGCGGCGACGGCGATGTGCGCAAGGCTTCGATGCTCAACGAGGCGGCTCCAGCCACCCGTTCGCACGCCGAGCCAGCCCGTGGCGCGATTGCCGCGCAGGCCCCGTTGATGTCCGACGTCGATCTGCGCGCCCCGTCCACCGGGACGAAGTCCAGCCGCCAGCCCACCGCCGCCTACACGCCGGACGTGATGGAGTTCGACGGCGGCATGACCGGGACGACCGGTCCGCGTCCGGCGGTGCGCCGCGTCGCCGAGCCAAGCCCGCTGCTGCGCGCGATGAACGAGCCGTCGCCGGTCTACGTGCGCGCGGTGGATGAGGCCCACGCTGAGTTGAGTGGGAATGGCAAGCGTGTCACGCAGAAGGAGTGGATCGCGCGTGTCGCCGAGAAGCTCAACGTGGATGAGTCCTCGGCGCGGACGATCTTCAACCGCGTGCGCGAGTTGCAGAAGACCGCGCGCCCGTAACGCGCGCACGACAACACGTTCGTTTGGTACCTCGCGGTGAGTCGCTAGTCCGGCTCGCCGCGTTTTGCTACAATGGCGGCGGACCCGTTGGAGGGATGTGGGGTTGATGCGCTGGGGGAGGATGGCGGCATGAGACATCGCTCGACGCTATGGCGTGGGAGCTTGCTCCTGATCGCGCTTATCGGTGGGCTGGCGCTGGGATTGCGTGGCCCGACGCCCTGGCAACCCGGCGTCGCGCGCGCCTGTGGCCTGGGCGATACCCAGACGATGGACGCCAATGGCGCTCCGGCGTTGTTTTATCCCGTCACCGGCAATGTGCCGCAGAACCAGCCAATTGGTATCTTCGCGCTCGATTACGTCGCGCACACGCCGGTCAACTTTGATGAGGACCTGAGTCGCATGCTCGGCGCGCCGCCAGCGGAGTCGCTCAAGTGGCGCTGGAACTTCAGCGATGGCTCCGGATGGGTCTCGGGCGTGAAGCCAGCGCATACCTATAGCGCACCGGGGACCTACAACGTCTATTCGCAGATCTTCGACACCTCCAGCAACACCTGGACCGACTTCGACAGCGCGCAGATTCACGTCATCGCCGCGCATCCGTCGAATCCGCCCACCGCGAAGGCAATCTCCTCGGCGACCTCCATCGAGATCGGCGCCGACGTCACTTTCGACGCTGCTGGCTCGCAATCCGCCGATGGCTCGCCGCTGACCTATCTCTGGAATTTCAACGACGGCGAGACCTCGACACAGGCCAAAGTCACACGCAAGTTCGGCGCGCCGGGGCGTGGCTTCGTCGCGTTGATCGTCACCGACAAGCGTGGCGCGAAGGCCGTAGCGACAATAGACGTGGTGATTGTGCCGGAACTGCCCAAGGCCGCGTTGAGCGTTAGTTCGACCACCGCTTCTGTTGACGATACCGTCAGCTTCGACGCCTCGCAGTCCACTCCGCCCTCTAATCCCCCCGGCGATACACTCATCCGCTATCAGTGGGACTTCGGCGACGGCTCGCAGGGGACCACGACGAACACGCCAGAGACGACACACGTATATTCCGCGGTGGGAACGTACACCGCGAAGGTTGGCGCCATCGAGCAGAGCGGCGCGATGAGCCAGGCGACCCAGAAGATCACCATCGTCGCGGCGGGCGCTGGGTCTGGCGCCTCGAATGGTGGCGTGAACTGGCTGTTGCTGGCGGTCGGGCTTGTGGCGCTGTTGGGCGGCTCCGCGTTAGGCTATATGGCGTGGCAGGGACGCCGGGAGCGCATGGCGCTGGAGCGACAACGCATCCGCGCGCAGGAGTTCATCCGCGCCAAGCGGGTCAACCCGCCGCGCAAGCCGCAGCGGTAAGGACTGATGCAAAGGATGGCTGCACACGAGTGCGCGTTGGTTGACCTGCTGCGTGGTAAAGATAGGATAACTAAGTTTCTAGGCGAGCGCGGATGGTTGCTGTATAATAAGCAGGCGTCGCCTGGTACATGAGATGGGGCCGCGTATAAGTTGTCGTCGCGGCTGTTTGGCCTTTGCTCTGACGATGCAAGGTGACTTGGGATGCTGCTCTGCACAAAGATTAGACTCCAGGTAAGTGAGGCCGACGCTGCTGCCTTGGAGTTCATGCAGGGCAAGTGCCGCGGCCTCTACAATTGGTGGGTCATGCGCCTACGTGATGGAGAGCGTTGGCCCGGCTGGGCGGAGGCGAAAGCCAGTCTGCAAGCAAGCAGGGCACACGATCCCGAACTGGGCTTCGTCTATGGCAAGCTCCTGCATGAGGTCTACTTCCGGCTCGACAAGGCCATGAGCGCCTTCTTCCGCCGCGTAAGGGCAGCGGAAAAGCCTGGCTTTCCACGTGTGCGCCCTCGCCACGTCTTCTTCACACTCTGCTATCCGGCGATGTATGTCAAAGTGGAGGGGAATCGCCTGACTCTGCCAACAGGAGGTGGGGGTAAGTCTTGCATGGCCAAGCGGTATCCCAACGTTGTAGCTCAGCTTACCGAGCCAGCGCCTGCCAACTACCGCGAGGTAGCAATCTCGCGTGATGCGCGCGCTCACCACTATGCCTCCTTTGTCAGTGAGCAGCCGGATGCTATCCCGCGCAGCGGAGATGTGGTAGCTTTCGACCTTGGCATCAAGGCACTAGCGACCGGCGTGAACGAGCAAGGGCGAGTCTACACAGTCGGCGGATTCAGAGGTCACCAGTGGTACAGCCGCGAACTTGATAAGATACGGTCAAAACGTGATCGCTGTCAGAAGCGCTCCCGGAGGTATGTTCACCTTAGCCAGGTCTATCGTCGTGTCTCCGAACATAAACGTAACAAACAGCGTGACTGTCTACACAAAGCCTCGCATTCCATCGCTCACCGACTGGTTGAAAGTACCGTGGTGATTGGCGATCTTTCCCAACGGCAGATGGTCACCAAAGCCCAGCAGGAGAAGTATGCGCAACAACGCCGAAAATTGCATCGCGCGGTCTTCAATGACTGCGGGCTGTATCGCTTTGCGCAGATGCTAGACTACAAGTGTCTGCGGTATGGGAAAGAGCTGCATCGTATCGATGAGCGATACACATCCCAGGACTGCTCGCGCTGCGGGCAGCGGCAGCCGATGCCACTCTGGAAAAGGACGTATCGCTGTGGAACCTGTGGGCTGGTGATGGATCGTGACGTGAATAGCGCGATCAACATTCGCCAGCGGTTCCTTGCCCGGCTAGGGCCATACACAGAGTTATCTGTGCGGTGTGCTGCGCCACAAGCGCAGTAATCATTACGTTCTCACACGTCATGAAAGGCAGAGGAACGACGGATGCAGGATGACGATCTGATGGTGACGATCACCATCGAGCCGCCCGAGGCGTCGTTTGAGCAATTGACCGGGTTGAGCGAGGAGCAGACGCTGGATGTGATCGCGCACACCCTCGCGGAGGTCGGCGTCGAGGAGCCGGTCGAGGTGGGCGTCTTGATCTCCACCGACGAGCAGTTGCGCATCCTCAACCGCGACTTCCGCGAGATCGATGCGTCAACTGACGTGCTCTCCTTCCCCTTCCAGGATGAGCCGATGGTACAGGCGCCAGCCGACCAGCTCTGGCAGCCAGAGCCTGACGACGCGCCGGGCATGAATGGTGCGACGACCGATGCGCTGGCCGATTTCGCGGACGCAGACGACGATGATGAGGCCGGCGACGACCTGGAGGAGTTCGAGGAGGAGGAAGACGACCGCTTTCTCTACCTCGGCGATATCGCGATCTCGCACGAAACGGCTACGCGGCAGGCGGCGCAGGCGAGACACAGCCTCGGCTGGGAGTGCGCGTATCTGCTCGCGCATGGCGTGCTGCACCTTGTCGGCTACGACGACAAGACGGAAGCGGGCTATCAGGCGATGACCGCCCGGCAGGACAAGGTCCTCGCGGAGTTGGGCATCGCCAAGTAACACAGAGAGCAATGGAACCAGGTAGCGTATGAGAATGCCAGTCGCGCCGGAGCGGGATGACGCCGCCGAGCGCATTCCGTTCGAGCGCAAGGCCGCGGATGTGAGCGAGGTTGCGCCACAGCGCGCCAAGTTCTTTGGGAGCTTTATTCATGCCTGGAATGGCATGATCTATGCCTTCCAGACGCAGCGCAACGCGCGTGTGCATGTCGCGCTTGCGCTGGTGGCGCTGACCCTGGGCGTGGCGCTGCATCTCTCGGCAATGGAGTTCGCCGTCATTATCCTCGCCATCGTCGCCGTGATCGCGGCGGAGATGATCAATACCGTCGCCGAGGCGATTGTCGATCTGGTCACCGACACGTATCACCCGCTCGCCAAAATCGCCAAGGATGTCGCGGCGGGCGCGGTCTTGTGGAGCGCGATCGGCGCCGTCGTTGTCGGGATCGTCATCTTCGGTCCGCATCTGCTCTCCCTGCTGACACATCTCTGATCGCCGGCGATTTCCGCTAAGTCTGTAGCCGCTGTGGCGGCGTAGGGGGCGCTCGCGTCTCTACCTGCAAGGAAGGCAGGGGGCGCGTGTGGACTTCAAGGCGTTTATCGATCTACTGGTCATAGGTTTCGAGCTGGCCGGCGTGCTGGCGCTCGTCGTCGGCGCCGTCTGGACGCTCGTTGTCTTCGCGCGCAGCTATTTCCGCGACGTGGCAGCCCGCCCACAGGCGTACCGGGGGCTACGTCAGGGGATCGGGCGCGCGATCCTGCTGGGTCTGGAACTGCTGGTGGCCGCCGACATCATCCGCACCGTTGCCGTCGATCCGACGTTTCAGAGCGTGGGTGTGCTGGGGCTGATCGTCGTCGTACGGACGTTCCTGAGCTGGTCGCTGGAGGTCGAGGTGAACGGGCGCTGGCCGTGGCAGGCGGCGATGGCGCCTTCATCAGCCACGACGCAGGACGGCGAACTCTGAGCGCGCTAACTCAGATCTGAAAGGCCAGCTCGCCACGCGCGCGACGCTCCTGCGGCAGGAGGCTGGCGTAGAGCATCGCGTGGATGGGCGCCGCGACATTCGATTCCTGCGCACGGCGAACGACGACGCCGATCTGCGACTCCAGTTCCGAGGGGCGGCCCGCAAGGATGTCGCGCTGCATCGAGGCGGTGGCTTCTTCAGGTGAGCCATCGACGATGGCAAACGCTCTGGCCATCGCGTCCTCAGCCAGAACTGACCCTTGCGCGCGGGCGACGGCGACAACCTCGGCCATCGCCCCTTCGAGCAGGGCGCGTGTCTCCGGCTGCGAGCGGAAGACTCCGGCGGGTGCGCGAGTGACGGCTCCCATGCCGCCGAATGGGCCGACGAAGAGCAGCTTCTCCCACAGCGCGGCGCGAATGTCGTCTGTAATCGTCGCGCGCACGCCAACCTGGCCGTACGCCGCCCGCAATCGCTCCAGCCGCTCATTGGGTGTGTTGTCGAGCATGCCAAAGCTGATGAAGGGCTGTGGCAGCGCGTTGCGGATATGCCCCGGCGCGACGATGGCGCCAAAGAGGCCGCAAAGGCCGCCGGCGACGCGTTCCTGGCCATAGACTGTCGCCAGTTGATCGGGCGCCTCGACGCCGTTGAGCAGCGGGACCGCTATCGTATCTGATCCCATCAGCGGGCGCATGGACTCGATGGCTTCCGGCGCCTGCCAGCCCTTCACCGCCAGCAAGACGATGTCTACAGTCCCGACCATCGCAGGGTCATAGGTCACTGCGGCGGGCTGGATGAGCATGTCGCCGTCCACGCTCTCGACCCGCAGGCCGTTCTCCCGTAGAGCGCGCAGTGTCTCGCCCCGCGCGATGAACGTGACCTCCTCGTCAGCCTGCGCGAGCCGCGCGCCGAAGTAGCCACCGACGCCGCCCACCCCGATCACCGCGATGCGCATAAGATTCTCCCTCGATGAAACGCGGCGCGAGCGTTATGCGCCTGTCAGCGGCGTTCCCCACTCGACGGTTCCCACGATCCGCATGTGGAGGATGCTATTCTCATTGGCATATGGCAGGAGGATAGTGCGAAGTTCTTCGTCGAACGCGCTGACGGCGGCGGGGTCCATACGCTCGCGCGCAAAGCCACTCATCGAGTGCAGCGCCTCGATGTAGTCCTCGACCGGCTGCGCGAAGGGAACTGGCTCGCTCTCCCACTTGCCCACTCTGTGGAAGAGGCCGCGCGACTCCAGTTCCTGAACCAGATCGTAGGGGCGCCAGTCGCGGATGACGGAGTAGCGGCGAAAGACCGGCGTGAGTGGCTCACGCCAGCCGATCTCGTGTGGCGCGCGCGTCAAAATGGCAAGGAAAGCTCCGGGTTCGAGCAGCGTGGCGAAGCGTGGCAGGACCACATCCCAGTCCATCCAGTGCAGACTCTCGCCTGCGGTGATGAGGCCGTAGGGCGGGTCCAGCGCGACCTCCTCGATGCGCCCCTGTATCCAGCGGATGCGTTGATCGTCGCCGCCAGGGAGCTGCTGCGCCAGCGCGAGCATCCCTGCTGACCAGTCCACCGCGTCCACCCGCTCGACATAGGGCGCGAGGCGGCGCGCGACATCGCCTGGCCCTGTTCCCACATCCAGCACGGCGCGTGATGAGCCGGTCAGCAACTCGGCGAGCTTCTGGAACAACGATTCAGGGTACGGCGCACGGTATGGATACGCCTCGATGACCGACGCCTCCTGAAAGGCCGAGGCGACGTGTGGCCCCAGGAACGCTGGCTTCGGCTCCATCCGCTTCTTCTCCTGATTCTTGTCCATGTCAGGCAGTGGTCTCCTCGGTCGGGGTTGGCTGGCTGGGTGGCGCATCGGAGGGCGCGCTATGAGCGTAGACGCCACGATACTGCTCTGGGAGCATCGCGGCGATGCGCAGCATGATCTCGTCGGTCGCGCGCTTGAGGTCATCGCCGGTGCGCTTCTTGCCCGGCTCGCCCAGCGTTATCGGCTCGCCATAGCGCACATGCACAGTCGGCGCCCAGGGGCCATACTTGCCGTGGAAGCAGCCTTCTGATCCCCAGATGGCGACCGGGACGACGGGAGCGCCCGCGCGCATGGCGATCAACGCGACGCCGGGAAGCGCCTGGATCAGCGCGTGATTGTTGCTGCGGTGGCCCTCGGGGAAGACGGCGACGAGCTTGCCCTCGGAGAGGAGACGCTCGGCGACGCGCAGTGATTCGCGATCACCCTCGCCACGGCGCACGGGGAAGGCTCCCAGGCGGGTAATGTAGCCGCCAAGGAAGCGCTTCTCGAAGAGCTCGATCTTGGCCATGTAGTGGACGCGCCGCTTCATGGGGTAGGCGACGAGCGGGATGTCGGCCCAGGCGAGATGGTTCGGCGCGAGCATCACTGGCCCGCTCGACGGGACGTTCTCGACGCCCTCTGGGCGTAGTTTGGCGATCAGTGGCAGGACGAAGTGCGCGGCGAAGCGCGTGCCCTCGTAGACGAAGCCGGACTCGTCGCCGGGACGCTTGATGTTGCGATCCTGCGCGGATGCGACTGCCATATGCGCGCCCTCCATACTTAAACCCGGTTCAAAACAACTGGCGACGCCCGCTCAGGAAGCCGCATCGTCTGGAACATCTGGAATGCGACCAAGCCGCTCACGCACGAGCGCCAGCACGCGCTCGACCGTCTCCTCCGGCGCGGCGTGGCTAGTATCGATGCGCACGGCGTCAGGAGGGATCTGGAGTTGCTTCGCGTCCTTCTCGTCACGGCGGTGAATCTCGTCGAGCACGGTCTCATAGGATGGCGCGCTGGCGCCGAGGCTGGCGCCGAGGCTGGCGACGAGGTCGCGGTGGCGGCGGCGGGCGCGTTCCTCTAAAGAGGGATCAAGGTAGATCTTGAGGTCGGCGTCGGGCAGGACGACGGAGCCGATGTCGCGTCCAACCATCACGACGTTGCGGGAGTCACCCATCGCGCGCTGCAATCGGCGCATCTCCGCGCGCACGCCGTCATGACGCGAGACCTGCGAGACCTTCTCCTCAATGCGCGTCTCACGCAGGTGGAGCGTCACATCCTCGCCATTCACGAGCACGGTGTACTGGCGACCATCTGTCTGCGTGGCTTGCGTCGGCGCGACAATCTCGATGTGCGTGCGCTGAGAGAGTGCGGTCAGCGCCTCGGCATCGTCGGGGGAGACGTTCTCGCGCAAGGCGACGAGGGTCATCGCGCGGTAGAAAGCTCCGGTGTCTACATAGAGATAGCCCAGCCGCCGGGCGACGCGCTCGCCGATGGTACTCTTGCCGCTGCCGGCTGGGCCATCGATGGCGATGCGGACGAACCCGGCGGCGTGGTTCGTATGGCTGGTGTCTGACTCCGGCGATTCCATAGCGGCTCCTCGGCAATCTCTCTCGCAGTCCCGCGCCCATTATAGCAGGCGCGATAGCAGGATAGCAGGCGCACGGGGGTGGCTGGCGGTTGAAACCGCGCCTTGGGGCCTACGGCCACAACGTCCACCTGCGTGGACGCCACACATTGTCGCGCATGTGAGACCTACGCAGGCAGGTCTTGTAGCGGAACGCCCACAGGCGCGAACTCATTCGCTGGTTCAACCCACGCGATGGACGGACGGTATACAATACTGAGGAATCCTGTGCGGCAGGGATTGCCGCTCGTTCGATTCGTTCAAGATGAACGTCAGGAAAGCGCACGGAAGAGCGATGCGAAACATTTCTGGCGACGATTCGCTCCAACAAGACATGGACGAGTGGTCGCACAATCCACTGAATCCGTTGATCCGGCTGGGCGGCCTGGAGGGCGCGCTAGACGGCGTCGCGCCGTCCGCTGAATCCGCGCCGGTCGTCGCGCCGGAGGAGGCTGCGCTGATCGCGCGGGCGCAAGAGGGGGATCAGGACGCCTTCGCCGTGCTCGTGCGCACGCACCAGCGGCAGGTCTATGCGCTCGCGTTGCGCATGCTGCGGGAGAACGAGGCTGCGTACGAGGCGACGCAGGAAGTGTTCCTGGCGGCGTGGCAGGGACTGCGCGGCTTCAAGGGCAAGGCGCGCTTCGCCACGTGGCTCTATCGCATCACCTACCATCAGTGCCTGCGTGTCGCCGAGGCGCAGAAGCGCGAGATGAGCCTGCGGGCGGAGCTGCGCGCGGAATCGGCGCGAGCGCAGCGTCCGGAGCAGGTGGTGAGCGCGCGGCACGCCAGCGAGGCCGAGTGGGCGATGCGCGAGACCGTGCGCGACGAGCTGGCGAGTCTGCCGCCGAAGTACCGGCTGGCGCTGACGCTGCGGCATCTGCAGGACCTGAGCTACGAAGAGATGGCGCAGGTGATGCAGGCTCCGATCGGCACGGTGAAGACGCATCTGTTCCGTGCGCGCTCGCTGCTGAAAGAACGGCTGCAAGGGCTGGAGCAGTTCCGCGACGAAGGGCTGGCGCGGGCCGGTGGATTGCGCGCGAGCCTGGAGGCGGGATTGCGTACCATTCTCGACCGCGCTGGTGAGACAGCGATGGAACGACCAGTGGACGAAGGGGACGCTCGATGAGCCGGACGATGTGCGCACGCACAGGAAAACTGATCCAGCTCTATCTGGATGACCGGCTGAGCCGGGCGCAGGCGCTGGAGCTTCAGCGGCATTTGAGTGGCTGCGCGGCGTGCCGAGAGGAGCTGAGCGCGCTGCTGAACGTGCGCCACGCGATGATCGAGACGGACGGCGAGCTGGACCTGGCGCCAGAGGGCGCACCGGAGGATCTGGCGGACGCGATCATGCGGCGCATCGCGGCGTACGAGACGCGCAAGACACTGGAGCGGCGGCCAGAGTTTATTCCCGACTTTGTGCCAGAATGGGTGGGCTGGCGCTCGGTGGTGGTCAGCGTCGCCCTGCTGGCCCTTGTCGTGACAGCGCTCATGCCCGGTGGATGGAATGCGGCGATCGGCGCGCTGCTCGCGCCGGGACCGGACCAGATCTCCTGGGCGGTCTGGCTGGGCGGCGGGTTAGTGACGCTGCTGGCCGTCATCTGGTTCGTCCGCGCCGACGCCTCCTCGCAATGGCGCCGGGCGATCAGCGAGCGCTTTCCCCAGCTCTGGTAGCGCTTCTGCATCAGTCACTGTTTAATTGTCATCCAGACCAGCGAAGTGTTTCGTCGCGCGGACGAGCATGCTAGTGAGGCTCTGATTGTCGGCGGAATGGCCCGCGTCGTCAACGATCCACAACTCTGCGCGCGGCCAGACACGATTGAGCGCCCAGGCGTTCCCAATAGGCGCCTGGAAGTCGAACCGCCCGTTCACCAGGATGCCGGGAATAGCGGCGAGCGCCGCCGCGCCACGCAGCAAACTTCCATCTTCCAGCCAGGCGTTGTGCGAGATGTAATGTGTCACGATGCGCGCGAACGCCAGCGCATATCGGGGATCTGTGAACCGCTTTGCCATGCCCGTCGTTGGCGGCCAGGCGGGTGTCGCGGATTCCCACAAGCACCAGTCCTCGGCGGCGCGTGTGCGGACGAGCGGATCGGGATCGTTCAGCCGACGGGCGTAGGCGGCGACGACATCGCCATCCCGTTCGGCCTCCGGCGCTCCCGCGCACAGGCGTTCCCACTGTTCGGGGAAGAAGCGCGCCACACCGCCACGGAACAGCCAGTCCATCTCCTCATGCCGTCCAGTCGTGACGCCGAAGAGGACCATCTCCGTGACGCGCTCTGGATAGCGTTCGGCGTAGGCGAGCGCCAGCGTGCTACCCCAGGAGCCGCCGAAGACCAGCCAGCGCTCAATCTGCAAGAATTGTCGCAGTCGCTCGATGTCCGCGATCAGGTGATCGGTGGTGTTGTACGCCAGGCTCGTCTCGGGGTCGCCTGCGTGTGGCAGGCTGCGCCCGCAGTTGCGTTGATCGAAAAGGACGATGCGGTAGGCGCGAGGGTCGAAGAGTTGACGGAACCATGGCGAGCAGCCTGAACCAGGGCCGCCGTGCAGGACCACAGCAGGCTTTCCCTGCGGATTGCCACAGGCCTCGCAGTAGACGCGCTGGCCGTCGCCGATCTCCAACAGGCCAGACGCATACGGCTCGATCTCCGGATACATCTCCGCGCTGGTCCTCTCACTCGCTTTTTTCTATGCGGCCCGCAGTCAGGGAATCCAATCTTCCACGTCAATATGTTCCTCCGCCTCGCTTGCCCCCCAATAGGTATAGAGGAGTTCGGCGAGAGGACCAATAGCGGGGTCTGGGTATGAGTCCTGAATACACCCCAGTGGTGGTGCCCATCTGCGAGAAGATCGGCGATGTGCCCTTGCATACTGGCGCGGTGGTTCGTAATGAGCAGCCGTTGTTCGCGTTCGCAGTAGCGTAAGATGTCAGGATCGCTCGTTCCGAGCGGAGGAGCTCCTGGTAGACCTACCGCAATGAAATCTAGGGCGCTATCATAGCGATGGACCGCATCAATAATTGCGTGCGAGAGGTTTTCGTCTAGCAGGAAGCGCACCTTCACGATTCCAACGTTTCTGACGCTTCCCGCGCTTCCCGAAGGCCCTGCTGACGGCCCGATTCGCGTAACGTCTCGTAGAGCTTGCGCACGCGCGCTACAACTGGAGCGGGTGGCTGCTGGAGATAGCGCTCATACTCGGCGGCGAGCGCTGCGTCGGAGCGCGCGACGTACTCGTCCGCCTCGGCGCGATGGGTGTCGTAGTAGGCGCGCACGCCCGCGACCTCATCCAACGTGAGTGTCGGGAATGTGGCGACGATCTCTTCGTCGCTCAAGCCCTGCTGGAAGTACGGGACGATATGCTCCAGCCAGATGCGATGCCCTTTCAGGCGGATCTCATCCGGTGAGACGAATTCCAGCCAGGTTTCTGATGTAGGGTTGGACATGGTTGGGACCTCTAAACCGATTTCCGTATAGACTATGATGCGCTACGTATATAGTATTACGTCTGACAGAAAATCGCGCAGAAGAGATCTCGCCATGAGCGGTCACGCCCAGATGGCGACGAAGGGGAGGAGCGAGCATGGCGTCAAACGCGAACCAGGCGCAGGGCAGCGCGCCGATTGACGTTCCCCGCTGGGCGTATCCGGCGCTGACCGTCGCCTCGCTGCTCGTCGGCGTGACGGCGCTGGTGCGGGGGACGCGCGCACTCGTCACCATCGCCGATAGCGACCTCACCAACTTCTTCTTCAAGTCCGCCGACTACATTCTGCGCGGCGACCCCTGGCATATGTACGCCGTCAACGTCGGCGGCTACCCGAACTACAATCCTCCACTGAGCATCTTCCTGATGGCGCCGCTGCTGGCTCTTGCCCGCGCGCTCGGCTTCGATGTGAACCCCGGCTCCGAGATCACCTTCGTCACGCTGCCCTTCCTGCTGCTGATCCCGTTGCTCGGCTTCCTCGTCATCTACACTCTGCGCATCCTCTATCCTGGCATCCCGGAGACGCAACGGCTGCTGGCCTTCGTCCTGGTGGTGTTGGGGCCACTTTCGTGGCAGACAATGGCCACCTGGTATCATATCGAGCAGCCGCTGATGCTCTGCCTGCTGATTGGCGCGCTGCTCGCGCTGCAATCCCGGCGCGCGGCGCTGGCGGGCGTCCTCGCCGGACTCGCCGTGCTGACGCGCACGACGGCCATCGTCCCGCTGATCGCGCTCGGCGTGTTGCTGCTGCTCGGACGCGACTGGCGCGCGCTGCTCAAAGTTGGCGGGATCGGCGCGCTGGTGGCGGCGCTCGGCTTTGCGCCGTTCTTTCTCTTCGACCGGCGCGACACGCTTTACTCGCTCGTGCAGTGGCGCGGCACGGCGATCATCGGCGGCAACTCGATCTGGACCATCTTCGCCAGGACGCCGCTGGATGGCATCGCTCGCCGGCTGGACTTCTACGCCGTCATCCTCTTCGTCGTCATCATCACGTTCCTGGCTGCGCGGCGCTTCAATATTACGGCGTACTCGCGCGACGCCTGGGCGGTCCTCGCGCTGGCGTCGCTAGCCGTGCCGCTGTTGAGCAAGACCAACTGGCCCTACTACTATCTGGAGCCGTTCATCTTCCTGCTGATCTGGGAGTTTTCCTCGATGCACGATCGGCGCGCCGGGTTGTGGCGCTGGCCGGTGCTGGCGATCAGCTTCCTCGCGGTCACCGCCACGCTCTCGCAGTACATCTATCTACCCAGCGTCGGCGCGGGGGATCGTATCCTGGTCGGCCTGCTGGAGTTCGCCGCGATGGGGGCGTTCGTCATCCTGGTCTGGGTCCGTCAGGGCGCCGCGAAGCCGCAGGTCGCGCCCAATCCGGCCTCGTATCCCGCGCCGTTGCTCGCCACGACGCCTTGGACGCCGCCCGCGGGTAGCCCCGCGCTGCCACGCATGCCAGAGCCGAGCCGCCCGCCCGACTGGCTCCCCGGCGTGATCGGCGGCCCCGTCGCGCCCGACTACCGCCCCGATCAGTCCCCACTACCACCGCTGGATAATCCACTGCGCAGGCAGCAAGGGTCACAGGGGCGGCCGCCGGATGGATGGGGGCAGGGCCGCTGATGGCCAGCCAGTCGCCCAGCCAATCAACTATCGGGGCGCGTGTTCCCGCAGGCGCTACAGAAGACACTACGCAGGCGCGGCAGGCAGGCGTCATGATGTTGCGCAAGCTGGCGCTCGTCGCGCTCGTCATGGAGGGGTTTTTCCTCGCGCTCTGGGCCGTCGCGCCGCTGGGAGGCGTCACGCAATCGCGCTCGCCGCTCGTCGCCGTCTGGCCCTGGCTGCTCGCGCCTGCGCGCATGATCTTTGGCGAGACGCTGGTCGCCGCGAGCGTCCCTCCCGCCGATGGTTGGCTGCAACTCGCGCTCTTCGCGCTATTGCTGGTGGGGGCGGCCATCACAGCCGCCTGGGGCCTGCTGATCGTGCGCAGATCCGCCGAGCCACCGTATGCGCTGGCCTTCGCGCTGGGAACGACGGCGCTCTTCGCGCTCACTCTCGCGCTGCTGCCCTCGCTGCCGTCAGACGACCTCTTCAGCTACATCCTCTATGGACGCATCAGCGCCGTGCATCACGCCAACCCGCTCGTCGTTCTCCCCTCGGACTTCCCGCACGACCCGTTCTTGCAAATGGTCTACTGGCGCGATGTGCGCTCGGTCTACGGCCCGGTCTGGTTGGCGCTCTCCGGCGGCCTCTCGCTCGTCGCCGAGGCGCTGGGCGGGAGCCTCGCGCTCTACACCGCGATCTTCAAGCTGCTCGGCGTCGCGGCGCACCTCCTCAACGCCTGGCTCGTCTGGCTGATCCTGAGCCGCCTCGCGCCGAAAGCCCAGCTGCTCGGCACGCTCTTCTACGCCTGGAGTCCGCTCTGCCTGCTGGAGTTCGGCGCCAGCGCCCACAACGACGCGCTGATGCTCACCTTCCTGCTGCTCGGCGTCTACTGCCTGACGCGCGGGACCAACGGAACGACCGGCTGGGACGCGGCGGCGATGGTCGCCTTCGGTTTCTCGATTGCCACGAAGTACGTTCCATTGGCGCTCATTCCGCTCTACTTTGCGCTGGTGATCTGGACCGCGCGAGGACGTGGTCTGCACTGGCGCGGTGTGGCTGGCGCGGTGGCCTGGCGCGGTGCGCTGCTCGCCGGGACGATCCTGCTGGCGCTCGCGCCGTACTGGGCGGGGCCGCAGACGATCAACGCGCTGCTCTTCTCGCCGCCCGCGCAACAACTGGATAACTCGCTGCTCGAATCGCTCTCGTGGCCCCTGCGCTGGCTCGCCGAGGGCGTGGGTCTCTCGCACGCGGCGGCCAAATCGCTGGTGGAGACAGGACTGAAGGCGTTGGCGCTGCTGGCGTTCCTCGCGCTCTACCTCTGGGAGTTCCGCCGCGCGCGCACGCTGCCAGGGATGCTCGCGGGCTGGGGCTGGATCTTGCTGTGGTATGCGCTGGTGGCAAGCGGCTGGTTCTGGCCCTGGTACGTGACATGGGCGGTCGGCGTGGTCGCGCTCTGCGCTTGGGGACGCCTCTCGGTGGCGACGCTGCTGCTCGCGGGCGGCGCGCTGACGCTGTACGGGTTCCTGCCGTTGCAGTCGTCGCCAGTCTACGGCTACCGCAGTCTGGTCGCGTTCGGTCCCGCGCTGATCTATCTGCTCTGGCAGGCGTGGTTGCGTCGTGATGCGTTGCGCAAGGAGCTAGTTGGAACGCTCGCCGGGATACGAGCCTGGGTAGGCGACCGCGCCGCCACGTTGCGTCAGGCTGCCGTGTAAGCGAGTCAGTACGGCAAGCGCTTGCGTAGATAAGCGCATCTGCGGTACCCTTGACGCACGGCAGCCTGCCAGCGTCGTCCAACCGGCGTTGCCCAACCAGCGTCGCCTCTGGCGCGTACTGGTAAGTAAGATGAGTGAAACGCGCGGGTAGCCGCCAGAGAGAACGAGACGTAGGTGAAGAAATGAGCGCCGTGAGCACGCAAGAGACGCCCACCAGCAGCGATCCAAGGACGGCGCCAATGCGCTGCATCCTCGTTCACGGCTTCAACGGCGAGCCAGTCGACATGATCGAGTTGGAGCGCGCGCTGGTGAAGCAGGGCTTCCGCACGACGAACATGCTGCTGCCCGGGCACGGTACGACGCTGCAGAACTTCGCGTCGAGCCGCTGGGAGGACTGGTTCGCGGCGGTGCGCGAAGAGGCCAAGTTAGCGCTGGATCGCGGCGAGCGTGTTATCCTGATCGGCCACTCGCTTGGCGGCGCGCTCGTGCTGGGGGTAGCGGCGGTCGAGCCACGCCTGAGTGGCGTCGTGCCGCTGTGCCCGCCAACCGCGATGCACGAGGGCATGCGCATCGCTGTCTCGCGGCTCCATCGCTATCTGCCGTATATGCCTTCCTGGGGCGAAGATGTGCGCGATCGCTGGGGAGCGCGCAAACGCTACGAGCGCAAGGCATACCGTTGGGTCGCGTTGTCCACGGCGGCGAGTCTCTTCGGCGCGTTGCCAGAGTTGCGCAAGGCGTTGCCACAGGTGGCGGTCCCCGCGCTGATCGTCGCGGCGCATCACGACCATGTGGTCCCGGCGCAAGACGGCATTGACGCCTATAAACTGCTCGGTTCACGCGAGAAAGATCTGCTGCTGCTCGAGCGCTCATTCCATGTCGTGACCAAGGATGTCGAGCGCGATCTGGTCTCGGCGCGTGTCTCCGATTTCTGCATACGGCAGCGTGACCGGAACAAAGAGTTTGCGCGCGGCGCGCAGGCATAGAGTTGGCATAGAGTTGGCATAGTCGGCATGAGTCGGCATAGAGTCGGATGAGGAGCAAAAACAGCGCTCCATGACTTTTGGTTGGGTGTCCTGGTGATGTGACGAAACCGCGTCACGCGCCGTTTTGATCTATGCGCGAACGGAACGCCACCCGGCTTCCAACTTTCTTCTCCGACCTTCGTAGATGAATTTCGCGCTGACCTCTTGACTCCCAGCGAAGCTGATGGTATATTCAGGAGGTCGCCTCGAAATCTGGCGCTGTGAATGGTTGCGACGCTTCCCCAAAAGCAGACGAAACATTCACTTCCCCGTTGACAGTCATTTCTGATTATGATAGTCTATTCGGGCGTGCCAAAAATCGGGGCCGCAACACGGAGACGCAAAGAGCGCCTTCGCGTGGGATGAGTACCTTGACAATTGAAGAGTGGGAAACAGCAGACAGCGTACAAGCATGTTGCATGGGAGAGTGCGAGAGCACTGAAGCGGGCGAACTTGGGAGCGCGCAAGCGTTTCTGAGGGAGTCAACCCTTGAATACAACATTACGAGCCAAAGCTCGCATTGTACACGAGTCCCGCGTGGAGTCGTGTTACATATTTGATGGCGAGTTTGATCCTGGCTCAGGATAAACGCTGGCGGCGTGCCTAACACATGCAAGTCGAACGCGCGCTGGGCAACCGAGGGCGTGGCGGACGGGTGAGTAACACGTGAGTGACCTGGCCTAAAGTGAGGGATACCGGCGAGAAATGCCGGCAATCCCGCATACGGCCGTACGGGGAGGGCCGTACGGAGAAAGCCGAGAGGCGCTAAAGGAGGGGCCTGCGGCCGATTAGCTAGTTGGTGGGGTAAGAGCTTACCAAGGCGACGATCGGTAGCTGGTCTGAGAGGACGAGCAGCCACACTGGGATTGAGAACGGCCCAGACTCCTACGGGGGGCAGCAGTGAGGAATTTTCCGCAATGGGCGAAAGCCTGACGGAGCAACGCCGCGTGCAGGAAGACGGTTTTCGGGTTGTAAACTGCTTTTCTCTGGGACGAGAAGGACGGTACCACAGGAAGAAGCCTCGGCTAACTACGTGCCAGCAGCCGCGGTAATACGTAGGAGGCGAGCGTTGTCCGGAGTTACTGGGCGTAAAGGGCACGCAGGCGGTCGTACGCGTTTGGAGTGACACTCCTGGCTTAACTGGAGGAGGTATGCGAAGACGGTTCGACTTGAGGGTCGAGAGGGACACGGAATTCCGGGTGGAGCGGTGAAATGCGTAGAGATCCGGAGGAACACCGAAGGCGAAGGCAGTGTCCTGGCGAGTGCCTGACGCTGAGGTGCGAAAGCTAGGGGAGCGAACAGGATTAGATACCCTGGTAGTCCTAGCCGTAAACGATGACCACCAGGTGTGGGGGGTATCGACCCCTTCGGTGCCGCAGCAAACGCAATAAGTGGACCGCCTGGGGAGTACGGTCGCAAGATTAAAACTCAAAGGAATTGACGGGGACCCGCACAAGCAGCGGAGCGTGTGGTTTAATTCGATGCAACGCGAAGAACCTTACCAGGGCTTGACATGTCCATGCACCAGCGGGTAACGGCTGTCCCCTTCGGGGGCGGGTGCACAGGTGCTGCATGGCTGTCGTCAGCTCGTGCCGTGAGGTGTTGGGTTAAGTCCCGCAACGAGCGCAACCCCTGTGGTCCGTTAGTGGTGTCCGGCGAGACTGCCGCGCTCAACGCGGAGGAAGGTGGGGATGACGTCAAGTCAGCACGGCCCTTACGTCCTGGGCGACACACACGCTACAATGGTCGGGACAACGGGATGCGAAGCCGCGAGGGGGAGCCAATCCCAACAAACCCGGTCTCAGTTCGGATTGCAGGCTGCAACTCGCCTGCATGAAGTCGGAGTTGCTAGTAACCGTGGGTCAGCACACCGCGGTGAATACGTTCCCGGGTCTTGTACACACCGCCCGTCACACCACGAAAGTCGGCAACACCTGAAGCCGCTGGGCTAACCCTCGTACTGGAGGCAGGCGTCGAGGGTGGGGTCGGTGATTGGGGTGAAGTCGTAACAAGGTAGCCGTACCGGAAGGTGCGGCTGGATCACCTCCTTTCTAGGGAGTAGCTTCTTTGGGTTCCTTCGGGGAGCTCACGGAAGCCACTTCTAGGTCGATCGTAGAGCGTTGCTTGCAGCGTTCTATGTATAACAAAACAACTTCGGTTTTGAGGTTTGTCATCGCTTCAGATGAAGCGCGCGATCTCCTGCATCAGAGCTTGGCGTCAATGCTGTTTCTCACTCTCCAGTTGTCAAGACTGGAGTTCTTCAAGCACTTTTCCAAACGCATAGTGTGATTGTTGCAATTTTGCCGATGCGAGCTGAGTGAGAAGCGAAGCGATCGCATGCGAGTGATGTGATTTGTGGGTTTTGAACCCACTCGCCTGTTGTGGGCGGACCAAAACACGAAGCCATGTACGCATGGCTCCTGACGTTCTGCGGAACCGTACGGACGACCATGAGCAGTGTGGAGATGGACGAATGGGAATGGGACGGCCAAGCAGGGAGGGGTGTTGGGGGGATGCCTGAGGGGCCAACTGCCGAAGAAGGACGCGGAGAGCGGCGAAACGTCGACGGGGAGCTGCAAGCGAGCTATGAGCCGTCGGATTCCGAATGGGGCAACCCGCGAACGAGGAATCGTTCGCATCGCCGGCTGAATCTATAGGCCGGAGGAAGGGCACCTGGGGAACTGAAACATCTCAGTACCCGGAGGAAGAGAAATCAAACGAGATTCCCGGAGTAGTGGCGAGCGAAACGGGAGGAGCCCAAACCACATCCTGGGCAACCGGGATGTGGGGTTGTAGGCTGCGGTCATTAACCTGGACAATCATGTGTGTAGGGGAAGCTGCTGGGAAGCATGCTCCGGAGAGGGTGAGAGGCCCGTACCCGACGTACACATGGTCTGGGGATCGTATGCCTGAGTACCACGGGACACGAGAAATCCTGTGGGAAGCTGGGGGGACCACCCTCCAAGGCTCAATACGGTTGGCCACCGATAGCGCACGAGTACCGTGAGGGAAAGGTGAAAAGTACCCCGCAAGGGGGATGAAAGAGTCTCTGAAACCCAGCACCCACAAGCAGTCGGAGGGCAAACACTGGCTTTCGGCCGAGTAGGCCTGACGGCGTGCCTTTTGTAGAATGATCCGGCGAGTTCATGAGCGGAGCGATAGGTTAAGCGACGGGAAAAGTCGTGGAGCCACAGCGAAAGCGAGTCTTAACAGGGCGACTGCAGTTCCGTGCATGAGACCCGAAACCAGGTGAGCTATCCATGGGCAGGGTGAAGCGGGGGTAAGACCTCGTCGAGGCCCGAACCCACCAGTGTTGCAAAACTGGGGGATGACCTGTGGACAGAGGAGAAATTCCAATCGAACCTGGAGATAGCTGGTTCTCCCCGAAATGTATGGAGGTACAGCCGCGTGTATGCGTGTGACGGAGGTAGGGCACTGGATGGGCTAGGGGCCTTGTGCGAGTTACCAACCCCAACCAAACCATGAATGCCGTCTATTACGAGACGCACGCGAGTGAGGCGGCGGGGGCTAACCTTCGTCGCCAAAAGGGAAACAACCCAGACCGCCGGCTAAGGTCCCTAAATCTCTGCTGAGTGGGCAAAGGTAGTGGGGGTGCGCAGACAGCCAGGAGGTTGGCTTAGAAGCAGCCATCCTTGAAAGAGTGCGTAATAGCTCACTGGTCGAGTGCCCCTGCGCCGACAACGTAACGGGGCTTAAGCAGAGTACCGAAGCCGCGGATTGAGTCAGGTTCGACCTGACGCAGTGGTAGGGGAGCGTTCGGGAGTAGCGGTGAAGCCAGAGCGGGAGCGCTGGTGGAGCGAACCGAAGTGAGAATGCCGGAATGAGTAGCGTTATTGACTGTGAGAACCAGTCACACCGAAAGCCTGAGGGTTCCTGGGCAACGGCAGTCGACCCAGGGTTAGCCGGGACCTAAGCCGAGGCTCCTGTCATGGGAGCGTAGGCGATGGACAGCAGGTTGAGAGTCCTGCGCCGGTGCAATGTGGGCAAAGGGGGGACGCGGTAGGGACCGTCAGCCATCCAAGTGGACAGGGATGGTTGGCTCCTGGCGGGGGTGTTCCAGGCAAATCCGGAGCACGTATACCTCAAAGGGAGTCGCGGGGCGCCGACGAGGCGCTTGTAGTGATGGTGTGCCCAGGTCGCCAAGAAAAGCCTCTAGCTAATGACATTACACCGCCCGTACCGCATACCGACACTGGTGGGCAGGGATAAGCATCCCAAGGTGGACGAGCGATCCTTCGTTAAGGAACTCGGCAAATTGGCCCCGTAACTTCGGGAGAAGGGGCGCCCTGGTAGCGTAGGAGGGGAGATCCCTCGGGCGTGAGAGGGCCGCAGTGAGCGGGCTCAAGCGACTGTTTACCAAAAACACAGGTCTCTGCGACGGCGCAAGCCAACGTATAGGGGCTGATGCCTGCCCAGTGCCGGAAGGTGAAAGGGAGGGGTGTACGTAGCCTCGAACTGAAGCCCCGGTGAACGGCGGCCGTAACTATGAAACGGACCAGTCGTAGTTACGTAAATAAATCTGGCTATATGCTGGAAACCCGGTTGAATCCACGGTACTCGCCACTAGATGAGGGAACTCGTCGAAGAGGGTGGCAGTGACAATCTGTGGGGGACGGGCAATCAGCAGGAAAGACTCGAACGATGTTCGATGCAGCGCGCGTGCCATCGGAGATTGGCTGGTATATTGCTGGCTTCGCCGATGGAGAAGGAAGCTTCAATGTGAGCTTCCGTCCACGACCGGACTATCCGGTCCCGTGGAAGGTGTCTTTGTGCTTCAACATCTCGCAGCGAGATCAAGTCATTCTGGCGCTGGTAAAACAGCACCTGGAATGCGGAACGATGCGACAGCGGCAGGATGGGGTCTGGTATTTCGAGGTGAACCACCTCGTGCCGATCCTTGAGAATGTGATTCCGTTCTTCGAGCGGTTTCATTACCTATCCGCAAAGAAGAAGCGTGATTTCGCCAAGTTCGTGCAGTTGGCGAACTTGATGAAGCAAGGACGACATCTCACCCGCGAAGGGATTGAAGAGATCCTTCGCATTCGTCTCACGATGAATGATGGTGGGAAGCGGCGCTACACCGACGAGGCCATCCTGGCCGCGTTTGAGAATCCTCAGAGACTACACGCCAGACCGTCCGACGAACTCGTATTGGACGGATGATATAGTCCGATCTGTGCGGCAACGTACAGAGTGCGACAGAAATGCTCGCACCCATCGCGAAACGGCGACGAGTAACAATAATGAACGGTCCTAAGGTAGCGAAATTCCTTGTCGGGTAAGTTCCGACCCGCACGAAAGGCATAACGACTTGAGCACTGTCTCGACGGAGGGCTCGGCGAAATTGACGTACCCGTGAAGATGCGGGTTACCCGCGACAGGACAAAAAGACCCCGTGGAGCTTTACTATACCCTGGTCTGGGCGCGAGGCCAGGCCTGCGTAGGATAGGTGGGAGCCTTTGAAGCGGCGCTTGTGGGCGTCGTGGAGGCAACAGTGAAATACCACTCTTGCGTGGACTGGCGTCTAATCGGTGACCATGAGCTGGTCACGAGACAGGGCCAGGCGGGTAGTTTGACTGGGGCGGTCGCCTCCCAAAAGGTAACGGAGGCGCCCAATGGTTCCCTCAGGGCGCATGGATATCGCCCGGACAGAGTGCAAGGGCACAAGGGAGCTTGACTGCGAGGCAAACAGGCCGAGCAGGGACGAAAGTCGGGCTTAGTGACCCAACGGTTCCGTGTGGAAGGGCCGTTGATCAACGGACAAAAGCTACCCCGGGGATAACAGGCTTATCTTGCCCAAGAGTTCACATCGACGGCAAGGTTTGGCACCTCGATGTCGGCTCGTCGCATCCTGGGGCTGGAGTCGGTCCCAAGGGTTGGGCTGTTCGCCCATTAAAGCGGCACGCGAGCTGGGTTCAGAACGTCGTGAGACAGTTCGGTCTCTATCCGTCGCGGGCGTTGGAACGTTGTGGGGAGTTGCTCTCAGTACGAGAGGACCGGAGCGGCTGGACCGCTGGTGTACCGGTTGGGTGGCCTCACCCATCGCCGGGTAGCTACGTCCAGACGGGAGAAGCGCTGAACGCATCTAAGCGCGAAGCCCCCCCCAAGATGAGCGTTCCCACTTTCCTTCGGGAAAGTAAAGACCCCTCATAGATGATGAGGTCCATAGCACGGCGGCGCACACCGGGCAACCGGCGCAACCGACCGCGCCTAATGGTCATACGGCTTGGCGACCCTTCCCATCCATCTTCCACGTTTTCTTCAGCCTCAATAGGCGGTACGTCACATCCAGCTTCGAGCGCGACGCTTTATCTCTCGCTCGCCGGCAAAATTGCAGCAATCACGCATGCGTTGACAACGAAGCTCCTCCACATCGGGGGAGCTTTTTGTTTTGGGATATAGTGTATCGTTCTTCTTCTTTTCCGTCCTGTAGAGGAACGAAAGTGACCGGCAGTGATGCGGTGGATCACCCGCAGGTGGAGGCGCGACAACATGCCAGAGAGCGACGCCCAGAGAGCGCAGGAGCCTCTTCGCGCCTCCGGCTCTGAAGTCGATGATACACAATCCGCGCGCGGCGAGGAGGTCATCACCGACGACCTCGACCTGCTGCTGGACGCCATCCCGCCAGCCATCCTGGCATCGCTCGAGGCGCGCGGTGTCGAGAACTTGCTGGAGGTCGTGCTCGACCTGGGCCGTCCACCGGAGGCGCGCTACCCTCATGGCGCGGCGGACCTCGGCGAGGAGCCGGTCACCGAGGCGGATCTGGCGCACGTGGTGGAACGGATCGGGCTGTTTGGGGACGACAACCGGGCGGGGATTGGGCGCACGCTGCACCGCATCAGCGCCATCCGCAATCGGCGGGGCGAGATCGTCGGCCTCACCTGCCGGGTGGGCCGCGCCGTCAGAGGCACCGTGACCTTGATCCAGGATGTCGTCGAAGCCGGACGCTCGCTGCTTATCCTCGGCCGTCCTGGGGTGGGCAAGACGACGCTCTTGCGTGAGGCGGCGCGGGTGGCTGCCGACGAGCTGGGCAAGCGGGTGGTGGTGGTGGATACCTCCAATGAGATCGCGGGGGATGGCGATGTGCCGCATCCGGGCATTGGCCGGGCCCGACGGATGCAGGTGGCGCGTCCGGCGGAGCAGCATCGAGTGATGATCGAGGCGGTGGAGAACCACATGCCCGAGGTGATTGTGATTGATGAGATCGGCACCGAGCTCGAGGCGCAGGCCGCGAGAACGATTGCCGAGCGAGGGGTGCAGTTGATCGGGACGGCGCATGGGCGGACGCTGGAGAATCTGCTGGTCAACCCGACGCTGAGTGATCTCGTGGGAGGGGTGCAGGCGGTGACGTTGGGGGATGAGGAAGCCAAGCGCAGAGGGACGCAGAAGACCGTGCTCGAACGCAAGAGTCCCCCCACCTTCGATGTCCTGGTCGAGCAGGAGGAGCGCCATCTCGTCGGTATCCATCACAACGTCGCCGCTTCGGTGGATATGGCGCTGCGTGGTGAGTCTCCCGCGCGCGAGATGCGCGAGCGCCAGCCGGATGGCTCGGTGCGCCGCTGGACGGAGCACATGCAGCGGGGCGCGCGCGCCGATGCGGTGGGGCTACCCACCCGTGACGCGCCAATCACCTATGACACCGAGCGTGAGGTCACACGCGAGCCAGCGCCACGGCGGCGCAATGGTAGAAGCCCGCTGGCGGGCCAATCCGCGCGTGCGCCCTGGTGGGAGCAGCGCGAGCCGCGAACCAATGGGCAGTCGAATGGTCGGCGCGAGTCGCGCGACGACGATGGCGCAGGCTGGCTCGATCCGGAGCTGGCGCTAGGGCGTCCGCTTGCCGATACACGTGGCGCGGCGGGTCTCGCAGGCGGCGAGCAGGGAAACGTGCGGGTGCGCCGCATCTTCCCGCTCGGTGTGAATCGTGGGCGGCTGGAGCAGGCGATTCGCGAGATGGGCGTGCCGGCGATGCTGGTGAAGGCCGAGGAGGAGGCCGACGCGGTCTTCGTGCTAAAGAACATGTACCGCAAGCAGCCCGATCGCGTGGATGCGGCGCAGGCGGCGCACGTGCCGGTCTACATGATTCGCAGCGACAGCATGGACCGTCTGCGTGAGGCGCTTTCGGACCTCTTCCAGCTTGGCGCGCGCATCTCCGAGACGCTGGGCGGCGACACCGGCAAGTGATCGCCCTTCAGTCAGCGTCACACCATTAGCTTGGCGATGTCGCCGCAGACCTTGCTAATTTTAACCGGATTAGTGAACTCTGAGTATGGTTGATGATCTGTATAAACGGAGATGATGTACGTCTCGTTGCCGGCGACTATGATGCCCGACGAGTTCACTGACCATGGCCCGTCGGGGGGGTCTATCCAGCCATTCTTCATGTAAAATGTAGCGCCTTGGGGAGCAGTATTGCCTACACCCCAACGCTGATCTGCCTCGATATGGCTCATGAGATTGAGCGCCAGCTTGCGATCATCGTCGTTGAGAATCTTGCCAGTATAGAGCAGTGTCAGCACGTGAACCATGGCGGCTGGCGTGAATCTAGCATATCCCCAGAAGGTTGGTACCGGCGCATAGGGCTGATAGCTGGTGAGGCCGAGGCTATTCAGAAAACTAGCCTGTCGCGCCGCGCCACCCTCTGGATAAAACAGGTTGTCGGCAGCGACGTTGTCCGAATTCTCGATCATCAAGGTGAGGTTGTTCAGATCATTGCTCGATGGCTTGAGTCCCTGCTTCTCCAGCCAATCCAGATACGAGACCATGATGTAGACCTTGGCCGAGCTTGCCAGATAGAAAGTCTCCTTATCGTACTCGCCATAGTAGATATTGCGCGTGACATCGTACACAGCTACAGCGAGATTCTTCTGCTGGCTGTCCACATAGGCGGCGAGGTCAGGCGAGAGCATGTCCAGTCCGGCCTCGGGACGCGCGTCTTTAGGTGGCGCGGTGAGCGTCAGCGCAGAGGCGGGCGCCCAGCCGTAGCCGCTGCGTTTGGCGGCGCTGAAGTTGGCGTTGTACCAGAGCGTCGTCTTGTTCCACTTCGTCTGACCACTCAGCGTCAGCGGGAAGTTCACGCCGATTGTGCCGACGGGCTTGCCGGTCGCGGGCGCATCCAGTAGCGCAGCTGAGGCGTCGCCCCAGGCGGGCGTCTTCGCCGCGAGCGTGACGGTCGGCGGGCCGAGCGTGCGCAGGTAGTCCGCGCCTGCCGGGGCAACAGAGATCGCTGGCTGGCCTTTGTCGTCCTTCGCGTCGTTGTCCACGATCACGACACCGTACCAGAAGGGCTGGATGACGACATGATGCGACGCGCCATCCACCGTCGCCGTCGTCTCCAGCGCTTCTGTCAGCGGACGTCCGAAGTTGGCGAGCATCCCGCCGGGGCTGGTCGCGGACCCGTTGACGTACGCCCAGATGGCGGGCGGGATCGTGTGTCCGCTGCCGTTCTTAATGGCGAAGAGCACGGGATCGGTCGCGGTGGCGTCGGGCGCAGGCGTCGCGGGCGTTCCGCTGCTGACCAGCTTCTCCGGCTGCGCGGCGGCGCGTAGGTCGCCATAGCTCAGCGAGCCGACCGTGAGTTGGCTGCCGAGCTTGAGCAGCGCTGGGGGAACCGGCAGGCGCACGACATCGCTGGAGCCTTTGGTGGTTTGCGCAATCTGGAGAGCGGTGTCACCTGACGTAGAGCCAGCCCCCGAAGCCTGCACATTCGGCGCCAGCAGCGCGCCATCGGTGAAGAATTGCGCGAGACCGCCACTCGTCGGCAGAGCGCCTGTCAACGGCGTTCCCAGCAGTGTGGCTCCGGCGTGCGCGTCATAATACGCCTTGAATGCGGGGTCTATCGCGGCCTGCTGCGTGGCGAAGGCGTCGTAGTCCGGATTCACCGCCGTCTGCTGTGTCTGCTGCGCCCAGGGAAAGAGCGGATCGCCGCCGAGGCCGATCAGCGTCTGGATGCGCGACCACTGGCTGATGACGACAACGCTGGGAACAATGACTAGCAGCAGGCCCAGAACGGCGAAAAGCCACGCCCGGTTGGACTTTTTCTTCGGCGGCGCGCCATACCCATTGCGGGTGGCGGCAGGCGTCCAGGTGTCCTCATCCCCATAGCGCGCGGAGTGGGAGCGTGGGCTGGACTCACCCGCGTAGCCTGCGCCTGCCCGCGCGGGTCGCCGTTGTGGCGCGTCATTCCGGCTATCCCAGGAGGCGTCGCGGGATGGTGGACGGCGTTCCGAGGATGAGCGTGGGCGCGTGGAAGGTGTGCGCCAATCTTCTTCACTCCACTCCTGGTCGCGCCAGTCGCGCGGGCCACGGTTGGCAGGGTTTCTGGAGGAGCTTTCGGAGCGTGGGCGGTATCCAGAGCCTGGCGTGTAGCGATTGCTCGGCAGCGCCGAACCTCCATCGCCGCGACGTGGCGGCCGCCGGTCGTCCATCCCTGCCCTCCTCGCGCCCCCAAAACCAATGTAGCGCCGCCGCCAACCAAGTGTAACACAGATGGCCCCGCGCGTAACCTGCTCTAGCCGCGATTGGCCTGTGGCGAGAGGGAAACTTTACAAGCGTTTCGCGTCGCATTTCGATCACGCAGGTGATTTGGGCCACGCTGCCAGATTCGGCCCCCCAAGCATACAGCGTAGCGCGATACACACGCCCATGTGATAGAGTGACCAGATGTGACGCGCAGCAGGCTCAGCGAACACTGCGCGCCTGGCGCCATGGATGATGCCAGGCATGGGGAGTAAGGAGACGCCGATGACGAATCAGGCCGCGCCCTGGTCCAGCTGGTCTGGACATGAGCAGGTCCCCGCGCCCGCGATCACACTCCCGGATGGCCGGACGGTCACGCTCATCGCCACAGTCACGCGCCGGAGAATGCCCTTTGGCGCCCGCGCGCGTGTCACGCCCTGGGCCGTGAGCGTCGAGGATGGCGGGCGTATACAACGGCTTAGGATTCGCGACGGCACAGCGCTGGCGACCGGAGCGCTCGTCGCCAGTGAACTTGTAGTTGGCGCGCTGGCACTCTGGTTTGTATGGCGCGCCCGCCGCGCGCGAAGTGTGTGATTCACGTTCAATTCAGGGAAGGATGAAAACGATGACGACGACTGTGACACGCCCAGCCTCCAACAGCGCGGCGCTGGCCCCACTAATGGAGCGCACGATCACCCGGCTAACTGAGGTCGCTGGGCCAACCGCCGTCTTCGGCGCGCCAGTCGAGCGCGGCGAGACGACCGTCATCCCGTGCTGCCGCGTCTCGGTCGGCCTGGGATTTGGCGGCGGTGGCGGATCGGGATCGGCTCGCGCTGAGGACGCTCAGGCAGAGAACACCCATGCGGAACAGGCGCCTGCGCAATCCGGGGAAGGACTCGGCGGCGGCGGCGGCTCGCAGGGCCGTCCGGTCGCGGCGATTATCCTCACGCCTGGCCGCGTCCAGATACGCCCCATCGTCGACGTGACGCGTGTGGCATTCGCGGGCATGGCGACCGCCGTCGCGCTCGCGCTGCTGATCGGCCGTACATTGCGCTAAGAGTCTGTTCGCGCCGATGATTTGATCTCGCGTGTGCGCTCCTGGCGGCGCCTCTCATCGGAGATGGCGCCATTGGCGGACCGCGCTCGCTGCCAGCGGTGCAGGGCGAGGACGCCCCACAGTCCTTCGATGACGCCGAAGGGCCACGCGCCCGCGAGCCAGCCGTAGGCTGAGGCGCCAAAGCAGGCGAGGCCGAAGGCGAAGACGAACCAGGACGAGCGCGCCTCCAGCGCGTAGCACACCAGCATGACCGCCACGGTGCCAGCGCCGAAGATGGTCAACATCCTTCCTCCGTTGCAAGGACAGGGGATGGAAGTCGCCAGCGCGCCATCCATCCCTATCGGACCGGCCCAGACTGGTCCAGGCTACTTCAGAGCATCTTATTGGGCAGGCTCAGCCGTCCGCGTGAACGGCATATCCAGCGTCGCGAAGCTGCCCGCGACGAACTCCTTGACGCCCTCGCTGCCGCGCAGGGTCAGCCATACCAACTCGTGCGGCGATGGGAAGCCCAGCTCAAAGGTGAAGAAGGGACAGCAGTCGCGCTCGGAGAGGATGAACTCGAGCAGGTCGCGGACGCCTTCCGCCTCTGCCGGGAAGGCGAAGCGGTAGCCGTTGGGCGTCTCCTCCATACGCCGGGCGCGAGCAAAGAGGGGAGCGACCACCTCATCTCCGCGCTCGCGCAGTTCGGCGGCTGAGAGGGTACACGCTACGGGGAGATTGGACGCCGTGTCGGACGTCAGGTCAGATGCCATTGTGTGTTCCTTTCTGGGAACTGATGGGACAACCGGGACAATAAGAGGGGTGGCCATTCCCTCGCCCAGAAGCCTACACTCTTCAAGTGCGCTTGATGTCAAGGGCAAATGAAAAGTGTGCGAGGGTGAGGTCGAGAGGCTGGAGGAAGGCAATGGTCGCCGAGAAGATTCATGAGTCGGAGATGACGATTGGCGAAGTGGCGCGCCAGGTGGGGATAGCGACCTCGGCGATTCGCTACTACGAAGAGATCGGCCTGCTGCCGCCGCCCGCGCGCGTCAACGGACGTCGCCGCTATGATTGGAGTGCGGTCCAGCGGCTGTGTGTGATCGAGTACGCGCAGCAGGCGGGATTTACCCTTGGCGAGATCCGCGAGCTCTTCTTTGGCTTCGCAGTGGGCACGCATCCAACTGAGCGATGGAAGGCGCTCGCGCAGCGCAAACTTGAGGAGCTTGAGGAGCAGAGCAGACGCATTCAGGCAGCGCAAGACGTCCTGCGTGAGGGGATACGCTGCGGCTGCCTGACGATAGAGCAGTGTACTGTCTGGCTCAGCGGCCTGGAGCAGTCGCCGCCAGTTGACTCAGCATCAGCGTCTCACTATTCGCCGCGCAGATAGCGGTCCCACATCGCGCTGGCGAGCCTGCCGGCCTCGGCCGTAACACCGTAGCGCGCGAAGTAGCGGCAGACACGCTCGACATCGCGCAGGAGCAGGGGATACACCTCCAGGTTGTAGCGCGGGTCCACTGCCTGGGCGAAGTCGATGATCGTGATCGCCCCTGACTGGTAGAGGATGTTGTACGCCGAGAGGTCGCCGTGGATGCAGTCGCAGGCCAGAAATAGCTCGATGTTGCGCAGGACCTGCGCGAAGAGGCTCCGCGCCTCCTCGTGCTCCAGACTGACCTCGCGCAACAGTGCCGCCGCCTCATCGCCCTCGCCGATGTAGTCCATCAGGAGCGCGTTGCCGATCTGCGCGAAGGGCTTTGGCACGTCCGCTCCGGCTTCGTAGAGCCGCCGCTGCATCTGGAACTCGGCGCTGATCCATGTGGCGACCCGCTCCTGCTGTCCTCGGCTCGACCGCTGATGCGCGCGCCATCTCCGGTCGTTGCGCACGGCGCGCCCTTCCGTATCCCTCTGCGCGCGGCTCTCGCGGTAGAGCGCGTCATTCTGCAGGCTGCGGAACATGCGCGGACGGTAGACTTTGGCGGCCACGTACTCCCGCTCCGTCGCGCTGCCACCAGCGCAGCAGTAGACGGTGGCCTCTTTGCCGCTTTTGACCATACTCAGCACGTCGCTGATCAGGTCGTCTTCGTAGAAGCGTTCGAGCGAGGAGAGGACCCAGAAGCGATCGCGTTGGTGCGCGAGAAACGTCGGGGTGAAGGGCGGCTTGATGTCGGCGCGCTCCGCCGTCTGGACGCGCAGCCAGCGCCGGACCTCGGCGCTTGCCTCGTAGCTCGTCTTGTCGTGTGGACGTTGTGCGGTATCAGTTTCGGCAGGTGAGGGATTGGGCGCGGGTTGCTCCGCATTCACTGGAGTAGGAACTGGGCTGGTGCGATGACGGGCAACATGTTTGGCGTGCTTGGTCTTCTTGCTCACGGACGCATCTTTCTGGCGGCCAGCGGCACATGCCGTGGTCGCGATGGACGCTCGTGAGGCGAAAGACACAAAAAGACAGAAATCAGAGGCGTCTCAGGCGCAAGCGAACTGGATATGCCCTACGCTACCGCGTCGAAGACGACGAGGCGAGCTATGAGACGTCGCTGATGCTGTGTCGCGCGGCGATCACGAGCGATACAGGCGACAAAGAGAACCAAAAGGCTCTGGTGGTCACGGGTGTATCCCTCCTTTGCTCGTGCGCCGAGTCGCGCAGATTGCGGTGAAAATGCTCAAGGCGGCACCCTCGTCGTACCACTGGCGCACAATGTGCGCTGACAAGGGCTGCGCATAGTATAGCGCATGGCGTCACACACATGGGCTACAGTTTTCTGCATGTCCCGCCAGCGAGCGAGCGTTGGAATGAGAGGTCGTGAGCGCCGATGTGGTACACTACGCCGTGAACGAACGCAGGCAGATAGCGGGCCCATAGCTCAGTGGCAGAGCGGACGGCTCATAACCGTTTGGTCGCAGGTTCGAACCCTGCTGGGCCCACCTTTACCCTCATTTGGGACGCCATCGCTGCCGTTCGGGCCTGAGCTCCAGCGGCGAGAGCGCTGCCCTTATAAGACAGTTGTCGTGGGTTCGATTCCCACCAGGCCTACCGTAGAGTCAACTGGCGGGGCGTGTCCGAGAATCCAAGAAAGTGCGGGCGGCCCCGCCGTTGCGCGTCTCATAGGAACCTGTCAGGGACCCTATCGCGCGAAGGGAAGGATACCGGCTATGGAGTTTTTTGATCGCGCGCGCATCTTCGTCAAGGCGGGCGGCGGTGGCAATGGCTCGGCGCACTTCCGCCGCGAGAAGTTTGCTCCCCTTGGCGGTCCCGACGGCGGCGACGGCGGACGTGGCGGCTCGGTCTACCTCGTCGCCAATTCCAACCTGAACACGCTCGTCGACTTTCACTACAACGCGCGCTACGCGGCCAGGCCCGGCGGCTCAGGCGCACGCCAGAAGATGCACGGCGCGGCGGGCGCCAACAAAACGCTCAAGGTTCCCGTCGGCACGGTCGTGCGCGATGGCGAGACCGGCGAACTGCTGGCCGATCTGGTCGAGGCGGGACAGAAGGTGATGGTCTCTCGCGGCGGGCGCGGCGGCCTGGGCAACGTGCACTTCGCCACCTCGACCAACCAGGCCCCACGCGAGGCGCAGCTTGGCGAGCCGGGCGAGGAGCGCTGGCTGGAACTGGAACTCAAGCTGCTGGCGGATGTCGGGCTGGTCGGCTACCCCAACGCCGGCAAGTCCACGCTGCTCTCGGTGGTCTCGCGCGCCCGGCCCAAGATCGCCGACTATCCCTTCACGACGCTTGTGCCAAATCTGGGCGTCGTGGTGGTGGGCGACCCCTCGCGTGGCGACTATGATAGCTTCGTGATGGCCGATATTCCAGGGCTGATCGAAGGAGCGGCGCAGGGTGTCGGGTTGGGGCACGAGTTCCTGCGCCATGTCGAGCGCACGCGGCTGCTGCTGCACCTGATCGACGGCGCGAATGTCGAGCGCGACCCATGGGACGAGTTCGAGGCGATCAACAAAGAGCTGGCCGAGCATAGCGCCGATCTCGCCGCGCGTCCCCAGATCATCGTCCTGACCAAGATGGACTTGCCAGAGGCGCGCGACCGCTGGCCGGCGCTCCAGGCGCGCGCGGAAGCTGAAGGGTATGTTGCGCGGGCGATCTCCTCGGCGACGCAGGAGGGCGTACAGGAGCTTATCAACTACACGGCGGAGCGGCTGCGCGAGCTGCGGGAGGAAGAGACAGCGCGCGCGCAGACTGAAGTTCCTGCGACGGGTCCAGTGCTGCGGCCACAGCCAGATGACGCCTGGTTTGTCGAGCCAGGCGACGAGGGCGTGTACTACGTGCGCGGGCGGCGTGTCGAGCGCATGGCGGCGATGACGAATCCCGACAGCTTCGAGGGGATGGAGCGGCTGGAGACGCAACTGCGCAAGATGGGCGTGATCGCCGCGCTGAGAGAGGCGGGCGCGAAGCCTGGCGACACCGTCTACATCGGCAAGACGCAACTCGAATGGGGCGACGAAATGTAGGGCGGCGGATGTTCGCTGGCTACGCCGCGAATATCGCTGAAAGCAGCATATAATCCAGTAATACAAGGCTTGTTCTGGATTGGACGCGAGGAGGCTTCCACCATGCGAGAGGTCGTGATCGCTGAGGCGGTGCGAACCCCGGTAGCCCGGCGCAACGGCGCGCTGAAAGATGTCCATCCCGTCGTGCTCGGCGCGATGGCGCTGCGCGAGCTGGCGCAACGGACGAAGATCGATCCGGCGGTAATCGAGGATGTCGTGTTTGGCTGCGTCAGCCAGGTCGGCGAGCAGTCGCTCAACGTCGCGCGCAACGTCGTCTTGCAGGCGGGCTTCCCCATCTCAGTCCCGGCGACGACGGTGGACCGGCAGTGCGGCTCCGGCCAGCAGGCGATTCACTTCGCCGCGAACCTGATCTCCTCCGGCGTCTGCGACGTGACGGTCGCGGGCGGCGTCGAGAGCATGACGCGCGTGCAGATGGGATCGTCGTCGGCGGGCGGCGAGGGACCATTCCCCGCCTCGCTGCTCGAGGTCTATCCCATCACCCACCAGGGCGTCTCGGCGGAGATGATCGCCGCGAAGTGGTCCATCCCGCGCGACGAGATTGACGAGTTCAGCCTGCGCAGCCACCAACTCGCCGCCAAGGCGCAGGACGCTGGCTACTTCGACCGCGAGACCTTCGCGCTCTCGCTGCCCGACGGCACGAGCTTCAGCAAGGATGACGGTATCCGCCACGACACGACGCTGGAGCGGCTCGCCACGCTCCAGCCGGTCTTCAAGCCCGATGGCGTGGTGACGGCGGGCGGCAGCAGCCAGGTGAGCGACGGCGCGGCGGCGCTGCTGCTGACGACGCCGGAGAAGGCGGCGGAGCTTGGCCTGACGCCACGTGCGCGCATCGTCGCGCAGAAGGTCGTCGGCGTGGATCCGGTGATGATGCTGACCGGGCCGATTCCTGCGACGCAGCAGATCCTCAAGCGCGCCGGGCTGACGATAGACGAGATTGACCTGTTCGAGGTCAACGAGGCGTTCGCGCCGGTCGTGCTGGCGTGGAAGCGCGAGCTCGGCATGCCGACATGGAGCGCGTCAACGTCAACGGCGGCGCGATCGCGCTGGGGCATCCACTGGGGGCGTCGGGCGCGCGGCTGATGACGACGCTGCTGCACGAGCTGGAGCGGCGTGACGCGCGCTACGGCCTGCAGACGATGTGCTGCGGCGGCGGTCTGGGTACCGCGACGATCATCGAGCGGCTGTAGGCTTGTCTGTTCACCGCGGGGGCTGTCTCTCTACTTTGAGAGGCGGCCTTCGTTATGAGGCGCGGAACCAGTGACGCTAGGTATCCAAGAGGTTGAAAATGTTCCTGCGCGGAGCAGATGGCAATGAGTTGGGTCTGGATATAGCTGGTTACGACTTTCCTGACGAGACCCACGATTGGGAAACAGCCAATTGGCTGGAGATGACCCTACGCGTGCGCAATTCTGAAGGGTATGGATGGTGTCAGTCAGACTGCATGATGACAAGAGATGTTCGCGGGCTTGCCGGCTGGTTTGAAACTCTGGCCAAGAATCAAGAACCAGGCCTACCATATCACTTGTCTCCTGAACCCAATCTGCAGATCAAATTTGTCGAAAGATCTGTGGCTGCGGTCACTCTCGCGGTGCGCTTCATCCTGGAGCGTCCTGGCGAATGGACTATAGCTGGCCAGCGTGATGAGCGCAGCTATTGGCAAGGTGACATGACCCTCGCGGTGGCGCGCGACCAATTGAGGGCGGCTGCGCAGGATCTGCGCCAGCAATTGACTCGCTATCCTGAGCGGTTGCTGTAAGCGCCGCGTTCACGCAATAGCCTGTGGCCAGTCAGGTTCAAGCATCTCTGAAAAGCACGCAGTGGCGACGCCGAAGTTGACGCCGCCTGAGCATGAGGCCCGCCAGGTGTCTACACGCCATACTGTTGACTTACACACTTGAGGCAAAGCCCCTGCGTACGACATCTTCCAAGGAGGTGACGGGCGTGGTCGGAAAGCGGCGCCGTAGCGGGGTGGGGTCGAAGGACATGTCCGTCGTATCCATGACGACGGCCGCCTGGATTTGGCGGGCGAGTGTCGGATTGAGTGGGCGGAGTATCGCCGCCATCACGCGCATCATCGGCAGCGGCACAGGACTGACCGTGCCAGTGATCTTCGTCACGCGCTGGATGGTCTCCACCATCTGACGCATGGTCAGGTTCTCTGGACCCCCTACCTCGAGAGACTGAACGGTCATGGCGCTGTCTTCGGCGGCCAGCGTCACGTATTGCGCCACGTCGGAGGCGGAAACGAAGTTGATGGGGTTCTCACCCCGTCCGAAGATGCGCGTCTTGCCTGCTGGTGACGAGCGGCTCCCCGACCAACTTCGTCCAGGTCTCCATGTACGCCGTTGGCCGGATGATGGTCCACGGGATTCCACTCGCCTGCAGAGCCTCTTCCGCACGGCGCTTCATGCGGAACATCTCGATCGGGTGATCAAGCGTGGCGCCATGGATCGAGAGCAGAATGAATCGTTCGACTCCTTGGGCTTTCGCCGCCTGAATCAAGGCACGATTGCCGTGCAGATCGACGGTCGTTGGGTTTGAAGCGCCACTCCCGGCAAATCCGTGGATCGCCGAGATGACGATCTGTGCGCCAGCCACAGCCCGCGCTACGGCGTCGGGATCCTGGACGCTGCCTCTTACGATCTCGACGTAATCTCCTTCCAGGTGGCGTGCCCGCTCTGGATCGCGGGTGAGCACACGTACTGCATGGCCGTGAGCGGTCAGCAACTGCGTCACCTGGGTTCCTAGCAGGCCGCTCCCTCCAGCGATGAAGATCATTGGGGCGCGCTCCCTTCCAACGCTTCAATGCCAGGCTCGTCGTCACGCACTGGTTCCATGTAGAGGCGCACCCATGTCGTGACATCGCGCTCCACTCCATGGATTGTGACGCCGCGCTGGAGGAATGGCGCGCCGGAGGCGAGCGTTCCACGCCATTCCCACTCCGCCCAGATGGTGCTCTCGTGCGTCGCCCAGCGCAGTAGTTCTGACTGGATGTTGGGCACGGCCTGAAAGATGCGCGACCAGTTGCGCCGCATTTGCTCACGTCCGCCAAAGGCGCGATCGGGATGCGTGGGAAACGCGCTGTCATAATCAGTGGCGAAACAGTTCGCCAGGGCGTCCAAATCATGGCGGTTGGTCGCCTCACAGATGCGCTCGATGACACTGAGCAAGCTCGACTCGACAGATGGCTCCATGGTGGATACTCCTCCGCAGATGTGAATACGCACCGTGCGAACGCTGGGAACTGCGCAGGTGCGCTTGCGCGCACGGCCGATTTATGATACTATACACACATATTGAATACGTGTCAAGGATGGTGAATATGCGGGATGAGACGACCGCTAAACGGCGCTATCACTCGCCACAGCGCCAGTTGCAGGCAGAGTTGACCCGCCGCAAGCTCTTGGATGCTGCGCGTCGCCTGTTTGCCGCCAACGGCTATGCGGCCACGACATTGCCTGCGATCGCGCGTGAGGCGGAAGTGTCCGCTCCTACCATCACGGCCATATTTGGCACGAAAGCAGGCTTGCTCACTGCCTTGGTGCAGCTCGTGGTGGGTGGTGACGAGGAGCCTATTGCCTTGGTGGACCGGCCATGGTGGCAGGCGATGCTGGCTGAGCCAGATGCGCGCCGGCAGCTAGCGGTCTATGCTGCGAATGGGCGGCAGATTCATGAGCGCTCAGCGGACGTGGCGGCCATCATGCAGGGCGCGGCGACGGCCGATCCAGAAATTGCTGGAATGCTCCATCAACTCGCCGAGGGGCGGTTTCGGGATGCGCAGACCGTGGCCGCATCACTGGCGAAGAAAGGCGCGCTTGCCAGTGAGGTGTCCATTGATCAGGCTGAGGACATTATCTGGGCGTTAGGCTCGCACGATCTGTACCGCATGTTCGTCATCGAACGTGGGTGGGCGCCTCAGCAGTACGAACAGTGGCTAGCGGCGTCACTGACACATGCCTTACTTGACACAGATGGTCAGGTTGACCGCTCCCCACGGCTGAAGCCGGGGGATTCTTGGGCTGACGACCGCTGAGGAGGCGCGCCTCGCCAGTCTGACACCATCATGTCGTGGCCCGAAGCCACCTCCACAAGCGTCGATTCCCGCAGGCCCTGCGGTATGCAAGCAGGTGACCACACCAGGGAGAAGCGAGCAAGTCAGACGGTACGTCCTGAACGATTGGCGCCGCCAGGCGGCGCGCGGCGCTTCATCCCCATCGGTGAACCAAGGGGTCTTCGCGCCGCACTTTCTGATAAAGAAGTGTAAACGATGGGACGGCGACTATAGTCTGCTGGCTCTGCATAGGGGATTTTAAGACCGCTTTCCTCCGTCCACACTCGTCCACACTCGTCCACACGTCCGTCCACCGCCGTCCACGAACTCGCGATTTGAGCGCTCAAAGTAAGTGGCGACGCCGGAGTTGACGTCGCCCCCTGAATCACGAGTACCGCCGACGCCCTGGTATGAAGGCAGGATAGAGCGGCTGGCCAGTGAAGGACGTTTCGAGGGGTGGCAAGCAGCGCAATCAATGATGCCGCGTGAAAAGCGCTCAATCTGGAAGCGGTGGGGCTGAACAAGTCAAAAGCCAATGAGCCCCATTGTATGACGGCCATCATTCATGATGACTTTTTCGATCGTTTGTTGAGCACATACTGTACCGAAGGGCTAATTGCCTTATCCGTGCGGTGAATGCAGCCTAGCCAACAACACGGCCGGCGCATGCCCTCTTTGAGTTCCGCGCGCACCCGTTCGACATGCTGTTGTCTCGTTTCCGGCTTCTTCACGGAGATCGTCCAGCAGATCCATTCATTGCGCGCAAGCGGCGTCAGATCCTCCCATGCCGCGAGCGCCTCCGCGTCAGCGGCGAGAGTGTCCCGTAAGTCCTCTGGCAATTCGTGGACGACACCATCAGAGATTTCTTTGTTGGTCATAGTCATAAGCCTATCCTAATGCCATGGCGCTTGATTCGCCTCGATCACCTGTTCCATGGCAGCCATATGGTATGCCATTCCGTTCGCCTCTGGCTGAAGCGGTTATGGGTACCTAGCTCATGAGGAACGCACCACGCCAGGCAATTCTCGTACACAAGCGCATCGGCGCACGCCCTGCCTCACCTTCGGCGAGTCCTAGCCTGAACAGGCCAGCGGCGCTCTGGAGACCGTCCACAGATGAGCGCCAACCCGGCTCTCTGCTTGCGGCGTCTGGCGCGGATAGATATACTCTCGGCAGGCGCAGCGAACGAGCGAGCAGGAAAACGACAGGGAACGACGATGAGCGCGACGGCGGAGTCCTCAGCGACGACGGGAGATACCCCTGCGCGCGCCAACACGACCAACTGGCTCGCACGGCTGAATCGCGCGCTGGTTGAGCGCGTACGGCTCCGGCGCACAGTGGATGGCGTACTCATCGCGCTCTACATTGCCATCTGGTCATCCTGCGGACTCATCCCGTTCAACACGACCGACCTCGAAGCCTTCTTCTTCCCCGCCGCACGCATCGCGCTGGAGGGTCATCCGTTTGGCGTTTATGCCGTGCGCCTCGGCGCCGCCTATCCCAACGCCAACGGCCCGCTGAGCCTCCTCCCGCTGACAGCGGTCGGCGCGCTGGCGCAACTCCTTGGCTGGATCGATGTCCTCACGCTCCGACGCGCGCTGATCTTCGCCGTCTTCGCCATCTTCCCGCTCCTGCTGACGCATGAGGGACTGCGCACGATCGCACGGCTGAACGGCAAGCCGCTGACAGGCTTCGCGCGCTACGGCGTCTTCGCGCTCTTCCTCTTCAGCCCGCTGCTCTGGCAGGGCATGCTCGGCTACGGTCACATCGAGCTGGCGATCATGCTCTGGCTGCTGCTTTTGGGCGTCAACGCGCTGGCGGACGGACGCGCGAGCTGGGCTGGCGTTTTCCTTGGCCTGGCGCTGCTGACGCGCAGTTCGGCGCTCGTCTATGTCATCCCACTCCTCGGCGTGACACTCTGGCGGCGGCGCTGGAGCCAGGCGGCGCGCTTCGTCGCGCTCTACGCGCTCGTCGTCGTCGCGGGGCTGGCGCCGTTCCTGCTGACCGACCGCGAGAACACGCTCTTCTCGCTCGTCAACTTCCGTGGCGAGTTGCCGGTGGGCGGCTACTCGATCTGGGGCATGCTGATCGGCACGCCGTGGGAGACCTTCGCCAAGCACTACGATAGCCTCGTCGTTCTCGGCGCGGCGCTGCTCGTGACACTGCTGGCGCTCATCATTCGGCGCGACCTGGACGTGACCGCGCGCGACTTCTACGTGCTGCTGGCGCTCTGCGGCCTCTGCTTCGCGCTCTTCATCAAGACGGTCTGGCCCTACTACCTCTTTGAGCCGTATGTCTTCACCGTCGTCTGGTGGATTCCCTGGCTGCGCGAGGCGCGCGCGCAGTGGAACTGGCTTGTCTGGAGCCTGGCGATGGCGCTGCCCATCGCGCTGATCGCGGCGGGCGCGCTGGTGGATTACCGTATCTACTCCCCGACGACAGCCTACGCCAACGACCTCGTCCAATGGAGCCGCAACATCAGCCTGCTGGTGGGCAGCGTCACGTTGATCTTGCTCGTCTGGCTCGCCGGTGGACGTCACTTCGCCGCGCGGCTGGCGCGCTATAATGAGAGTGAGCGCGCCCTCGCGCCTTGAGCCATACCCCCACCGCGAAAGCCAGACACCGCATGCGATTACCAGATGATGTCTTTCCCCTCTCATATGAGCTCGACGAAGAGCGCCGCGAGCTACATATCTCCTGGACCGACGGCCACGAGAGCGTCCATCCCTACGAGCCGCTACGCCGCGCCTGTCCATGCGCGTGGTGCGCGGGCGAGGGCGGCCAGAAGGGCAGCGTGGACGAGACGACCGAATTCACCGAGCAGCAGACGACCATCTACGAGCTTCAGCCGATCGGGCGCTACGGCCTGACGCCGATCTGGGGCGACGGCCACCACACCGGCATCTACACCTACGAAAAGCTGCGCGCCTCCTGCCAGTGCGACGAGTGCCGCGCCACGCGCGTGGGCCGCTGACGCTCCCTCTTGGCAAATCAGGCCAAGGTAGAGTACACTCTATCGTGATGCGAGAGCGGCCAGCGCGGCGTGATAAGCGCGCCTGGTGAGTGTCTCGTTCGTATTCCAGCAAAAGACCTTCAGGGCAGGGTGCGATTCCCGACCGGCGGTATGGCGTGTAACACGCCAAGCCCGCGAGCGACGCCGTTTTTCGGCGAAGCAGATCCGGTGAGAAGCCGGGGCCGACGGTACAGTCCGGATGGAAGAGGGTCGAAGCGTCGTCGTCTCCGCGCGCCGTGGCGTGGAAGGCGTCCGGCGTCTGCGCGCCGCCCTGGAGGTCGAGACTCTCGGCTGAGGGCGGCGTTTTTGTGTACAGGAAACGCTGCCAGCGGTCGAGGAATGGTTGGGAACGACCCGCCGGAGGCGGCATATGACCATCGAAACGCGCGACCTGCCAGCCACATCGCCACCAGATGGGACAATCTCTGATGAGCAGCCAGGTGGCGCGGCTCCCGACAAGCGCCCAGACCAGGCTCGCCACGTTGCCCAGCGCGGCCCTCGGCTGGCTGCGCGCGGCGGCTCCAGCGCTCCTGCTCGGCGTGACGGTTCTTGCGCTCTGGCAACTCGTCACCGCGAGCGGCGCCATCTCAGCGTACTTCCTTCCGGCTCCTGGTGATGTCCTACGCGCCTGGCTGCGTGGTGTCGGCCTGAGTGGTTCATCGTCACAGAAGACGCCGCTGCTCCTGAGCTCCGGGCTGGCCACGCTCATCGAGGCTCTCGCCGGCTTCCTGCTGGGGACAGCGATCGCGATTCCGCTGGGCTATGGCATCGCGCGCAGCCAGGTTCTTGCGCGAGCGCTCCAGCCGTATCTGGCGGCCATGCAGGCGCTACCGGCGCTCGCGTTGGCCCCCTTGCTGGCGTTGTGGCTGGGCTACGACTCGCCCCCAGTCATCGCGCTCTGTGCGCTCATCGTCTTCTTCCCAATGGTCGTCAATACCGTACTCGGTCTGCGCACGCTCGACCGCGATCTGCTCGACGCGGCGCGTGTCGCCGGGGCGGATGGCTGGACGCTCTTCCGCTACATGGAGTTCCCGCTGGCGCTGCCGAGCATCCTCGCGGGGCTGCGTGTCGGCCTGACGCTCTCGATCACCGGCGCGGTCGTCGGCGAGTTCGTCGTCGGCGACCAGGGGCTGGGAGGGTTGCTCATCATCGCGAGCAGCCAATCCAACAGGCCGCTCGAATTCGCCACGCTGCTCACCCTGTCCTTGCTCGCCGCCATTCTCTATGGGCTGGCGCGGCTGGCGGAGCGGCGCTTCTCGTACATGGAGGCATTGTAGGTATGTCACGTATTTCTTCGTCGTTCATTCATCCACGCGCCTGGATCGCCGGGCTGCTCCTGCTGATCGTGGGTGTCCTCCCGCTGGCGGGCTGCGGTGGCGGCGGCGCGAGCGACAACGCTCTGACCGTCGGCCTGACCTATATCCCCAACATCCAGTTCGCACCCTTCTATGTCGCGCAGTCACTGGGCTACTATAAGGCCGCCGGGCTTGATGTCACCCTGCGGCACCACGGCGCGAACGAAGACGAGTTCGGCGCGCTGGTCTCCGGCAAGGAGAACCTGATCTTCGCCGGAGGCGACGAGACACTGCAGGCGCGCGCCCAGGGGCAGGATATCGTCTACGTGGCCGAGGTCTTCACCAAGTACCCCGTCGCGCTGATCGTGCCGTCCGACTCGCCGATCCAGAAGGTGTCCGACCTCAAAGGCCACAGCGTCGGCATTCCTGGCAAGTTCGGCGCCACCTGGATTGGCCTGCTCGCGCTGCTTTCGAGCGCTGGCCTCAAGCAGGACGACGTGAACATCCAGACGGTCGGGTTCACGCAGGTCCAGGCGCTGGTCACCAAGAAGGTGGACGCGGTGATGGGCTACCTGAACAACGAGCCGATCCAGCTTCAGAAGCAGGGAATGGCGGTGCGCACGATTGATGTGGCGAGCGCCCAGCCGCTGATCTCGAACGGCCTCGCGGCCCTGCGTGGCACGCTCAGCGCGCATCCCGATCAGGTAAAAGCCTTCATCGCGGCGACGCTCAAAGCGGTGGATTACTCTATCGCGCATCCACAGGAGGCGGTCGAGATCAGCAAGGCCGACGTGCCAGGACTGGATGACCCCACCAACGCGGCGGACGCGCTGACCGTCCTGAAGGCGACGCTACCGCTCTGGGAGCATAGCGGCAAGGCAGGCTCCAGCGATCCAGCGGCGTGGAAATCGATGGCCGGCTTCATGCAGGCGCAGGGGCTGCTCACAAACAGTATAGGCGATGTGACCAAGGCCTACAGCAACGACTATCTCGCGTAGAGGCGGGGACCTCTCCCCCAGCCCTCCCCTCGCGGAGAGGGGAGCCGGAGACGCGGCGAGAATCGTTGCGTGATGGTGCCCCCTTTCTTCATAGGGAGGGGGGTCAGGGGGTTAGGTCAGCGGCGTGATGGTGAAATCGGTGTAGACGACCTTCAGCCCGGTATACCCGGTCAGCCCGACAGCGCCTGCGGCGAACTCGGCGTCGTCGGCCTGCGCCACCTGCTCGCCGTTAATCGCAAAGGTGAAGTGGCTGCCGTTCATCTTCACTTGGAGCGTGTTCTTCGCGCCCGCGTCGGTCTTAATGGCGATGCTCACGCCCTGCTGCAGGACTGTCCCGCGCTTGTAGATGGCCCAATCGCCATTGCCGTCGATCTCGAAGGTGTAGAAGGCGCCGGGGTCAGCGCGGCGGAAGGCGATGCCTGCGGAGAGATCGTTTCCTCCACTCGCGCGTGTCATGGTCACCGAGATCGTCGCGTCGCTCACGATCTGGCCGTCGTAGAAACAGGCGCTCGGGCCACTGATCTCATAGCCTTGCGGGGTGAACTGGCAGGCGCCGCTATTTGGCCATCCTGCTGCCGCGACGGTGAGCGGCTGTTGGTAGACGCCAGTGGTCGTGGCGGCCGAGGGCGCCGATCGTAGGGCGACAGTGAGCAGCGTCACCGAGAGGCCGACCAGCGACCCGAGCACGATAGCGGTGGCAAGGACCAGCCATGTGCGTGGGCGTCTCGTCGTAGTTGGCGTTGTAGGCGTAGTGGGCGCTACGGGTATGGCCTGCGCAGCCACTGGGGGAAGGGTCGCCTTGACACGCTGCGTCGGCAGATCGCTGACGTCTTGCGCTGGCGTGGGCGTATTGGGGCCGTCCGCGCTTGGCATGCGCGTCGTCGGCAGATCGCTCACGGAAGGCGCGGCGGGAGTGGGAGAGTGGCGCGGCCGAGACGCGCATGGTCGGCAGGTCGCTGACGGCGGAATCAGGCTCCGCGACAGGCTCCGCCGCAGGAGCCGAGACGGACGCCATGCTCTTCTTTCCATTCGCGCCATTGGCTGCGCTCGCGCCGTCGCTTGCGCCATAACGTGGCATCACGGGGAGGCCACCTGGCGCGGCGAAGAGCAGCGTGTCGTCATCCGACGCCGCGGCGTCTGATGTGGCGTTTGCCATGTCGCCGCCAGTAGGGTCACTCGCAGGGACGCGCAGCCAGCTGTAATTATCCCCGTTCGCGGAATCGCTCATCGCGCCACACCGCCTCCACCACACATCGAGTATCACCCATCGTTTCCCTGCTTCTCTCGGGAGGGAAGGGTGCAAAGAGGTTAGGTCTGCTGGTCCAGCAGCAGCATACGTGGAATCTGCATGGCTGTCTACTGCCCTGGCAGAATCTGGCAAAGAACCGGCTGCTTTGGAGTACAATACCCTCTGCCGGCGAGCGATACGCTGGGCTCCAGAAGGACAAACGCCATGGCGATCCACATCACTACTTCAGACGATAGTTCCAGCGCGCAGCCACTCGCCGAGGATGAAAAGCGCGCGATCTTTCTCGCCTGCGAGCGCGCGCTCTCCGGCCATGGCCCCCATCGTCCGGCCGAGACGCTGGCGGCGCTGGCGCATGAAGCCGCCGACACGCCGGAGCCAGACCACTACGGCGAGGGCGCCGTGATCGAGGATTTCGAGCGCGAGATCGCGAGTTTGCTAGGGAAAGAGGCCGCCGTCTTCATGCCCAGCGGGACGATGGCGCAGCAGATCGCCCTGCGCATCTGGAGCGAGCGCAAGAACTGTACGACCGTCGCCTTCCACCCCGCTCTGCCATCTGGAGGTGGACGAGGAGAAGGCGTATCAATATCTGCACAATCTGCGCGCACGGCTCGTCGGCTCGCCAGAGCAACTCCTGACGTTGGACGACCTGCGCAAGATCGCCGAGCCTATCGCCGCTCTCCTGCTGGAGCTGCCGCAACGCTACATCGGCGGACAACTGCCGGAGTGGGATGATCTCGTCGCGCAGACACAGTGGGCGCGCGACCGCGGCGCGGCGCCGCACATGGACGGCGCGCGGCTGTGGGAGTCCGGCCCCTACTATGCGCGACCCTACGCGGAGATCGCTGCGCTCTTCGACTCAGTCTATGTCTCGTTCTACAAAGGCGTCGGCGGCATCGCGGGCGCGGCGCTGGCAGGACCGGCGGACTTCATCGCCGAGGCGCGTGTCTGGCTGCGGCGCCACGGCGGTAATCTCGTTCACCTCTACCCCTACGTCCTCGCGGCGCGTATGGGACTGCGCGAGCGGCTCGACCGCTTCCCCGCGCACCACGAGCGCGCCAAGGAGGTCGCGGCGGCGCTGCAATCGGTCCCTGGCATCGTGGTCAAGCCAGCGATCCCGCAGACGCACATGATGCACGTCTACCTGCCTGGTGACAAAGACCGGATGCTCGCGGAGAGCCTTGCAATCGCACATGAGGAGCGCGTAGGCCTCGTTCGCTGGCTCTCTCCGACTGAACTGCCCGGCTACGCGAAATTCGAGGTGGCCATAGGTGAGGCGGCCTTCGCGCTGACCGACGAGGAGATCGCGGGCTATTTTGCGCGCATCGTCGCCGCAGGCCAATAGAGAGCGCAGCGCGCCTGCCCTAATTCCACTGCCAAAGCGCTCACCCCGCGATCAGGCCCAGATGAGAGGAGCGGCGCCTCGAGCATGAGACTGGCAAGCGTGCGCGACCCGCGATATACTCATGTGTTGCGTCTGATCGGCGCATTGCCTGGGCATGAGGAGACGCGCAGATGCCACGGTTCGATCTTCCACAGCAGGGGACATTCATGCAACTGGCGGGCGCCGTCGCCGCCTATAGCGATCTCTTCGCGTCGATGTGGCCCTTCTACTGGCTCAAGATAGCTGCGGCGCGCGATGGCGATGACTGGCTCCTCTGCCATTTCACCCTGGTCGGACGCTGGAGCGATAGTGAACCGATCCGACCAGCGCGTGATCGAGGCGATGCGCTCATCATCATCAGCGCTCCATTTGCAGCCGCTGAGGCGCGTCAGATGCTCGACACACTCGCGCACGATGGCTCGCTCAGCTTGTTTCCAGACGTGACCGTGTATGCTCCCACTATCCCACTTTCACCTGGCGGTTATTACTGGCAAGAGCCAGTTCCCTTCACCCCATCTGAGGTTGCCGACGTAGCCGAACCGGCGTCCTGGCGCTATCTGCGCATTGCTCACACCGAGACGTTCCCCAGCGACTTTGAGCGTCAGGCGCGCCTGTTGCGTGCGGTGACGCCTGACCTAGAGCGGCGCAACATGCGGAGTTTCGAGGAACTGCTGGCGTCGCGCTTCTCGGCTGGACAGCGCGAGGCGAATCAGTACACCCTCGACTCATTTCGCTATGTCTTCGATCTGCCGCTCGCCCTCGATATTGAGCTCGGTCTCCTTGATCGGAAGACAGGCGCGCTGCGACTGACGGTACGCAGTCGGCGCCCGATCGCGCCTGAGACCATCCAGATGACGCTCGGCAAGCATTGGTCGTCGGACGCTCCAGCCCTGCCCGTCGAGGTGGAGGTTGATGCGGAATCAGGATGGTCGTTTGTCGGCGCCATTGTGCCATACGACTGCGGTGGCGTCAGCGTCTGGGCGCCGGTCCTCGACAAGTGGCTCCCCTACGATATCGCCGCCCCATCCGTTACGGAGCAGGCTCGCTGGGCGCTGCAGCGCCTGTACACGAATGCGTGGACTGAGCGCGTCCAGGCCGGTGAGATGCGCTGGTTGCGCGATCTGCTGGACATACAGAAAGGCGCGCGCTTCGAGGTCGCGCTGGTCAACGCCCTGACACGGCTCGGCATTCCCGTCCTCTTCGGTGGCGAGATCGAGCGCGAGGGCCAGCTTGGTGGCCCCGCCACCCCAGGGGTGGATCTGATTGCCCTCGACCTCCAGTTTCGCCGCGCCACCCTGATCAGCCTCAAAGCGGCGGCGCACAGCCCAACGGAACGGGAGATTGGGAAACTGCTCGAAGGGGTGCATGGGCTTTCCGCTGAACTGCCGGGATGGAACATCATCGGCGTTCTTGCCTGCCGGGCGTCCGCGTCCCAACTCGAGCGCTTTGCCACACGGACCGATCTGCGCGTGTGGGGCCGCGAAGACCTGGAGAAGATTAACCGGGCAGAGGGACCGGAGGCCATCCGCAATCTCCTCTGGCTACCACCTGGATGGCCGGTCGAGGAGAGTTGGCGTTACTTTCTTGGGCACACTACTCCCTTCGAACGCTGATCTTCCTTGCCGCGCATCACATCGGACGCGTACGGGAGTCTAGCGCAGACTCCCCGTGTGATGTCTGGTAATGGTGATGCGTATTCTTACACGTCACTCAGTCATGCGCGTGCCTGTCCATACTCGTCGAGCAGCGGCGAGGCGATCTCGTCGGCGAGGCGGCGCACGATCCCTTTCGGATAGGGAGCGCGCAGGTTCAGAATCAGGTGCGTCGCCCCGGCGCCGATAAACGCGCGCACCGTCTCGCGGGAGCTGACGAGATCGTTGGGATCGGCGAAGACCTGGACCGACCGCTCGATCTCCTCCGGGTTGCGGTTGATCTCAGCGCAATACCCGTCCAGGATCGCGCTCTTGCGCACGAATTCTTCGAATGGCTCGTTGGCGAAGTTCCAGATGTCGGCATGCTTCGCTACGACACGCAACGTCAGCCGCTCGCCGCTGCCACCGATCACGATCGGTGGATGGGGCTTTTGGACCGGCTTGGGTTCGCTGCGGGCGTCGGTGAGCTGGTAGTAGCGTCCCGCGAAGTTCGCGACTGGCTCTGTCCAGAGCAACCGGATGACCTCGCACGCCTCGTCGAGCCGGTGGATGCGCTCGGCGGGCGCGTAGAGCGGAATGCCATACATGGCATGCTCTTGCTCATGCCAGCCCGCGCCAATGCCGAAGTCCAGCCGCCCATGCGAGATCTGATCCACCGTCGCGCCCATGTTGGCCAGCACGGCGGGATGCCGGTAGGTATTGCCCGTGACCATCACGCCGACGCGCAGCCGCTCCGTCCGCGCGGCCAGCGCCGCCAGCAGCGTCCACCCTTCCAGGCAGGGGCCATCGGTATTCCCACCCAGTGGCATGAAGTGATCGAAGACCCACCCATGTTCGAGGGCTGGCGTCGCGTCGGCCTCCTCGAAGATGCGCAGGATGTCGTCCCAGGTGGTGTGCTGCGGCGCCGTCTTGACACCGAACCGTAGCGGTCGCTTCGTGGCCATGTCTCCATCCTTGCCTGTTCGCATCGCCTTTTCCCCACTTTCTCGTGGGAATTGTCTGTTATAGAGCATAGCGCAACAGCATCGCCAGCGGTTCACAGAAATGGCGAGCGACGCGGCAACTGCTACAGGCAGCTTCGCAAGTCGATGCGGCCAGCCTCTGTCCTCTACTCAAGCGGGCAGAAGAGACTGTCGGCCCTGATTGCCGTGACCACCCCTCCTTGGCGCGCAGGCCCCTCCCTTCAGGTAGGAGGATAGCGCCACCTAGAACGGGTGTGCTACACTCCATCGGTACGGGGCAGGCGCCCACGTCGTCTGAGAATCCAGGGGCTCAAGCCCCTGTGGAGTGTCAATAGGAGAGGTATCATGCGGCTTCTACTCACGTCCGCTGGCATCAAGAACACCAGTATCCACCGCGCGCTGGAAGAACTCTAGGCAAGCCGATCGCCGAGTCGAGCGCCCTCGTCATTCCCACCGCGATCTACCCCTTCCCCGGTGGAGCTGTCGGGGCCTACCGGTTCATCAGCGGATCAGCCCCCAGCCCAATGTGCGGATTGGGGTGGAAGTCGTTGGGCGTGCTGGAACTCACCGCGCTGCCCAGCATCGATGACGACGCTTGGGTCCCCACGGTCCAGGAGACGGACGCGCTGCTGGTTTGGGGCGGCGATCCCCTGTATCTAAGCTACTGGATGCGACACTCGGGGCTGGCCGACCTCTTGCCATCGCTGAGCGAGACGGTCTACGTGGGGGTGAGCGCTGGGAGCATGGCGGTGACCGCCACCATCGGCGAAACCTACCCTGATCCGCCCAGGGGCAGCGTTGAGGCGCTCACGTCGGAAGACATCGTGTTCGCCACACCTCAGGGAGACATCAGCAGGATCTTGGTCACGGCTCAGGGAGTGGGACTGGTGGACTTTGCGTTGATTCCACACCTGGATCACGAGGATCACCCAGATGCTTCCATGGCCAACGCGGAACAGTGGGCCGCGAGACTCCCCGTGCCAACGTACGCGATCGACGATCAGACCGCCATCAAAGTCGTTGACGGCGCCATCGATGTCGTCTCTGAGGGGCGCTGGAAGCTGTTTACCCCCTAATCCGCTGGCGCCTCCCTGCTGATGTGAGCTGAGCGGCAGACCGACGCGTCAGGGGCTGGATCATGTGAGACCAGTTGCCCAGGCGCCATCTGTACACGAGCAGAAGGAGGACCGATGATGTCCGACCCCATCACGACCATCGACCTGGGAAACAGTAGCTCGTCAGACGCCGTGGCGACGCCGTGGGAGGAGACCCGTCGCGTCCTCGAGACCGCCGAGGTATTTTGGCTTGCGACCGTACGCGCCGATGGACGACCGCACGTCACGCCCGTAGCAGCCGCCTGGCTCGATGGAACTCTCTACTTCGGGACAGGCGGTATCGCACAGAAGCTCAAGCACCTGCGTGGGAACCCGCATGTGGTCCTGACGACTGGCTGCAACCAACTGGCTACGGGATTTGACATCGTGGTCGAAGGGGTCGCCGCCCCAGTCAGCGACACGGCCGTACACGAACGCTTCCACCAGCAGCAGGCCATCCTGTGGGGCGAGGGCTGGCCCATCCACCTACGCGACGGGATCTTATGGGATGAAGCCACTGAGGAACCGCTTCTGCTGTTCGCGGTCACGCCCACGAAGATCTTCGCCTACACCAGGGGCGACCAGTGGAGCCAGACTCGCTACCAGTTCTGATTGGCGCTGGATTTAGGACAAATGTTCACAAGTCGCCGATTTCGGGGGATAACCGGCGACCCGTGTGGAAAACTTGTTCTATTTTTGTGCCATCATCCGTGCGTCAGCTCGGCGTGTGATCTTTGATGAACGCCTGGATGCGCTGCCATGCGTCGGCGGACTGCTCGGCGTATTGCGCCTGATGGCGGTCGAAGAAGCTGTGTGGCGCATTCGGATAGACGATCATCTCGTTCTCGACCCCCGCCTGGTCCAGCGCGACGGCGAAGCCGTCGATCAGCGACTGCGGGATGCCCTCGTCCGCGCCGCCGAAGAGACCCAGCACAGGACACTCGAACTCGCCCGCCAGCTCCATCGGCGTCGGGGCGCTGCGTCCTGCCCCCGGCGAGCCATAGAAGCCGATGACGCCGGCCAAACCATGCTTCCTCGTCGCCTGCAGGAACGAGTTGCGCCCGCCGAAGCAGAAGCCAACGGTGAAGACCGCGCTCGGCTGGCTGCCTTCTGGCCGGCGCAACCAGGCCACGGCGGCGGCTACGTCATCAGCGATGCTATCCGCCTGCGTCTGCATCACGTGCGGCATGTACTCGAACTGGTCGTCGCGCGCGGTCATCCCGGCGGTGCGTCCGAAGTAGTCGATGGCGACAGCCTCGACGCCGACCTCGGCGAAGCGCTGCGCCAGCTCCTTGTAGAAGTGATACAGACCGCGCACGTCCGGCAGGATGACGATGGCCGCGCCGCCCTTCTCCTGCAGACCAGAATGCGCGCCATACGCCGCGAAGCGCGTCCCATCGCGCGAGATGAGCGTCAGGTCCTCCCCCTGCGCCGAACTGCCCAGAATTGGCTCGATTGGCGGCTCCGCCTCAAGTTCAAAGCACATCGCTGTCGCTCCGTTCACTCCTGTGTGTCACGGTTCATACACCTGTCGCCTGGCGCTACTATAGCACTCGCCTGGCGGATTGTAACGCGCAGCGGCGCCGCGCCTGATTTTCATTCAGTTTTTCACTCAGTTTTTCACTCGATGCCGAGCAACTGGATCAGGTGGCTCGTCGAGTAGTTCTCGACACGCGGGATCACGACACGCAGCTCGACGCCAATGTCCGCCATCGCGGCGCGCTTCGCCTCCAGGAACGGATCGTTCACTGTCACCGCCAGGTAGCGCGCATGGAGCGGACGCAACAGCTCGACGTAGTAATCTGGCTCGACGCGCTCGCCCTCGATGATGAAGACGCCGTCCACGACGCGCAGCGCGGAGAGCAGCTCGCAGCGGTCCTCCTGCGTCTGGATCGGGCGATCTGGCCCCTTCCAGCGGCGCACCCGCGCGTCGCTCTCCACGCCAACCACGAGCCGCTGAACCCAACGCCCGCGCCGCCTGCAGGAAGCGTAGATGTCCGACGTGCAGCAGGTCGAAGACGCCCGTCACTACCACCAGCCCGTCGCCTGCCCCCTCATCGCTCTCGTCGCCTATCTCCATATACCGTTCCCTATTGCGCAACCCATGATGGTTTTGTGATGAACGTTCCGCAATAGAGTATATGTCTCGCCGCCAGCCAGGGCCAGTAGGGCGCGGTCAACGACCTGTTCATGACAGGCTGAAAAGAGGTAGCGCAGGCGCATACGCGATGGACGCGGCTACAGTCAGTGCGCCCCAGCGCCCCAGCGTGTCGCGCCGACGGCGGCGGTCGTCACCAGCGCGAGCGCGAGAATCGTGCGCAACTCCAGAGCCTCGCGCAGCACAAGCCAGCCGACGAGCGTGGCGATCGCCGGCTCCAGGCTCATGAAGACGCCGAAGGCGCTGGTGGACATGCGCCGCAGCGCCGAAAGCTCCAGTGAATAGGGGATGACCGACGAGAGCAACGCGACGCCCGCGCCCAGGAGCAACAGGGTCGGATTGAGCAAGGCGACGCCCGCCTGCGCGACGCCAACTGGTAGGAGGACGAGCGCGCCAATCGCCATTGCGACGGAGAGGCCGGTTCCGCCGGAAAATGCGCGTCCCACCCGCGCGCTCAGTAGGATATACATGGCCCAGCAGACACCCGTGCCGAGCGCCAGCAGCAGTCCGACCGGGTCCAACTGGCCTGCGCCCAGGATGCCGAGCGGCGCCAGCAGCAGGATCCCTCCCGCCGCCAGGACGACCCACAGGACATCCAGCGCCCGCCGCGATCCGGCGACCGCTACGCCGAGCGGCCCCACGAACTCGACGGTCACGGCGACGCCGAGCGGAATGCGAGTCAGCGCGGTGTAGAACGTGAAGTTCATCAGCCCCAGGACGAGTCCGAAGAGGATGACGGTCACATAGGCGCTCCGTCGCGCGCCTGGAGAACTGGTGGCAACGCCTTTGGTTACATTCTGTGACCTTAGAGTACGCCAGGGCCGCCACATGGCCAGCAGCGCCAGGGCGGCGAAACCCAGACGCAGGAAGACGACACCCGCTGGGCCGAGCGCGCCGAACATCTCCTTGGCGAGCGCCGCGCCCAGTTGGACGGTGATCATGCCGAAGACCAACAGGCTCGCCGGTGGAAGCGATCCCGACATTGTCGCGATGGCGCCTGGTAATTTGTTGAACCCGCTGGCGCGCTCTGGACGAGCGATCCAGTCACTCTTGCTGACCTGTATCATGCGTGAGCCTTTGACGAGAACGAAAATCGCGATTGATCTGAGCATAGCGAACTATGTCCAATAAGAGAAACACGCTGACGTAGAGGTCCGTTGCGTTCCGGGCCGATCTCTACCGCAAACGCGCCCAGGCTACATCCCCGCGCCAGGAAGGATGGACGCGACCATGCGTGCTATAATCCGCCCAGCATCCGGCAAGCAACGCGGCCCACGTCCGCGCCGTATATTTCACGACAGATGGCTCATGCGCATCGTGCGCGCGAGCGTCTTCGCAGAAACGAACGCTCTATGATACCCACCTCGCCTATCGAGGCAGACGCAAGACCAGCGACGCCCCGGCGCATCGCCGTCCTCGGCAGCACCGGCTCGATTGGCCGCCAGACGCTCGACGTCGTGCGCGCCTATCCTGAGCGCTTCCGTGTCGTGGCGCTGGCGGCGCGTGGCAATGTCGCGCTGCTGGCGGAGCAGGCGCGCGAGTTCGCGCCGGAACTGGTCGTCTGCACGAGCGACGATCCCGCCGTGCTGGCCGAATGCGAGCGACTGCTCCCACAGGCGCTGCATGGTGTCGAGGGATTAACCACGGCGGCGACACATCCCGACGTGGAGACCGTCGTCGCGGCGACCTCCGGCATGGTCGGCTTCGAGCCGACGCTGGCGGCGATTCGCGCGGGCAAGACCATCGCGCTGGCCAACAAAGAGACGCTCGTGCTCGCCGGCCATATCGTCACTGCCGAGGCGAAAAAACATGGCGTCGCCATCCTGCCGGTGGATAGCGAGCATAGCGCGATCTGGCAGTGCCTGCGTGGCGAGCGCATCGCGGAGGTGCGGCGGCTGCTCATCACGGCGTCTGGCGGGCCATTCCGTACGAAGTCGCTGGAGGAGATGCGCGCCGTCACGGTCGAGCAGGCGCTCAAGCACCCCACGTGGCGCATGGGGCCGAAGATCACCCTCGACTCCGCGACGCTGATGAACAAGGGGCTGGAGGTCCTCGAGGCGCACTGGCTCTTCGGCCTGCCCTTCGAGCAAATTGACGTCGTCGTGCATCCACAGAGCGTCATCCACTCGATGGTCGAGTTCGTGGACGACTCGATCAAGATGCAGGCGAGCCTGCCCAGCATGCATCTGCCGATTCAGGACGCGCTCAGCTATCCTGACCGTCTGGACCGCTCCGATACAGCGCTGGCGCATCCCTTACGCTGGCCGGAGGTGGCGCGGCTGGACTTCGAGCCAGTGGACATGGAGCGCTTCCCCTGCCTGCGGCTGGCGTATGAGGCTGGACGCGCAGGTGGGACGGCTCCGGCGGTTCTGGTCGGCGCGGATGAGACGGCGGCGGCGCTCTTCCTGGATGGACGTATCGGCTTTCCCCAGATCGCCGCAGGCCATCGAGGAGACGCTGGCGCGGCATACCGTGATCGCTGAGCCGAGCCTGGAGGAGACGCTGGCGGCGTCACAGTGGGCGCAGGAAGAAGTCCTGCGTGTCAGCGGCGTGACGGTACAATAATAGCTACGAGAACGAGCGAAACGGAGAGACGCGATGGGTGTTCAGTGGTATTACTTCCTGGCGGCGATTCCAGTCTTCGGGCTACTGGTGCTCGTCCACGAGCTGGGCCACTTCATCACCGCGAAGTGGGCAGGCATCCGCGTCGAGGAGTTCGGCATCGGCTTCCCCCCACGCGCATTCGGGATCAAGCGCGGCGAGACGATCTACTCGCTCAACTGGCTGCCCATCGGTGGCTTCGTGCGTATGCCTGGCGAGAACGGCGAGACGACCGACGAGCAGGGCGTCTATGACCCGCGCTCTTTCGCCGCCAAGCCGCCCAGCAAACGGCTGATCGTCCTGCTGGCCGGCGTCGTGATGAACGTCCTGATGGCGTTCGTCCTGCTGACGGCGGCGGAGGTCATCGGCCAGCCCGATCCTGCGCGCATCCCGCCGGTCGTCGGCCAGGTCGTCGACGGTTCGCCTGCCGCTCAGGCTGGACTCAAAACGGGCGACCGCTTCCTGACGATCAACGGCCAGACAGTCACCTACTATCCCGACTTCCGCAACCAGGTCGCCAAGCTGACCGACGATGCGCCCAAGGATGTGACCACCGTCCCCATCACCGTCACCGTCCAGCGTCCCGGCGTCGCCGATCCTGTCACCCTCACCGTGCAGGCCATCGCCCATCCCGATGCCAATCAGGGTCATTTCGGCTTCACCGTGGATGAATCGGGCACGCCGTACATCCGTGTCCCGCTCTGGCAGGCTCCGGCGAAGGCGATACAGGACATGGGCGACATGATCGTCGGCACGGCGAACGGCATCGGGCAGATCATCCACGGTCAGATTCCCTGGAACAAGGCCGTCTCCGGCCCCGTCGGCATCGTCAACGTCACCGGCCAGGTCGCTGCCACGGTCCCGCAGATCGGCCCGTACCTGATCCTCTACCTCACGGCGTATCTCAGCCTGAACCTGGCCTTCGTCAACGCGCTGCCAATTCCGGCGCTGGACGGCGGGCGCGTGTTGCTGGTGCTGGTTGAGGTGCTGCGGCGCGGCAAGCGGCTGAGCGCGGAGCGCGAAGGACTGATCAATCTCGTCGGCATGGGCTTGCTGCTGCTGCTCATGCTGATCGTGACGCTCAACGACGTAGGCAACCTCTTCCCACACTGAGACCCGTCTGACCTCTCCCCCAACCCCTCCTCTGCGAGGGGAGGGGTGACGCGCGGCAACCGTTCTCGCGTGTTGTTTTCCCTTCTCTCAAGGGAAGGAGGTTAGGGGGTTAGGTCTCTCCCCGAACCGCAGACGCACGCCGCCCTCACGCCGCTAGTACCATGCCAGCGGTACTTCAGCGCCATTCACAGCGGATGTCACGCCAGATTCTATATCATGGAGCATGGTGTGGAGACGCCACGCCTCTTGCGCTAGCGAAAGGGCACAGGATGACCCTCCACGCGACGAGCGCCTTTACCATCACCAGCTGGGAGCCGACCACCATTGACGACCGCGACGGCGTCAGCCTTACACGCACGAAGGTCAACAAGACCTTCACTGGCGACCTTGAGGGAACCAGCGTGGCCGAACTACTGATGGCCGGCGCACCCAACGACTCCGCCGCGTACGTCGGCTTCGAGCGCATCGAGGGTAAACTCAATGGACGTGCGGGCAGCTTCATCCTGCATCACAACGCGGTCAGCGTAGGCGAGAAGCAGTCCGCCTCTTGGACCATCATGGCGAACTCTGGGACCGGCGAGTTGCAGGGTATCTCTGGCGTGGCGCAGATCGTCATCGATGCGGACGGTGGCCACACGCTCGTCCTCGACTATGATCTGACTACTGACGGCGATACGGCGTCCGATGAGTAAGAGATGGCTGGCGATTGAAATCGCGCCTTGGGGCCTAGGGGCCACAAAACCCGCCTGCGCGGGTTCCACAGACGCCGTACGCTCTCTGGATGTCCACCTGCGTGGACATCGTGGCGGAACGCCCAGAGGCGCGGTTTCAACCGCCAGCGTCCGCCGCAGGTTCCTCTTTTCCACCACCCACATAGAATAGCGCGACGATAATCCCCTCTCACTCAGGAGTCATCTTCCATGCGCGCGACCTTCGTCCACACCGCCGATAACCACCTCGGCTACGAGCAGTACGGCTTCAAGGCGCGCTTCAACGACTTCGCCACCGCCTTCTACTCCGTCGATCGACGACGCCATCGCGCGCAAAGCCGATCTCGTCATCATCGCTGGCGACCTCTTCAACAAGCGCGCCATCGACGCCCTCACACTCATCCAGGCGGAGGCGGGCCTGCAGAAGCTCAAGGACGCGGGCATTCCCGCCATCGCCATCGAAGGTAACCACGACCGCAGCTACTACCGCGACGGCTATTCCTGGCTCCAATTCCTCTGCTGGCAGAAGGAGCTGATTCTGCTCAATCCGCTCGTGCAGGACGGCGCGCCAGAGCTGACGCCGTGGGATCAGGAGACGATGCACGGCGCATATATTGACCTGATGGGCGGGAGGCTGCGCGTCTACGGCTTGCCCTGGTATGGCGCCTCCACCGCGCGCATCATGGAGTCGTTCGCGGAACGGCTCGCCGCGCCCGTGAGCGCGAGACCGCCGAGGGCGTCGAGTACCGCCTGCTGCTGATGCACACCGGCGTCGAGGGCATCGTCCCGCAACTGCATGGCCTGCCGACGCGCGCCCAGTTCGAGCCGTTGCGCGGCCTGATCGACTACGTCGCGCTGGGCCACGTCCACAAGCAGTATGCGCTGGAGGACTGGCTCTACAATCCCGGCTCGACCGAGACCTGGGGCGCGGAGGAGAGCGCGTGGGAGCGCGGCTACTACGTCGTCGCGATTGACACCGAGCGCGGAGGTGATGGGCCGAGCCACACCGCGCAGCACGTCGTCAACCCGCGCCGGCCTTTCCTGCGCTTTACCTTCAGCGTGGATGGCCTGACCGACGCCCGCCGCCTTCTACGAGCAGTTCGAGCGCTTCTGCCGCCAGCGTGCGCGCGAAGCGGGCGACGCGCTGGACGCGCGAGCCGGTGGTGGATGTCGGCCTGATGGGCGTGCTCGGCATTCGACGCCGCCTCGCTGGAGCGCCCTCGCCTCGAAGAGTACGTCAAAGAGTATTTCAAGCCGCTGGTGGCGCGCATCCACGACAACACGCGCGACACCGACTTTGACCCATTCGAGAGCGAAGGCATGGACGGGCGCGACCGCGCCTCCTGGGCGCAGCTCGAAGTCCACATCTTCCAGGAGTTGCTCGCCCGCGACGCGCGCTACCTGCCACAGGCCAGTCGCTGGGCGCGTGTGCTGGCTCAGGTCAAGCAGATGGCCCTTGGTGGCGAGGATCCCGTCGCCATCACGCAGCGTCTCCGCGAGGCCCGCGCCGAGCTCTGGGGCTAGCGCGGACGCTGCCTTGTCGAGTGCTATACTGCCGTTCGAGACGTTTCATACCGAGCGAAAGCGTAGACGTATGCAGCAGGTAACACCAGATGAGGCGAAGGCGCGCCTGACGGAATTGATCGCGGCGGCGCTGCGCGGCGAGCGTGTCGTCATCGCAGAGGACGATCAGCATGCCGTCCAGCTTGTGCCAACAGCTAGCGCCTCGCATCCGCGCCGCGCTGGAACCGCGCGTGGCATGATCGTGATGAGTGACGATTTTGATGCGCCGCTGACTGACTTCGCTTCATATTCGCCGGTTCTATAGGTCACGAATCATGCCACTGACTTTCGAGACCGTACGCGAGATCGCGCTGGCGCTGCCCGGCGTCGAGGAAGGAACTTCGTACGGCACACCGGCCTTTCGCGTGCGCGGGAAGTTCCTGGCGCGGCTGCGCGAGGACGGCGAGACGCTGGTAGTCAAGTGCGACTATCCTGAGCGCGACTTCCGCATGGAGATCAACCCCGACGCCTTCTTCATCACCGACCACTATCGCAGCTACCCGATGCTGCTCGTGTGGCTAGCGGCAGTCGAAGAAGACGACCTCCGCGACCTGCTCGAACTCGCCTGGCGCTCCCTCGCCCCCAAACGCCTGCTCAAGGTCATGGAGTAACGTCGTGCCATCACTGCAGCCCTGAATGATACAATACGCTTATTCAAAGTGATATTGCCTCATTCCGCACAGACAAAGAGTACGAGCCATGACGACTCCAACAGACTCTACGGATACGATCCTGGCGCCGGGCATCGTAGCGAATCCGACGCGGCAGACCGACGCTGGCGGGCACACGGATCACTGTCGAAGAGATATTGAGCAAGCTCGCGGCGGATTGGTCTATCGAGGAGATTTTCGATGCCTGGCCGCATCTGACCCGCCAGCAGATACTTAAAGCCATCGCCTATGCCAATGAACTCGTGCGTGAGCGCAGTGAAGCGCTAGTTGGTGGGCCGTAGACTCCGGACGGCGACGGACCCTCCACGTGAGAATCCTCGCGGATGAGAACATCGAGCAACTAGTGATCGAGCGACTGCGCGACATCGGATATGTAGAGCAAGAGCCAGATGCTCGATATGGTTCACCGGTATCCATGTGATATCATGAACCTTATCCTCCCAGCAATTTACTTTTGTCCAGGACGGCCTTGTCCGCAATTTTAGAATCAGATAGAAACTAGCGAGCGGAAGAAATTATGGGTTCGAATTGGACATTGTTGCACTGTCAGTGGGACCAGGAATATAATACAGCCAGACGACGGCCAAGGTCTATCACGGTCAATGAGGATTCTAATGCGCGCCTTTCTTCGGATACTCCCGGGGCTCACTATCTTTGTCGTCTGGTAACCATTCAAGACGGGTTGCAGCGGCTGGTAGACTGAGCGCATGACGCCAGAAGAAGAGGATGCCCTGCGAGCGGAGAATGCGGCCCTGCGGGAGCAGATGCAGGCGCTGCTCGCCGAGGTGCAGGAGCTCAAGGAACGGTTGGCCACTGCCCTCAAGGATAGCCACAACAGCAGTAAGCCGCCCTCGAGCGACGGGCTGAGACGCAAGCCCAAGAGTCTGCGCGAGAAGAGCGGGAAGAAACGTGGCGGGCAGCCAGGCCATCCTGGGCATCGGGTGTTTTTGGTGGCGGCGCCCGACATCATCCACACGCACCGACCGAGCCGGTGCAGCAGCTGCCAGCGCGCGCTGCCCAGTGAGGCGCCCAGTTGGGTGGAGCGGCGGCAGGTGAGCGAGCTTCCGCCGCCGAGGCGCCAGCAGGCGTACGAGCCCCGCAGCAATATGGTCCTCGCCTGCGCGCGCTGTGCGCGTACTTGACGCAGCAGCAGTTCGTGCCCTATGCGCGGGTACGCGAGGTGGTGGCTGACGTGTTTGGCGCCGCGCTCTCGGTGGGAACGCTGGTCAAGTTAGTGCGCCATGGCGCCGACCGACTGGTGGGAGTCGAGCACGAGATCAAGGCGTCGTTGCGCCAGGCGCGGGTGCTGCACCACGACGAGACGGGGTTGCGCGTGGCGGGAGCTGAGGGCGCGCGGCTGGAGTGGACGCATGTGACGTGCACCCCGACCCTGACCCATTACGCCCGCCATCCTGCCCGTGGGGCGACCGCCTTGGAGGCGATTGGCATCCTGCCCGGCTTTAGCGGGGTCAGTGTGCACGACGGCTGGACGAGCTACCGCCACTATCGGACCTGTCGTCACGCGCTGTGCAACGCCCACCATCTGCGCGAATTGACCTTCGTCCATGAAGAGCTGCAGCAGAAGTGGGCGGGCAGCCTCAAGACGCTCTTCCGCGACATGCGCACCGCCGTTGAGCACGCCTGCTCAGCGGGAGCCACGCGCCTCGAGCGGAGCGTACGCGACGACTACATCGCCCGCTATGAGGCGCTCCTCGGCGACGGGCTCGCCCAAAATCCCTTGCCGCCGCCGGTCGGGCTGCCACGACGGGGTCGGCGCAAGCAGAGTCCTGCGCGCAATCTCCTCGACCGGCTCTGGACCTATGAGCACGAGGCCCTCCTGTTCCTCGACGACTTCGCCGTGCCCTTCGACAACAATCTAGCGGAACGCGATCTGCGCATGGTCAAGGTCCAGCAGAAGGTCTCCGGCACGTTCTGCAGTGACGCAGGGGCGGATGCCTTCTGCCGCATTCGCTCGGTCTGCTCCACCTGGCGCAAGCAGGGTCGCTCGGTCCTCGACGCCCTCACTCGCGCCTTCGCCGGTCACCCGCTCAGCCTGCACATTCCGTCTTGAATGGTTGCGTCGTCTGGCTGATGGCCATCGGCGCAGCTGTATATTTCGAGGTTAGATTTCTTCTCCAATTCGATTTCAGTGACCCAGTAGTTCAGACAATTATCCGATGGGCAGGATACGTTGTGTTGCCTCTGACGATAATTGGCTTCACATATGTTGCCTATAAGACTATTCGGTGGCTCGGTCGATGGGCTGATAGTGGAACCCCGTATCCAGGGCCTCCTACACCCACCACTATAGTCGATGAAGCACAGCGAGTCGAAGGGTCCTATAGACCTCCTGCGCTTCCCCCTGGTTCGAATGAATAAGCCATGCGCCCTCTAGTCATTTCCGTTCGGGTCGAGTCCACTGGCGAAAGTGACTTGCCTATTCTCGACCGCGCCGTGCGAAGATTTGCTTCTACTGATCGCTGATCTCGACTTTGGCGAATACATCTACCGCGATCATTGCAAAGCGTCCGCCGCTGGCGTTGTTCAACTGCGCCTGAGCGACGCTCTAAAAGAGGCGGAGAAGGCGCAGATCGTCGCTGATGCCCTCGCAGCTCCTGAGCACTCGTTTGCGGGTAAATTCGCGGTAATTGAGCGGGATCGGGGGCGTTTTCGTTCACTGCCTTAGAATCCGCTGACGCCTAGTCGAAATTGCGCGTGGATGTTTTGCGCTTCAGGACTACAACTTCTGCAGGCCGGCGAATGCCTGATCAAGCGTCTTCTTGCCCACGCTCTTGGCGTCGAAGAGCACCTGCACCTCCACCTTGCCGGGCGACTCGTCCACCTTCAGCACCAGCCCCGGCCCGAAGAGCCGGTGAATCACCCGGTCGCCCGGACTCAGCTTCTGCTCCTGGGCTGGCTCTTCGGCAGGCGCCGTCGGTTCATCCATCGTTCCCCAGTTTCCCGTCGCGCCACGGCTGGATGCGCCAGACGACCCGCCGAGCGGTCGCGCGCCAGGGGATGATTGCGGACGCGCTGTAGGATACGATGAGGGCGAGCGCCGTCCCCATTCAGGCGTAGACCTGCCGCCGAAAGCGCCACTTGCTGACCCGCCCGCGCGCTGCGGACGGTTGCGCTGATACGTTGGCGCCATCAGCTCGGCGGGAATCTCGTCGAGGAAGCGCGACGGCTCCTGCGTGTTGCTGCTGCCGCCGTAGAACGACCGGCGGAACGCGCGCACGAGGTATAGCCGGCGCATCGCCCGCGTGATGCCCACGTACGCCAGCCGCCGCTCCTCCTCCAGTTCGTGCTGGTTCTCCAGCGAGCGCGAGTGCGGCAGGATGCCCTCCTCCATCCCCGCGAGGAAGACCACCGGGAACTCCAGCCCCTTCGCCGCGTGCAGCGTGATGAGCGTCACCGCGTCCTTCTTGCGTTCATCTTCGGCCAGCGTGCCGTTCTCGCCCGTCTGCGCCGTATCCGCCCCGCTCACCAGCGCCACATTCTCCAGGAAGAGCGCCAGCGCCGTCTCCGGGTCGATCTCGGAGAAATCCTCGGCCACGCGCCGCAGTTCGAGCACATTGTTCCAGCGCTCCTCGCCCTCCTCTGTGCCATCACGCAACTCCTGCGCGTAGCCACTGTGCGCCAGCAGGTGATCGAGCAGCGCCGGTAGTTGCAGTTCCTTCGCCTTCTGCCGCAGATCCGCCAGCAGATTCGAGAAGCCAGTCAGCGCGCGTTTGCTTCGCCGTCGCCAGCGTCGGATGCTCCTCGATGCGAGCGAGCGCCTCGACCGGCTGCATGCCCTCCTGCTGCGCCCAGCGCAGGAACTCGCCAAACGTCTTCTCGCCGATCTTGCGCGTCGGCACGTTGATGATGCGCTGGAGCGAGACGGTATCCTGCGGGTTGGCGATCAGCCGCAGGTACGCCAGCACGTCACGAATCTCCTTGCGCTCGTAGAACTTCTTGCTGCCGACGACGACATACGGCGTGCCGGAGCGGATGAACTGCTCCTCCAGCGCGCGCGACTGCGCATTCGTGCGATACATCACGGCGCAATCGCTCAGCCGCGCCTCGCCGCGTCCCACCAGCCGGCGGATCTCGTTGACGATGTAGGAGCCTTCCTCCTCCTCGTTGTACGCCTCGTGCAGCACGATCTTCTCGCCGCCCGCGCGCTCGGTCCAGAGCTTCTTGTCCTTGCGCCCGCGATTGTGACTGACGACGCCGTGCGCCGCATCCAGCACGATCTGCGTCGAGCGGTAGTTCTGCTCCAGCAGCACGACGCGCGTGTTGGGGAAGTCCTGCTCGAACTGGAACAGCACCTTCGGGTTCGCGCCGCGCCAGCTATAGATCGAGTTGTGCGTCACAATGCCGTTGGCGATGAAGTTGTGCGTGCGCTCGATGTCGAGGTCGTAGACCGGCGCCTCCAGCGGGACGGCCTCGACCGTCTCGACGACATCGTAGCCGCCCGTCGCGTCGAACATCACCATCCCTGGCCTCACGGAGGCTGCCGGCGTGAAGGGCAGCGCCTTGCCCTCGATCACGTCGCCGCTGTTCTTTCCCAGCCGCGCGCTCAGGTTGATGTCCGCGTTGACGGTGCGGCTGATCGTCTCGGCCCGTTCGAGGATCGTCGCCATGCTGGCGCTCATCGCGTCGTAGGTCCAGCTATTGACGCCGGGCTTGTCCTCGCTCGTGCGGAACCCCAGCGCCTCCAGCGTGGCGCGCGCCGCTGTGATCGTTCCCGACGAGCGCGATACGGTGCAGTGGCTGTGAACTGCGACAATCCGCGCAGAGCGTCACCATGACATGCAGCCGGTTCGAGTTGCGCGAGCGTGGGCGGAAATGTGGCCGGAGCGCATCAAGTCCGCTTTCGGCGAGCAGCCGCAAGGCATGGGCCTCGGTATCGAACGCCTCGAAGACGCGCCGCAGGTAGCGCCCATCATGGACGAGGCCGTTGACCGAGCCACCCTTTCGCGGCACAAAGGGGAACGTCGGGATACGGTAGCGCAGCGAGAGCACATACTCATGGAAGCGCGCCTCATTCTCGCTCTCATGTGTCGAGATGACCCAGACTGCGTCGGCGTGTTCCTGACGCGCGCGCTGCATGAACCCGATCACCGGCTTCACCTGGCCGCGCGTGTAGACCTGCGATGTACCTAGGCGATAGCCAACGCCGCGCTTGTGCATCAGGTAGGTGAAATACAGTTGCGGGGTCGCCCCCAGTCGATAGCCTGCAAAGTGCATGTGCTCCGGCGTGCTGACCAGTGTTCGCCCAGAGCGGGTCGTGATCCGGATTCCCTGCCCATCGCGCTCGCGTCGCGCCGTATTGACCACACGCGCAGGCCGAAACTCGCCACTGCCATAGGCGGAGAGCACGCTATCGCCCGCCGCAACCTGCTCGATGGGACGCTGCGAGCCATCGGCCATCGTGATCAGCGTGCCCTCGACGAGGCACTGATCGTCGTCGGCCACGGCGCAAACGTTCATGTGGCCCGGCGTCTCCGGCGTTCCCGCGCCGAGCAGCCGCACCAACTCATACTGCGCGCGGTTCGTGTCCTGGAACTCGTCCACATGGATGTACTGGTAGCGCCGCTGATACTCCTCCAGCACTGTCGGATTGCGCCGCCAGAGCTGATACGTCAGCAGGATCAGGTCGTCGAAATCGACGGCGTTGTTCTCGCGCAGCGCCGCGTCATAGCGCTTATAGACCCGCGCCGCGATCTCCTCGATGTATTTGTTCGTGCGCTCCTCGAACTCGATGGGGCTGTAGAGGTCGTTCTTGGCGCGCGAGATGATGCTGTGGATCATGCGCGGGCTGTACTGCTTCTCGTTGAGGTCCATGTCGCGGATGATGCGCTTCACTAGCCCCTGCTGGTCATCGTCGTCGTAGATGGTGAAGTTGCGGTCCAGCGCGATGCCTGCCTGCCCTGCCTCGCGCCGCAGAATACGCGCGCAGATCGCGTGATACGTCCCCACCGCCAGATCGCGCGCTGGCGCGCCCACCAGCGCCTCCAGCCGCTCCTTCATCTCGCGCGCGGCCTTGTTGGTGAAGGTGACGGCGAGGATGCGCCACGGGCTGACGCCAAGTTCGCTCAGGAGATAGGCGATACGGTTCGTGATAACGCGAGTTTTTCCGCTGCCTGGTCCAGCGAGCACCAGCAGCGGACCCTCGGTCGTCGTCACCGCCTCGCGCTGCGGCGCGTTCAGTCCGGCGAGCAGGTCGCGATCACCGCGATCTCCGCGTGTGGCGTCATCAGCGACATTCGTACCCTCAGTATCCGCGCCATCCCAGACATCCGCCATCTTCTCTATCCTCACGGCTCGCCATAGCACGTAGCGCATATGTTCTTGTGTCTTTGTATTGTATCCCAGCCGCGCGTCACCTCCAACGCCGCCAGGACCAGGCGACCGGGGAGACATGATGCGCGCTCATGTGCGATACACTGTCCATCACTCGCATTCCATAGCAATAGAACACGGGAGGAAGCAGATGCGATTTCGCGCCACCATCCTGACCGCTGGCAAGACCGCCACCGGCATCCCCGTTCCCGACGACATCTTGGCAGGCCTCAGCGCCGGCAAACGCCCCGCCGTCAGCGTCACGATCAACGGCTATACCTATCGCACGACCGTAGGCAGTGTAGATGGGCGACCCATGATCCCCCTGAGCGCCGAGAACCGCGCGGGCGCTGGCGTCGCCGGTGGGGATGAGGTCGAGGTGGAGATCGCGCTGGACACCGCCCCACGCGAGGTCAGCCTGCCCGCCGATTTCGCAGCCGCGCTAGAGCATGACTCGGCGGCGAAACGCACATTCGACGGGCTATCGTACAGCATGCAGAACTACCACGTGCAGCAGATCGAGGGCGCGAAGACGCCGGAGACGCGAGCGCGGCGCATCGAGAAGTCCATCGCCACACTGCACGAGGGCAAGCCACGCTGAATGGCTCACGAACTGAATGGCGCCAGATAGCCCGTTTGGAGTGATGCGCGCCATTCCCAATGCGCCGAGCGTGTGGTAAGCTATATTCTGGCGCGTGGAGCGGCTGTATCCAGACCGCCACGCGAGCGACATGTCGAGTGACATGCCGGACGATTTGCCAAGCGCAGAAAGGAGACCAGGTCGGGCGCGAGGTCCGAGCCTGGGCACGAACTTACCGCGTGAGTGAGATTATTATTCGAGACGGTGACTCCTTCGAGACCGCGCTGAAGAAGTTTACCCGCCGGGTGCAGCAGGACGGGCTGCTCTCCGAGGCCAAGCGGCGCCAGCATTACGAGCCGCCCAGCGTCAAGCGCAAGCGCAAGGCCGACGCCCGCGAGCGCAAGGCGCGCAAGGCGCGAGCCAAAGCCGCCGCAATGGGCTACTAGAGGAGTTACTGGAGGCGACTGACAGACCTTATTCGCTCGCCTCGTAACCCTTGATTCTCTTCAGCGCCGTCGCCACTCAAATGGTGAGCCGGCCAGGAATGACAGCTTAGACGAGAGCTGCATGCTTCCTGGCCGGTTTGGTGTGTCTGCCGCTCTCCTATTACCTGAGGCACACTGCATCTATGACAGAGGCCCTATCAATAGCGCGTAATCATTATTGACCAAATGTGTGCCGTCACGTCAGCGGATTGTTCTTCAATGGCGTGGCGCTGAGTAATAGGGAACGCATGTGAGAAGCAGACCTTCTGCTCGCCGCTTCCTGGCGCTAGTCTTGTATCTTTGCCTTTTTGTCACGGGCTGCTCATCGCTACCTTTTATTGGACCGACGGCAACACCTACTCCTGTCGCGCCAGCCATCGCGGGACCTGGGCTGACCTATCTCAGTGTGGTGACACAGTTTCAACAGGCAAATGACTTGTATGACGCCCCGCTGCTCGCCATCGCTCCTCCCGCCACAGGACACACAAAAGGACGCGTCATCGTGCGCTTGGGCTTATGGATGGGCATGGTAGCTGAGGATGGAAGCGCGGTGCAGCGGATTGCGCAGTACCCACTGTGTGACAACATCCTCCCTTATCTCTTTAGCATCAGCCCGGATGGTCAGTGGGTGGCGTGCAACGCTGGGGACAAGTCCGTTCGGCTCGGACGACTGGACCCGAACACCTTGCAACTCGTCGGCGACATGGAGACGGCCTTCACCGTCAAGGGTTTCGGCGGCATCACCTGGGCGCCCGATAGCCGTAGCTTGCTCATCGATACGATGACCGATGGCGTGTGCTCGTGGGTCCAGCTCGAACGATCAGACGCGTCGCCTCCAACCTTGCGCCCCATCGCCGTCTGGGCGTTCCCTGACTTCACGATCCCCCTCAGCGCTGACGGTGAGGGCGGGGGCTGCAATGTTCACCAGTACGATTGGTCGCCCGACAACGATTTCGTCGCGTTGTTGGGGAATCCGACCTACGGCTCAACCAATTCGGGTATCGATCACACGTGGGTGGTCCCCGTCCCTACCGTAAACCACCTGCTGGCGCATCCCACCGCATTCACCACCATCAATGAGGTACGAACGCCGGTCATCCAACTCCAGACTCAGGACGTGCGCCAGCTGCTCGATTCCAGGCCTTCTGGTACCTGGCGTCCAGCGCAATCCACCTACACCATCGCGGAGCAAGCGGCGAATGGTCTCGTGGATATCCATGCGCCGGATGGCGCGCGACATGTCCTGACCCAATTCACTCGGTGGGAGGTCGGAGCGGGCATCTGCCGGATCCTTTGGGCGCCAGATGGCTCGTTCGCGGTGCTGCACGTGTGTTTTCCTCATCATGGCGATGCCCTCCTACTTCCTGATCAACTTTATCTCTATACACCTCAAATATGAGGCTGGCGAACATAAAGCGAGGTCTCTCGTCGGAGACCGTATCTACGCTGTGGGGAAGTTGGAGTAGGTCTTCAGCCGCTCGATCTGCGCTAGGTGCATCAGGTCGTGGTTGATCGCCAGATACACCCAGCCGCGCAGGCTCAGCATCCCGAAGAACGTCGAGTCGCGCTGCGCCGTCATGTCGGCGTCGGCGGGGATCGAGGCGATCTCGTCCAGCAGCGTCTGCGTCGCCTCACGCAACTGCGAAGACAACTCCTCCTTCGGGACGTCGTTGCGCGCCAGATCGCCCAGACCCCGCACCATCACGTCGAACATGCGCTTTTCGCCACGCAGCCGCCACATGTGCATCCGATACCAGTTCTGGGAAACACAAACTGGGATACCGGCTCGTCATCACCGACGTAGATGTAGAGCGGATTTACAGTGAGGGCGGGGTTGACAATGTAGAATAAGGGTGTGCCTCCTGTGCAGGGAGTCATTGGCAACTTCCCTAGCATGCCTCGGATTCGCGGGATAACGAGAGGAATCATCCATGGCAGAGATCCCGGCGGCTGAACTGGATGCGTCCCAGCAGCGCTTTTACTCAGGAGCGTCTAACGTCGAGGCGGAGGGGACGCGCTTTACGCTTGCCGATCTGGGCGATACGCTACGTGCGACTCGCGGGCGGCTCCAGCAGGTAGTGGATACGTGGAGCCAGGCACAGCTCTGGGCGCAGCCGCCGGAGGGGAGCGTCAGCCCGAACGGGGAGGATCGCTGGTCCGCCACCGAAGCTGTTTCGCATGTCATTGCCACTGAGAATTGGTATAGGCTTCATTTATGGAGGCTGCTTGGCGAGAAGCGCATGTTCGACGTGATGGTGCGGGGTCTGGGCGATCTGGCGCGCAACGACGTCCCGAAGGAGGAGTTGTCTTCGCAGTTGCGTGAGGCGACGCAGACGCTGCTGGACGAGATCGCCTCGATCCCCGCCGACGCCGACATGACGGCGCAGCGCGACTCGACGTTCTTCGGGATGCTGAGCCTGCGCGGCTGGGTGTATCTGGCGATCAACCACGACCTGATGCACCTAGCGCAGATCGAGCGGCTGAAGACCTATTCCACTTTTCCAACGTCATAGGTTCTGAGCTATCCGAGAAATTAAGGACGAAGCAGAAGTTGTCTTCCGCACCGAAGGAAGGTGTCGGCTTGACAACACGAAGATGGCCCACGCCAATTGACTCGACGATCCCAGTTGATGTGCCGATGTCGAAATATGTAATGCTTGCAAAGACGGAGTTGCGGTAGGCCGTGTATTCACTATTGTAGGATGGTAGGGCGGCACAAGGAAGACTATTGCCAACCCACCAACGCAGCAGAGCGCCACCAACTCACCGACAACGAGCGCAATAATCCCCCACGGCTTCATGGCTTGCCCCCTTTCGAGGGCAATCATGCCATAAAGCTGAGCTGGCGTCTAGGGCTTCCAATCAAGGGAGTGAGTGGCGCGGAAAATTTCAGCCACTATTATATTCCAGCACATTATGTTATACTCGCCATTGTGGAGGCACTCCACAGGAAATGGCGGCTTGTCATTGAAATGCTGTAAACCGTATGAACGCCCTGTAAAGCAGCCCTCTCGCACAAAGCGCGTTAGTGCATCCTTCACCAAATTGCTGTCTCAGATTGCAAGTCCGCCGTCTTCCATGGCGTGCGGGGAAAGAGGTGCTGGTGATGCGTAGTCGGTGGCTTGTGGTAGCGCTTTCTGTCGTCGGTAGTGCAGTGTTAATGTTTGGATCGGCAGTGGGAGCGCAAGCAGCCCCAGCGGCACAGCCGCCTACGAATGTCCATACAGTCCCAGGCATGTTCCAGGCAGATGGGAAGGTCCACACGTATCGTTGGACTACTCCCTGTGCCAAGGCCACGGAGAGTGGGTGCTATTCAGAGATCACTGGCTCGGCGACACTCTTGCCGCCGCTTGGATTGGCCCGATCAAATGGTGTCATACCATACGACGCCGGTGTCCATCGAGTACAACTCACAAACAACTACGTGACATGCACGGGGATATTTGGGAACTGCAACCAGTATACCCAAGCCAGGCTGGTGGCCATTGACACGTGGAACGGTTACGACACCGACACAGAGAGCATGACGCGATCCTGTGGCGCGGTCGGTTGGAATTGTGGTGCCATTGGCCCAGTCTCGACCTCATCTAACGATTGCAACTTCTGCACGAGGAACATCTACGGCCCACAGCTTTACAATGGCGCCCAGGGGTCGCAGACAAAGTATTCGATGATCCTGTTGCATCCCAATGGCGCGTATCAGCTACTGTATAGCTGTACGGGCTATCTATGCTGACGAGTCGGGAGACGAGGGAGGGGCAATGTGAACTCAGGGATCAATGGGTTTCTCAGCGGGAGGGCTGCTCATGAGGTTTTCAGTATCACGACACTTTCCCCGCACGATCCCATCTTTGTAGGCGAAGTCGAGAGCGTTCAAGATGACACTGTTGTCCTGCGCAGGCGGGACAATGACCATCGGGTGCTCATCCGAAGGGACGCGATCTCAAGCATCGAAGCGGGAGTATCTGCCGAAGCAGGAGTGACTGCTTCGTAGACCCTTCTCTGACTTCCACCCCCGGCTCACATCTAGTAGCCGGGGGTTCCCTTTACCACTTCCCAGAAATTCCCTCGCCCAACTAGCCACCTCCCAACAGATGAGTCTTGGGTACTAGAGCCAGGTAATTAGTCGCCTAACTGTCACCCTCGTCATCCGCCAGCCGCAGCTTGCGCAGCTCGATGACCTTTGCCTCGGCAGGCTCGATGACGTTTGACCCCATGGAAGCGATCAACTCTTCGAGGCTGGCATAGCGATAGAGCTTAAGCATCCAGGGATAGAGTCGATAATCCGGAAACATGGCGAATGGGGAGAACCCTTCGGCGATAAGTGGCTGTACGGGCACATGCACGTGCGGCACGATGGCTTCCAGTTCCTTGGGAATGCTACTTGGCTCGGTAAGGTCAGCGATGATGAACCGAGCCATTCGCGCAAGGAGAGTCACCGTCTCCGTGAAGTTGTGGCTGGTCGGCCCCTCGAAGTCGAAGAGCACCGGCACATAGTTACGCTTGCGCAGTTCCTCGCGGATCGCGTCGAGCACCTGTTTGCGCTCAGGTGTGAATCGTCCGAGGATGAGCACAACCTTGCTCGTGATGGTGTCAATGATGTCACGGATCTTGGCGTTGTGTAGCATAAGGTAAAGAAACTGCGCTACTTCGAGGCTGTCGGTGGTGATCGTTGGCTCATCCGCTTTGCTAATGCAAAGATTGGCTTGCGTCGCGCCCTCAAGGTTTACGTTCCAGGCCGAGATCCCATATACCGTGCAACCAATCAAGATGGCGCGATCCAATTGTGTCTCGACCAGCGACGCATAATCCAACTTTGCATTGGTCAGGTCCGCACTGCTGAGGTTCGCCACGCGGAGGTCGGCCCCGCTGAGGTCCGCACTGCTGAAGTTCGCACTGCTGAAGTTCGCACTGCTGAGGTCGGCCTGGAGGAGGTCGGCCTGGAGGAGGTCCGCCCCACTGAGGTTTGCTCCCCTGAGGTTCGCCCCGCTGAGGTCGGCATCGCTGAGGTTCGCCCCGCTGAGGTCGGCATCGCGGAGGTAGGCCTCGCGGAGGTCCGCCTGGCTGAGGTCGATGCTGATTTCGAAATTGCTCTTTCGCCAGGCATTCCACTGTTCCACGCCTGAGCGCAACAGACGCACTTGCTCCTCGTCAGCCATAGTCGCCCCTGGCGTCACCTCGCGCGGCCAGCCATTTCATGAATCCCTACTTGCAGTGCGCCATTGTGACTATGGTTCAGTATGACACAATCGTTGCCCTCTCACTCTTCCGTCAACCACCGATAGTTATGAGATCTCGTACTTCTTCATTCCGGTCAGATGGGGCCAAGGACTTGGCTCACCTTTTGCTTCCTTGCTGACCGCCTCGCGCGACCTCTTGTGGGCTGGTGTAGTATGGAGTCAGCAGACAGTGGGCGATGTTGCAGGTGTGGAAGAGAGAGTATGGATGCTGCGCGCGATCCAACGGTACTGGCAGCGGGCACGGCGGAGAAGGTGGCTATAGTATCTCTCGCAGTATCTCTCGCGGTGTTCTCGTGCGTCGGCCTGTTCGCAGTTGGCTCAATTTTTACTAATGGTTCGCCCTCATTTGGCACCCTCACGCAGGCGACGAACACAGCACAAGGCACCCTGACAGTAAACCAACAGCAACGCCTCAGGTGGTCCACTATCCGCCAACAACGCAAGCCGATTTACGTGGGCTTGCGGCAATGGGGAATGCTGGCGCAATACATGAGGTCCACAGGGAGAGTGTAGGACTGGTTGGGATCTGTCCGCAGCCAAAGGCAGAGGTAGTGGTTGACCCAAGCGTGATTGGTCAACAACTCGCGGAGGATTTACTGGCCTACTTCTATGGTCAGCGACTTGATAACCCGTGTGGGTCGCTCGTACTGGCCTACCATAATAAGAGCGAAGCGGGTGATGTCTACACGGCAGGACGCATCAACACCGATGTTATTAACTCAAGTGGCCAAGCGAACGTTGACCCGAATGCAACCAATCTCAAGTACAGGCTTACTCTTGCTATTGGTGGAATCTTGTCGAGCCAACAGGAGTACATTGTTACGTACTGAGGGTCGTCAAGCGCATATCACCAAACAGTACAAAGTCCCATGGATTCAGGCTTCACGACCTCTCATGGGGCTTTCCTATGTCCTTGTCGGCAGAGGTTGACATGCGACCTGAGCAACCCTATGATGACGCCAGCATAGCAGTAACTTTTCTGAAATGGATGGGAACAGTTGGAAGATACTACGGAAAACAAGGGAGACGTTATCTCGCTGGCCGAACATTACAAACTTGTCGTACAAGAGACTCGGGAGATCGCTGAAGCGCGTGACGCGTCTAACCAATGGTTTGGGTCGCTAGTAATCCTTGTTCTCACCGCTCAAGGCTACCTTCTCATCACTTTTCCAGGCAAAGACCCGACTTCAGCAGTCTATGTTATTGGCCTGGGCCTGATTGGACTGCTCATAACGTTGATCTGGTTCGGCACTGTGAGTAGGTACACTGCCTTCTTAGCATACCGGTACTTGAAGCTACGAGAGTGGGAAACGGGGTTTCCTCCAAAACAACAGTTCTATACAACCGAGGCGAATGAGCAGAGGTCCGTAAGCCCATTCAAGGTTTTAACGACGTTGTGCGCCCTGCTATTCGCAAGTGTCATTGTCATTAGGTGCGTGACGTTGTTCATAGCGCTCGGTCCGCAAGCCATACCCTTTTGGCCGCGCTAGCTTGCGCAGCATAAAGCCCCATGGATTCAGGCTTCACGACCTCTCACGGGGCTTCTTCAGTCACATGAATCGCCGGAACTCTGCACGAAACGCCTTAAACGCTTCCTCGGCTCCGGCTTCCTCCCACTCAAAAAAGCAGTCGTCACATGCGACGACGCGGGCCGGCTCGTCTTCCCGAAAAGTGTGACGTGGCGTTGTTCAACACTGTCGGTCTGCTTAGTGATCGTACACGGTGAAGGGAGGAGGCGACCTCGTGAGCGACCAGCAAGAAGTACAAAGGAGTGACGACCTCTCGCGCGTGACGGACTGGCTCCTACTCGGCGGTGAGATCGCCACTGGTGAGCACATGGCCCGCCTCGCCGCGCACGGTGTCACGACCATCATTAACGCAGCATTTGAGGTAAGCGATCGCACTTTGTGCGAACAACAGCGCCTGGGCTACTACCACCTGTATTGGGCCGATGACCTGCAGCCCAAATCCGCGCACGAGTTCCTGCATGTGCTAGAGTGGGTGGGCGATGAGGAGGCCACACTGGCTCGGGATGGACGGTCGATTCGCTTGTACGTGCACTGCCAGATGGGGATCAACCGTGGTCCCTTGATCGCGACGTTCCTGCTCGCGGCGCGCCAGGGGCTGTCTGCTGACGAGGCGTGGGAGCAGATCAAAGCGAGCCGGCCAGCGGCGCACTCCTTCGAGAAAGCAGTCTACCGTGAGACCTGTCTCCGCGCGCTCGAGGCGTACCGCCAGCTGGCAAGCTGAGCACTGCTTCGCAGAGGAGGGCGGCCGCGCCTCTTATGGCGTTGTGACGCGACGCCGCGGCTCAGCTTGCCAGCCTCTGTCCGCTCCGCGTACACAGCAAAGTTGGTGTCCACCGCCCCGTACACGCCACGGGGCGCCGACGTGACTGTGCGCACCCATTCGCGCTGGGCGCCCCTCCGCAGAGAAGAGGGTTGGAAGCTGTCTCCATGTGTCGCTCAGCATGCAGCTTGGAGGTCGCCATGTACTCATCCATGTATCCGTCGATGTTGCCATCCACCGACTCTCCGCCGCTACCACGAGCGCCCTGGTGGCTGCGCATCGCTAGTTCCAGCCCCTCCCGTCCCCTCCGGATGGTCTCAGACCGCGAGCTGGCGCGCCGCAGCGATCTCATCGCGTGGCTCACCCTTGGCTTGCTCGTCGCCATGCCGCTCCTCGCGTTGATCGCCCTCGACGACCGGGTGGCGTTGCTCTCGCTCGTCGCGCTGGCGCTGGGGTTGGGGTTCGTCATCACCCTCAATCGCCTGGGACTCGTCACGCTGGCCGGCATCCTGCTCCTCGCGGTCATCGCCGGCGCGATCTGGGGGTACATGCTCGCCAGCCCCTTGGGACTGACCATGGGACAGCTGCCCAACTACGATCTGCTCGCCGTCACGGTCGTCATCGCCGCCAGCATCCTCCCCCGCGCTACCGCCTTTCTCGTCGCCGCGCTCATCAGCGCCTTGATCGTCGCCGACTACCTGTTGCGTGCACATAACGCCAACGTGGTCGGAGCGCCAGCGTGACGCAGCAGACGATCTCGCTCTTGGTGCGGCCCATCGCGTTCAATCTGGTGCTGGCGGTGGTTGCCTACCTGTGGGTGCGCGGAACCGACCGCGCTATCCGACGCGCCGATCGCGCGGAGGAGCTTGCCCCGTGCTGGAGTTCGCGGAGCTCAAACGCGCGCAGGCCCTCGAAGAAGGGGTGCGCTCCGTGCGCCATACCATCGCCCGATGGGCGCACGGCGATCTGAGGGCGCGGGTGCCGGTCATGCCGGTCATGGCGGTTCCGGCGCTCAGGACCATGGGCGATGACCTCAACGGCTTCATCATCGCCTTCTCCTACCTGTCGAATGCCGATTCCCATCTGCGCCGCCTGCAGGGAGAGGTCTCCAACCTGACGGTCGCGCTCGAGCAGTGGGCGCAGGGGCGCGCGGCGGTGTTGCCGACGCCCAGCGGCACGGCGTTGGACCGCGTGCTGGAGATCCTCGCCCAGATGCGCCGGCGCGCCTCCCGCCCCAGCGCGCCACCGCCGCCTAGCGCCGCCTAGCGCCGCCTAGCGCCGCCTAGCGCCGCCTAGCGCCTCCGAGCGCCTCCGAGCGCCTCCCAGCGACGCAGTCCCCTGCGCGCTCCAAGTGAGCCAGGCGATGCGGCTGAGACCGGGAAGCAACTCTCGAATGGTCCACGCCTGCTCGGACAAGACCAAGAGGTCAACCAGTGCCCTTCGATCACATCAACCCTGACCACGAGCCAGAGCCGTCACGCGCAGGATACACCCCAGAGGGAGTTCCTCCGCTGCAGTAGCGCGCCAGCGTCGACGTCAGCTTCGGGTTTAGTGGATCTACTGCCAACCCCGCAATGGGCGCGCACCTCGACGCAGTCATGTATAACCTCAATCTACAGGCTGATGGGACTTGGGTGACGGCACAGTCTAATGGCAATCAGTACGCTGGCGGAAAGACGGAGCAACGGCCCAGGGCTGCCAGCTACACCCTGGGCATTACGGCTCAGGGTGGCTTCGTGACGTACTTCGTCAGTGGCACGCAGGTGGACAAGATGCAGTTGGCCAGTAGGTCCTCGAAACCTACTGGCCTGTGGATAGGAAGTGCCTCTGGGAGTCCCGTCTCCCTTAAGAACTTCGCGCTCACCCCGCTCCCCTGGTACTCAGTCAGCCGAGTGGCTCTGCGTCTCCAGGAGCGGACACATACAGTTGGGTCGTGGTCTGTTGTCAAGGAGTGCGTGATTGCGGCGAGCAGGTCAACATGAGTCCTTTCGGGTACAACTGCAGCCCCTGCATATGCGTTTAGCGCGCAGGATCGCCCACATAAAGCGGCGCCCCTCGGAGATCTCCGAGGGGCTATTTGCTGCGTGAAGGTGGAGGGAATGCCCCCGCTAGACCGCCCGCAATTGGGAGGCGTTCTCGCCCTCATTCCCGCCAGTGGCAACGAATGATTCCCACCAGATCCGCGCCGCTTCACTGAGCATATGCCGCTGATATAGGTCCGCCATTGCACGCTCAAAGGGCAGCGCATACGCCTGCGATATCTTGGTGTTGTCGCCAAGGATCTTCGCCATATTCGTCGCCGCTTCTCCCGACATGCGTCCGTCGGTTATGGCGGAAAGGTCGGAGCTTTTCAGCCAGATATCCTTGCGTCCGACCGGCGTCTTTCCTGGCGCGACGCCAATCGCATTCAGCCAGAAGCGCGCGGCGTCTGACCGGGAACGCGGCTCTGATATCGGCGCCTTTACGCCGCGATAGAGAAGCAGATCAGCAGCGGGACGCTCCACGCCCGCGCCAGATTGATGAGCGAAGCGCCATGCGAGGTCGCCTCCTTCAGAGCCTGCTCCGCCTCGTCTGGGGCGCCGAAGATGGAGCGCCATACGCGCTGGGCGAGGCCGATCTGTTTGCCGTTAGCTGCGGACACGGAGGTACTCGCCTTCTAGCACGCCCGTGTGCCAACTCTCCCACGTCCAGGCGGTCATGCGGAATTCGTAGTCGGGCCGCGCGCAGTAGCCTTCCGTTCCGGGGAAGTGATTTAGCTCTAGTACTGGCTCGACTGCGCTAGCGGGCGTGTAGATCCCGATCACGGCGCTGTTGTAGATCGCGCAGATCAGCGCGTGGTAGGCGCCGGCGCTCAGACGATGGCGCCAGTCCTCGGCGGCTTCCAGTAGCAGGTTGCGCAGTTCTAGGTCCTCCGGCTCCAGCTGGCGCATCTTCGCGGCGATTATGCGGGGATCGGTTGTCGCTGGAGTCGCGGGGCTTCTGTGTATCCAATCAAGAACGGACATGCTAGACGCTCCTTTCGCTCTCCTGTCCGTCGTTCCGCCTTTTTTGCATTATACACCGTGTATGCAGAGTATGACAATCTTACAGGAAATATGCCATTGTATAGGGGCTTGTGGTAACATAGACCTGAACGGCGTTACGCCGGAAAGGAAGGGCATCATGCCGAGCGACGACGAAATCCGCGAGGGCGAGCAAGTGTTGGCGCAGTTCCCGGAATATCGCTGGCTCACTTCATCCGGCTTGCAATGGTGGACGGTGAGTGAAGTGGCTGACCATCTCGGAGTCGGCAAGGACGTGGTACGCGGATGGTGCGAACGGCAGGAGATACCCGGTGCCGTTCTCTACGGGCAGCAGATCGGTTGGCGCATGCCACGCTCCGGACTAATCGTGTACTGCGCGAGGAAGCAGGGATGGAATGGTGAGCAACACTCAGCGGGCTAGGATACGTACGCACGAGGAACTTATCGCCAAGTTCGTGTCGCGTGTGCAGATGCCGGACGACCCGAATGGATGCTGGATATGGAAGCGATCACGGACGCCGCGCCACTATGGCGGCTTCTATGATTCTGTCCAGCGCCTGCCCATGTCTGCCTACCGCTTCGCGTATCAGACTTTCATCGGCCAGGTCCCAGACGGTCTGGTGTTAGATCACACTTGCTGCGCTCCAGCCTGCGTGAATCCTGCTCACTTGGAGCCGGTCACGGTCTCGGAGAATCTGCGCCGGTCATACGCTCAGCGGCGAGCCGAACGCGAGGAGCGAGAGACGGCGCGCGAGAAGGCTCCGGCTGCGCAGGAGGCGGAAAGTGGGAGCTATGCGTGGCTCAATGCGAAGGTAGCTTGGTCGGTATCTGAACTGGCCGCTGAGTACGGGCGGGCGAGGGGTGTAGCCATCAGCCATGATGCCGTTGCACGCTGGATGCGCCGTTTGCATGAGGAGAATGCGACCTATGCGGAGAACCACGGCGGGACGATAGGGTGGCGCGCGCGACGCGAAGCGCTCATCCTGTTCTTCACCGCCGGGAAGCATCTAAGGCAGTTCTGATAAGGGCTAATGGCAAAGGGGTGCGGTATATGCCTCACTCCTTTAGTGTAGGCAGGTGGGACGTGTCGCAGGAACTCTCGCTAATCGTAGAGCGACAGATTGACGTGCCGTTCCGTGACTGGCTGGATGAGCGCAGCGAGCCAATCGTCATTACTATTGCCATCACGAACGACCAGCGCGCATGGATGCCGATAGTCTCGCTCAGCCGCGCTCTAGAGCTGTAGACTAGATAAGGGAGATATAATATGAGATAACTGTCAGCGACGAGGAATGGGCTTTCGTCGCTCCCTATTTGACCTTGCTGCCCGAAGACGTGAGCCAATGCAAGTATCCCTTGCGTGAGGTGTTCAACGGCGTGCGCTACATCGTGAAAACCGGCGCGCACTGGCGGCTGATGCCGCATGACCTGCCGCCGTGGCCGCTTGTGTACCAACAGATGCGTCGCTGGATGGCCGCGGGCTGCTTCGAGGTGATCGTGCACGATCTGCGCATCCTGCTGCGGCGCGCCGCGGAGCGTCCGGCGCCGCTGACGGGCGCGATCCTGGATGCGCGTACCATCCAATCGACCCCCGAGAGCGGAGCGCGCGGCGGCTATGACGGACACAAACGGCGCAAGGGCTCCAAAGTCCATGTCGCCGTGGACACGCTCGGTCATCTGCTGGCGCTGCTCGTCACCCCAGCCAATGAGCAGGAGCGCGCGCAGGTCGAGGAGTTGGCCAGAGGCGTGCAAGCGGTCACCGGCGACATGTGGAGCTGGCGTACGTCGATCAGGGTACACCGGCGAGGAGCCAGCGGCCGCAGCCGCCGCACACGGCATCCAGCTGGCGGTCGTCAAACTGCCCGAGGCCAAGCGGGGCTTCGTGCTTTTGCCGCGGCGGTGGGTCGTGGAGCGTGATTTCGCCTGGGCCGCCCGTTTCCGCCGCCTGGCGCGCGACTACGAGCGTCTCGCCACCACTTTGGCGGCTCTGCACTTCCTGGCCTTCGCCTGTTCCTGCTGCATCGCTTCATCCTGTTGACGTTGAGGGTAGACCCTCGCGCGCAACTCCTGCGTCTCCAGGAGCATGAGGTGCTCAATCAGCTTCTCGCTCAGTTGCGGCTCCGCACCGCAGGAGGCCCGCAGCTCGTCTGGTGTATCGAGCGTCGCGGCGTCGGCTTCTGGTGGGGTAGTATCCAACTAAGCAAGGTCCGTAAGTCTATCCGCCCTCGCCTCTTGGAGCATCAGTGGAACGTGGTAGACGCCGCCGACAGAGCATTGCAGGGCGAGGTAGAAGCAGACCCTGTCCCGCGCCCAACTGGTGACGCATGACGCGCAGATCGCCGCCGTGACGAGCTTCGCGCGATCCCTGGAGCAGCGCATCGGTCGTCTGGAAGAGCAGGTACTCGCACCGGAGGATGACGGGCAATGAAGGGTGTCTACGAGATACGCAACACCGTAACTGGCGAGTGCTATATCGGCAAGGCTGATAGCTTCGAGGCGCGCTGGAAGCTCCACCGGGATACGCTACGCGAGCGGCGTCACCATAACCACCTGCTCCAAGCCGCGTGGAATTCCTATGGGGAAGACGCCTTCGAGTTCACCGTTTTGGAAGAGATAAGAGACTCCACTGGTGTCACTGTTCTGCGGACTAAGTCTCCTGGTGAACAGCCTGGCACGCGGCGGCCAGCAGACTACACCAACTTCGACGCTCTCGTATGATCCCACCTACGAGTCGATGGCCTCAACGGCGACGATCCTGGCGCAGACCCCGACGGTGACGACCGGTCTGGGCACGCCGACACCGACACCACGTCCACCGTTGCCAACACGCACGCCTACACCTCGCCCACCAACCGTCACGGTTGGTCCTGCCACCTCCACGCCGACTCCGTATCCTACCGATCCCCACCGCCAACGGCGACGGGCACTCCGACATCGACGCCCACCGACACACCGACCGAAACGCCGACCGATACTCCAACCGATATGCCGACTGCATAAAGGCTTGCTGTGGAGTCGTCAAGTGCGCCTGCACCCTTACCTGTAAACGACTTTCAGCCTTCTTCCCTGCGGCTGCAGATGGTGGATTACGAAAGGGTTCTGACGGCCAAGACGCTATGAGCTAGAATAACTCGTGTTGGATCTGGAGCGCGTCCTCGAGGAGCTGTAGCTCGCGATCGAGCGCCTTCCTGACTAGCTCCACCTCTTGCTCAACTAACTGGTCAAGCGACTGCTCCAGTGCTTGTGCCTGGCTTTCTAGCCCGCCTGAGTCCAATTCCCCCCATGATGTGAGCGTCTTCCGATGCCGTGACGCTACAGCGCGCAGCAATTGCAATACCGCCACTTGCCCTTCAGCTAGGGACTGCCACTTGTGTGCAAGATCTTGCAAGCGCTTCGCTTCGTCAAGCGGCACAGTGGATGCACGACTTTTGTTGCTGCTGCGTCGGGTCCAGAACCCTCCCATGCGATTGTCTCCCGCTAATTCTCGTTGGCTCGCTTGGCAGTTGAGCACTTCGGGTACGGCACCATATTATTTTGGTGCTGCTCGGCCCAGCGCGCTATCACTTCCAATCCTCCGATATACCATGTCAGGAACCAATCACACGCGTCCGTACGTCGCAAGTACATCTTCTCCTACTATGGACGCAAACCCAGTTCGCGCTGATAGAGAGGTGGAACGATCCAGCATGCAGTCGGTTGCTGTGCCTTCTGGTATCCGAAAAAGCCAAGGTGTGTCAACAATGTCACGATATTCTGGGTCTCTACTTCATCAATTTGCCACACCTGTTGTAGACTCTCCAGAGAGGTGAATTGACTCGGGCCACCGCTTAGGATCATGACTGGTCGATAGAGATGCGGATACTCAGCAAAGAGCGTTTGGAAAAGTCGGTCGTGGGATACTTGTGCAGCAGCCTCTTCGAGAGCCTCTGGTTCGAACAGGTAATCCTTTCCATCCAGCGCCTCCGCGTCCCCAGCGGCAAAGCGGCGCAACTGCGCCGAACGAGCCTCAGTAAGCAGCAGTATCAAATCCCGCGGAGCCACCTGACCTGTGCCGTCACGAACCTGGCTGAGCATCCAATCAAAGGTTGGTTGAGGTAGAACATAACCAGACGGCCGTGGAGTGCTTACGTGCCCCGCTGCTGCAGCGGTGTCCTCCACGGGCATCTGTGGAGGGAAGATACGCGAAAAGAGCCCCTGCTGCTCACGAGCGCTTTCGCGCATCTTGCGGGCATCAATGTGGTAGAGCTTGCAAACGGCCGCGTTATATGCCAGGCGTCGCGCTACGAGACTTCGCAGGCTAGGCGGATCCCACAGGATTCTTTCGCTTTGGATAGCCGCTGCCTGTGAAAAGCGTTCACCGCCATCAGCGTTGTAGGCAAACTGTCCAGCAATGCGCTCCCAGATGTCGCTGCGTAGAAAGATCTTGAACCTGAGGTGCTGATCTCTGGTAGGGCTCAGTGCCAGGGAGGCGCGGAACAACGCACGCAGAACATGAGCCTCAAGGGCAGGATCGTCTTCGAATGCCACATCTAGTCTATCCAGCACGAACCACACAGTCAGGCGCGCCTTCGCTAGTGCGCGCTCGCTCTTCTGCAGGAGGTCGTAGAACGACAAAATCCCTGGGTGGTGCTCCTTGGACGCTGGCTCGTGGGACGAAATGCGAACCTCGCCACCAGCCTCAATTGGCGTGCCGGGCACCCCGACGTGCGCGTCAGCCGCCAACTCCAGCGTGACGTAGGTGAGTACCCCTTTGAGGAGTGATTCTAGTCGCGGCTCTGAGTCCCGTGGCAGCAGACCAGCCTCCTCGAGCGCCGCCACAACTGCTTGTGCATCGATGTCATGTGGCGTCAGAGTTCGTAGTGTGGACCCGAGCAAGGTCAACAGATAGAGCTTCCACAACTCAATCAACTCGGGGCCTTTTAGGGGTATTTGCGTCCTTGTTAGCATGCGAAACACTGGTTCAGCGCCCAGGGATTCTGCATTTACGATTACGATGCCCTTCTTTCGAAGGGTTTCGCGACGGTCGCCTAAGAGGACGACCATTGCGCTCTTGCCCGCGCCCTTCGCACCGAACACTACATCGACGCTGTCATTCAATATCCCCGTCCAGACAGGGGTTTCTACAAACGTTTGCTGAAGGGCTCGGTCGCGCTCCGCCGCATTCTGTCCAAAATAGGCCTGCTCTAGCGCTTCGCGCTTTGTCTGGAGGGATGGGGTTGATTGGCGTACCATAGGTATTCCTTCTATGGTAGGCTGGACATGCGCTGGCGGATCTTCGCCAATGCAGCATTGATTGCGGCTACAGATTCATCGACATCCTGAGCTTCTGTCTTGGCCAACGCCTCTGCGGTCTCAGCTAGGTGGCGTACCTCCATCGCCTCTTGCCGCGTCAGCAAGGCCTGTTGACTTTCTCCGATAGCGTCCCAGTTTTCAGCCATCGTGTCCAGGTGCTTGGCGACCTCCTCACACTTGGCTACCAACTGCTCCAGGCCATCTGCGATATGCACCGTCACCGGCACGGCATTTTGCATTTGCTTGAGCCGCGCAATCTCTCGTTTTCGATCTTCGTCATGTGAGTCAGGCATGTCTTCCCTCTGCTGCTCTGCACTGTGTCGTCTTGACGGCTCTATAAGCTGCGCGTAGCGTCGCAAGGCGACACTAACGATGGTTGGTCAGGTTGGGACGCCAGGCCAGAAATAGACCGGACTTGACCAAAAGCAACCAAGTGGTTCCATCGCTGATTTCCAGGGCACTCCTGTCGGAGTAGATCAATCATCTACTAATTAGACTCCTCCAAATTCATAGAAGACCCCTTGCACTGGATTTGTATTCTATCACGCTTGATGGAACCAACTCCTAGTGATATCGGTCAAAAGAGGACCATCGCGATGTGACCATTCTGGGAAGACAGGCCAATCCCATCTCGGGCTCGGAAAATTTCCAGAGACCGATGTGAAATACCAGGGGGGCCACCTAATCTTCCTGTAGGGGCACGATTCACCTGAGTGACCGGGAATCGGCGGCCATCCAACCATGGCTTCTACCTCCCTGGGCGACGGGGCGCCCTAGAGCGGACGAGGGTCTGGCTATCGATGCCATCACGTAGGTCCTCATCACGCACTGGCCCTGTGAGACAAATGCCACGCGATCCGTCAATAGTCAACGGATCATTCCGTTGGTTGCGTTTGAGGGATCGTATCACATCTCTAGGGGATGCGCAAGAGAACTTCCAATTTATTTGCTTCTAATCAATAGGGTTTCTTCGCGTCTGACGCCACTTGAGCATTCGCGAAAGTCTAGCTCTGGAGAATATTCGGGGTTGGTCAGGTGTAATCCCCGATGTGTCCGCTAGCAGAGATGACTTTGCACTATTCACTGCGTCACGTTCAGCGCGGATTCTGTCAAATATGTAGTTCAATGAGGACGAAGAGTGCTTTGCCGGACGACTGCCAACCAGTAGCCTGGCGAACCTGGGAAACGGACCCGATTTTCGCACTCGCTGGAGGCGCCGCACTTCTTTGTCAGCGATATGCAGCCCTTCTTGAAGAGCAACTATGGTAGCGTGTGGATCGTTATGCCGGTCAGCGAGCGCAGCCAGTTGGTCAGCACAAGACCATGTAGGACTGCACGTATCCCCAGTGTCAAAACGCCTATGTTGATTAGATGCATGGGGACGCAGAGCACGATCAAGCAGTCGCAACACCTCCGCCAATGCCCGGGCACGGGAGAACAGTTCATCTTGTGAACTTATGGACGCTGAAGCACCTCTATCCACTAGTTGCCCCCTTTGAGTAAGTCCCTTGTAACTCACGGTATTCAGCCCTCTCGGTCAATACACGCAAGTCACTAGAGCCCATACTGGGCGAATGAATCGGCGATATACGCGTTCCACAACGCCTGGTAGGCATCAAGAGTGCGACGGAAGCAGCGGTATGCGTGGTCAATGAAATCTTCGTCAAAGCCTGGCACCGTACACGGCCAGACATCATCCAATGTGGACTTGGCAAGTGCAACAATGCACTGTGTCAGCCATTGGGAATCCTCGTCATCGTCCGACGGAGTGCCCCTATACTGATGCGCCTGGAAGCCCTCATTTATCATGCAGTCTGCCAGACGTCTCGCTTGTACTTGTAGGTCAAACTTTTGTGACGATTCGCGTCGAAGGCAGTCCAACAGCTGAATGGCAAAGTGGGATAGCCGTGGCTGTTGCCCAATTGCCATCAAGCGCCCTTCCTACCTGTTGATGTCAGACCGCCGAAAGTCTGCGTGCGATATTACCACCTGACAGTAGATTCGTCAAGTGTCCTACTCTACTGCAAATGCTACCGAGAACAAATGCGCGTAGTCAATGGCAACTCATCAGTATTGCACAATTCTTACCATGTCAGCAGGTCGCATCATACCATTGTAGAATGCGGGCATTCAAGTTCGCGGAAGTAAGCTCTTGGCGGTTGCCCAACTTGCAACGGTTCTCCGTGAGCGAAACCCGCCTGCAGGCAGAAACATATGCACGGGGTCAGTGTCCGAGGGCGACATACCGTCGTGCCAGGAGCAGGAGCCGGCCAACGGTTTGCTCGAGGTGTCGCGTTGCACCGGCCATTATCGTGCCCCATCGTGGGTAGCACCCAGGAGCGTATGACGAAGCAGCAGAGGCCTCGCCGATCTCTCTTCACAGTCTGGTATGACTTACGGAGAGGAGCGAGGGATCCAATGCGTGATGCACGAGCGCTGCTGCGGGCTCGACATTCACAAAGCAGTTTGTCGCGGCCTGCCTGTTGGCGACGACGTCAGATGGGATGGTCCACTAGAAGGTGCGCACCTAGCCCCACCATGTAACCATTCAAAACGGGCTTGCGCCGGCTGGTAGACTGGGTGCATGACGCCAGAAGAAGAGGCCACGCTCCGAGCCGAGAATGCAGCCCTGTGCGAGCAGGTGCAGACGCTGCTTGCTGAGATGCAGGAGCTCAAGGAGCGCGTGGCGACGGCCCTCAAGGACAGCCACAACAGCAGTAAGCCGCCCTCCAGCGATGGATTGAACGGATTGAGACGCAAGCCCAAGAGTCTGCGGGAGAAGAGTGGCAAGAAACGTGGCGGCCAGCAGGGCCATCCTGGGCATCGCGTCTCGCTGGTGGCAGCGCCTGATACGGTCGAGATCCACCGACCGAGCCAGTGCAGCAGCTGCCAGCACGACTTGCCCAGCGATGCGTCCAGTTGGGTGGAGCGGCGACAGGTGAGCGAGCTCCCGCCGTTGCGCCTGCACATCACCGAGCATCGTCTCGTGCATGTGCGCTGCCCAGCGTGTGGGGCCACCACCGTAGCAGAAGCGCCAGCGGGTATGCGCGCCCCGCAGCAATATGGTCCGCGCCTGCGCGCATTTTGCGCCTATTTGATCCACTTTGATCCAACAGCAGTTCGTGCCGTATGCGCGCGTGCGCGAGGTGGTGGCTGACGTCTTTGGCGCAGTGCTCTCGGTGGGGACGCTGGTCAACCTCGTGCGGCAGGGCGCCGACCGACTGGTGGAGGTTGAGCAGGAGATCAAGAACGCGCTGCGCCAGGAGCCAGTGCTGCATCATGACGAGACGGGACTGCGCCTGGTGGGAACGGAGGGCGCGCGACTGGAATGGACGCACGTGACGTGTACTCCAACCCTGACGCACTACGCCCGCCACGCCGCTCGTGGCGCGACCGCCTTGGAGGCGATTGGCATTCTGCCGGGCTATCGGGGAGTGAGTGTCCACGACGGCTGGACGAGCTATCGCCACTTCCAGACCGCACGTCACGCGCTGTGCAACGCCCACCATCTGCGTGAGTTGACGTGAGTTGACGTTTGTCGAGGAAGACCTGCAGCAGGCCTGGGCGGGGCAGCTCAAGGCACTCTTACGCGCCATGCGCACGGCCGTGGAGCAGGCTCGCTTGGCGGGAGCCACCCGCCTCGAGCACTCCATGCGCGACGACTTCATTGCCCGCTATGAGGCGCTCCTCGGCGCAGGACTCGCCCAAAATCCCCTGCCGCCACCTCAGGGCGTGCGACGACGCGGCCGGCGGAAGCAGACGCCAGTACGCAATCTTCTCGATCGGCTTTGGACCTACCAACACGAGGCGCTGCGCTTCCTCGACGACTTCGCCGTGCCCTTCGATAACAATCAAGCGGAACGCGACCTGCGGATGGTCAAAGTCCAGCAGAAGGTGTCGGGCACGTTCTGCAGCGAGGCTGGCGCGGACGCCTTCTGCCGCATCCGCTCGCTCTGCTCCACCTGGCGCAAACAGGGCCGGTCCGTCCTCGATGCCCTCGCTCAGGCCTTCGCCGGTCACCCGCTCAGCCTGCAGATCCCGTCTTGAATGGTTACCCCCACCATGACGAACGTCCTGCTTGCGCTCGCCGACTGGTTGCAGGCACAAGCCTGCGGGCCAGTGGTCATGGAGTCGACGGGGATCAGCGCGAAGCGGGCCACGGCGATCGGCTCGCATTTCTCGTCTGGTTGGTAATCAAAGTAGGCGATGTGCCGCTCATGATCCGCAATCGCACAGGGGAATATCGCTGTGAAGGCAAACGTGGCTGGAAGGCGCTCGGCGATCGCGCGAGCCAAAGCCTTCTCGTCCAGCGCGGAGAGCGCATCCCATCGCGCAAGAGACCGAACCGCTTCCATATCCATCAGCGCTTTCCCTGGCCTCGGTGCCGCAAGCACTATTGACCACATATGACAGGGGCGGGGGGCGAAATGTTCACAGTCACGATATGAACCATCGCAAATAGGTGTAACGCCTGTGCGGCTGGATTAAGTGGTTGATGTTTTGTGTAGTTGACGTCTCACACTATTTCTTGAGGACGAATGAAAGGTGCGCTGAAGATCTGAGTCATTCGTGCCCGTTATCTTCCGCCCAGGCTGGGTCGACCGGAACAAATTCATTCGCACGATCTCCAAGTTTGGAGTAGAGGATGGCATAGTGCAGGCGGCGCTTCAAATCTTCCCGTTCGTCAGGCGACAAACGCAGGCACTTCGAGACAGCATCGAGAAACGTCCCCGCATCCCGTGGTATGTTGTACCCTTGTTCAACTTCATGATATGCAGCTGGGCTCAGCTGATAACCAGCGTCTTTCATGCAGGTTACCAGGGTTTCCACACTAGGCCTCATCTTTAGGGCTGGCAAGTCAGGCGCCAATCGGGTTCGCTCTCCGAATGAATATCGGAGTTGCCGGAGTCTCGATCCGAAATATGGCTTACGGTTCATGTTAGTATCCGCGCGTGGCATGTGATTCTCGCTTGTCTGATCTAGCACTCCTTCTCCTGATCTCTGAAACTCCATTTCTTGCGCTCTTGCGAATCCTACAGAGGTGTGTTATCATGCCCTGCGAGGCTTTAACGGAACGTTCCGTTGACAATCAACGGGTCGCATACCGATTTATCTGCACGCATCGCAGGTAAAAGTCACGGAGCCTTTGTGATCTGTCAATGTGTGCTGCCGTTGTTTATCTACACAGTACCTAGAGTGTAGGTCACATGTTCAGACGGATACCACTCCTTGCTGGTCATTTTGGCCCCCCTAGAGCCTGGCAAGATATAGACGCCCAAGGTGAGTCAAGGGTTCCTGCGCCCTTACTTTGAGGTGCCAAGGTGTTGTCCGGAGGATTCCCCTGAGGGGGCTACAGTCGGTAGTGGTACACGTGGACGCCAACGGTGTCTCGCGAGTCGACTCGCCCGAGATGCAATAGCGCGTGTACGAGGAGCTGCCCACCTATGGTGATACCGGCGCGGGTGCCTAGCGAGGAGTTCCGCGGCGGCACTCCTTCCGTCAGGTGTGCTCCGATTCCTCACCACCCCTATTGGCATAACTTGCACCACCTCGATGCACGGTGTACTTGCGCCAGAGTAAAGGCAGGTACAAAACTCGACGTCCTTGTCTTCGACAATCCCCCACAGAGCCCGGTCCGTGGCACCTCTAACTCTCCATTGAAACGCAGAAAGGGGGGCATGATTACCAGGTAATCCAATCGAGCGAAAGACCCTCGGTACGCCTATTGCACTAGGCGATGAGCCGAGGGTCTTCCGAAAGCGCTTTGTCTCAAGCATGCCACCCCACGGTCAAGTAGAGCAACCATACCCATAGGAGATCCGCGCCATGTCACAGAATATCCCAGATGCGCTTGAAAGGGAAGCGGTGAGCGCTACTAGTCGCTTTACCTCTCTTCTCGCGCTTCTTACATCCCGAAGTACACCACTCTTCCTGGTGCTAGCCTTCGCTTTCGTTGCCGCAGGGTTGTTTCTCCTGCCCGTCGTGATACCCTCGCTTCCGCATATAGCTGCGCCGTTCGCCGCTATTCCCCATCCTTGGGGGTGCGGGAGCGGTTCAGGGCCTTGTTGATAGCCGATCGCTAGTTTTGAGAGAGCCGTCCCGATCTGCAAGCGCTGGAATGAGCTCTCACCCACCAGGTTTGCGCGCGGTGTACCACGACCGGGCGCTTTCCTGGTGTACAATTATTTGCCCCCGTGCGTGCGCCCTCCTCATAGTAGAGTGGCCCTTCCGGTGTGTCTAAGCCTCAGGATTGACCACTGCTGGCCGAACTCATCTAGGAGTCTTCCAATGCAGAGCCCTTGGTTCATCCCCCCCTCCCCACCGTGGCGCGATGAAGTCGGCAATAACCCTCGAGTCTCCGCTGCACTGGCGTGCGCATATGAGCGCCTTCGTCCCAACGGCCAGATCACGGGCGAGGTACTAGCTTGCCTCGCAGACGTTATGGATACAGTCATGTCCAAAGGCCAAAGGTTGCGTATTCTATACATCGTGTCGAGTTGCCGCGCTGCTGAAGATCCGCCCGCCCTAGCGCTTGTTACGATTGACGAGGCGTTGGAGCTTGCTGTTGAGCTGCATGAGACGCGTGCACAGGTCGATCTCCTGCTGCTGCGCTCCGCTGTCAATCGCAGCATCACCCAGATCCCTGACGCTGCCGATGATCTTCGCGATTGCTTACAGGCACTCGTGACACTTAACCTCCGCGACGACTGGAGTGATGACGACTTACTGCTAACCCTCGCCGCGACCCTGCGTCTAGCTGCGCAAGAGTTCCTCAGCGGTGCGTACGATGAGTGTGAAGGGTGGCTAGACCACGCTGCGCTCCTCCTTCCACGCGTGGGGCGCCACACTGACTCCCTGGCCCGGTTTCACTGGCTCCGTGCACTTCTTCTGCGCTGGCGCGGGGACTACGATACTGCGCTTGCTGAAGCAATATCAGCCATTGGATTCTATCGAACGCTACATGATCCTCAGATGTTGAGCCGGATTGAAGCCACGACAGGGGATATCCTGTTAGATCTAGCTGAGCGAAGTTCCAGGCTCGGTGACGACACGGCAACCGCTGCCTATCTCTTGCAGTCTGAGCCCTACATCCGCCGCGCTGTCGAGATAGCTGTTGCCTCAGACTACACAGCGAGCGAAGTCGGAGCGCGCATCATTCGCGCGCGCCTCCAGCTCCTGCAGGGTATTCCGGGAGACCGTAAACTGCTACTCGAAGAGCTGGCGAACATGGCATGGCAACATCAAGATATGTCGGCAGTATGCAAAGCGTACACTGCCATTGGTCGTGAGTACGAAGCCAACAATGATGAATTATCAGCTAAGGAGTTGTATCGCCGTGCCATTGCCGTGGTCAAGGAGTCGCGAGCCATCGCCGACTCGGTCTGGGCACAGCGAGCGCTGTGGCGACTCGCTGGCGAGATGAACAGTCAAGAATCCTGCTAGCGGTGCTGATGCAACGTAGTACTGCGTGTCCGCTTACAGAATGATACGCCGACTCCATAGAAGCTTGCTGTGGAGTCGTCGAGATACGGATGGAGTGTGGTAGGACTGCTGAAAGGATTGCTGGTGCACATGGCTATCTGGTGCGTTGCACGGCGTTGCCATCCCAAGGAGGAAGACCTTTGATGTCTCGATGGGACTACGCGGCCCTTCCAGGCGCTGACGAGAGGTGCTGCTCAGCCAGACAAGGACGTTGGCGGGTTCGTCCGGCAACGGAGACGCAAGCGGGGAGCGCCTGTGGCGCCGGCGGGGAAGGCGCCGCCATTCTTCCCAGTGCCGGTACCCGAGACTCTGGAGCAGTTGAAGGCAGCAGATGTCGCGGCAGAGGTCGTGCTGCAAGGCAATACAATACCTGATGAGCTCGGCGCAGCACCGTTGGGGCTCGCCCTGACGATTGCGTTCTGACAATGCGCCCATAGATGGCATGTCAGCATCCTGTCTGCCTTGGCGTGCCAGAGGTATGAGCATCCCTGCTAGGCGTCGCGCTGTCCTTGCGTGTCCTCGTCGGGTGGTCGGAGTGAAGACGAATGGTGGGCGCCAATGTATCCCACCGCGCCGATCCACTGCATGAATAATACCTGGTCGCATGGTCGTGTGGAATACGGGGATCCCATATTCTGATGCTGCTCTCCCCCGCAGTGTGCAGGCGGTCCTGGCGGTGGAATCGAGATGGCCGGAGTGACCATGCCGGGCCGCGGTAACGAGGGTGGGCATTAAGAGACCAAGCATGGGAGGCTTTGAAGGAGGGAGCACTGGTTCATCTGCCGTAGGAGCCAAGAGCTTGTCGTGCTATCAATACAGCGGTTTAGCAAGCTCGTAGCTTAGCTTACGCCGAATTCATGCGCATTGCAACTCCATACTCCCTCTTCGCTGTAGCAAGTCCTGGCGGTTATGAACGACACCGATCAGGCGAATGCCGACAGCATGGCTGCGCTAGCGCCACCAACCACCGAGCGTACTGATGCAGCGGTCATGCATGGAACATGTGATCTAACGCCATCTCTAGACGCCTTTGCTGATGGGGTTGTCTACCTCGAACACCTTGATAGACCGATGGCTCATGCTCGGCACTACTTGGGCTGGACACCGTATTCCACACCCACCCTGCGCCATCAGCAACACCTATTAGGCAGAGGAGCGCGGCTACTTCAGGTAGCAAATGAGCGCAGGATAACCTACAGCATTGTCCGTGTTTGGCCTGGTGGGCGCTCCCTTGAACGCAAACTAAAGGCCCAGCACCATGGTCCGCGGTTATGCCCAATCTGCAATCGATGCAGGAGCGAAGCAGAGAGTTGACCGCACACAGGTCTCCATGCGGACCAATTGAGTTGAAGAATGCGCAGGCAAGCACGTGCCTGCGCCACGAACCAAGGAAGAGGAACGAAGAACCATGGCGAACTTTGTGATTACGGGCAAGGCGGAGCAGACCGACGAGTCGAGCTACACGGTGCAGTCCACGGGTGAGGTGGTGACCAAGATCCAGCTCACCCTCAACGTTCCCGGCATGAATGATCGGGTGCTGTGTGAGATGCCGCTGGATGTCTCTCCCAAGCCCGACATCCTGGAGCAGTGGGAGATGGAGGAGACCTGGCTGGTGGTCTCCGCCAACACCATGCGAGCGTTGGGCTTCACCCGGAGCAACGCGCGACCAGGGGAGAAGGCGGTCGGCGCGCTGGTGATCTTCCAGGCCACGGATGTGCGTGAAGCGACGGCGGATGAGCGCCGGGCGCTGATGGAAGCGCGCAAGGTCAGCAAGCTGCAGGCCAAGCAGCGCCGCGCAGCTCGCAAGGCCGAGCGCGACGCCGCCAAGGCGCAGGCAGCTGAGAAGCAGTCCGCGTAGATGAGTACTCGGGGAGAGGTAGACACCTGCCTCTCCCATTCCCTCCAGGAGGATCTATGACTGATACGGATGAGACGACAGAAACGAGCGCTCCCTGCTCGACGACAGGGGCGGCTGCAGCCTGGCGAGCACGCTGGTTTGGGGAACGCGATGAGGTGGCGGACCAGCTCGCCGATATCGCCCGGCAAGGCTCAGGCATGGCGCGGCTGGCGCATGTGTGCGCCTCGCTGATGCTGGTGTTGTTCTCGGCTGGATCGCTGGTTGCGCTGGGCGGGGATGCGTTGCTGAGCGTCCTGGATGGCGCACAACAGGGGCATGTGGATCTGCCAGCAGCGATCTCGCTTGGGAGTCAGTACGCTGCTGGTGCTGTGTATGGATGTGGCGATGCTCTATGCCGCCTCGATGCTGCGCCTCTTGGGGATGCGACGAGCGGAGCCACGCTCGATGCGGCTGCATCGTGGGGTGATGGCGACGGTGGCCGTCCTGGAGGCAGGGACCTACGCCTACATGGCCTGGCGCTATGAGACGCCAGTGAGTGTCGTCGCCTGGGCGCTCATTCTCTCGCGTGCGCTGGCGGCGCCGCTCCTGTCGGTGTATCTCGCCATGGCGCGTCCGTTGCCCGTGACGGCCAGAGACATTCTGGCGCAGGTGGAGCTGGCGAGTGGGTTGGGACTGATTCGCGATGCGGTCACCATCGCCAATGATGCTTCAGCGTCGCTGAGTCAGAAGGTGGCGCTCTTCGGCGCCTCGGCGGTGATGACGCCGCAGGATCGGGAGCGGTTGGATGGGCTGCTCGCCGCAGTGGAAGCGCAGCGCAGTCCACATGAGAGCAGTCTACTTTGCCGGTCTGGAGCAGTCACCAGATTCGCTCGTGGAGGTGGCCACGAGCAGCGGCCCTTTCGCTCTCAACGGCAACCACCGCAGCAGCCAGAACGGCTCGATCTCGGTCGCCCTCGTGAGTGGGAACGCGCCAGAGGCGCAGGGGAGAACCTGGACGGAGGCTGACTATGCCATCCGCAATGCGCGACTCGAGGCACATGGGAGTGCAAACCCTCAGGACGATTCCTCTGCGCCCTGCTCCGTACTTCCATGCGACGCAGCCTGGGCTCGTGCCTGTATCCGACGGGACATTGCGTCCACCAGCTGCTCGGCTTTCTCCTTCGACCGCGGAGTCGCCGTCCCACGCCGGCCAGAGAGCACGGATGAGATAAGGGCTATAGGCCAGGTCAACACGCCAGTTGGTCAGCCAGGACGAGCTGACGACCATGCTGACGTAGCGGTGGGTGGCGCGATGGCGACCGATCACCTCGATCTGCTCGCCCCCGTCGCCCCAGAACGGGTGGACACAATAGAGCTTGGCTCCAGCAGCAAAGTGCTTGCTCCCGTGCCTGGTCTCGCGACCGCCAGGACCATACGGGCGCTCGCTCGTCATACTGGCCACAGGGCACCAGACCGGCCCGAGCGAACTTCGCTGTATCACCGGGCGGCAAGCGGTCAGCTCCGACAGGGATGCGCTGACCGGCGATCTCAATGTCCACGGCGGCTGGTGGAACATGGACCATGTGTGCGAATCGCTGCACGGCCCAGGCAAAGGCTTCATCTCCGTAGGGGATTGCGGTGAATGCGTGCGCGCCGGTCTCATCCGCATACTCGAGCAAGTGGAGCTCACTGCGCGGTGGAGCTGGGTGTGTCACAATGCGCATCACCTCGACGATCTGCGCCGAGTACCAGGTGGTCCCGACCCGCATCCGCGCAGGGCGGTACATCGGTTTGCCACCGACCGCGCGGCCGATGCCCCACTCCACCTCGGCATCCATACAAGTCCTCTCTGAGAAGCGCCAGCTGGCTTCTTACCAGCATGCTGAGCATACCATGCGACCTCCACAGGGTGTGAGGTGAGCGCCGAGTCCAGGCCGCTCGGACGGTGCGGCCAGCCCCGCCGAGATCGGGGATTCTGCTAGCGCCGCAGCGAGCGCAGGCGTCAAGGCCGCCGCGAGCGGAGAGCAGCGGAGGGAGCGCCGCCCGCAGGGTTTAGCCTTGACAACAAGCCGCGCGGCGCTATCCTCCCCGATCGTCTCGGCGGGATGGCATGCGCGTCGACAGCGGGCGACCGGCGAGCGCCGAGGGAGGCACAAAGCGGCCAACTCTTTCTATTCATTTGCCCGCCCGACGGCAGGACGCCGGAGGGCGGGCAGGAGGGCCGATTGGGTCTCACGGCCCTCTCCGCTGACAGCGAGAGACCACGTCCGTGAAGGAGTGAAATGATGACGATCGAAGAGACGACAACTGCCGGCGACATGCCTGTGCGTGTGCTCCTGGCTGGGCCAGATACGCTGTACTTCTCGTGCGATCTGCCGATCAGTGAGGCCATGCGCGAGCGGCTCAATGAGGAGAAGGTGACTGCGCAGGCCTTGGCGGATGAAGCGACGCGTGCATTGCCCGGAGTGGCTCGGCGCACGCGTCTGCCCCCAAGGCGCGAAGGGCGGCTACGCCTTCCTGATCGAGACCGAAGACTTTTCAGTCAAGCTGCTCGGCGAGCGCATCCAGAACCGGCCGAGTGTCTACCTTGAGATGCGCTCATATGCGCTGCATACCCATCCGGAAGGGCCGCAAGGCGCGTGCCGAGCTGCGCTGGCGTGGGTGCGCGAGAAGCTCTACGCCGACCAGCCGTCCAAGCCGGTCAATGACGCCATTTCCTTTGAGGCGGCCAAGCTCTCACGTGCGGATGTGCATATCGACTATCAGGGTGGCTATGCGCCGAGTCTCAGCAATGTCTCGGAGGAGTTGCGCTGCTTCATCCGTCCGGGCAAGACGAAGGGTGCGCTCTACTTCCAGGGGAGTCGTCCGACCGGCTACGCTTTCGGCAAAGGGCAAGTCCAGGCCCGCCTCTACAACAAGACACTGGAGACGACGGAGAAGGGCAACGACAGCTATGCCGCGCTGCTCCTGGCGAAGAACGGTGAGGACTACGAACCAGAGCAGGACGTGTGGCGGTTAGAGTTCCAGCTGCGACGAGAAGGCGCGAAGGGGTTCAAGCTCTATGCGCCACCCGAAGAAGACGACGATGAGGCGGAGATCGAAGCGGAACTGGCGGCAGAGGAACTCCAGCACATCGGAACCTTGCCGCGCTTCTTCGCACGGATGAACGAACTGGTGCTCTTCCTCACCCAGCATTGGCTGCGGCTGGTCGAGGACAGCGGCTCGGCCAATCGCTCGCGCTGGCCGACCCATCCCACCTGGGTGGCGCTGCGTGACCAGTTCGCAACAGTCGCCCAGGCACAGCCACTCGATGAGGATCAGCGACGGCTAGTGCGGGGATCACGGTACAGTGGGAAGAATCGCATTCTGCGCCGGATGGCGCTGGGGGTGGTGAAGTCGCTCGAGGTCGAGGATGCCTCGCCGACCAGCGCCGCGCTCATGACGTTGCAGCGCTGGATGGAGAAGGTCGTCGAAAAGGAGGTGGCGCGCATCACCGCCAAGTGTCAGCGGTACCAAGAACGGCAAGGCTATGTGCCCGCGCTGGGTCGAGCGCGGCATGGGCGAACGCTTTTCACGCGCTGAGCAGCTTGAGCATCGGGTGCAGATGCTGCTCGGGAATATTCTCGGCCAAAGGTGTGTTGCCGCTCGAGTTCAAGCCGGCATACTCAGTGGGCGATCTGCTCACCCAACACTTGGACGAGCTGGACCAGGAAGCCGAGCGCAAGGGCGGCGTGCTGCAAGCGCTGAGCGAACATTTTGCACGGGTCTATAAGGTGTCCGCATCAGCTTCCTTGGCGGCGTAGTTAAGATATATGCACCCTACGCCATTCCAACAGCGTTTGGGCACGAACCAGAACCCAGAGCGGCCACTTTTGCCTCACACCCTTACGGCTTTAAGGGAAGGGCCTCCATGGCGACCACTCAGCGCGGAAAGCGGGTTAAAGCTTCAGAACTCTTCCCTTGTACATACTGAATCGGGACACACTATCAGCACCCTCCACGTGTACGCCCCGTCTAGTCCGGCGCAAGACGAGGTAAGGTGAAATATCAGCGCCTTCATTCACGCAGTGCCTGGGTAGAGGATAGGACTTCATACTAGGCGACTATGAGCCCTGCTGTTGACTGAAAGGGAGAGTGTGGCATGATGGGAGATCCAGGAGATCCACGGCCGCCTGCCGCGAGGCGTTTTGGCAGGTCTCAGGGCATTACGGTGAGTGTGCTGGCCACACTTCTTATCGTCACCGGTGTGGCTGCGGTTATCGCAAATCGTCCCCTCTCCACCGCGCGCCCGACAGCGTCTACCCAGACGCCGCAGGGTCCAACACCGACCCCTGTCACGTTCGCTCAGGGCAACGATTGGCCCCAATATCGCTATGACGCCGTGGGTACTGGATTTAACCCAGAGAAGATACGCTTACCTCCGCGAATGTGACCGGTCTGCGCACCCGCTGGTCGGTCAAGAAACCTCAGGGGTTCTATACGACACCAGCGATCGTGGATGGAACGGTCTATGCGCCCAGCGGAGTCTCGCTTTATGCCATCGACCTGCTGACCGGCGTAACACGCTGGCAATTTGATGGCGTAGCGGAAAACCGAGGAGGCATCCACTCGTCGGTCGCAATCGATCAGAAACGCAAGCTCGCCTTCTTTGGGACGCCGGCAGCGCGTCTTTATGCGGTTGATATCACCACTGGCAAACAACGCTGGGTTGTGCAATTGCAATCGCCGACCACCGGCGCTTTTATCTGGAGTTCACCGCTGGTGGTCAATGATCGGGTGTATGTTGGCCTGGCGTCTCAAGGAGACGACCCGTGTATTCGCGGCTCTGTCTTTGCCATCAACCCTGACACGGGCGAGACAATTTGGAGGCACTACACGGCTACAGCGGACGTGCTGGGCGGTGGAGTCTGGTCATCGCTGACCGCTGATCCAGAAAGTGAGACGATCGTCGCCACCACCGCCAATCCGTGCTATGGGGTGGTCCAGCCTGAGGAGGAGGCGTTTCTCGGCCTGGATTGGAATACGGGGGAGACGCGCTGGTCATATAGCGTGATGCCGTTTGACAACAATGACTACGGTTTCGGAGAAGGAGCCGTCATCTACACTTACCAGGGACAGAAGTACATGGCGGCTGGGGACAAGTTCGGCAAATTCTATGCCATTAGCCCTCCAACCAGTGGTTCCACGCCTACGCTTGCCTGGTCCCGGCGCGTCGCCGACGCCGACAATGGCAAGAACGGCGGTGGGGTGTTCCAGCCCGCAACGTTCACTCAGGGACTTCTGATCGTCGGCGCCGGCTTCTTTCACACCGACCTGCCCAACTGTCTCGGCAATCTCTCTGCGCTCCGACCTGACACCGGTGAGATTGTCTGGCGCAAGTGTACGACGGATCGCCCTATCGGACCAGCAGCTGCCACGGGAGATATCATCTTTGTCAGTCAGGCTGATCGTGTCGTGGCATACAAAGCGCAAACGGGCGACGAGGTATGGAGCGCGAAGCATGTGGGCACGTCCTGGGGTGGCGTGGCCAGTTCCCATGGAATCGTCGTTGTGCCGACGGTGTCTGGAACGCTGGATAGTTACAGCTTGTGACGGTGAGCGAATCCACTCACATCTTGCGCCGCCTGGCGCTTAGCCAGGGTCAGTAGGACCTTCAGCGAAGTTTGATAGCCAGTTGGTCCGCCAGATGCAAAGCGGATTCGCGCTGCGCGTGTTCGTTGTGTAACTTAGAGTGACCCATCTGCGTATAGAGGGTGAGACGTGAGAGGCGTTCTATACGCTCCGCTTAACTGAACAGCTTGATGGAATCAGCTCGTTCGACCGCGGATCATGTGCGCTGGCGCCACAGAGCATTCCCCCCTCATCGTCTTGGAAACCCGTCGTATCGCCTACATGGTGAGCCGCCAAGGAGCGCTCTGCCCTTGCTATAGCGGTGTTACCTCCGCGACCCCTGACCGATGTTTCCGCTTTGAAGCGCTGGATGACGCCCATGAACACTGAAGAAAACTTTGATTCGCATAGCGATGAACACCACGAAGAACACCACGATGCGCTCACTCTGGAGCAGGTCCTCGAGGAAGGCAAGCGCCGGGGCTATGTGCGTCGCGCCGACCTGGAGGCCGCCGTCCGCCGCGACCGGTCGCAGGGCGCGCACACCCTTTCTCCCGACGTCTCTGATGCGGAGGACGCCGATACGCTCGCCTCACCTGACACAGAACACAACGAGCAGGATGAGGCTGACGAGTATGAGGCCGCCGTCGAGTTGCTCCTGGACGCCGATGTCGACATCATCGACAGCGACGACGAGGTAGCGCGCGTGGAGGAGGATGAGATGATCGAGAACAATATTCGCGCTCTTGAGACCGAGGACGCCCCCACGGTCGCCGAGACGCCTGTCGTGCCGGAGGTGACGACGACGCGGCTGCGGCGTGTCCAGGAGCCAGCCAAGGCGCCGGATCGCAGCGAGGCCGCCGAGGTCGACGCGATCACGGCGTACCTGCGTGAGATTGGCCGCGTGGCGATGCTCAGCCATGCGCAAGAGATCGACCTGGCGCAACGCATCGAGGCGGGCGATAAGGACGCCACGCAGCAGTTCGTGCTCGCCAACCTACGTCTGGTGGTCAGCATCGCCAAGCGCTACGTTGGGCGTGGGCTATCGCTGCTCGACCTGATTCAGGAGGGCAACATCGGGCTGATGCGCGCCGTGCAGCGCTACGACTGGCGGCGTGGCCACCGCTTCAGCACGCACGCGACCTGGTGGATTCGCCAGGCGATCAGCCGCGCGGTGGCTGACAAGGGCCGCGCGATTCGTCTGCCGGTCTATGTCAACACTGCGCTGAACCGCGTCCGCCGCGAGCGACAGCGGCTGGTGCAGGAGCTTGGCCGCGAGCCGACCGAGCAGGAGCTGGCCGAGGCGCTGGAGATGGATGTCGAGCGGCTGCACGAGTTGGAGGCGGCGCCTGGCACGCCGATCTCGCTGGAGCTGCCGGTTGGCGAGGATGAGGAGCAGGAGCTGGGCGACGTGCTCGCCGACGAGAACAGCACCTCGCCGGAAGAGATCGCCACGACACGCACGATGAAGCGCGAGGTGCAGGAGGTCCTGGAGGACGTGCTGACGCCGCGCGAGCGGCTCGTGCTGCAGATGCGCTTCGGGCTGGGCAAGGCGGGACGCACGTACCCGCTGGAGCAGGTCGGACGCAAGCTGGGCATTACGCGCGAGCGGGTGCGCCAGATCGAGGCCGGCGCGCTGGCGAAGCTCCGCCAGCCGAAGGTGCTGGATCGCCTGCGCAGCGAGTAGTCACACTTGCTATCTGTGGGCTTGATCGGTTCGCCGGTCAGGCCCATTTTAGTTGCTCATAGCCTAAGTTGCGTCGTTTATCTACGCCAGACAGATATTGGAATACCAATTCAAGCAGTTCGTCGGCGAGTTCCGCCTGCCGGATGGTGCTTGCAGGGCTACGTCGCCAGGTTATCAGGTGTCCCTTCAAGCCAATGAGCCATCCAGCTAACAGACGAGGAACCCGGTGGCTGGCACCATGTCTTTCGACCAGTTCGCGGAAGACTGTTCGCGCATAGTCGCAGTTGGCTTCGGTAAGTGGAAGAACCATACTCCCCTCAAACATCAGGCCATCATCACCGGTCAAGAAATCTAAGATGCGACCTAACGCCTCATCTTGCAAACCTGAATTTGGCCCCCACACGACTGTACGAGGGTTCTGTCCAAAGGCGAGTTGCGTCAGATGCTGGTGATAGGCATCATTGCCATACAGAACTTCCTCGACGCGACCTAGAGCAACTTGCAAGAAGCAAAGCCAGGCATGGGATGTGCTATACATAACAGTATGCGAGCCTATTCGACCGACCTCAAGGAACGCTTGGTGCGAGCGGTGGCTGACGGTCAGCCCATGCGAGAAGCCGCGCGCCGCTTTGGTGTGGCGGTGACCACGGTCAAACGCGCCGTGGTACAACAGCGCGAGACGGGCTCAGACGGGCTCGCTGGAGCGCAAGCCGATTCCCGGGTGCCCGCGCCGCATTGGGACGGAGCAGGAGGTCATCTTGCGCGCCCGGCTGGAAGCGGCGCCCGATGCCACGGTGCTGGAGCACTGTGCGTGGTGGGCCGAGCACCAGGGGCAGCAACTGAGCGAGGCGACGATGTGGCGGGCGATCCGCCGGCTGGGCTGGACGCACAAAAAAAGACACTGGCAGCCAGCGAGCGTGACGAGCAAGCGCGTGCCGCCTGGCGGGAAGCCGTCGCCACGCGCGACCCCGCGCAGTTCGTCTTTGTCGACGAAAGCAGCACCCATACCTCGCTGACGCGGCTCTACGGCTGGGCGCCGCACGACCAGCGCGCGACCGGCTCGGCGCCGCGCAACCACGGTCACAACACCACGCTGGTGGCCGCGCTGACCCCCGACGGGCTGCTCGAACCCTGGTTGCTCATCGCGGGGGCAATGACGAGCGAGACCTTTGAGTGGTACATCCGCGACGAGTTGGCGCCCCGGCTGCGGCCGGGACAGGTGGTGGTGCTGGACAACCTGAGTGCCCATAAGTCCCCCAGCCTGCGTGCGGCGCTGGCGGCGCGCGGCTGCGACCTGCTCTTCCTGCCGCCCTACTCGCCCGACTTCACCCCGATCGAGCAGGCGTTCTCCAAGGTCAAGGCCATCCTGCGGGGTCTCGGCGCCCGCACCCAGGAGGCCCTCCAAGCAGCGGTCCGTCTGGCTATCGCAGCCATCACTCCCGATGACGCGGCCGCCTGGTTCGCAAACGCAGGATACCCTCTACCTCTAATAAGTCGCCAAGCGAGCTTGGGAGGTCGTCTGGAACCACGAATGGAGGGTCATTCATCTCGCACAGCGCGCTATCTACCTGCATCATTGGAAGGACTGCGCGCTTGAGCACAAAGATAGTATCTGCCCAAGCGTCACTTAAAGCCGCCAACGCTTCATGGATTTGGGCAGGTGGCGCGCCATCTTTCGTCTCGCCACGACGAGCGCGCGACAGCCAGCCTGAAGGGCTGGCAAGCTCTTCGTCGAGGATGCTGATCGCCTCATCTTCGGTCATAACGAATCCAATAACCCTGCCCCTATTGCCCTGAGCCGTCGGGCGCGTCTTCCCTCCGCTCTCCCTTGATCACACTATGCGCGGTCTGCGTTGGAGTGACGCCGACGAGGTCAAACCCTGCGGCGCTGAGCAGAACACGGAATTCCTCTTCAGTGCGCTCCTGCCCGCCGGTGCGCACCAACATGTTGAGGTCAGCAAGTGTCTGGCTTTGCGCCATCACCGAGGGAGTAATGGAACTCGGCAGCATCTGCTCAATCAGCAGGAGCGTCGTCTTTGGACGCATTGCTTGATGACAGTTCTTGAGGATGGCGAGGGATTGCGCATCATCCCAATCATGGATGACGTTCATCAGCAGATAGGTATCGCCGTCCGCTGGAATCTCCGTGAACATGTCGCCCGCGACGATCTGAAGCCGCTCGGCGACGCCAGCGCCTTCCACCAGCGGTCCGGCGCTCTCGACGACATGGGGTTGATCAAACAGGACGCCGCGTAAGTGTGGATAGGCACGGAGGATGGTGGTGATCAACTGCCCCCGTCCGCCTGCCGACATCGACCAGAGTCCCACTGGTCGAGAAGTCGTACGCCGCGACCACGGCGTCTGCTCTGACGCGCCCATTGGCCGCAAAGCCCGCGTTCATCAGCGCGTTGAGTTCTGGGTGCTGCGCATAGTACAGGAACGGTGTTGGCACACCAAACAGATGGCTCATCGCCGATTCGCCGGTCTGCACACAGTGCAACAATTCCCCCCAACTGCGCCAGGCGTCCTCGCCGACGAATGACAGCACGGCGTCACGGACCGACTGGGGATGGTCTGCTTGCAGATACACTCCTATTGGGGCGAGTGCAAATAGGCCAGGCTCCGTCTCATGGAGTATGTCGAAGGCGACAAGGGTGCGCAGCAGGCGGGCGAGTGAGGGCGCATGAGCGCCGGTTGCTGCCGCAAGCGCTTCCGCCGATTGTGGCTCGCCCGCGAGGAGGCCGGCTATTTCCATGCGCGCCGCGATGTAGAGAGCCTGCGAGAGACGGAAACTCGTCGCCAAATTGAGCAGCCCGACACGCATCGCCAGATCAGACTCAACGCCTGGATTGGACTGGTTCATGCGCGCCTCCCTCTTGAGAAATCGCCACCCTCAGTTGCGCTCACCACCCGCCTGTTGGCAGGATACCAGTCTACCACTCCAGCGGCGCTAGGCGCACGAAGTAGCTCTAGCGCATAGCAAGCAGCGAGTAGAGCAGCGGAGCCTGTGGCGTGTCGTCGGGCCAGCGCCACCAGCCATCGCCGTCCTGTCGCAGCTTCGGAAACTGCCGCCAGAACGTGTAGGGGTACTCGCGTAGCGCCGCGATACGCAATCCAGCCTGCGCCAGTGAGGTCACGACATCGCCGAGCGAGTGCCGCCAGGTATAAAGCGGTGACGCTCCTTCGCCAGCCTTTACCAATTCATCGTCAGGCGCGTCGCCAGTGGAGTATGATCGCACAACTGCTAGATCGCCGTCAGAATCCGGCTGAATCGACTGCTGGAGTATCAACGAGAGTGGGTGAATATCCACGAGCAGGAAACGCCCACTATCCGCGACATAGCGAGCGACGACCTCAGCCCAACGCGCAAGATCAGGCAGGAAGCCAATCGTGCCATACGCGCTGATGACGAGATCGAACCGCTCATCCAACGCATCCGGCAAGTGATAGATGTCGCTGGCGATGAAACGCGCTGGCAGGCCCACATCATCCGCGAGTCGCCGCGCGACCGAGATCGCCTCATGCGAGAAATCGACGCCGGTGACGATAGCGCCGAGCCGCGCCCACGAGAGCGTATCCGCGCCTATGTTGCATTGCAGGTGCAGCAGCGTCTTGCCCGCGACCTCGCCAAACTCGTCGCGCTCAATCGAACGGAGCGTCGAGCCGCCGGCGCGCACGACCCCCACTGCCTGATGGTGGTCTGATGTGAGATCATGCGCCGTCCAGGCGTCCCAGATGGCGCGATTCGCCTGCAAATAGCCGCCGGAATCGTCGCTCACGCCTACTGACCTGGGTCGTCGGGCGCGTCCCAGAGGCCGAAGCCGCCGGCGTTGCCACGATAGGGAATGCCCAGGTGCTCGTACGCCAGGCGCGTCGCCACGCGGCCACGCGGCGTGCGCGCGAGGAAGCCAAGCTGGAGCAGGTACGGCTCGTAGACATCCTCGATGGTCTCGGACTCCTCGCTCGTGCTGGCCGCCAGCGTCTCGATGCCCACTGGGCCGCCGTCGAACTTCTGGATGATCGTCAGCAGCAGCATGCGGTCGGAGGTATCCAGCCCCTTCTCGTCCACCTCCAGCGCCTCCAGCGCCGCGCGCGCCACCTCGCGCGTGATAACGCCATCGGCGCGCACCTGGGCGTAGTCGCGGACGCGTCGCACCAGCCGGTTGGCGATGCGTGGCGTGCCGCGCGCCCGGAGCGCGATCTCCTGCACGCCATCCTCGTGCGCCTCGATACGCAGGATGCGCGCCGAGCGGCGGATGATCTTCGCCAGAGCCTCCTGGTCGTAGTAGTCCAGCCGGTAGGTGGCGCCGAAGCGGTCGCGTAAGGGGGCCGAGAGCGCTCCGGCGCGGGTGGTGGCCGCGACGACGGTGAACGGCTTGAGCGGCAGCCGCATCGAGCGTGCGGACGGTCCCTTGCCGATCACCAGGTCGAGCGCGAAGTCCTCCATCGCGGAATAGAGCCGCTCTTCGACGACGCGCCCCAGGCGGTGTATCTCGTCAATAAAGAGCACATCGCGCTCCTCCAGCGCCGTCAGAATCGAGGCGAGGTCGCCGGCGTGCTCGATGGCCGGACCGGAGGTCATCTTAATATTGACGCCCATCTCGGTCGAGATGATGAGCGAGAGTGAGGTCTTGCCGAGGCCCGGCGGACCGTAGAGCAGCACGTGATCGAGCGCCTCGCCACGCTTGTTCGCCGCCTCCAGCAGGATGCGCAGATTGGACTTGACCTTGTCCTGGCCGATGTAGTCGTCCAGGCGGCGCGGCCGCAGCGAATTTTCCTGGATCTCGTCGTCCATATCCTGCTCGCTCATATTGGGAGAGACAATGCGCTCGCTCATGGCCCTGGCCCTCATGCGCGTCTAATTCGGCGTCGCTGCAAGAACTTTCGTTCTATCCTGCTCGCCGACAGTATATCATCTGGCGCGCCTGCCGCCGGAGCCGCGCTCGCATTGGGCTATGACTGAAAAGGGCTTTAGCCCGCCGCAAGCCACGCCGTTTTAGCGGCAGTGGTAAGGCGTGTGCGGCTTTATCCCCATCCTCCTGTCCGATTGCCGTTTTCTTGCCCGTGTGCGAGAATAGCTTCGTAGGCCCTTTGCACCTCACCAATCGAACAATGATGTTTCGGCGGGTTCCGTGGTAAATCGTTCCCACGGGTAAAAGCATCAACGTATCTTGGACGTGGTGCGCCGCGCTTGAGCCGGAGTTTTTTGAGCCTTGCTCGCCCGGCGATGCGGTCAACGCCTTTCTAGGGCCGGACAGGCCCTTCAGGAGCCAACGTGATGGGTTGCCATGTGCGTATCCTGAGAATCCGTGGGGCTTTAGCCCCGGCGGAGTGCCAATGAAACACCTTCCGTCTCAGACTTCGAGCGCGTCGCCATCCGCAGGGATCAGCACCTCACCAGAGAAGCTTGTAGCGGCTTCGGCGCGCGCCTCTTCCACCGCCATGCCCTCACCCTCGCCGATATGCACCAGCGCGAGCGCTTCGACGCCACACGCCGTCGCCTGCTGCCCCGCCTCGTACGCCGTCATGTGCTTGGTCATGCGCGCATACTCGACGTGCTGGCGCAGGAAGGTGCTCTCGGTAATGAGGAGCCTTGCCCCACGCCCAAGCTTCGGCAGCGCCGGATTCGGCTGCGTGTCGCAGGTATAGGCGATGGGGCCGCGTGGCAGTTCCAGCCGGACGCCCGCCGACGGCACGGCGTGATCCATCCGCAGGATGCGCGCCTTGTAGCCGCCAAGTGTCAGTTCTTGACCATGCTCCATCTCATGGAAGCTGACGTCGAACGTCCAGTTGTCCAGATGCAGCTCGAAGTCGAAGGCGGTAATCAGCTTATGCGCCACCGCCATCACCTCCGGCAGCGCCCAGATGTGCAGTGGTTTCGCGCGCCCGCCGAGGCGGTAGCTCTCGATCAGCGAGGGGAGGCTGCCGATATGGTCGATATGCGCGTGGGTGATGAAGAGATCGCCGAGGTCGTTCGGGCCGAGTCCCGCGCGCAAGAGCGCCCCATAGACATCGCCACCGCAGTCGATCAGCAGTCCACTCTTATCACCATCACCCGTCACGGCGATGATGGAGTTTGTGCGGCGCGCAGTGGGTAGCGCGGCGGCGGTTCCCAGGAATAACAGGCGCGCCATCGGGCGATCTCCTTTGGGTCAGCGTGGGACTAGCGCGAGCGCCACGGCTCACGGCGCGGCTCTGCGTCATCCTCACGCCGTGGACCGCCAGGATATCCTCCCTGCGCGGGCGTCTGCGCGCGCTCGCGCCAATCACGCATGCTCGACCCATGGCTTGATCCATGCGACTCCGATGGTCCGAGTGGCCTGGACGCTGGCGTGGCGGGACGCGAGGCGTTCGGAGCTTTTTGAACATTCAGCGCGCGCATCTTCGCGGTATACGACTCATACGCCACCTCGTCCGCGCGGCGGTCGAACCAGGCGCCGACGAAGAAGGCGACGCCCACCGCAAAGAGCGCGAAGATCGCCAGGGCAATGACCGCGAGCGCGGTACGCAGGGGATGCTCCTGCAAGGTGGCGGGGATCGTCTCTGGGCGCAGCGCAAAGATCACCAGTCCCGTGATCGAGAGGAAGTAGAGCGCGGCGGCTATTCCGCCGGCCACGCCCGCCTCACGCGCGCCAGACGCGGAGGCGCGGTCGGGATGGCCCGCGACATAGCCCGCGACCAGCCCGCCGAGTATCGGGCCTGCAATCAAGGCGACTGCGCTGACGACGAAGGCGTCATCCCAACTCAAGACGCCGAGCGCGCCAAAGATGTTGACCACGATCAGGGGCGTCACACTGGCGATCCAGCCCAAAAGCCCACCGACGACACGCGCCAAACCACATCCCCGCTCTCTTGGCGCCACGCTGCGTGGGGAACGCGCACGGGCAAAATCGAGCCAAAGTGGAGGTACGCCCAAGTGTACGCGCCCACTGTGCGAGCGTCAAGCGCGCGCGACATTGGGCATACGGTATCTCCTGCATTCCATCTCTGAGCAAGAAGGGGAGGTAGCGCTATGCGGGCGCCGAGGCGTTGCGACGTTTGCGGCGAAAGATCAGCAGATCAATCATCAGATAGTTCACCACGGCGATCACGCCTGAGCTGATCAAGGCAGCGACCAGTACAGGCAGAGCAGTGCGCTCCAGCAGGATGAACAGCCCGTCGTTGAGCAGCGTCGTCACCGCGATGCCGCTCATGAAGCGCGCCCAGCGTCCGAGAATGATGCGTGTGGTTCCCCGTCCACGCTCGCTACGTCTTTCCAGCGCGTCGCGATCGCGCCAGGTAAAGGTGGCGCTGAGGAAGAAGTTGACCTGCGAGGAGAGGACCAGCGCGACGGCGTTCGCCACGCCAGGCAGCCAACCGAGGCTCGTCAGCGCGTAGAGGACGCAGAGCTGTGTAAGCGTGGCCATCTGGCCCACGAGAAAGAAGCGGATCGGGCGGGCCTTGCCAGAGAAGAGGCGGGACCACAGAGAGCGTTTCTGGGGCGCGGCGACTGCGCCCTGCTCCTCACGTACGCTCACTGGCGTCTCCCTAATCACTGCCATCTTCTCTCGCTCCAACACCAATTGGCGATCTACACTAGTATCTACGACTCATGTCTACGACTCATGTCTACGACTTCTATCTACGCCTTTCCCGCACAATCATACAATTGCAGGCCAAGCCCCTGACCATTAGATGCGCTCCCTGAGCCGCTCCATTCCGAGGACGAGACGGCGGTACAGGAGTTGGTGACCCACGAGGTCGCGCTGGACGAGCCGCCGCGCGGCCCACCGCCGAACCCGCCTCCACCCCCACCGAGCAGGAAGTAGCGCACGGTCCCATTGGCGACGAGCGCCCGCAGCTGCGCTACTGTCAGGATAGGATCGCTTCCTGAAAATCCACCCAATGCCATCACCGGCTTGCCCGTCGCAATGATATACGGTGACGCGGTCATCGAGCTAGTCGTGGCGAAGAGGTATGAGCCAGCCGTCGCGTGCGCTTCGAGATAGGCGATCAGGTCGCTGTTCACCTGGAGGTTCGTCGCGGAACCGCCATTCCCAGCGCCAGTGGGAGGAGTGAACGTTCCACCACCTCTACCTTTTGGTGGTGTGAACGATCCACCGCCAGGGAATCCACCAGCAGGAGGGAACCCGCCATTGGCTTGCCTGCGCCCGGCGAATCCCCCGTTTGCGCCGGTTGGCCCGTTGAAGGCTGTGGTCTGTCGAGGACCCGCGACCGGCAGATTCGAGGTAGAAGGGCTGGCGAGCGAGGCGCTGACCCAGGCGGCGGGCGCGACCAAGAGGGCAAGCATGGCCCCAGCCACGATCCATGGCGCAGCGAGATGGAGCAGATGCTGATAACGCGGAGGACTGCGGGCGCGCCACCGGCTCCACGCGCTCTACCGCGAAGTCGCCGTTCTCCTCGATCACCATCGGTTCATGCCCGCTGGCGAGCGCGACGGTTCCCTGACTGGAGTGAGTGTTTTGCAGCCGTAGCCAGATCAGCACACCAGCGGCGATCAGCGTGGCGCCAAGCGCGATAGGCGCGATCCACGCGCGGTAGTCTGGATAGTTCGCCAGCAAGTAGACCTGCGTCACCGCCGTGAAGACCAGCGAAACCGGCAGCAGCCAGCCGAGCCAGCCACCCTGCTGGAACGCGTGCCAGAGCGCGACCGCGCCGATTCCGACCAGCGCTGCGATGCCCGGCGCGAGCATCGAGAGATAGTACGTGTGGAAGAACCCAGCGACACTGAAGAAGACGCCTTGCGTCAGCACCCACATGCCCCAGAGGGTCAGCGATTGCTGCTGCTGGTTCAGATGCGCCTGATTGCGTGAATCAGATCGACACAGCCGCCGCGTCCAGCCGGCCAGTCCGCCGTCTGATTCCGTCTCGCTCGTGGGCGTCGTTCCGCGGCTGGTGAGCGCCGCCGCGAGGAAGCCGAGAATGGCAAATGGCAGCAGCCAGCTTACCTGCGGGCCAAGCTGTTCGTTCAGCAGACGGAAGAAACCTGGCTGCCCGTTCTCGCTGGCGCCGCCCGGACCATTGCCCGCGACGCCGACGGGGAAGGTGAAACCTGAATTCGTTCCAGAAGAGATTGGGCCACCCCGGTTGAAGAGCGCGCCGGTGAGCCGCTGGATGCCGTTGTAGCCGAACGCCAGCTCCATCTCGGAGTTCGTCTGGCTCGACCCGACATACGGACGCTCACTGGCCGGGGTGAGGTCCACCGCGACGACCCAGGCCAGCGAGATTACCAGCAGCACACCGCCAGCGAGGACCAGATGCAGCAGACGCGTGCGCCAGCGCAGCGGCGCGCCGAGCAAATAGACCAGCGCGAGCGCGGGCAGGATGAGCCAGGCTTCGAGCATCTTGATATTGAATCCAAGACCGACGAGCAGCCCGCCAACCAGCAGCCAGCGCAGGCTGCCCTGCTCTGTCGCCCTCAGGACGGCCCACGCCGCCAGCAGCGAGGTCAGCACCAGCAGGCTATCAATCGTGTTGTTGCGGTTGGTGACGACGCTGATCGGCGTGATCGCCAGCGCCAACGCCGCCAGCAGCCCCGCCACGTCGCCAAAGGCGCGCCGCACGAGGACGTAGAGGACGATCACCGACGCGATACCCGCCAGCGCCTCCGGCAGTAGGATACTGAAGCCGCTGTAGCCGAAAATCTTCGCGCTGATTGTCTGAATCCAGAAGCCGAGCGGGGGCTTATCCACGCTGACGAAGCCACCGGGATCGTAGGAGACGAAGAAGAAATTGTGCCAGCTCTGCATCATGCTGCGGATGGCGGCGGCATAGTAGAGATTCGCATACCCATTGGCTTGTAGCTGATAGAAGTCGCAGAAAGCGGCGATCAGCGCGATCAGCAGCAGTGCGCGGCGACGCCAGGGCTGAAAGAAGAGCAGCGCGCGCTGGCCAAGTTCACTCACATTGCTCAGGCGAGATTTGCGCGCCTCGCCTGCGTCCGCGGCGAGCGTTCCATGCAGAGACATAGAGCCTCCTCAAAATGGGGGGACTGATAGACGCCAGACGCCGTACCAGGCGCGACACAAATGATGAAGGGAGGGATGTAGACGGAGAGCGGAGGGAGCGCGTCCGTGCGCTCCACACCCTCCGTCGGTCAGGGCAGCGCGCCTATGCGCTCACGTTCGTCGGACGCTCGCCGAGCGTGACCTGAATCGTCTGCTGTCCGTTGCCGCGCTGCACCTCGATGCTAATCTTCGTTCCTGGTGTGCGCGAGAGCACCGCGCCCGCAAGATCTTCCTCCGAGGTAATCGTTTGGCCGTTGACGGCGACGATGACATCACCGACCTGGAGGCCAGCGGACTGCGCCGGAGTCGCGCCGTGGGCGTCCTGCGTGAAGCCAGCGACGGCGACGCCCTGCGACGCAAAGCCGTTGCCCGCCGCGCGGGTCGAGACACCGAGGAAGCCCTGGTTCGTGCTGGTCAGCTTGCCACTGTGGATGAGCTGATTCACCACGTAGGCGACGCGGTTCGAGGGAATCGCAAAGCCGATGGTCGAGGTCGAGCTAGACTGCCGCCCTGTCCCGCTGGTCTCGGCGAGCGTTGGCATGCCGACCATCTTGCCGTCAAGATCGACCAGCGCTCCACCGCTGTTGCCTGGCGCGAGCGCGGCGCTCGTCTGGATCAGTCCCGTTAGAATCGGCCCAGCGCTGGATGAGATGCTATCACCCTCCTCGGTCTCCGTGCGGTTGAGCGCGCTGACGATGCCAAAGGTCTTGGTGTTTGACTGGCCGAGCGGCGAGCCAATTGCGACGACGAACTCGCCGGCCTTCGCGGCGCTGGAATCGGCGAGGGTGATCGCCGGAGCGTTTGAGGTGTTGACCTTGAGGACGGCGAGATCGTCCTGGGGATCCTCACCGACGAGGGTCGCATTGAGGTTCGTGCCATCGGAAAGCGTCACCGAGTACGAACTGAAGCCGTCTACCACGTGATTGTTGGTGGCAATGTAACCATCCGAGGTGACAAACTCGCCAGAGCCGATGGCCGAGCCAACGCTGCCGGAGCTATGCACCGTGACGACGGACTCCTCCACCTTGTCCGCCACGCTCACGACCGCCGCCTGCAACTGCTCGGCGTTGAGGTTCGAGGAGACCGACGAGCCGGAAGATGCGCCAGATGTGGAGACGACTACCGGACCCTGTGATGTCGAGGCGTTGTTCTGCGCGGCGAGCGTGAGGCCGCGTCCGGCGAGGAAGGCGCCCACGATCAATACGAGCGCGAGCAGCCCCGCCGAGATCACGCGCGCTGGCCCTTGGAGCTGCACACCCGTCGTCGCGGCGCGCAGGGGAGGCTCATACAATGGCTGGGTGGGAGCCGACTCCGCCGGTGTCAACTCACTGCCTTGCGCCCAGTGGCGCGCGGGATCGCTCTCGACCCAGGGTTCCGGAGTCCAGCCGGCGCCGGGGGTGACCGGGCGCTGGGCCGCCCGATCATCCGCAGGCGGAACCGTCCCACCTGACCCCGGCGTCTGCGCAGGCTCGGAAGATTGCCCGGCGGAGTATTGTCCCGCGGGATACTGTGGAGTCTGTTCGTCGTTCACCTGATGAACCAGCTTTCTGCAACGTCGCGTGACTGGGCTGCTCTCTTGTGCGGCTCTTGCGTCTTAACGTCTGATCGCGACACCTGTACTCAGAGCGTTTTGGCTCTGTACATCAGCGTACGGCGAGCGTATGTGAGAATCCTTTGAACGGCATGTGAGCTTTCACATTTTTCCACGCCGCCAAGTCGTACATTGCTCCTAATTTTGGGCGAGAATTCTTGACCCCTCCGTAGAGGCCGTGTATGCTGCTTGAGCGTTGCGGCGCGCTTTACCGTGCAAGCTGTAACGTCTAGCCCCCGCACAGATATACGCAGGTCCAGGAGGCGACATCATGGAGTGCGACCGCTGTGGCGCACGACGTCCGCGCACAGGGAGATGCCCAAATTGTGGCGCTCCGGCTCCAGGCGGCTCATCGCTGAGCCAGTGGAAGTCGCGTGGCGGCGGTGGTCGCGGCTCCGGAGCGGACTGGGACGACTATGACGCGCCGCGCGGTCGTGGCCGCCAGCGAGGCGACTATGAGGAAATGGACCTCGGTCGCGCGCTCGTCCCCAGCGCCAATCAGATCCCGAACCAGATCATGCCGATGCCACAGGGCGCTGGTCTGCCCGCGTTGCCCGGCCAGCCCGAGACCGAAGAGGAAGAGCGCGCGCTGGGCATCCGGCGCCCAGCCTATATCCCGGTGACGAGCGACAGGCCGAAGCGCAAGATCAGGTCGTGGCGCGTCGTGAGCGGTGTCTTGAGCGTGATGCTCGTCTGCATCGCCGCCTGTGGCGCCACCGCTTTTTTGGGCAAAGATCGCCTCTCTGGCGTGCTGCCACCGATTCTCCAGACCCGGCTCACACCAGCGGTCATAGATTTCTCGCAGGTGCCCGTCACACCCGTCAGCACGCCGGGACCGGCGGCGAAATATATCGTCAACGTGGTCACCGCGCGCTCGGTGGATAGCAACTTCGCGCCGATAGACATCACCTCACACTTCCCCGTCGGCTCGCAGGTGCATCTCGTCATTCAGGTGCGCAACCTCACCGCTGGCGAGAAACACACCGTTTCTGTGCGCTGGTTTGTGAACGGGATCGACACACAGGTGACGAGTGGGCCGGGGAAAACCAGCGTCGATGTCAAGGACAACTCGAACGTGCATCTGTCTCTGGTATATCCGACCACTGGCGTCGGCATGGCGAAGATCTATTGGGATCGCCCAGCGACTGACAAGAGCGACAGCAACAGTGACCCCAGTCTAGCGCAGATTATCTACTTCGCGGTCGAGCAGCCCACGCCGACGCCAAGTACCAAGGGCACACCATCGCCTTCGCCTAGTGGCTCGCCAACCGGCACGAAGACGCCGTGATGCGATGAGTGGAAGCGCCGCTGTTAGAGGGTAACAAATAGGTGGCAGACACTGTAGAGTATCGTGTACTATCCTCAACTTTTGGACAGATGCGAGAAAGCTGATGGCAAAACAGGGACAGAGACTCGTGCGGATACGTGTTTCGGGGGCGCGGTGACAGGGTGAGAAGCAGGGGAAATGCAAACGCCGGAGCACGAAGTGACAAAGGAGTTGCTGGCCCTGATGGCCGCGTTGATGGCCGCGTTATCTGGGTGACAGAATCGGGCTTTAGCCCGCCGCAAGCCGCCGCCTTTCAAGGCGAGCGGTGAGGCATGTGGCATTAGCCGCCTTTTTCGGGCCATTGCCGGTTTTGCGCCGATCAGGCGGAATAGAGACATATGGAGCAACAGACCGTACGCAAGACCTACAAGTACAAACTCATTCCCACTCCCACGCAGGAGCGGGAACTTGGGCGTCTGCTTGGCCTGTGTCGCTCCCTCTACAACACCGCCTTGGAGCAACGCATCACCGCCTGGCAACGAGTGCGCGTCACCGTCTCGCGCTATCAGCAGGAAGCCGAGCTCAAGGATATCCGCGCTGCCTTTCCTGAGTACGCCGCCATTCACTCGCATGTGCTGCAAGACGTGTTGGCCCGCCTCGACAAGACCTATCAGGCATTCTTTCGCCGACTGAAAGCGGGAGAGAAAGCGGGCTTTCCACGGTATCAAGGACGCGACCGCTACCACTCCATCACATACAAGGAGTTCGGCAACGGCGCGACCGTCGACAACGGGTTCCTGGTCCTAGCGAAGATTGGCAGGATTGCCGTGCGCTGGTCTCGCCCCTTGGAGGGCACGCCCAAGACGGTCACGATCAGCCATGAAGCGGACGGGTGGTATGTCTGCTTCTCCTGTGCAGATGTGCCCGTACAGCCCGTGCCTGAGACAGGCGAGGAAATCGGCGTCGACCTGGGCATTGAGGCCTTTGCGACCCTCTCGGATGGCGTGCGTATCTTCCATCCTGACTGGTATCGCAAGGCGGAACGGGCGCTCAAGACCGCGCAACGTCGCGTGAGCCGCCGCAAGAAGAGGAGCAATCGCCGGCGCAAGGCGGTCCAATTGCTCGCCAAGGCGCATCAGCGAGTGCGCCGCCAACGACAGGACTTTCACCACAAGACGGCAATGGCGCTTGTGCGCGAAAGAACGATGTCGATCTATCACGAGGACTTGCAGACCGCCAACCTGGTCAAGAACCACCACCTCGCCAAGAGCATCTCCGATGCGGGCTGGGCGGCACTTCTTGAGCATCCTCGCTTTCAAGGCAGCATGCGCCGGGAAGCGAGTGCAAGCGGTGCCGCCAGCGTTCACGAGCCAGAGATGTTCTGGCTGTGGCGTTCTGGTCCACAAGGGCTTATCCGTTCGCTGGCACTCCTGCCCGGACTGCGGAACGAGCCTGCATCGCGACCACAACGCGGCAAGGAACATAGAGCGGGCCGGGCAGGCCCTTCGGGGAGGGGCTGGGTTACCAGCCTCGGAGAACCGAGAATCCGTGGGGCTTTAGCCCCGGCGGAGTGTCAAAGCCACCGCGGTGGATGAAATCAGCTCGCAAGTCGGCAGGCCATTCTTCCTGAACACTGGCGGGTTTGATGGCAGGCAGGCTCGTACTCGCCGACAAATTGACGAGTTCAAGAAGAAGGTGGCTCGCTTTGAACAGGACCAGGATACCCTGGAGCCTTCTCAATCCAAACGGGGTTGGTACACGCAGCGACTGGCCAGCTTGCGACGGGAGATCGATCGCTGCTGGGGCAAATATGAGCGACGCAATCGGGCGTTGGCCCACCTCGCCAGCAATGTCCTACCGCTCTTGTGCCGCCTGCAGGGGTGTCAGTTGTTGTCGATGGAATCGCTCACGACGCTCAAAACCACTGGCCGCGGGAAAGGCGTGCGCGGCCGCTGGCGTAACTATCGTAACAACACCACCGTTCGCGGGGAGATTTGGCGGCTCCTCCGTTATAAATGCCGTCTGGTGGGCCTGCGTTTTCAGACCTGCCCTCCCCGCGGCACGTCGCACACCTGTCCCCGTTGTGGCAAGCCAGCGAAGACATATCGCGCTCCAGATGATCGAGCCGAGGCGGCCTCGTGGGGGAGATGGCTATGGTGTGAGATCTGTGGTTTCAACGGGGATCGCGATTATTGCGCCTCACTCAACATCGCCCGCCTCGGTGTAGCGTATCTGCTCCAAATGCAAGACGAGGGCAAGGCACGCCCTTGCTCGATCATTGACCCACGGGTCAAGCCTGTGTCGTACACCGGCGCGGGCTCGGCGTTGCTGTTGCCGCCGACGGGGACCCTCCCCGCCCGACACGTTCGGGGAAAGATCTGTTACGCTCCTGGTTGGCTGGGTTCGGCTTTCCTGCAATCGTCACAGCCCAAGGCGGTGTTCTGGCGATTGTCTGGATAGTGGTATCCTGCTCAGGAGAAGTACAGATTTTAGCAACGGTAAGGCAGGGCTGGGATGGGCAATCAGGACGAGCGACGCACGCCACCCAATCCGCTGGGCGCGCCCCAATGGGATGATTGGGACCCCTCCAACGCGCATAATGGCTACACTGGCAAGGCCCGCGCTCTGCGCGACATCGCCGCGCCACGCGATCCCGCGCTCGAACAGCCTACTCCGCTCTTCCCGCCGCTGCCACGCAGCGCGCCGCCACCGGGCGCGGGGCTGAGTCCCGCCGCGCAGGCCATCCTCGCGCGCACATCCAGTGAGAGCTACCTCACGATCACACATGACGTGACCGAGCCGGGTTTCGCCGAGGTCTACGACGCCGTGCTGCGGCCAGAGTGGTCGGCCCCATTCGGGCGCCTGCTGCTCAGCATGTTCCTGACGCTGCCACGCACACCCGGCTGGCAGGTCCTCGACGTCGCCTGTGGCGCGGGCTATCCGACGCTGGAACTTGCACGCTTCCTGGGCAAGGATAGTGACATCGCCGGCATCGACGTATGGAATGAGGCCATTGCCATCGCGCGGCGCAAGGCGAACGATCAGTGGCTACGCAACGTCTCATTTCTTGTCGCCGACGTCATGAACAGTGGCCTGCCAGACGCCTCCTTCGACACCATCACCTGTAACCTGGGCCTCGCTAGTTTCCCCGACCGCGCTGGCGCGCTGGCGCAGATGCGGCGGCTGTTGCGTCCCAATGGGCAGTTGCTGCTCACAACGCCGCTGCAATCGGCGATGCGCGAGTTCCTCGACATCTATTACTTGACCCTGCGCGACCTCAAACTAGAGGGGGCTGTGCGCGAACTGACGCAGATGATCGGCGCGCGCCCAACCGTCGCCTCGGTCCAGCGTCTGCTGGAAGACGCTGGCTTCATGTTGAAACGCGCCGCCACCGAGAGTTTTACCCTGCGCTACTCCTCACCGCAGGCGTTCTTTAGTTCGCTGCTGATCCAGACAACTTACCTGGAAAGTTGGCGTGGCGTCATCGAGGATGAGACCGTGCGCGGCCTCGTCTTCCACGAGCTAGAGCGCCGCCTGGCCGCGCGCGCATACCTGACGGGTGGTGAGTTGACCTTGACCGTGCCGATGCTCTGCGCGCACGCCGTCCGCGCGTGAATGGCGCTCCAGCAGAGAGTAGGCGATAGGTTAGTGTGATTGACAGGTCGGGCGCCGATGCGTACAATCGCGTGGGATGTTGAATTATTCCGCGCCCCAAGGCCCGCCAACGAGGGCGAAGCCGGGCTGTTGCGCGATCTGCTGTGGCTAGAGGATGAGGGGTGAGATGAGGATACACCGCGCCGGAACATACGGGGAACGAGCGAGCGAGGGACGCCGGATGTTTTCGCGGGCGACGCTCGCGCGCACGCTGCTTCTCCTTGTGGGGCTGATACCCCTCCTCCTGGCGAGTTGCAGCACAGATTCCGTCTCGGCGACCTCTCCGGCGAAGGATCAGACTTTCACCTGGCCGTTTGTCGGCGCGAAGAAGATCAGCTACGCGCAGATCCTCGATCCCGCATTGATTTACCGCCTCGACGACCTACCGACGGCGCAGATGGTCTTTACCTCGCTGGTGACGCTCGATAAGGACCTGAAGGTCGCCCCAGACGCCGCGACGAGTTGGGACGTGGCGCAATCGGGTGTCGAGTACACCTTCCACCTGCGCCCCAACATGAAGTTCAGCGATGGGCAGCCGCTCACCGCCAAGGACTTCGCCTACAGTATCGACCGCGCGCTCGATCCGCGTCTCTGTCCCGTCTATGACGCGCAGACCTACGGGCCACAAGGTCCACAGGGTGATGGCATTGGTGGATCATGCGATAACATTGCCGCCACCTACCTCACGACTATCCTTGGCGCGACGGATAAATTAGGTGCGAAGGGCGATAACATCCCCTCGCTCATCAGCCAGGGCGATGATCCCCAAAAGGGATTGAACGTCATTGACCCGCTCACGCTGAAGATTCGCCTGACCACGCCTGTTTCGTACTTCCTCCAGGCGCTGACCTATCCGACATCGTTCGCGTTGGAGCAGTCCTTCGTCGAGAACCCACAGTGGGCGGGTGGCAAGTGGGTGGACAACCTGGATAAGGGCGGTTGCTCTGGACCATTCAAGGTGCAATCCTATGGCGATGGTACTCAGATGACACTGGTTCCAAACGCCGCCTGGCAGGACGCCTGGGATAAACACATCCAGATCCAGCAAGTCCAGCGCCCGGTGATCTACGACCAGGATCAAGCCTATTCGGACTATCGCGCGGGCAAGTACGACTATGTGGTCGTGCCCAGCACCAGCTACAACACCGCGCGTGGCCAGGGGGACTTCCACGAGGTTCCGACGCTCAGCACCGTCTTTGCGAGCTTGAACTGGGCGAAGGCGCCGTTCGATAACCTGGAGGTGCGCCAGGCGTTCGCGCTCTCGCTGAACAAGCAGATTCTCGTCGACCGTATTGAGCAAGGCGCGGGCGCGCCTTCTAACCACTTCGTGCCGCGCGGGATGCCTGGCTACAACGTCAATCTGAAGAATCCACCGCCAGACGGCGCGCAGTCGCTGACAGGGAACCAGACGGCGGCGACCACCCTGCTCAAGAAGGCGCAGGACTCCTGTCCGGCGTCTGGTAACTTCTTCGATAAGCGCTACGCCTATTGTCGTTACATTGTCAGCGTCGACGGCAAGCCGACACAGGACATCACGTTCTATTACCGCCAAGGGAAGGTCGCCCAGGCGGCGTTGGCGATTGGCGCGGCCGATCAGTGGAAGAATTCGCTTGGATTGAACGTCCAGGCTGTCGGACTCGACGACAGTATCTTCTTCGGACAAAATGTCGCTCTCCCCGCCGCGGAGGACCCGATGCAGGGATGGTTCCTCGGCTGGATCGCCGACTATCCCGACCCGCAGGACTGGCTCTCGCTCTTCTTCAGGACTGACGCAGGCTACAATTGGACCGGAGTGAGCGATCCGGAGATCGACCAACTGCTCAACGGCGCCGATAAGGAACTCAATTTCGACAAGCGCATGGGCATGTACAACCAGGTCGAGCAGTGGGTCATCGACAACGGTGGCATGATCCCGATCTCGCAGGATAAATACTCCTGGCGACAGCGGCCATGGGTCTCCGGATTCGCGCTGACACCGCTGCAGACGATGATCGACACCAACTGGCCAAATGTGGTGATCCTGGCGCATTAGCACGCGCCCCAGGCGCCTCATCTCAGGGCTGGCATGGCGGTATCGCTGTCGCCAGCCCTTTTGCCTGTCGCGGGATACGCGGCGCCACCCATGCGCGGCTCTGCGCGTATGCTCACTAGCGAGAGCGCGCGCTACCGGAAACCTTGGGTTGAAGGCTCCTGTCTTCAGAGCTTCGAGGAGGGCACACTCGCCATGGCGGTTGACCACTTATCCGTCATATGATATGAGGACGATATGAGAACATTTGAGTATCGGCTTTATCTAACCAGCGCACAGCGCCAGCAGTTGATGGCCTGCCTTTCGGAATCGCGGGCCATCTACAACGAGATGCTGGCGGCGCTGAAAGCGCAGTATGAGACCGACGGCACCTTCCCCACGAAGTACGACCTGACGGCGCGCTTCAAGGGACGCGGCGGCAATTCTGTGCCAGCGACAACGGTGCAAACCCTGGCGGATCGGCTCAGCAAGGCGCTCAATCGCTATCTCCGCATGAAGGAACTCGGGGCTGCCTGTGGGGTTCCCACGTTTCAAGACGCCGAACCGCTGGCATAGTATCCAATTGCGCCAATATGCGCCCACCCGCGATGTATGGCTGGATGAAGATGGAAAACACCTGCATGTGCCCGCTAAACTGGGCAAAGCTGCTCAAGATCAAGGTGCATCGCCCCCTGATGGGTATGCCTGTCACGGCGCATCTGGTGTTGCGTGCTGACAATCATTGGTATGCCTGATCGTCTGTGAGACGACGCCCCAGGATGAGCAGGGTGCCGTGCATCCTGAGCTGCCTGAGCAGATGGCGTGCGAGCATCCGGCCATTGGCCTGGATGTGGGCTTGAAGGTGTTTCTGGCCGACTCCGAGGGCGGGATGGTGGAGAATCCGCGCCACTATCGCCGAGGGCAGAAGCGGCTGGCTCATGCCCAGCGGACGCTATGCCGTCGGCAGAAGGGCAGCCACCGCCGGCGCAAGGCTGCGCGTGAGGTCGCCTGCAAGCACTTGAAGATCAGCCGCCAGCGCCGCGACTTCCACTTCAAGACGGCCAAGCACTACGCGGAGCGGTACAGCCGTATCTGTGTCGAAGACCTGAACGTGGCGGGGATGGTGCGGAATCACCATCTCGCCAAGAGCATTCACGACGCGAGTTGGAGCGCGTTTCTCGCTATCCTCACGGATAAGGCTGAGAGAGCTGGTCATGTGGTGGTGCGAGTCCCGGCGCGCTTCACGACGCAGAAATGTCAGCAGATGTGGCGAGTACGTCCAGAAGAGCTTGAGCGTGCGGACGCATATCTGTCCCTTCTGCGGACTCGTCGAAGATCGCGACGTGAATGCTGCGAAGAATATCTTACAGGCGGGGGCACCGCCTTCAGGGACGGGAGCCGATGGGCTGCCGGATGAACTGAGAAGCCCCCGGCTTTAGCCGTGGGGAGTTGTCACAATCTCACTGTTCTCATCGTCGCACTGATCTTGACATTCCTTCCGCCAGGAGAGCCGATATGTTGCAGGATCCCCAGCCGTCTAGTCCGATGCTTCCTCCCTTGCCGCCACAGGAAACGCGCCGGCCGAGCGAGCGTGGCATCGCGCAGACAGTGGTCACGTCGCTGCTGGTCGTGCTTGCGTTCGGCGCTGGGTGGTTCGGCAACGCCTACGTCAATCAGGCCAACTACATCCCGGCGGACGACGTCGATCAGCACATCATCAATCAAGCGTACAGTGAGATCACGAAGAACTACGTCTTCACCAATGCCATCGACAAGCAGAAGATGGCCTACGCCGCGATCAACGCCATGGTGGACACGCTTGGTGACACCGGACACAGCCGCTTCGAGACGCCAGAGGAATACAAGAACGAGGCGAGCCAGCTCAACAACGATAAGATCATCGGCATCGGCGTCTATCTCGGCGGTGGTGGCGACAAGCCCCTGATCATCACCGCGGTCATGCCCAACTCTCCCGCCGCGAAGGCGAACCTGAAGGCAGGCGATCAGATCACCGCCGTCAACGGGACCACGCTCAAGGGTCTGACCATCGAGCAGGCGAGTCCCCTCATCAAGGGCGACGGCAAGGAAGGCTCGTCGGTGACACTGACCATCGTGACTCCGACCGCCACACCGCCGACCCCGCGCGATGTGACGCTGGTCCGTTCTGAGATCACGCCGCCGACCGCCGTGGGTTACACCATCTCTGATCTCAACATCGCGCATATCCAGTTGCTGGACTTCTCGGCCAACGCCGACGACGAGTTGAAGAAGGCGATCCGCGATGCGCAGTCCAAGAACGTGAAGGGGATCATCCTCGACCTGCGCGGCAATGGCGGCGGCTACCTGGATCAGGCGGTCAGTGTCACCAGCGAGTTCGTTCCCGCTGGCCCTGACAAGAACGTGATGATCCTCAAGACGCGCACGACGAGCGAGACACTCCAGGTGAAGTCTGGCGGGATAGCGACGACGACTCCGCTGGTGATCCTGGTGGACGGCAATACCGCCAGCGCCGCCGAGATCACCGCAGGCGCGATCGCGCTCGATCGCTCTGACGTGCAGACGGTGGGTGAGACCACCTTCGGCACCGGCACGGTGCTGGAGCCGAAGACGCTGGCCGATGGCTCGACGCTGATCCTGGGAACGGGCGAGTGGCTGCTCCCAGATGGGAAGTCGGTCTACCACAACGGCTATGAGCCGCAGAACGTTGTCGCGCTGCCCAAGGATGTCGTCGCCTTCACGCCGCTGACCGCAAATGGCGACCTGACGACGCTCGCCAACATCAAGGCGTCCAACGACACCCAACTGCTCAAGGCCATCGCGCTGATGCAGGCGAAGACCGGTGGGACCACGACAACACCAACGGCTACGCCGACAGCAACGCCGTAGACTCAATAGACGCGACTAGTTGACCTTCCTCCTGGCTTGTCTCGAAAGTGGCAGGTCAGGGGATCGTTTTGCGTTTCAACTCAATGTCTGCGCTCGCCAGTCGCGCAGCGCTTCAGCAAGTTCCTCCGGCGCCTCGTGCTGCAGGTAGTGTCCGGCTCCAGATATCTCCACCAGCGTCGCCCGCGACAGGTGATCGTAGAGATAGGTCGCGTACTTCGGCGGCGTCAGGTGATCTTCCGTCCCGACGACGATCAGCGCCGGGCAGGTGATGCGCGCAAGCTGATCGCGGCAATCAAAAGCGTCGCAGGCAGCCAGATCGCGGTAGAGTATTCCCGGCGCGACCGGCTCCATCTCTCGCAGAAAGCGTTCACGCGCTTCTTCGTGTCCCGGCGCGAAGCCGAATCCAGTCAGTTGCGGCTGCGCTTCCACCTGATCTGTCTGCGCCGCAGCCAGCAAATCCGGCAGGACACGCAGCCGCGCGCCCGTCCCCACCAATGCGATGCCACCCACGAGGTCCGGCGCGTCGAGCGCGAGTTGGAGTGCGATGGCCCCGCCGAGCGAATGCCCCACAACCTGCGCGCTGATCAGACCTCGGCGCTCAATCTCCGTGCGCACAAACGCCGCGTAATCGGCGACTGACATAGCATCTAGTCCAGGCTGCTCGATCAGCGCGCCGTGTCCTGGCAGGTCGAGCGCCACACAGGGAATATCGGGCAACGCGGCGATCACTAGTGCCCAGGATTTCGCGCTATCTCCTGAGCCATGCACGAAGACGAGAGGCGCTACTGATTCATCTGGTCTCATCTGGCTCATAGCGCCTCCGCTTGTTCGCGTTCTTATGCCCGTTTGCGCGTCACAACGTACCATTGACACTCCCCCGCATAAATGCGGGAGATTCTCGGTTCTTCGCCGCAGCCTACGCCACGGCTCCCCGAAGGGCCTGCCCGGCCCGTTCTATGTTCTTGGCGGCGTTGTGGTCCCGATGCAGGCTGGTCCCACAGTCCGGGCAGGCGTGCCAGCGGACGGATAAGCCCTTGTGGACCAGACACGCCACAGCCAGAACAGGTCTGGCTGGTGTAGGCAGGCGGCACGGCTACGGCTCGCTTCCCAGCATACGCTGCTTTGAAGGCGAGGATGCTCAAGAACTGAGCTCCAGCCCGGCGTCTTGGATTGACTTGGCGAGGTGGTGGTTCTTGAGCATGTTGGCCGTCTGCAAGTCTTCGTGATAGATCGTGTCGTTCTGCGCGCACCAGCGCAAGCGCGGTCTTATGGTGAAAGTCTTGGCGCTGGCGCTTCACCTTCTGATGCGCCTTGGCAAGCAGGATGACCGCCTTGCGCCGGCGGTGGCTCCCTTTCTTACGGCGCGAGACACGCGCGTTGCGCGGTTTTCAGCGCGCGCTCGGCCTTGCGGTACCAGCCGGGAGTGAAAGATGCGCGTGCCATCGGAGAAGCGTGGCGAACGCCTCCAAGCCAGGTCTATGCCCGTCTCTTGGCCAGTCGGCGGCAGCGGCTGTATCGGCACCTCGGCACAGGAAAAACAGACATACCAGCCATCCGCTTCCCGACTGATCGTGACTGTCTTGGGCGTTCCCTCGATGGGGCGGGACCAGCGCACCGCAATCCGTCCGATCTTGGAGAGGACCAGAAAGCCGTTATCCAGCGCGGCTCCATTGCCGAACTGCTTATACGTGAAGCTGTTGTAGCGGTTTGCGCCCTGAAAGCGTGGATAGCCTGGCTTCTCGCCTGCCGTCACGCGAGCGGAAGAAGCCTGAAACGCTCGGTCCAGCCGGGTCAGCACATCCTGCAAGACCTGCGAATGGATGTCGCGGTATTCCGGTCGCACCTCTTTGATGTCTGGGAGTTGGGCGCTCTGCTGCGCAACCGTCACGCTCATACTGCATTTTTGCCACGCTTCACTTCGCTCCTGCAGGGCGGCGTTGTAGAGTTCGCGGCAGCGGCGCACGACAAACGCCAGCGCCCGCTCTTGTTCAGGTGTGGGCTTGAGTTTGTACTTAAAAGTCTTGCGGACCGTTTGCTCGTCCATCTTCTTCTTGCTCTAGTACTTAATATACTTGCGAATCGTCTCTCGGCCCACATTGTCAGCAAAGGACGAGAAGGACTACAGCGTTCACAGCGAGGGCAACCGCCCCAGTGAAGGTTATGCGGGTCATATGGTACTCCACGTTGATAACACACCATTCCTCAACACGGCTCGCCAGGCGGAAACTCCAGTCATTCCCCCGACTAAAGGTGGGGGCCTTCTGGCTCACTACCTATAAACTTCCATCCACTGACACTCCCCCGGCTGAAGCCGGGAGGTTCTGCCTGAGCCAGCTACTTGTGGCCCGTGTCAAGGGCGCTACTCCGATGGGACGGAGATACTTGACGGTGTCGGCTTGCACCTGGCTATAGCGGCCATGCGCTGCTTTGGAGCAGATATTGGCGCTGCCGTTCACATCCCGATGGACCCGCGCGCCGCAGCCCGCACACCGAAAGCGGCGCCCGCGCGGCGAGGAGGGCTGGACATGCCCACTCACACTACAGGTTTTCGTCGAGTACGCCTCGTCGATCCACTCGACGCTGATCCCCAGCCGCGCCGCCTTCTCGGTGAGGTAGCGGGCGAACTGCCCATGCGGCCACTGGCTGATCTTCTGGTTCGTCTGCTTGCCCAGGCTCACCCCCGTCTGGATGTCGCGCACATCCCCCACTGCGATGCGGCTCACCCCCTCCTCTGGCAGAAGGTGACGACCTTGCGCGCCGCCTGATGCAGGAGGTCGCGTTGTTGCCGGTAGAGCTTGGCGCTCACCTGCGCTTTGCGCTTGAGCAAGCGCTTGCGCTCGGCGCGATCCGGGCTGGCAGCGGCTCAGTTGTTCCTGCAGCACGCTGTGCGACTTTGTTGCGCCATTGCTTGCAGGCGCGCAACTGCCGCCCCGAGATGACGAGCGCATGCCGGCGGGTCGTGGTCACCGCCGCCACATGGACCTCGCCCAGATCCACTCCAGCGACTGCTCCAGTGGGCAGCGGCGGGGGCAGCGTCTCCCCCGTGTCCAGCGTCAGGCAGAGTTCGTAGTGGTCCGCCCGCCAGGTCAACTCGGCCCGGCGCAGGTTGGCAGTCTGATACTCGGCGGGCAACGGCAGCAGCAGCGGGGGCCGCTGCCCGCCCGTGGGCAGGCGCAAGAGCCCGAGGGCAAGACGGTGAGCGCCTGGTCCTTCCAGACCACCGTCTGGTAGACTTTGGGGTGATGGGGATACTGCGGTCTGGATGCGTCCCGTCTCGGCTAGTTCCTGCCGGCGGAGTTCCGTGGCGGTGGCCACGTTGGCGGCGAACTTCTGGCAGAGCGCCTGCACGCTCTGGCTATGCAGCGCGTACTGCCCGCCTTTGGTCGCCTGCTCGAGGTCGCTGGCGCTGAGCCACTGTCCTTGGGCGCGGGCCTGGGTATGGAGGGTCACCAGATCCGTCCAGAGGCGTCCAGCCTCTTGCCGCAGCGCCTGACACTGGGCGAGCGTGGCGGGGGAGAGGCCGCGTAGGGCGATGAGTCGGACGACACAGGAGTGGTCGTCTGTTTGTAGGGCATGCCTGCATCTCCTCCTACACTGGCACACAGGATACTCGCTAGAACAGGTGTTTGTCAACGGGCAGGGGCGATTCATCCCCCGACTGAAGCTGGGGCTTTCTCGCCTCCATCCAGTAAAACGGAACGACGACCATCACGCGCGTATAGCCGCGCTCATCTGGCTGCTCAAAGCGCACAGTGATATCTGGATCATCCGCCGAGGCGTAGGTCGCGTCGCCAAGCGAAATCAGGTCGCAGGTCAACTCACCGCTCACGGCGAGCGTCTCACCTTTCCGGCTGACCTCCAGCGCTTCGCCGATGAAATTGTCGTAGACGCCGGCGCAGGCGTCAAGTTCAGATGGCGCTACCGGGACCGCCACACGCTCAGGCGCTGGCAGGTCCAAGAGAGCGTTGGCGATCTCTTTGGCTAGGCCTCCAGCGTCGAACAGGCCGATATTGGAGAGGATGATGATCGTCATACCGTCCTCCAGGAAGCGCCCGACAAAGGAGGAGTAGCCTGGCACGCCGCCCGCGTGATGCGTCACCGCGCGTCCACGGTAGCGCGAGAGCCCCCAGCCCAGGCCGTAGCCCATCTCCCTCCCATCGTTGAGACCGACCGGCGTCCGCATGCGCGCATCTACTTCATGCGAGATGAGCGCGCCTTCATGCAGCGCCTGATCCCACAGGATGAGATCGTCAACGTCGCGCCAAGTCCACCAGCGGCGTAGGTCACGCTCGCGCTGAAGGATGGCGCGCGAACCCAACCCGTCTCCTCACGCAGGTAGCGCGCGGCGCGCTGCGAGATGATGCGCTGGTCGTCCATGTAGCGCGAATGGATCATTCCCTGCGGCGCGAAGACGGCCGATTCGATGAACTCCCCATAGGGCATACCAGAGAGCGTCTCGATGAGCCTGCCGAGCAAGACATAGGCGGAGTTGCTGTAGCTGTAGTCATCGCCCGGCTCGAAGTCAGGCGCGAGGTCGGCGAAGAGCGCGGTGACCTCTTTAGGTGTGCGTTCTTCTCGCGCAGTATTGGGCCAGAATCCTGGCTGCGTGACGAAATTGGCGATGCCAGAGGTATGCGTGAGCAGATGCGCGATGATGATTTGTCTGCCATGCGTCGGCGCGTCGGGCAGATAGCGGGTAATC
>CAVTFE010000062.1:0-103017 GCA_963733745.1 uncultured bacterium
GCGCAACAACCAGGCGCTCCGGCTCGATGTAGCGCAGCGCCGTCCGAATGCGGTCGGCCACTTCATCAGCCGTTTCCACGCGCAGGTCGCCCAAATTCAGTACGCCGAGGATGATGGTTTTGTCAGGAAGCGTGCTCAACACGGAGAGGTCGAGGTTAGGCTGCGCCGTCTCGATAGAGATTTGCTGCACCACGCGAGTCTTTCAGTTCCGACAGGAACGCATATTGCCCTGGCCGGTCATGGACGATGGCGGCATAGCCGAAGCACATATGCAAGCGCGTCGTGCCCTCAAGCGCCTTCGAGCGCGCGGTTGATCACCTCGACACCATAGGTTCGTGCCTTCTCGGGCCGCGCCTGCAGATAGGGCTCGTCGATCTGAACGATTCGGCGCCTGCCGCGAACAAATCCTTGATCTCTTCATTGATCGCGGCAGCCATATCGCAGCGCGAGCGCCTTGTCGTCCGGGTAGTAGTCGTTCTGCGCCTGCTGCGTGACGGTGAACGGACCAGGGACGGTGATCTTGATGCGTCGATCGGTATGCGGCGCAGGAACTCCAGGTCGCGCACCTCGACCGGCCGTGTGCGCCGAATGGGCCGACGATACGCGGGCACCGGGTTGGGATGCCCCGTCCGGTCGATGGCGGTGCCGGGATTATCGAGGTCGAGGCCATCAAGTGCGGTGGCAAAGCGATTGGAGTAGCTCTCACGCCGCGGATCTCGCCATCGGAGATGATCTCTACGCCAGCGCGCTCCATCTCGCGGATCGCGACCAGTGTGGCATCATCCTGCGCCTGCTCGAGAAACGGTTCCGGGATGCGCCAGAGTTCGCGCACCCGAACACGAGGAGGTAAACGGCCGCGCAGCTGCACAATGACAGCCAATCCGGCTGGATCCTGACGACGGTCGTCGGAATGAGCTCGGCCATGGACATTGGGAACCCTCTTCCAGCATCCATACACCTCTCGCGGTGTTTGCTGGACCCATCATACTCCACCGACGCCATTCCCGCGGCAGCCGGGCGACGCCCGGCTTACCGAGGCTTTATCGGAGCTTACCGGAGCGCGTTGCTGAATTGGACCTCCAGCTCGGCCTGGCGCTCCAGCAACTCGGGAGGTCGGGACCTCGCGGCGCCGGTGGATACCTGCTGTATCTCACCGTAGATCTTTTCAATTGTTTATCACCCTCGACGAGTTCAATGCCTACATCCGCGAAAAATCAGGGACTCTGGCCACCGCCTAAGGTCGTCCATCCCTGTTGCGTCGACCGCTGTCTGGGGACTCTGCATTGTTTGTCACGCCTACCTCTCGACCTTAAAGAAGCAAGAGGTGAAGTTACTGGCTGCCCTCGAAACCGTTGTCTCCGGCCCTCCACCTTCCCCAGACTTCGCCTGAACAGTAATCATGAGCTGCGCTCACCGGCAGGCATGAAAATGGGGTAGGCTGCCAGGGGAGGGAGCTGCGCAGAGGTCGGCAGTGACTGGGTGCGAGAGAGCCTGTTGAACAGTAGGACCCGGACACCGGCAGGAACCAGAAGTTGTTGCCTCATCCTTCATCTGGAGGTGAGAGCGCGTAGGTGAGATGCTGCTCACAGCGGTGTCCTTGCGACTTCCTCGTCTCGACGAGCCGTCGGCGGATCGTGCAAGTGGAACGCGAGAGAGAGGCGCCAGCCACTCGCCTGTGGACCTGGCCGGGGAGGGCGTTATGGACATCCTGTTTGAGCGCTGCGCAGGCATCGACGTGCATAAGCGAACGGTGGTCGTTTGTCGGCTGACACGCGACGTGCCGGGGACACGGGTGGCCGAGACGCAGACATTTGGCGACCACCAGTGAGTTGCTGCGTCTCTCAGACTGGCTAACCGAGGGTGGCTGCACCCATGTTGGCCTCGAGAGCACTGGCGAGTTCTGGAAGCCCGTCTTCAACCTGCTCGAAGGCGCCTTCGAGGTCTGGCTCCTCAACGCGCAGCACATCAAGACGATGCCGGACGAGACGAGCAAAACCGATGTCAAAGACGCCCAGTGGATCGCCGAGTTGTTGGCGCATGGCTTGGTCCGACCCAGTTTCATTCCGCCGCAAGCCCAGCGCGAGTTGCGCGATCTGACGCGCTACCGAACGAGCTTTGTCCGTGAGCGCGCGACCCTGGTCAACCGGGTCCACAAGGCGCTGGAAAGCACCAACCTCAAGCTGGCTTCCGTCGCGAGCGACATCATGGGCGTCTCTGGGTCGCGCCATCTTAGCCGCACTGCTGGCCGGCGAAACCGATCCCACGATCCTCGCGGAGTTGGCCAAGGGGCCGCTGCGCAAGAAGCGTCCGCAGCTTGAGCAGGCGCTGCGGGGCCATCTGCGCCCCCACCAGAGCTTCGTGCTGACCGAGTTGCTCGCCCAGATTGACAGTTTGGAGGAAAGCATCGCCCGCTTCACGGCGCAGATCCAGGCGACGTGTGCCCAAGACACCGATGAGGCGGAGGTCGTGGCCTTGCTCGACACGATTCCTGGCCTCTCCGAGACGACCGCGCAAGTGGTGGTTGCCGAGATCGGCACGGATATGACGCGCTTCCCTTCCGCCGCTGCCCTGGCCGCTTGGGCGGGCCTCGCGCCAGGGAACAACGAGAGCGCGGGCCGTCAGCGCAGCGGCCGCACGCGCAAGGGCAATGTCTGGTTGCGGACCATCCTGGTCCAGGCGGCGCAGGCGGCTGCCCACACCAAAGACACCGCACTGGTGGCGCGCTACCGACGCATCGCCGCCCGGCGTGGGCACAAGAAAGCGGTGGTGGCGCTCGCCCATGCGCTGCTCGTGATCATCTACCACGTCATCACGCAGCGCCAACCGTATCATGAATTCGGTGCGGACTACTTCCAGCGCTTGGACCCCGAGGCTCGCGCCAAGCGTCTCGTTCACCAGTTGGGCCATCTGGGCTTTGACGTCATCCTCCGCCCGACTGGCGAGCATCCTGTCCCCGTTGCGTAAAACTCCATTTTCAGGTGAGTCCCAGCGGAAAATACAAGGCGCTTGATCCACTAGAACTAGCCCGCTGGCAGATTACCAAAATGCAGCCATTGTGGGAGGCGTGGTCTGAGGTGTGGGCAGTCGGCAGCGAGGAAGCAATTGCTGAAGCCAACGACCTTATAAACAAGTGCGGCGAAGTCATTGGCGCAGGCGCGCAGCGCGGGCAGGGGAGGCCCATGTGGTTACAGGCACTTGCCGGTGAGAAATGGACACCAGAACAACTTGACCAATGGCAAGCGGAAGAGCGTGCTTTGGCAGTGTCGCGTAAGCGGTTCGGTGAAATCGCCCGGAAGGAGCTAGGTGTTGAGGCGGTCAACCTCTTCGTCAGCACTGAGCTGGGAGCGCCACCCACTGGAGCTAGTCAATCAGCCGATAACAAGATGCCCTAGACGGGCAGGAAGCGCCCCAGAACGCTCGCCTTCGCACGTCCACACCTGGACAACCGGCTGCGCATTCTCAAAATGGTCGAACCAATCGTATGTCGTCTTGAGCTGCTGGCCAGCGTATCATCCAGGCCTATACCCGACCAGCGCTCGAGAAGATCGTGGGGCGAGACCGGCGAGAGTACGCTGCTCTAGCCGGCGACCGACCTCATCATCTCGCGTACAAAGTCGATCTCATCCTGGTTGACGGTATGGCCGAGACCCGGATAGATGCGCTCAGTCACCCTGGCGCCTCTGGCTCCGAGTACCTCCCGAGAGAGATCCACGCGGGCCCTCGGGATATATGGATCGGTATCGCTGCAGCCCAGAAAGACCTGTGTGCCGTCAAGCAATCCCGGATAATCCCAGGTCGCACCCTCCGGGCCAATGAGTCCGCCACTCCAGGCCACTATCCCGCCATAACGCCCGGCGGCATGTCGAACACTATACTCCAGTGCCAGACACGCGCCCTGAGAAAAGCCGAGGAGCACTGTACGCTCAAGCGGTATGCCGCTGTCCTGGATGCCGGCCAGCAGGTTTTCTATACGCTGTAACGCGGAGGACAGGTAGGGCTCGTTGCTGATCAGTGGCGCCAGAAAGCTATTCGGATACCAGGCGGAGCCCGGAGCCTCCGGCGCGAGGAACGCGTACCCCGGCTCGGTCAGTGAGTCGGCAAACATCATGATATCTTTCGCCCCGGCTCCCCTGCCGTGCAGCAAAAGCATCGCCGCACGTGCGGTCTGGAGCGGCTCCCCCGCAAACAGGACCGGCTGTCCCTGGTGCCGGTCCTGGGTCTCACCATACTTCTCCATACTATTCTTCCGATCCCGTTCCTCTGCTACCCGCTCGAGGTCAAGAGACCTCTACGCGCCTCCACGGCAACCAGCGAAGGCGCGCTTGGATAATCGCTTACCCACATATGCTTAAAGCCGAACACCCGCACATAGTTCATCTTGATGACCGGCTGGAATCCTGCCGACGCGATGCCTCTAAGTGAGGGGCGGTTGCCCCGCGAAGCACCTATCCACAGGCGACGGGTGCCTTCTCGCTGGAGCGTGGTAGCTATGATACGGAGCAACGAGGTATACAGACCCTGGCGACGAAACTCCGGAAGGGTCGCGCAATCCCAGATGTACGCCTCTCCCTTGCGCATATGAAATGGGCGCTCCAGCTCACCTATGCTCTCAACTACCTCGGAAACCCAGCCATAGGCTGCGATTCCGTCCGCCACTCGTGCCACAAAGCACCGGCTTCCGACCGCTAGCCGATCCACCACCGCGCCGTCTGATATCCCCATAGCCGTCACCAGCGCACCGGCGGATTCAGCACCAACTTCGGAGTAGGTGGCGGCCACCTGAGCTTCTACCGGACTGGTGGCGGGCACGTCGAACTCCATCACCCACAGGGCGCCGCGCTCACAGGCCCACGGATGTCGCGACAGCATAGCGATAGGACTCCTTGATCACGGCCGGGAGCTACCAGACTTCGCGGTGACAGGTAGTCGGTTAGAAATTATCGCGCCAGTGGGGGCGACACCGACTCGATGGACTCTTTGCGCTGGGAGAGCTCCTGTATGGCTTCCGCCAGGTGCCGCTCGGCGACGTTATAGTCGCCAGCCGCCACTCGAATCCGGTGTGCCGCCGCCAGTACATCGGCGTAGGTGAACCCCTCCGGAGGCACAAACTTATAGCAGGCCAGCTCAAGACGCTGCCCATTTGGATCCCGGAAATAGATCGAATCCATAAATCCTCGATCAATTGGACCGGTATTCTCTATCCCGAGGTCCCGTAGGCGCTCGACGACCTGTGTATACACTACTCGTGAGACCGTGAGCGCCATATGGTGAAGGTTTCCGATCTCTTCCGGGTTGGGCGCCTGGTCGTTCTCCCTGGTGGGACGAACGAAGTAGGTCAGCAGGCGCCCGTCTCCGGGATCGAAGTAGAGGTGCTCCTCCCCCGGTACATCCAGATTAGGCTGATCCAGCACCATTCTCATCCCCAGGATACCATGGTAAAATTCTATGACCGCCTGGCGATTCGAGCCCACAAAGGTCAGGTGATGCACACCTTGAACCTGGATTGTAGCCATATACATGCTTCTCCTTTCTCTCTCTCTAGCCGAGCGTGCCAGCTTGGCTCGAGCAGGTGTGCCCACCTCGCTTCACATCCCCGAGGTATGGCTAGATGGCAAAGTAGAGATGACGCACCTTGTCGATCACTGCTGGATCTCCGGTGGCCTCTCCCGCGTCTATACGTCCGTAAATCTCAAGCACAAAGTCGGATTCGTCCCGGTAGTGGAAGACGGCGGATAGGCCGGAGAGATCCTCCACCGGAGCATAGCTGAGCTGGCCGTTCTGTACCGTCACTTTCCACTTGCCGCCCCAGTCGCCGTCTACCGCAATGCCGTAGGAGGCATCGAACCCTTCGGCGGTTGACTGATTAACAGTGTTCTGAATCACGATGAACATAAAGGGAATCAGTATTCCGGCGGTTCTCTGTGCCAGCTTGGCGTTGTGGTCGCCCAGCCCCCAGCGCATATCCCAGGAATGTATCCCATAGTCTATGATTTGGAACGAGGGAAAGAACAACAGGGGCAGCGGACCCATAAAGACATGGGTCACATTAAAGCTTCCCCACTCGTCGGCGGTCAGCGCATCAAATTTACTCACGAGCCGGTCGGAGTCTGCCTTGAGCCGGCTGATAGCCTCTTCCCTGGGAAGATTGCGGAAGGTCAGCGCCACCCTATCCAGCTCCGCCGCCATGGGGGCCAACCCCATTCCCGCAGGCGCCGGGTCGCCTCGACGCGCCATATCCCAGCGAGTCAGGTACCCTTCGGTCACGTCGATCATATGGCCGACAAGATCTCGTACCTGCCAGTGGCCGCTCTTGGTGGGAGCTTCCCAGTTTGCCGGCACATCTATGATCTGGTAGAAATTGCCTCGCTCGGTGCGCAAGACATCCAGTACGGTATCTTTGGAACTGTACTCCATTGGATTGATAGCCACGGTCTGCCTCCCTTGTTGCGTCGTTGGTTGTTGCTGCTGGAGTTGCTGCTCTACTCGGGTCCCTTCAGCCGCCTCCGGCGACTTACGCCGGCTCCAGGGCCAGTTAGGCATGATGTACGCCTCCTCTTTGCTTCGCGGCCGCCGTCGTGCCGGGATAGCGCCGGAGAGGATTCTCTCGCTCCGTCGCCGGTCCTATCCCGTTAGAAGCACGCGCTACCAATACGCACTACAATCCGACTACTCACTGGTATTCCTGCCGCTCCTCTTGCTGCCTTTGCTGTTACTCCTCCTGTTGCTGCCGTTGCGGCAGCCACAATTGCCGTTGCTGCCGGACCGCTGTTACCGGCTCTTACCATGCCGCACGGAGCAGAGCCTCGATCTCGGCGCTGTCCTTGATGGGTCTGGGATTATTCTGTACGGTTCGACTGGTCATGGCCAGTCTCGCAAGCCCGGGTAGATCGGCCTCGAGTATCGCCAGGTCCCGTAGCCGCTGGGGAAGGCCCATCTCGCTTACCCACTCACTTACCCGCTCCGCGGTAGCCCGTGCGGCCGCCTCCGGGTCCTCGCGTGCCAGAGACGCGCTGGCGGCGCCGATCGCAACCGCCGCCTCCGCGAGCTGGTGGGCGGTGGCGTCCAGATTGAAGCGGATCACATGCGAGAGCAGCACGCTGTTGACGTCGCCGTGGGCGACTCCACTGGTTCCTCCGAGCACATGACAGAGGCCGTGGTGGAGTCCCATAGAGACATTGGACAGCGCCGTGCCGGCCAGAAACGAGCCCATGAGCATGTCGGTACGAGCCGCCAGGTCGTCGCCGGCTCGATAGCACCGCGGCAGCGCCTCGGCCATAGCCGCGAGGCCGCTCCTGGCGAGGCTGCTGGAGACAGGGTTGCGCGTGATCGAATACAGCGCCTCGATACAGTGTGCGATCGCGTTAATGCCGGTTCCGGCGGTAAGGGCGGGCGATAGGTCCAACGTCGACACCGGATCATAGACGCTGACCTTTGGAGTGACCTTGGCATCGGTGACGGTGACCTTGCGAGGCGGCCTCCCAGTGGCCTGGTAGGTAACCCCGTAGATAGGCGTCATCTCAGATCCGGAGTAGGTAGATGGAATCGCGATCACCGGTACAAGAGGCTGGTCGGATAGGAAAGCCGGCGCGCGCCGGCCGTCCGGTCCGCAGCTCCTCAAGGGCAAGTCCGGCGGCCTTGGCCAGACCAATCGAGCTTCCGCCGCCGAGCCCGATCACCGCATCGACTGAATGCCGGGAGGCCAGTCCTACCGCCTCGGACACCTGGGCCTCGGGGACATGTGGAAGCACGCCTTCATACACGACCACTTCAAGGTCGCCCAGCGCCGCCAGCGCGCGGTCGAGATGCCCACGCCCGCGAGAGTGAGGAGTGGTGCACGGAGGAGCCGCCCGAAACCGTATCGGTTGGCTACTTCACCCAGTCGGGCAAGCGCACCTACACCGAAGAGGACCTCCTCGGCGTAGAAGGTATAGGTAAACAAGGAAAGGTGCTCCATGTTTCTCTATGGCCCATCCGAGTGATCCGGCCTATAGACGATCGGGTCTTACTAGCCCAGGCCACCTTCACCAGTAAGGATACCTCCACCAGTCAAGAGATATAGTGACAGGTCGAGGCAGACTTGCGCAGCAGGCGTAGCATTGACACATGAGCCAGGACGAGCGAATCGTCGCCATCGAAGCCGAGAATCCAGTCCGCCAGAAGTTGGAGGCGGTGCTGGCGCGAAAAAAGGCTGCTGCTGGAGCGGGTGCAAGAGCTGGAAGGGCGGCTGGCCAAAGACAGCCACAACAGCAGCAAGCCACCCTCGAGCGACGGGCTGGGTTGATTCGCGCCGGTGTTCTGCACACGGCCAATCTGCTCGCGCCACGCCCGGGCTGGCGGCCCAGTCAAAGCGCAGCGCGCGAGCGCGTACGGCGTCTGGATGAAGTCCGGGCGCCGGTGCCAGAACGCTATGGGGTACGTCAGGAACTGCATCGCCGTGTGATGCATCGCTCGTCACGACCGAAGTGCGCATAGCGGTGTCGACGGTAAGCGTCCGAACGCTGTAGCGCATGTGAAATTGCGACTCACACTTGGCGCAAAATGGTTTACACGCAGTGTTCGTCAGCCTAATCGACGATGCCGAAAGAATCAGACTTCCCCAAGCAGGTGGTGACGAAGCCATACCAGCGCTGCGCTCTCCATGCCATTGACTTGACCCCCAATTCGACCCCAAGAAGCTAAGATAATGCGACCCTGTGTGTAGCGCCCCCTTCGTGGCTTCCACCGATAAGGTAGCCGTTTCTCTGTTTGTTTGCTGTTCACGCCCGGCCGCGGCATGCGGCTGCCGGGTATGGTTGCCCAGCGCGGTGTGGGGCCGAATGGTGTTGTAATCTCTCCTCCATTCTTCTAAGCATTGTCTGGCCTCCTCGAGGCGATAGAACCACTGCTGGCGAGGCATTCTTGTCGTATCGCGGCCATTGAACGCTTCAATGAAGGGATAATGGTGGGCGTGCCGGGTCGGCTAAACGCCAGTTTGATCGCCATGCCGGTGCGCCCACGTGTCGAGGGCTTGCGAGGTGAACTCGGGGCCATTGTCGACTTCGGAGCACCTTGGGCAGCCCACGCTGGGCCGCGAGGCGCTCCAGGACCGCGACGACCCGTGCCCCCGTGAGCGAACGGTCGACCTCAATGGCCGGACTCTCACGGCTCATGTTATCGACTAGCGTTAAGAGGCGAAAACGCTGTCCGGTGGCCAGGCTGTCACTCATGCGCATCCCTGCTCCCTGCTTCAGTGTTCAGTGTTCAGTGTTCAGTGTTCAGTGTTCAGTGTTCAGTGTTCAGTGTTCAGTGTTCAGTGTTCAGTGTTCAGTGTTCATTGGGCGCTTGGGCTGCTGGAAGTAGTGGGCGTAAGGCGCTGACCCGCTTCCTGCGAACCTTGTAGCGTACGCACAGCCCTGCGAGCCGATACAAGCGATACACGATACACCCGCTTGTGATTACCTGCCAGCCTTCTCGCCGCAGCAAGATGTGCAATCGTCGATATCCGTAGCGCACCCGCACACGGCGAGTTCGCGTAGGCGCATCCGCAGCGCGCTCTGGTCTTTGGCGCGGCTCTTGTACCGATAGGTCTTGCGATGACACCCAATGACGCGGCATGCCCGCCGCACGCGCGCCGCTCACTCACCACAAAGCCGACGCGCACGAAGTCTACAAGGGCTTCTGCTGCGCCGGCTTACAGCATTCTTTGGAAAATAGAGTGGTGTCGAGAAGGGTGTGCCGTCCTGTCTGCGGGCCGACTGGTGGGGTCATGCAGTCGCACTCGGCGTCAGGGTCACTGTGTAGCCCAGGTGCTCCAAACAGCGGACATGATGCTGCTCGCGTCGAACGGCATCGACCCGGTCTAAGAAGTTGCCCCAGTCGGTGTAGGGAGTGTGGTTGCGCAGCAGGTGGTAGATCACGACCAGCACGCTATGCGCGACCGCGATGGCGGCCTTGGCGGCCTTATGGGGTCCCAGGCGCTTGCTGAGCCGACGATACTGGGCAGCAAGATAGTTGTCACGCGGATGGGAGATGGACCAGGCAATCTCGCCCAACATGGCGCGCAACCACCGGGCTGCCTTTGGTCGTCGTCTCCGCCATCCGCTTGCCGCCACTCTGCTTATTGCCACTCTGCTTATTGCCAGGACACCCGCCGGCCCAGGAAGCGCCGGTGTCCGGCGGAGGGGAAGCGCGTCATATCCACCCCAATCTCCACCCCAATCTCCACCCCAATCTCCACCACAATCTCCGCCACAATCTCCGCCACAATGGTCGGCAGTAGGCGGCCTCCTTGACGCCGGGAATGGTCTGCAGCAGACGCACGGCTTCGTCATAGGGCTGCAGCCGCTGCTCGATCTCTTGAGTCACATGGCTCACCGCCAGCTGCAAGAAATCGATGTGGGTGAGGATGGCGCGCAGGAAGAAGCGATGGTGCGGCTGGAGACGTCCTGTCAAGGCGTCCTGTCAAGGCGCGCTGTCAAGACGTCCTGTCAGGGCATCTTGTCAAGCGCTGTCACTGCAGGGCATCTTGTCGCGAATGCGTCTGGCGGCTGTCGAACTACGCGGCTGCGAGCATGCGGCTGCGAGCATGCGGCTGCGCGCATGCGGCTGCGAGCATGCGCCGCGATGACGGCGACGTCCGTTTCCCCGGCAATGAGCGCCTCCAGCGCCTCCAGCGCCTCCAGCGCCTCCAGCATCTCGCGCGCACTCGTGCCCAGCACATCCGAGGCGATCGTCGCCAACTTGATGTTGGCCGCCTCCAAGACTGTCTGCAGGCGATTGGCTTGCTGGGCGCGCTGCTGAATGAGGCGCTTGCGATAGCGCTTGCGATAGCGCGTGAGCTCGCGCGTGAGCTCGCGCGTGAGCTCGCGCAGCGCGCGGATGGCAGGTTGGGGTGGCACGAAACTGGCGCGCAGCAGACCATGGCGCAAGAGGTCAGCGAGCCATTCACTGTCCTTGACATCGGTCTTCCGCCCTGGCACGGCTTTCCTGTGGCGCGGATTGACCAACAGGAGGGTGACCCCCTGCTCCAGCAGGTTATAGACCGGCCACCACTACCCCCCGTCGACTCAAGCGCGATATGCGTCACGCCGAGTTCCTCCAGCCAGGCGCTCAGCTCCAGTAAGTCCGCCGTCATGGTCCCAAAGGTGCGCGTGTGCTTCTCGACCTGTCTCGACCTGCTCTGCCCGCTCTAGCCCGCTCAGCACCACGGTCACCACCACCGTCACCACCACCGTCACCACCACCGTCACCACCACCGTCACCACCACCGTCACCACCACCGTCACCACCACCGTCACCGCCACCGTCACCACCACCGTCCGCTGGTGCACATCTACCCCAGCGCACCGCTCGTACACGACCTGCATACGCTCGCTCCCTTCTCCTGGCGATGAGAGGACAGGCGAGTCGCGCAGGGTGCGGAGATGACACAAGTTTCTTTGCCGTGCTCACCGCCAGCGCACGAGATGCAGAAGGGGCCTCGGTCCAGCGGTGGCAACATTCCGGGGTCCTGGACGCACCCAGAGCACGTTTTTCGACGGGCTTGCACACCAGTAAGCTGTCGCCCTTTGGCGCGCGGCTCGCTGCCGGGAAGTGTAGGCCATTTTCATGCGCGGGGGTGTCGCACCGCGACATGGCTCGTTTTTCGAATGACCTCTGGCCAGCATGTGCCGATCCAAGGTCAGATCCGCCACCAGCTGCTTCAAGCGGCGGTTCTCTTCCTCCAGCTGCCGCAAGCGGCGCAGCTCGGCGATGCCCATCCCGGCGAATTTCCGCTTCCAGCGATAGAAGGTCTGCTCACTGATGCCGAGCTTGCGGCACACTTCCGGTACCGGCGTGCCGGATTCTGCCTCGCGTAAGGCGTACGCGATCTGCTCCTCGGTGAAGGTCGACTTGCGCATCTCGTCCCCTCCTCGGTTTGCCAAAATTCTACCCTATGAGTGGACCCACATTTGGGGAGGGAGCATTGAGGGCAGCAGGCTCCACAACCGCAGGGTGCAGGTTCGATTCCTGTCCCACCTGCCCCTTGGCAACCCTGAAGCGCAATCGATGTAAGCAAGGCGGCGGCAACTAGGGTTGGCCAAAGAGTTGACCTTTTGCCCCTTCCGCAAATCTGGACCCGTCATGTGTGAGAGAATTGAGTATGCAGTGTGATAGTTGTACCAAGAATGTCGGATCAGCGGGGGCTCCAATTTACCACAGCATGTCACTGAGACAAAATAGAAAGGTGTGCATGTGCCCTAACCACTTGGCATTACAAAGGTCCGCTAGAAAGCCCCTCGGCTTCAGCCAGGGGATGAATGGCCCTCTGACCGCGCTCGGTGGTATACTGCCTGTGTACCGGGGGGCACCCGCTCTCTCCCTGACACTTTTTGACCACGAGCGCGGAAGGCAGGTATAGCCAAGAAAAAGCGCTCCCGGTACCATGCATGGACCGAAAAACCGTGTCATGGGAAAGGAACGCTTTCCTGTATGAACGCATTAGAGAGTCTGTGGCGCCAGTGGTCGGCGCAATTGCGGACGTTTTTGCCGGCGCTCCATGGACATCGGAGTAAAACGCTGGCCTTCTGTGTCTTGGGTGTGGTCCTGGCCGGGAGCACGCGCCTGCCCAAGGTCGCGGAGGCGCTCGTCGGCATCAGCGCCGCCAAAACGCCCAGCATCGAACGCCGTCTGTCGCGTTTTCTGGCCAACCCTCAGATCATCGTGGTCCCGCTCTGGACCCGCCTCATCGGCCACTGCCTCGCCTTCTGGCGCGATCGACGCCTGGTCTTCGTGCTCGACGCGACCGCGCTGGACGAGCGCGCGACCGTGCTGTATCTGGGGTTGTTGGTGCACTCGCGGCTCTTGCCGGTGAGCTGGCAGGTGCTGCCAGTGCACGAGAAATGGGAACAGCGGCAATGGGACGTGGTTGGCACGCTGCTGGATCGCGTCATCCCCCATCTGGGAGCCGCCGACTGCACGCTGCTCGCCGATCGCGGACTCGTCGGGCATCCGCTGGTGCAGCTGTGTCAGCAGCGTGGCTGGCACTACGTGCTCCGCCTGTCGGCGGCGCACACCTGCCAGCCCACGCGTGGGCGCTGGGCGCACACGTGGCTTCCGTGCCATCGCCTGGTCCCGCAGCGTGGGAGGCAGTGGTACGGCGCGGTCCGGCTCTGGCAGGAGCGCCCGCTGCCTGCCCAGGTCAGCGCGACCTGGGAGCCCGGGCAGAAGGAGCCCTGGATCGTCCTCTCCGACCGACCCGCGGGACGGCAGCGCGTACGCGCGTACGCGCGCCGTATGCGGGTCGAATCGACCTTCCAAGATCTCAAACGCCGCGGCTGGGACCTGGAAGGGACAGTCATCGCCGACCGCGCGCGTCTGGATCGGCTGCTGCTGGTGCTGTTTCTCGCCCTCTGGTGGCTGGCGCATCTGGCCGCCTCGTGTGTCCATCATGGGCAGCGCGCTCGCTTCGACCGTCATGATCGCCGGGACAAGGGCATCTTTCGGCTGGGGCGGCTCTGGTTGCTCGATATGCTGCGGCGGAGGGTCACCGAAACGAGTCTGCAACGCTGCTTGCCTTTCCGAAAAACCCCCACAGGATGGGCGTATTCCCTCCGCTTCTAAAAAGTGTCAGGAAGGGGGGCAGCCGGGAACGACGGTGGCACGGGAGCACCCTCCGTGAACGCTTGGGGGGACAGACGGGCACCTGCTGAGGAGCGCGAGCTGCTTAGTTGCCCCGGCTGGCAGAACCAAGAATCTCCCGGCTTCAGCCGGGCAGAGTGTCAATAAACTTGAGGTCCTCAGGGGTACCGCGCCGGCAGTTACTTACCACCGAGCGCCTTGGCGCGGGCCTCAGCATTCTTAGCGGCTCTGCCGCGGCCTAGGCCGCGCAGGGCGGCAGCCTTTTTGCGCCATGCCATTGCGCGGGTAGGTGTCAAGGCAAGTGCTCGATCAAACGCAATAAGCGCATCCTGGTATCGCTTCACGCCAAGGTAGCACTCGCCCTTACTCTCCCACCAAGCGGACTCTACACGCCGTGGCAAACACGGCAGGTGATAGTGTGCTTCTAGCGTTGGGCCTGCGGTCGCCCCTCTGTGGTGGATGAGGTACTCGTGTTGGGAAATGGAGTCAGCGCCTACTCCTCTGAGGGCGGTGAGTAGCCAAGTAGCTGCCGTGTGAGTTGGATATGTCCCAGATGGAGCGCGGTGTGCTCGATCGCATGGAATAACGCCTCACGCACGCTGACCTCCCAAGGGGCAGCCAAAGGGGCGGAACGATAGTGATTCACGTCGATCCGCTCCTCCATTCTCTCTGGGGCGAGCGCATTCAGCACCTCATGAACGCCCGTGATCCAGCTGTCATAGCGTGCGGTGAGATCCGCGAGCGAGCCACTGGCCTGAAATTCTGCAAGGCGGTCGCGCGGAATGATCCTTCCTCCGGCGATTACGAGCACCCAGAATTCCCCTGCGCCTACCAAGTGAGTAGCAAGGGCAAAGAGCGTGTTAGTTTCGGGCAGGGTGAGGGGGCGGTTCAGCTCCTCATCTGAGAGGTCCTTGAGTTGGTCCAGCACCTCGTGCGCCATCTGGTCGAGAATACGAGCGATCTGCTTCGTTTCGTCTGACATGTCGCCTTCTCTTCTCTGCTAATCACTAAGGCCTCGCACTACTGCTCAACGCAAGCTCACTAGCGATAGACAACTTCGTTCGCTGGCAAGCGTGGGTTTCGCACCTCGACCACATGCATCAGCAATCTGGCTGCGTTCCATCAATATCCGTCTTGCTATAGATTCTAGCCAATTGTGCTCTCGAGAGCACCTGCCCAGCATATTGACGGAGTCACGTTGGATCGGCTGCCAGCGCCACAATCCCGCGCGCCACGTGGGCAGGCGACTCGGAGATGCAGAATTGTGGTTCGTGCGCGAGTGCCTCGCGCTAGTTCTACTCGGTGACGCCCAAAAATTCTACAGCATCTGCTCCGAGCGCATCCAGCCGGGGTCACAGCCACCGCCGTGCAGGTCTCGTCTTCGCGTGCAGCGGCCATCTCCAGGGTGATCCTGACCTGCTCCCCTGTAGGCGGCTCTTCCCACGGGATGTGCAACGAGATGCAGCGAGATACCATCTTACGAGAACCAAGATGGCAATGCAGGTCGCTAGGCCATCTGGAACCCCGGACCGTCACGAATGGCGGTCAGACACTCCTCGAGAGGCAGGTCGTGGTAGAGGACCACCCAGGCGCCGGTATGGCGCATGTAGGCGAGGTGAAAGCGGTTCTCTCCAGCAAACTCCATGCGGGCGAAGCGCTGCTCAAAGGAGGGAGAAAGCGCATTCGGACCTGGGCAGCAGTAGGTGGCGCAGAAGTAGAGAGAGGAGCGGTACCAGCGCGTCGAAAGACCGACGAGGTAGTTCCATTGGGGGTCGGACGGCGGCTCACGCACATACCGGGGCGTTAGGACCGTTTCCACTAGGTTCTGTGCTCGCGCGGTGACAGCGGCTTGTACGGAGGCGGGGATCTTGGGTTTTAGGGGTGGGGACGCCGCCCAACGACGGGCGCTGGTCGGTTTGTGTGGGGACATGCGCGCTCCTCCTCGCAGAGAGGACCTTGGGTGTGGTGCTCGCTACAGGGAACTGTAGCACGCTGAAAAGAGCGCGGCAGCATCAGCACGCTGGACCGTGAACCCATCCGTGTCCTTCTGTGTCCAACACGAGGCGCCAGGCCGCCTCACCTTGCTCGAGGATGCGAGAGCTCGCGGCTAGAGGAGGGGGTCTGTTGGCTGACCTTAGCGCGGCTGAAGGAGATCCAGGATGTGCTGTACGGCCGCGGATCGGATACTCAGAGCAGGGAGAAGAGCGCCAGCGGAAGCATCGGTTGCCCCATTATTTGCCCCAGTGACCGCCGACACACGGCGACAGTCGGCGGCAGAAGACGACAGCGAGAGTGGGTCTCCAAAACCGCAGGGTGCAAGTTCGATTCCTGTCCCACCTGCCCCTCGAATAGCCTCATTTCATGGGGACTTGAGCCGTTGAGCTTGAGTCCGTTGACAGCAGTTGTGACAGCAGTTCGCGCTACCGACGCCCTACTGGCCCGCACTGCACGGCGCGCTGCTCTTGAACTTATCACCAATGAAAATTGGTAAGCGTCGACCTACTGGGCACCCACTATGGGGACGATTTCAAGCCGCTTCAAATGCCCTCATGAACACTGCCGACCGCACGGCGTCAGTCTCCAAAACGGCAGGGCGCAGGTGCGCTTCCTGCCCCACCTGCCCCGAGAATCCTGAATTCATGAGCTTTGCTGCTTCGTGGACCCTGCGCAATGTGTGTGCTTTGACCCTCTACCTGATACCACCAGGTGCAACACCGCAGATCTATGAGCGCGGCTCCCTTGGTGATGGATGTCTTGCTACACCGTGACCTTGACCTTCACCCCTCTATTAGATCCATGGGTAACAAGAGCGGACGGCTGCTCTGACTCCAGTGCCGCTGGCGCTCCTTACCTCGCCTCTGCTGCTGAGGCGTAGGTTGCGTGTGAGTGAGCGGTTGTGGTCCAAGCGACGTCGCTCGCATCGGCGCTCTGCAGGAGCACTGCATTTTGAAATGCACTGGCGCCAACTCTTATGTCATGCTATACTTGAGCATCTACCTTTTGTTCAACCCCTGCTTACCCTTGTTCGTCTTCCCCATAACGGCAAACACTCAACGCGCTCGCGACGCCTGCATGTAAAGAGTGGGGGATGTCCCTATGGAGACACCGCGCGTCTTGGTGGTGGATGACAGCCGTGTCGTGCGCAAGATCGTCGAGTTGGCACTGTGGCGAGAGCGCATCGAGGTGGTGAGCGCGACGGATGGGTTAGGCGCGCTCGCCGCGGTCACCGACACCCAGCCCGATCTGATGCTGTTGGATATCTTGCTCCCGTGGATGGATGGGTATCAAGTTTGCCAGGTGGTACGCCATCATCAGGACTATCGTGATCTGCCCATCCTCTTGCTCAGCGGCAAAGATACGGTATTTGATCGCGTGCGCGGCAAGATGGCTGGGGTCAACCGACTACATTGGCAAGCCCTTTGATCCAGCCGAGCTCGTGTGGACGGTGAAGCGTTATCTGCATACCCCAGCCGTCTGGGAGCGCGCGGCGCGTCGAGAACCAGGCGTTCCACCAGCGCCGAAACGATGGTGGCAGAGATAGGTGGTGTCGACCTCCACGGTTTCGGCGCACGATTGATGCCATCCCGAGACGGCCACTGACAATGACCCTGAGAACAAATGCCGATAGAATGCTGATAGATGGAGGGGTCATCCCGTCAGGGGAAGATCCCGAAAACTTCACGCTGACGGCAGTATCCAGCGTATCGGAATCCGAGGATCCTTCTGCTATCCGTGGAGCGACCTAACCAGCAGCGCACGATGACACGAGCGCAGGCTACAGCTCGCGAGCTGGGTCATCAGGAGTAGAGGTAATCTTCCTGATCGACCACTCTTGACCCGACTGCCTTGCGACGAGCGTCATCACCTTCCCCTCACCAGTCTCCGCCTCAAATACCCACGTTACAACCGGTGACGTCGTCCCCACATTGGATTCCGGAGCTGAAGTCGCATACATTTGCCCCTGCTTGATAATCCGCGCATCCTCGCCATACACGGCTCTTAGGCGTTCCATTATGGCGGTTTTGGCGCTCATTGCGCTGGTATTATTCATCTGTTCTATCCTCGCTCTGCTTATACGCCATCGTGTCATACCACTTTCCGTGATAGACTTGCGCTATGGGAAAGCGGATCAACATACGAGCGGATGTGAGGGTGAAGGAGCTGGAGCGACGCGACCGGCAAGCACAGGACCCGGTGGCGCGCAGCCAGTGGCAGATCGTCTGGCTGCTGGCACAGGGGCAGCGGAGCGAACGGGTCGCTGAGGTGAGCGGGTACTCGCTGACATGGGTGTACACCGTGGCGCGGCGCTACAACACGGACGGCGAACAGGGGATCGGGGATGGGCGCCAGGGCAATCCGGGCGGAGCGCGCCTCCTGAGCGCGGAGCAGCAGGCGGAGCTGGATCAGGCGCTGGAGGGAGCAGCGCCCGAGGGTGGCCGGTGGACGGCGGCGAAGGTGGCGGCCTGGATCGCCGAGCGCACGGGACGGCGGGTGGGCATCCCAACGGGCTGGCGCTACCTGCGCCGGCTCGACTGGCGGCGCTATCGCCCCCGTCCCCGGCATGCCAAGGCCGATCCGCAGGCCCAAGCGGCCTTCAAGCAAACGCGCTAAGCGAGCAGGTGGCAGCGGTGCGGGCGGCGCATCCCACCGCGGACGTCGAGGTCTGGGCGACCGATGCCCATGATGCCCATCGGGTGGGCCTCAAACCGATTGTGGGCCGCGTCTGGGCGCGCAAAGGGCAGCGGCCGCTCGTGCGCGTGCAGCACCGCTTCCAGTGGCGCTACGTGCGCGCCTTTGTCCATCCGGCCTCCGGTCGCAGCGCCTGGCAGTTCGCCTCGACGGTCAACACCGCCGTGATGAGTGTCGCCTTGGCGTCCTTCGCCGCCACGGTGGGCGCTGGCCCGACCAAGCGCATCGTGGTGGTGCTTGATCAGGCCGGCTACCACACCAGCCCGCTGCTTGCGGTGCCTGAGGGCCTCCATCTGGTGATCCTGCCGCCGAACTCGCCCGAACTCCAAGCGCCGAGCCCTTGGCACATACACCAATCAGCCCCTCCTCAACGAGCACTTCCCCACCATCGATGCGCTCGAAGATGCCGTCGCGGACCACTGTGATCGCCTCCAACGCCAGCGCGACGTCCTCCGCAGCGCCACCCTCTTTCACTGGTGGCCCGCTATTTGATGCCGAAAGCATTCTGTGGAAAGTGGTATCATTTGTCCCACCAAACTCGGCGCCACTTCCAAGTACTGAAGAAGGAGGCGAGCATGGCGACATTTGTGCTGGTGCATGGGGGATGGCACGGAGGGTGGTGTTGGCAGAAGGTCAGTCCTTTCTTAGAAGCTGTGGGCCATGCGGTCTATGCCCCCACCCTGACTGGCCTGGCTGAGCGCGCATCAGAGCTTTCACCCGAGGTCGGATTAGATACCCATATCCAGGATATCGTCCGCTTGCTGGTGGACCAGGATCTGCATGGAGTCGTCCTGGTGGGGCACAGTTATGGCGGGATGGTCATCACTGGCGCGGTGGATCAGGCGCCAGAGCGCATTGCGCACCTGGTCTATCTGGACACCTTCGTGCCACGCGATGGTGAGTCGATGGTCGATGTCTCGCCGGTGGTCATCTGGTTGCTTCGTAAACAAGCCCAGGGTGATGGCTGGAGAATCCCTTCTCACGGCGACTACGGGGTGACGACCGAGCCAGATCGCAGCTGGGTGCTCAGATCGGTGACGCCACAACCGCTGAAGACGTTGGAGCAACCGCTTCATCTGAAGAATCCGGCTATCGTCTCAACCAAACCCCGGACGCACATTGAATGCACCGGCGGTGGTGATTTCTTCTCCCGCATGCGACCACTCCTGCGCCATCTGCTGGCGCCCAGAGCGCTTCCGCCAAGGGAAGTGGGGTGGCGTCTGCGACAGTTGCCAACGGGCCATGACGCGATGATCACGATGCCGCGAGAATTGGCCGATTTACTGCTGGAAGTGGTTTGACCACGGACTGCTCGGCGTTCTCCGTACATCTCAAGCGCCTTGCTTAAGAGCAAGTAACAACAACCCAGCCAAACTTGGTATTGCGGGCTAGCTGCAGCGCCTAAAGAGTCGCCTTGGCATTCCAAGCGCGCCCCTGTCATGCGCAGGGTGGAGAATCTGGGACGGCGGGGGGCAGACATCACGCTCGTCAACGACCTGTTGTGCAAGGCGCTTTGCCACACCACTTGTTGATAGGCGATTAGCGTAGGATATTGTGAAAGGCCGACATGGAACGACACAGCTCGTTTGACACGCCTCCGAGCCTTGATGACCTCATGACTTGCGCGCTCCCACCGTTTGCTGGAAAGAGCTAAGCATGACGATCTTCGACTGGGGCTGCTTCTATACCTACACTAAAGACAGCCCGCCCTGGCCGCTGCTGGTGCGGGCTGCCTCGCTTGCACCGAGGAACGGTCGCGCGCTGGACCTCGGCGCTGGCGCAGGCCGCGACACGCGCTACCTGCTGGAGCAGGATTTCCGTGTGACGGCGGTGGATGCCGACCCCCACTCAGTGGCGCTACTGTCGGCTCTGCCACAGACCGAACTGCGCGTTGTGCAGTCCTCGTTCGAGGACTGCACCTTTGCGACATATGACCTCATCAGCGCGCAGTTTGCGCTTCCCTTCATTCCAAAGGACCGCTTCCCTGATGTGTTCATGCGACTGAATGCCGCCATCACTCCGGGCGGAGTCTTCGCTGGCCAATTCTTCGGCGTCCACGACCAGTGGAACACCCCTGATCACCCCATGACCTTTTTGACTCGCGCTGAGGCCGAAACATTCCTGTCGACCTCGAAACCATCGAGTTCAACGAAGAAGACGTCGATGGCCATGTGGCTGACGGCTCACCCAAGCACTGGCACGTCTTCCACATCCTCGCACGTAAGATTGTGCCCCAGGTAGCGCATATCGCTGCATCGTGAGAGACGGTGCTTGGCCACGGAGATATTCCCAGCTGTACGCTGAGGGTAGGTGGAAAGCAGGGAGCGACGACTTCTTAATAGACGAAGAGCACTGAATGCCAGGCATGTTCCAGAAACGGGAGATCAGCCTTTGTCTGCCATACTGAGAGCGCCAAGCGGAAAGTGTTCATGAGCGAACAGAGGTAGGCGAGGCTGGTGTGCAGCAATGGAAGTGGTACGAGATGGAGTCAGGGGAGGAGCGGACTGGAGCAGACTACAGGTTGGAGCACGAGGCGGAGATTGTTGAGCACCTGCTTGTAGCCAGGCGCCTCATTCTACCCGGGATGCGGCACAGGCGAGGCCCACCCTTCTCAGGGCAGCGAAGATGGGGCTTGGATCATGACGAGCAAATTGACACTCATGCCTTATTGCAACTAGTTCCTACCAGCGTTCGATCAGCCATGGACGGTTGGGCAGTGTTTCGATGTGTTGCGTTATCATGTGTCAAGAGCAGGCGCCATTGGATTGAACGGCTGGAGGAGCACTATGGACTCTGGGGACGGCAGCGCTTTAGCCGTCGGCGATCTCGCACCCGACTTTCATCTGCCCTCCAACATTGGCCGCGAGATCGCTCTGAGCGAGTATCGCGGCACTGCACACGTGGCGCTCTTTTTTGTGCGCGCCTATGGGTGAATGCAATGCCGTGCGCACGTCGCCCAGTTGGGGCGCCTGTATCCCCAGTTCCAGGCCGCTGGCGCCGAAGTGCTGGTCATTTTGGGCGATACGCTCGACCGCGCCACCCGCTATGGCGCCGCACTCAACGTGCCCTTTCCAGTCCTGGCCGACCCCGCGCACGAGGTGTATCACCGTTTTGATCTCGAGCGGGTGTACCTGCTCATTCAGCGCACGGCGTCCGTTGTGGTGGACCGGAATGGGAGGATTCAGTACCTGAGGCGCGCAACTAATCCACAAACGTGGCTGCAGGAGAGCCAAGAGCTGCTGCACGTCGTCGAGGGGCTAGGAAACGCCTAGGCATTGTTGAATGAGCAGGGCAAGGTAGCGGCCGACCTACGCCATCCACAGACTCTGTAAGGTGAGCGAGCGAAACGCGGTAGAGACCTCGCTGCGCCCCCTGCTAGGTGCGCGGTCACGGCTGTGTTCTTCCACTGCAGCGGCGCCCACGCGAACCGTCCGTAGGCGACGAAGGCTGCCAGCGTGAGCAGCCCCGTGTTAAAAACAGCGTTGCGGTACTCGCGCCGTGTGACATGGAAACCAATGGCCAAGACCATGATGTTCGCGAGGCCCGAGGCATAGCATGCGACAGACGGCACTGTCTAATCGCCCACCTAGGCTGTAAGTAGGTGATGGCCGCCTCACCCGCGAAGCACAGTGTCCGGGTGAACATCGGCGGACGCAGACAACTAACAGAAAACGAGCCGGAATCTGGCCGAGAAACATCTCAAATACACAATGAGGGGCGCGATTGCTCACGCCCCTCGGTAGATGGTTGATGCGGGAAGCTTAGTCGGCGACGGCCAATCCACTCTCCTCGGCCAGCGACTCCTCGACTGCCTCGACCGTGCTGACTGGTTTGCGGCGCCCGCCCTTGAGCGGGATCTCCTTGAGGAAGAACAGCGTGATGATGCTGACGAAGGTCAGACCGACGCTCAGCAGGAAGATGCCATGCACACCCTGCGCCACCGCCGTCTTCACCGCGTCGAGCAGGCTGTTGAGCAGCGCCAGGCCCTGTGGACCGAACGCGCCAAACGTCTGGCGCAACTGCGCCTGCGCATCTGGCGAGAGCAGGATCTGCGGGTTGTTGAACTGCTGCAGCGCCGCCGCAGGGATGACCGCCTTGACCGAAGCTGGCAGCGCGTTCTTGAAGGCGTCGGGATAGATCGAGTTCATCACCGCGCCCATCGCCGCGAGACCCACCGTGCTGCCGATCTGGCGGAAGAAGATCAGCCCGCCGGTCGCCTGCCCGATCTTGTTCGGCAGCGCATTCTGCACCAGCAGGTTGTAGAGCGACATACTCGTGCCCATGCCCAGACCCAGCACGATCATCGCCAGGACGACATCGTTGTTGGTCGAGTTGACATCCAGCCGCACCAGCAGCAGGCCGCCGATGAGACTGATGCACGCGCCGGTGATCGCCAGGATCTTGTAGCGCCCCGTGCGCGCCACGATCTGGCCCGAGAGCACACTCATGACGATCGCCGTCAGCATCAACGGTGTCACGATCACGCCGCTGCTCGTCGCCGAAGAGCCAATCACGCCCTGGACGAAGAGCGGGATGTAGAAGATGCTGCCGAAGAGCGCGATGCCGGTGATCACCGTCACCATCGTCGAGACAGCGAAGGTGTTGTTCTTGAAAAGCGTCGGCTCGATGATCGGCTGCCCACCGCTGCGCTCCAGGCGCAACTCGTAGAGAATGAACGCGATCCAGCCCGCCGCCGCCAGGGCCAGCATGCCGATCACCTGTGGCGAGACCCAGTCGTAGGTCGTGCCGGCCCAGCTAAAGCCGAGCAGCAGTGGAACGGTACCGACAATCAGCAGCGTCGCGCCGATATAGTCGATGCGCGCCCTTCCAGTCGGCTGGCGCAACGTCGGCATCAGGAAGCCCAATACAAAGAGGGCGACGATGCCCAGCGGCAGGTTGACGTAGAAGACCCAGCGCCACGACGAGTTGTCGGTGATCCACCCACCGACCGTCGGGCCGATGATGAACGCGACGCCGAAGACGGCGCCGATCACGCCCTGCCACTTGGCGCGCTCACGCGGCGAGAAGAGGTCGCCGACGATAGCGATCGCCGTGGACATCAGGCCGCCAGCGCCGATACCCTGGAACGCGCGGAAGATGATCAACTGGTCCATCGTCTGCGACGTGCCGCAGAGGAGCGAGCCGATTAGGAAGACCGAGAGGGCGAAGATCAGGATCGGTTTGCGCCCATACATATCAGAAAGCTTGCCATAGATCGGGATCATGACCGTCGAGGTTAGCAGATAGGCCGTCGTGACCCACGTGTATTTGTCGAATCCATGCAGATCGGCGACGATACGTGGCATCGCCGTGCCGACAATGGTCTGATCGAGCGAGGCGAGCAGCATCACGAGCAGCACGCTCAGCATCGTCAGCAAGGTCACACGCCGCGAGAAGCGTGGCCCGTCCACGACCTCGCTGACGTCTTGCGCAGCTCCGACAGCGGGCGCGCCCTCCATCATACTCATTCCACGTTCCTTTCCTGCGACCCGTCTGCCGCAAGCCCCTTGAAAAATAACCGGCTGAGATGGCTCACCATCTCCTCAATCGACATTTGCTCCCGGAGTTGCTCATACGTGCGTGGGGTGAGCAACCCCCAGAAGACACTGGCCATCACCGCCGTCGGGATGCTGACGTCGAAGTCGCCACGCGACTTGCCCTCGTCGAAGACCTGGCTGACCCGTTGCGTCAACGACTCCCATTGCTGGTGAAACTCATGTTTCCTCTCCATCAGGCGGTTGCGCAAGTCGGGATTCTCGTAGACCGAGGTGAAGAATTGTGAGCGCTCCCTGAAGGCCTGACCGTAGATCAGTTCCATCAGCGACCGCAGCTTCTCGATCGGCGCCGCCCCTGAGGCAAGCACTAGATCCGCCGACTGGACGAAACGCTGCATGCCGCGCACGAGCTGCGCTAGAACCAATTCTTCTTTACTAGAGAAGTGCAGATACACGGTGCCCTTCGAGACGCCGACACGCGCGGCGATCTCATCGATGGACATCTCGTGGTAGCCCTTCTCCGCCAGCAGCTCTTCCGCCGCTTCCAGGATCAGGCGCTCACGCTCCTCACGCTGCCTATCCTTCAATGATCTGGGGCCGTCCGCGATTGACATCTCAAGCCCCTCCTTCTCTATCATGTATCGCATTGACCTCAGCGTCATGTGCGATACTCGTCCGCCAATAGGTGACCAGAAACGTTGTATATTGACTCAACGGTCATATTTTACCCCGCATACGCATATGCAGTCAAGGACTGACGCCATTGACAGGTCAAACGGATGATGCCAGATCGGGTGTGAGAACTAAAAGCGGCATCTACCATGGACGAAAGCGAGTTCGCCTGTACAAAGTATTTGGGAAATGCAGTGAACAGGCGTGATACTGTACGCCACCCCTTCATGAGCATGACCTATCCTAGCGACCCGGCTGATGCAGGCTGGAAGGACATGCAGCGCTACCTCCCCTCGTTGTCAGGCCGGGGCAGGCCACGAACCCGTCACAGTGGCGCATCCTTGACTTGATCTTCAAGTAGGACCTGGCGCTCAAGGTTCGCTACCGCGAGGTCAATGTGTCCCGATCGCGTCCCTGCCGAGAGCCTAACGGCGCGTGTCGCTGCCTCCACATCGGGGTGCCGCTTAGCGATAGCGTTCCTTGCGCAGCAGGGTTCACGGTTAGCTCAGCTGGTGGAGGATGCCATGAACCTCCTCCTCTGGCTGGCCCTGGCGCGCACTGGCGGGCGCCAGCCAGTGTTAGGCGAGCGATGCGGCTGGGACCAACTCGATGTGGAGGGCGATCTCCACGGGATTCGCAATCTTCTGTATCGGGCTGCTCCACACCAGGCCAAAGTCGCGGCGGTCCAACACGGTCGTGAGGCTTACCGTGGGTCTCTGGTCTGCTCCCCGCTGAGGCGTATACCACGCATCCAGACTGACGTCATGAGCCACGTCTCGAATGGTCAACACCCCTGTAACGCGGTAGCGCCCCTGCTGCGCGTCGAGCGCCTCGATACGCTGACTGGTGAAGGTCAATTGTGGGGAGCGTTCCACATCAAAGAAGTCGGCGGAGCGCAGATGTTTGTCGCGCGCAGGGGATCTGGTATCAAGACTGGCGGCGCCGATCGTCACGCTTACCTGCGTGCTAGTGGGATCGCTCTCCGTGCCAGTGACAACGCCGTGGACCTCGGAGAAGCGCCCAACGACGGTGACGTTGGCGACAAACATCAGGCGCATGCGGGCGCTGAACTCCACCCGCGAGGCTGCGGGATCAATGTCCCAGGTTGTGATGCCCGTCGGCGCAGTTTGGTGCATATCTTCTGGTATCGTCATCGGATTGGTCTCTCCGTGTCTCCGAATCGCAAGTCTAACGCTTGCATGGTGATCGTTGGATTCCAAGCAGCGCTCGGGCGGGCGGCGCACCCGCTGCCAGCAGCGCCTGGACGAGCCATAGAGCAACAGCTGCTCTTCTCCTCCTGCTTGTTCATCTGAATCGCACGCGCTGCGCAACCTCTATAGGCGCAGCGTCGGCGCTACTTCACGTCCAGTTGCGCATCTCATCCCTCACCCTCTCCTGCTACTGCACCATGGCGCTCGCTGAGGACTGGTACAGGGAGAGCCTCTGGCTCTAAAGGAATGCCATTCGCCTGGTCCTCATCCAGCGCGATGCGGAAGCCCAACCGGCGCTTCATCCCGCTGGCGAGGCTGTAGAGCACGGGGATCACCAGCAGCGTCAGCAACGTCGAACTGAGCAATCCACCGATTATCACCGTGCCCAGCTCCGCGGCGATGAACGAGCCATCACCCCCGCCCAGCGCCAGGGGTAGCGTCGCCAGGATAGTCGCGGCGGCCGTCATCAAGATCGGGCGCACGCGGATGCGGCCACCGATGAGGAGTGCGTCTCGCGTCGCTATGCCCTGGCGCTCACGTTGCTTGACCAAATCCAGCAGCACGATGGCATTGGTCACCACGATGCCAACCAGCATCAGCAACCCGATCATCGCCGAGATACTCAGTGTCCTACCGGTGATGAGCAGCGCGGGGAAGGCGCCAATGGCCGCCAGTGGCAACGCAAACAGCAGGATGAAGGGATCAAGGAGTGAGCCGAAGGTCAGCGCCATCAGCACGTAGACGAGCACCACAGCCGCGATGAGCGCGAGCAGCAGCCCACTAAATCCTGTGCTGAGCTGCGAGGTGATACCGCCGTACGTAACGGTGACGCCGCCTGGCAGATTCAGAGCGGCGATCTTCTTCTGCAAATCGTCGGAGACGCTGCCTGTATTCTGCCCCGTCACGTCGGCGCTGATCGTCACCGAGGGCTGGCCGCCTACCCGTGTCACCACCACCTGGCTTGGTTGCACCGTGATGCTGGCCAGTTGTCCCAGTGGCACTACCCCGGCCTTGCCAGCCGCCGCATAGAAGATCGGGAAGTTCGCCAGATCCACCCCTTGCGGCCCCTTCAAGCTGCTAGAATCCACCTGCACCAGCACGTCAGTTGGCTGTCCATCATTCACGTCGCTGCTCGCTAGTTGCACAGCTGTCTGGGCGGCCAGGGCAGAGCGTACCTGCTGGCCCACCTGCGCGGTGGTCAGTCCAAACAGGCTCGCCTTGGTGGGGTCCACCATGACGAAGACCGTCGGCGCCACGGCCGAGGCGTCGCTGGTCGGATTGGTGACATTGTTTTCGTGCTGCACGACGTCCAACACCCGCTTGCCGGCGTCGGCCAGCTGCTGTGGGTCGCTGCCGCTCAGCGTCACCTGGAACTGATTGTTCGAGTCAAAGCCACCCTGCACTTTGACGCCGTAGTTTCCGGCGACAGACGAGTCCGTGAGCTTGGCGCGCAGATCGTTGGCGGTAGCCTCCAGATCGGCGTTGGGTTGTAGAATCGCGAGGATTGAGGCGCTATTTCCACTGCCGCCGGTGAGCAGCGAGCGCAGCACCTGCGTCGAGTTTCCGCCGCCGATCGTCGTCTGATACACCTGCACGCGACCATCTTGATGCAAGACATCTTCGACCCTGGAGGTTTCCTGCGAGACCGCCTGGATATCTGCTCCTGGCGGCGGCGAGACGGTGATCGCGACGATCTTTTGCGAGCCGGTGCTCAGGAAGCTGGTTGGGATCTTGGCCACGGTCGAGAGGCTGACGACAAAGAGCGCGATAGCCAGACCCAGCGTGATCCAGCGATGATTTAACGCCGTGCGTAGAACTGGGGTATAGGTGCGCTGCAGCCAGGTCTCGCGCTCATGGGGTGGCTGGCCAGCCAGAGCGGCGCGAGTGGCCTTGCGACCTGGCCGGACGAAATACCTTGCCAGCACCGGCACGATGGTGAGCGCAACGAAGAGCGAGGCGGCCAGCGCGACCACAACGGCCAGGGCGAACGGCCGGAAGAACGCGCCGACGAGCCCGCCGACAAAGGCCAGTGGCGCGAAGACCGCTAGTGTGGTCGCGGTCGAGGCGGTGACCGCCGTGCCCACCTCGCGAGTCGCGGAGATTACGGCCGTGCGCGGCGCCTCGCCCGATCGCACGTGCCGATGGATGTTTTCGAGTACGACAACTGCGTCATCCACCACACGTCCGATGGCGATGGCCAGGCCACCGAGGGTCAAAACGTTGAGGGTGATGCCGGAGATATAGAGCACACTGAATGCCGCGAGCAGTGAGACGGGAATCGAGATGGCGCTGACCAGCGTGCTGCGGACGTTCAAGAGGAAGAGGAAGATCACCAGAACGGCGAACCCTGCGCCGAGCAACCCCTCGTTCACCAGGCCATTGATCGACTGCTTGACAAAGGTCGCCTGGTCCTGGAGGACGGTGACCGTCACGCCATCGGGTAGCTTCGACGTCAAGTCGCTCAGCTTGGCGTTGACCGCGTCTGAGACGGTAACGGTGTTGGCGTCCTGGGTCTTCGTGATGTCGATCCCGACGCTCGGGACACCGTTGGTGCGCGAGATGCCGTCAGTCGGGGTGTCGCTCTGCGCAATCGTGGCGACATCGGCGAGCACGACCGTGCCTGGTTGATGCGTGGCAGGCTCGCACAGTCCAGACGATGCGGCGGTGCTCGGCGCTGTTAGGGTGGGCAGCCCCGCAGGGCTGGCTGCGCCGACGACCAAAGCGCAAATCTCCTGCACGGACTGGAAACGGTGGGTGGTCACGACCGGGATGGAAAAGCCCCCTTGATCCACAGTGCCGCCGGGGATGGTTAGGCTGTTGGCCTGCAGCGCGCCGACGATCTGCTGCACGGACACCTTGGTTGCCGCCAGCTTAGCGGGGTCAAGCTGGATCAGCACTTGCCGCGCGCCGCCGCCTGAGAGATCGACGCTGAAAACGCCGTTCACCTTCTTGAGCTCCGGGACGAGTTGCGTGCGTGCGATCTGCGCCAGCTCGGCAGAGTTCCGCGTACTAGAGGAGAGGCTAAGCTGAACGATTGGTTGCGACTGGATATTGAAGGTCTGCACCTGCGGCGTGCCCGCTCCGACAGGCAGGGCCTCTGCTTGCAGATTGTTGCTGATGGCGCTCTGCGCGGCCTTCAGGTCACTGCCGTACTCAAAGCTGGCCACAACAATCGAGACGCCGTTGACGGAGGTAGATTGCACATTTTGCAGGCCAGGCAACCCACTCACAGCCTGCTCGACGGGGGCCGAGATCGAGTCAGCGACCGTCTGTGACTCGGCGCCGGGGTAGGTGGTAATGACGGTGATCACGGGAAAATCGATGCTTGGAATGAGTTCCTGCTTGAGCTGCGTCGCGGCGAAGACGCCAAAGACCAAGATGGCTGCCGTCAGCAGTAGGGTGACCGACGACCGGCGCACAGCCAGCCGCGTCAAGAATGAAAGCACCTATGTACTCCTTCGTCTCGCCATAGCGTTTGCGAAATCAACCTGCGGATCCAATGACTCAGTCGTGAGTATGAGCGACGATCATGGGCTTGTCTTGTACTTACCACATGCTTGGTAAGTCAGGGAGAAGAGGCAAGCCTCTTGGGACAACTGCAGGCGCTGAAAGGCCGACGCTATCAATCAACCCTGCGACAAGCGCCACATTCAAGCGCTGTTCGTCCCCAGGTTCGTGCACAGAAGGCTCCTCATCGCGGAACTGGCGGCGATTCCGCAATGCCATTCACCTGTGCGTTTCTCCTGCCCCCTTGCCTTATCACCAATTCTTTCATCCGCACCAACAAACCTTCTGCTCTCCCGTCTCATCCAATTACCTAGGCTTGGTGAAGATAGGTGGAGCTGTCAGAGATCCGAAAACGGATGAAAGCGCTGTTCGGAGGGACGCCAAGTAGGTCCTGCCGAATTGGGATACGATTGCGGGGGAGACCGACCGGCAGACGCCGGGCCCTACGAAGCCCGCGCCGCTTGATGAACTCCTCTAAGGTGTCGATCACCGCGTCGCGCTCGTCGATGACTGTCGGCGTCGCCGGGATCTGACGTCCCCGCAGGAGCAACAGGACTGGCGCTCCGCTGCGCAGGTTCTTCCGCCAGCCAGCTGAGCTAAAGGAGATGACTTCGCCGGGCGCCCAGTGAAAGTAGCCGATGGGAATGACGTAGCGCGTACCGGTCGTGCGACCCGAAAACGTGAGGAGCATTAGGACGCCGCTCAGGAGCCTAGTGCATGATCAGGCCGCCGTGTCGGGAATAACCAGGTGAGCGTCATGGGAGCAGCCAAAGTGAGCACAGACGCGGTCAGCCACCTCGTGGGCACTGAGCAGCCGTGCGGGCTCGACAATGGCGCGCTTGCCATGCACCCACTTGGGTTCGATCGGGTTGAGCCACGGGCTCTTGACGGGCAGATAACACGACACGATGCGCACGCCCGTCCCCTGGCGCTTGACCTGCCGATTGTGGGCGCGGATCCAGGCCCGCACCCGCTTGCTCACGTGCCAGGAGGCGTTGTCCCAGATCAGCAGCCACACCCGCACCCCTGTCTCCTGCAGCCGCGTGCAGCACCAGTCCAGGAACTGCTCGGTGATAGCGCTCACCGGGCGGCCATCGACAAAGCGCAGCCAGACGCGCTCGGCACGCCCGAGCTGGCGCAGCAGCACGCCGTAGCAGGCCAAGGCCTTGGGATCGGGATCACCCTTGGGGGCTTCCTGCTCGATCAGGCGCAACGGTCCGTCAGCGGGGTCGGTCCAGGTGTGCAGGTGGGGGCGCGCGAAGCGACTCCACCAGGTCTCATCGGCAAAGCCCAGCGCCCAGTCGGGGTGCTGGCTCGCCACAGCAATCAGGCGGTCGCGCTGCCCTTTTTTCGGGCGTACCCAGGATCGGGACTGGTGATCCAGTGCTTGGCGCGCTTCCAACTCAGCCCCAGCCGCAGGACGGTCTGGCGGATGGTCTCCCCGCTCACGCGCGTCGGCACAATCCCCTCGGCCACGCTGACCTCGGCCGCCCACTCCAAGGTCCACAGGCTGTCGGGTTTGCCGAAGTCGCGAGGGCTGCGCTGCAAGAGCGCGCGTAAGCGCTCGGCCTGCTCCGGACTGAAGACCAGGCGCGTGCGGTGGGCGCGTGAGGACTTCTTCTGCAGGCAGGCCAGTCCGACGGCGTTGAAGGCGTGCAGCGCGTCGAGCACCGTCTGGTCGTCGATACCCAGGTACGTCGCGATGCGGGGGGCACGCTCGCCGCGGGCGCTGGCCAACAGGATCTGGCAGCGGCGCAGGACGAAGGCGTCGTTGGAGCGCAAGCCCTGCTCCAGCGCCTGCCGCTCGTCGTCGGTCAGCGTTCGCACAAAGATGGGAGGTCTCATGCCCTCGAGCGTACCACATTCTCGTTCATCCATCTTGCAAAGGCACTAGGCAGTGGTGACTGCAGGAGGTTCTTTATTGCGGGATTGATGAGCGCGAAGATCCATAACGGATACGCCGGCTTGTCCTGGGCGCTTACCGCCTGTGCGCGCTTGCCATGTCCCGGCGTCGAGATGGGGTCGGTCACGGAGTCAAGGCCTTTCGCTCATCTGCGCTGGAGCGGCGATTAGATGCCGATCGGCTGGCGGACCAGCACAACCGTTAGGCGACCCTCTACCCACTCGCGCTCGATGATGAGCGTCTTCCCGACGAAGGACCCACTGTTCATCACCTTGCGCACCTGAGCGTCTTCCCAGGGCAAGACATGCTCATGAACGCGCCGTAGCGCCGTCTCCAGATTAGGCGCGATTTTCTGGCTGCCAACCACCAGGATCACCTTGCCAGCGGTGCTGGCGTAGGGGCCAAGCTGGCTCGCCGTGGCGGATGCGGCGACGAGGACGCCATCCGCGGTGATGGCGTTGACGCTGCCCAGCATGTAGTCGGGACCGGCGATGAGCTTGCGGATCTCACGCGCCTGCGTCTGGCGATCCATCTTCGAGAAGCGAAGGCGCAAGGAGTCGTAGTGAGTCGGATCCTGGATCGCATCAAAGATGCCCGCCTCCTGGAGGGTCTTCGACTTGCCAGAGTGGACTTCTGCCCCATCTGGCAGTCGTTGTAGCACGACCTCGCGGGCTTGATCGCCGTCGTCGACGACCACGACCTCGATATTGCGCTCCCGCATCCGCTCGGCGACAGCCTGAATGATCTCTTCGGACGCGGGGGCGGTGAAGTCTACTGGCTCTTGAGCCATACTGAGGACTCCTCCTTCAGGAGTATGGGCAACGGCTGGAAGTACACTCTGCCGGAACTCTGAGTTGAACCAGGCGGGCGACGGCGAGAGTCTGCGCTCCAGGCATTCTCGATAAATTACTGACTTGAGCTATTACCATAACGGTATCATCTTCGCTCTGAGCAAGGCAAGAGGTGTAGGACTCTCTTGGGAGCTCCTATGATCGGTTCCCCGGCGGTTGGCCCACATCGACCCGCTCCGCCGCGACCTGGCCGCTGGCCTGGATCTTGGTGAAGAGTTCGACCAGCATGAGGCGCTCGGCCGGTGTCAACGCCGTAAGCATGCTTTGTGCGATCGATTCGAGACCCTGCAGGAATCCGCCGATCAGAAGCAGCCCTTGTTCGGTCGGTGTCACCAGGAAGCTGCGACGATCCTGGCGATTGAGTGTGCGCGTGACGCGCTCTGCGGACTCTAATTCATCCAAGACGCGGGTGAGTTTACTGAGGCTTAAGCCAGGGATAGATCGAGCGATCTCCTTGACGGCTAACGGGCCGCGTTGCGCGAGCACGCGGAGGACGTCCACCTCAGCGGGAGAGCACGTCGTTTGGACCTCGAAGCGCTGCATGCTGCGACTCAAGGTATCGCCAAGGAACATCATGAAATCAAAGACTGCACGGGCTTGTTGGGGATCTGGGGGGGATTCCATCCTGACCTCCTCTGGCGAAACAGCGCTGCGCGCGAACCATCCATAGGACAACACATGCCCCTAATATAGTCATGTCTTGAAATATTTGGCCATACAGAAAGTACTGCCACGGGAAGAAGCGCCTGGTGGAACGCGATGTATAGGTTACCTGGACCAGGCGACGAGGAGCGCTAGATGGAGTGGAACGCCGGATCTTGAAGAAAACTGTCGAGATTCTGCGAAATCTCCCAATAATTCGGCGCTTTAGACCTACAGGGGATCACCTGGAACGGAGTCCCTCTATCTCTTAAGCCAGAGATTGGAGCCAATACCCCATATCGACTGGGTGACAGCAAAGCTGAAAGCAATCGGGGCGGACAAACGGGGACGCTGACGTCCACGGAATAAAGCGCATCCAACCGGACGAAGTGGATAGTGGTGGACACTGGTGAACACTCGGAGCTTATCCCACGTGCCTTACCCAGGGGCGAGCCCCGATTTTCCCAGTGCCCTTCTTGATTTGGTTTGTCTGACGTCCAACCTCCACATGGGATCCTTCACTAATGGAGGCTGGGTGTCTAGCCGATGACGATCGCGAGTTTCCCGCAGGTGCCCGCACCGAAGTCGGCGAAGGCTTGCGGTACTTGATCGAGTGGATAGCTACGTTGAATCGAGATCCGTAGCCGTTGCGCCACGACCTCTCCAGCCAGGAAGTTCAATCGCTCGGCGTCAGGGCTCGCAGCGACTGGAACCACGGTCACTGGCCATCCTGTGGCCATCTCGGGACTAAAGAGCAAGGTTGATGAAAGACGCCCGCCAGGCTTGAGCGTGTCAGCCAGGCGTCTGGCATCTCCCGCCAGATGAATGACCGCATCCACGCCGTCAGGGTGGAGCGCGCGCACTGCATCGGTCACGTCGGCCCCATAATCCACGGTGCTGGCCGCGCCCAGCGCCCGTACGAACTCCTCTTCCTCGCCTGGCTTCGCGGTGGCAATCACCTTGGCTCCCCGCGCGGTGACCAGCTGCACGGCAATTGCGCCAACACCGCCTGTCGCGCCCGAGATGAGCACGGTCTCGCCAGCGGTGGGGGCGACCCCCTCCACGCACATCAGAGCAGCTGTGCCCGCCAATCCCAGGACGCCAGCGCTAGTGTGTTCCAGTCCAGCAGGAATCTTCGTGACGGCGGAGCTCTCCGACACCGACACAAACTCGCCAAAGGCGCCATCGTGCAATGCTTGCTTGAGGACAACCCCAAAAACCGCATCTCCGACGGCGAACCGCGAGACCGCTGGGCCAGTCGCCTCAACCACCCCTGCGAAGTCACGTCCGAGTACCAGTGGGAACTGATGCTCCATCAAGCCCTTGATCATACCCGACGCGACGGCGAGGTCGAAACCATTGACCGAGGAGGTCTGAATGTGGACCAGGATCTCATCTGGCCCAGGCATAGGCGTGGGAATCTCCTGCACGCTCGGCGAGTCCCCGAAATCATGAATAGCGACGGCGCGCATAGACCGAGCCTCCTTGGCAAGTGATGACGCGGAGATGACAGCTCATCCCCAATAGCTCAGAGTACCCGTTGGTTGTCTGAAGCATAGCATCCGACAGACGACACTGTCTACTCGCCCACGTAAGCTGTAAGCACGTGACGGCAACCTCACCTGTGACAGAAGACGCGGAAAGCCAGCAGATAGCGAATGAAACAATCGCTGTGTCATTGCTCCCGCATATACTGCCCAAGTAGCGTCTTGACAGCACTGCTGACAGCCACGTCCTAGACGCACGTCGGATAAGCCATTTTGACAGCACTTTTGACAGCAGGAGACGCAGACGTGCTCAGACGGCCTGAGACGAGAAAGGGCTTGAATTCAGGCCTCACCCGATAGGCGAGACGGGATCAGACGGGGAAGAATGCGGTACCGCTTTCTCCAAAACCGCAGGTTGCAGGTGCGATTCCTGTCCCATCTGCCCCTCGAAACCCTGAATTTAAGTCGGCTTAAGCTGGCTGGCAGCGAATCCTTCTGCTCGAGGATTTGACCATATACCCCTACTCATACCCCTACCGGGCCTCCAGGATCAATAGTGTGAATTAATACCCGGTCGCACTATAGTGTTGTAGTTTGACGACTGCCTTAGATTGCGCACATGGACGAGGCACAGCGGCGCCGATCTACCGCCGGCCGTGTTCACCTTTCTACCATGGAAAGGTGTGACGCCGTATAAGAACCTTGCGCGCAATCAAGACTTTGTGTGCGGTGTGGCGTTGACGTAATGTACGTGTATGCGACCACCCACTAGGGGTTGGGGGACCCGGTGCTTCGGTCCTCAGGCAAGCGTGCGATAATGCGATAGGTATGTGTCAGGCCTAGAAGGAGCTTGACAGCCGTAGGATGCTGATGAGAGACGCTCATGATGACCACGACGACTTCGGCTGAGCTGTCACCCGAGCCAGCAGCCATCTCCCGCCGCACGATAAGGGCTCAGGGGACAGCCGAGCTGGAGAACGGCCGAGCCTCCGGTATTCAGGCTTCGGCGCGGATGCGCTCTCGTTCACCCATGCGGTAGAGAGTCGTTTAGATGCACGACTTCATCATCGTCGGCGCTGGGTCCGCTGGCTGTGTTCTTGCCAATCGCCTGAGTGAAGACGCACAGACCAGCGTACTCCTGCTCGAAGCTGGCAAGCCGGACCGTTCACTCTTCATTCGTGTCCCCGCGACCGCCAGCCTCCTCTATAAGGGTCCGTATCGATTGGGCGTTCGAGACAGAACCCCAGTCCTATCTGAACGATCGCCGGATGTATTTCGGGCGCGGGAAAGGTCTGGGTGGCTCCAGCTCCATCAATTCGATGATTTACATGCGCGGCGCTCCATACGACTATGATTACTGGGCGTCCCAAGGCAACTCTGGCTGGAGCTATGCCGAGGTGCTCCCATACTTCAAGAAGCTTGAGCATTATGAGCGGGGCGCGTCTGACTATCATGGCGTGGATGGACCACTCAATGTGGCGGACCGACGCTACACGAATCCACTCACGAACGCATTTGTCGAGGCAGCGGTTGCCGCGGGCTACGCACGCAATGACGATTTCAATGGCGCTGCGCAAGAGGGGGTCGGACTCTTTCAGGTCACGCAGAAAGATGGGCGCCGCCACAGCGCCGCCGACGCCTACCTAACACCTGCGCGCCATCGACGCAACCTCACAACTGCTACCGACGCGCGCGCTACGCGGCTGCTGCTCGAGGGGAATCAGGTGGTCGGTGTCACCTACCTGCAGCGTGGCCGGCTCCGTGAGGCGCGAGCGAGGCGCGAAGTGCTGCTGTGTGGTGGAGCGATCCACTCGCCACAACTGCTCATGCTGTCTGGGATCGGTCCGGCGGAGCACCTGCGGGCGATGGGGATCCCGGTCGTGAGCGACCTTCCTGGCGTCGGAGCGAATCTCCAGGATCATGTAGCCACCGGGGTGATCTGCTCCTGTTCGCGTCCCATCAGCCTTAATCGTGCGCTCACTCCATGGCGTCTGCCGGGCAATCTTCTGCGCTATGCCCTCTTCCACCAAGGACCGCTCACCTCGAATGTCGTGGAGGCGGGCGGCTTTGTGCGATCGTTGCCCGATCTGCCTGCGCCCGATCTGCAGTTCACCTTCATCCCGGTCTGGGCGCTGGATCACGGCTTGACCCGCCTCAAAGGGCATGGCTTTATTCTGGTAACCCTCCTCCTGCGCCCGCAGAGCCGCGGCAGCGTCAGCTTGCGCTCGGGGGATCCGCTGGACGCTCCACGAATTCAGCCCAACTACCTCTCCCACGAGGATGACCAGGCAGCCTTGCTGCGTGGTATGCGCCTCGTGCGCCAGGTGACGGACACGCCACCGCTCTCGAAGCTCCGGCGTGCGGAACGCATTCCTGGCGCAGCGGCGCAGAGCGAGGAGGAGCTGCTCGCGTGGATCCGCGGATATGCCCAGAACGGCGATCATCCCGTGGGAACGGTCAAGATCGGTCCGGCGCAGGACCCCATGGCGGTCGTAGATGAGCGGCTGCGCGTCCACGGCCTGCACGGCGTGCGGGTGGTAGACGCCTCCGTCATGCCTACTGTCCCCAGCGGCAATACCAACATCCCCACGATCATGATCGCCGAGCGAGCCGCCAACCTCATCAAAGAGGATTACCGCTGACACCTGATGTCTCAGGTAGAGAGGAGGGCACAGATGGATATTCACACATTTCTCGCGGCGGCGTCCGTGGATATGGCTGGCCTGGCGGACTATCTTGACCGCCTCGACGCGCCCGCTCGGCTACGCGAGGTCCGATCCCTGGTCAAGCGTGAACAGGTCAAGCTCTTCGAGGTGGCGGCCGGCGCGCTCCCCATACACCTGGACCACTTCGTGCCTGCGGGAACACCGCCGCTGCGCGAGGTGATTCACTACGGACGGAACTCCTTGCCGGCATTCCATACCTTCGAGAAGCGATTCTGCCTGCCCGACACCGGTGGTGATGAGCTGTGGGGCTACAACGAGCATGCCCTCAGGGCCCTCACTGGACCAGGATATTTCGTCGTCCGCGAGCCGAGCCTTGCGGAGCTGGCTGAGATGGTGATTGATTACACGGAACTCCCGCCGCGCAAACCAGACGCATGGCCATCCATCCGACCGAATTCGGCGCGCTTTGGCCGTTTCATCTACTTCCAGACCCGTGACATCGTGCGAGCGGTGAGCCAGCATGTGACGGTCGGGCGCGACACCCGCAATGGTCAACCACTCGACGCCTGGTTTGTGATCTGCCGTTCTGATGGCTAGCCCAACACCAGCTAGGTCGCCTCGCTCCCAGGAGACGCGTGGGGATGAGTGCGCATGGCTCGCAGCGGCCGTTGACTGTACAGAGCGCACTAGCAGGAGGTCGAGATGTCAGAGTTGCCGCCAACAATCGACTCGACCCCTCAGCAGGATCAACCAGAGGATCAACCACAGGATCAACCACAGGATCAACCACAGGACCCAGCGCAGGACCAACCACCGGACAGGAAGCGACGTGGACTGTCGCGCCGCGCCCTCGTACGCCTTGGGGTTGGCCTGGGGGTCGTCCTTGCCGCGGCGCCCGCTGTCGCCATTGGCGACGATTTCCGCATCGCAACACCGGAGGTCCCGTTTAGCGACGACTGGGCAACCATGCCGATCCAACCGCGTGGCTCCGCCCTCTTGGGCATCAGCTTTCGTCCGCTGAAAACGGCCGCGTTTGGGCTCCCTGTGCGTCCGACACTCAGCAAACTGATGCAATACCCACTGCAGATGGTCCGGCTTGGCGCCTATTGGAACCTCATCGAAACGCAGCCCAACGTGTTCGACTTTGGGGAGCTGGACTGGCAGCTCGACACGGTGGAGCAAGCGGGAGCGCAGGTGGTTATGAATGTCGGAGCAGTGAAAACCTTTGGCTTCCCTGAATTCCACGTTCCACCACACTACATGCCTCAACCGTTTCCCGATGGAACCGTCATTGGGTCCGAGGGCTATCCTACCCTCGCTGCGGCGGCCGTCGCCTTCGTTGAGCGGGTCGTGGACCGCTACAAAACTCGGACATCCATCGTCGCGTGGCAGCTTGAGAACGAACCGCTCGAACCAATCTACTTTGTCCACAACTGGAGTCTCAGCAGGAGCTTTGTTGAGTTGGAACTCGCCGCCTTGCGACGGCAAGACCCAGCGCGTCCGGTCATGATCAATGGCAATCTTCCCCCGGCGCTAGGCGAGACCATTCTGCAAGCATGGTATACGCGCGCGCAAGGCGACTCGCTGGCCCTGGCGAGCGACGTTGCGCAAGTGCTCGGCGTAGATGTGTATCCGCGTGTCGCCCTCGCCGCTGTCGGCGACAAAACGCTCTATCTCGACACTACTGGCGCGCCGTGGAACCAGCTGTATCGGAATAGGCTAGCTGATTCTGCGCGCTCACATGGACAGCGCGTGATGGTGGCCGAAGGGCAGGCGGAGCCATGGGAGCTCTCGCCCCTGCACATCCCACCAAGTCCGCTGCATCGCGCCGTCTACAGCTGTATACCAGGCGAGATGATCGCTCTCTACAACGCATGGGCTGGGTCTGCGGCGACGCAGCCCCTATACGCCTACCTCTTCTGGGGAGCAGATTATTGGATCCTGCGGGCGATGCAAGGGGATTCAGAGTACCTCAATGCGTTTGCCCGCATTCTCGAGAAAGCGTGAGGGGTGTTTAGACAGAATGTGGACTCGTGCTCTGCCGCTACGACGGCGAACGACTGCAGATTTGTCGTAGCCATACCCCTTGGACTGGAGGCGCTCGGCATGACCAAATGGAACGTGATGCGATGGCTGCCGCGACGGATGCGCGTGATCGCGCTTCTCTTGCTTGCCATCGTACCAGCAGCCTGCACGCAGGCATTGTCCCATGTCCCGGCAGCCAGCACGCCTGCTTCAACCTGCGCGCCAACCAATCAGGATCAGTACGTCTACGACCCGACGCGATTCCAGGTCATGCAGTCCTGCATTCGCGTCACTGGCCACATCGACGGGTGGTGGATCGCGACTGATGGCGACACCAACATCCTCCTGCATGTTGACCCACCCTATCAGAGCCTGCTCACGCCTGGCGAGTTGGTAGGGGCACATCCGGGCGATCTGGACATCGAGGCGGTTTGCACAGGCTCGCCAGTGGACCCCATCGTGATAGAGCTCTGCGCCAGCGATCCCGACCCATTCTCCGTGCCCCACCTCCAGATTGGGGCGCAGGTCTGGATGGAAGGACGCTATCTCCTCGATCTGAACCATGACAGCCATGCCGAGCTCCATCCGCTCTACCAGATGGGGCTCTCTCCAGCTAATCAATGATGAATTGAGTAGTAGAGGAGGCAACGAACATGGGTGTCGCGCGTCATATCCTGCGACCGGGCTTTGGACTGGGGTGGATCGCGGCAAATACCGCAGGCTATGCCCTTGCCTTCGCGGTGTGGGAAAGCGTCAGCCCCCCCATCTGGCCAGCGCTGAGCGGGTTCCTCGGTGGCACCTTGACGCTCGCCCTCTATGGCGCGGCGCTGGGCGCGGGCGTAAGCGTCGCCCAGACGCTCGTGCTGCGCCTTCGCGGCGCCCGGGCGGGCCTGTGGATCGCGACCACAACGGTCGGCTTCGCGCTCGGCTTTGCCGTGGCTGGCTGGGTCGCGCTGGTCGTGAGCCAGAACAGCGCCACAAACTTCATCACCGATGCGGCGACCAGCGCCAGCAACCGGCTTGTTGGCGTCCTCGTCCGAGAGTTCGCCGTCAACATCCCGTTCGGTCTGGTGATCGGCGCCAGTGTCGGGGTGGCGCGCTGGCTGACGCTGCGAGGCGAGAGTGTGGCGGCCGTCCGCTGGATCCCGGTCAGCGCTGTGGCGTTCATGCTCGGTTTTGGCACGGCGGTGGCCCTCATCCAGCTCGCGCCCACCCTGCCGGCGGCGCTCTTTGGGGCGCTGTTCGGTGCATACGTCGGCGCGATCACGGCGCTCATCGAGTGGCTGTGGGTCCGACGGCGAGCGGAGGCATGGGCAGTGGATACGTCTCAGCCCAGTCGGTTTGAACAAGCAGGAAGCATTTCTTGAGCTTGACGCGGGCTTGGCCCGCAGGGTGCAGACCCGCAGGGCGCAGACCCGCTGCTCGAAGGTTGGTGGGTTAGCCACGGGGCGCGAGCGACACCTACGTTCGAAGGTACTGATCTCGATCTCCGCGATGTTGAGCCAGCTAGAGCGCAGAATGTACGTCGGGATGTACGAGGCGAAGGAGGCTGTCAAATGGCGACACAGCGGCGGGTGGCTGTCATCGGCGCCGGCATGAGTGGCCTCGTCACCGCCCGAGCGCTGCAGGACGAAGGAATTGAACCCGTAGTGTTTGAGCAGGCGACGAACATTGGAGGACTTTGGAACTACCACGACGATGCGCCCAATGGAGGCGGGCCTGCCTACCGCTCACTGCGAACGAATACCTCGCGGCAGGTGATGGCCTTCTCCGACTTTCCGATGGACTCCCACTTGCCCGACTTCCCCGCACGTGCGGATGTCCTTGCCTACCTGCTCACCTTTGCGCGTCGTCACCGCCTGCTCGACTGTGTGCGCTTTGACACGCGGGTTGAGCGCGCGACGCCAGTGGGCGACGGGCGCTGGGACATTGTTGCGCGCACTGCGGTCAGCGGGATGGGATACGACGCTTCTGGGTCAGACATGGAGCGGTTCGACGGGTTAGTCGTCTGCACCGGGCGCGAAAATGCGCCTGCGATTCCGACCTACCCTGGGATGGAGACGTTCACTGGAACACTCACCCATAGCGCCACCTACACCAGCCCTGAGTCGTACGTCGGCCGTGACGTCGTCGTGGTCGGCGCAGGCAGTAGCGCGGCCGACATCGCCGTCGAGGTTGCGAGCGTCGCGCGACGGGTGCTGATGAGCACGCGTCATGGCGCGTGGTACGTCCCCCGTTTGATCGGCGGCCGACCCTACGACCACCAACTGACACGACTCAGCGCACACGTGCCCTACGGGCTCCGTATGCGCGCGTTCCGTGCCTTGGTTCTGCGCGAGTATGCCCACCTGGGGGTAAGGAGCCATGCCCTGCGCGATCACGGCCTGCCCGAGCCGCTCTTCGATATCTGGCGAGCGCGGATCGTCGCGAGCACCGAGCTCGTCCCCGCCATCGCGTCAGGGCAGATTGGGGTGCGGCTACAGGTCGTCCAACTTGACGGTGGCGACGCGCTCTTCGCCGACGGCCAACGCGCGTCGGCGGACATCATCGTGTCGTGCACAGGCTACACGCTTGTGTTCCCCTTCCTGGACGCGTCGATCTCTCAGGTGCGCGCACACGCGCTTGAGCTCTATCGCCATGTCTTCCACGCCGACGTCCCGGGGCTGGCGTTTGTGGGGCTCTGCTCCGTGGCGGGACCACAATTCCCTGTCGCCGAACTGCAGGCGCGCTGGATAGCGCGTGTCTTCTCGGGTTGGAGCTCACTGCCTAGCGTTGCGCAAATGCACGCTGAGATCCAGGAGCGAAAAGCCGGGCCAAGTCGCCTGAGCCCCTATCCAATGCGAGTCCAGTTACTCGACTACCTCGATGAGGTGTCCAGGCAGTTCGGCGCTCGCCCACGGATGTGGGGGCACGTGGGGCTGGCTCCGCCCTTGCTGGCGGGACCACCCCTGGCGGCGCAGTACCGTCTCGACGGGCCTGGAGCATGGAAGGGAGCGGCGGCCATCCTGCGAACTGGCGGGAATCCGTGAGATGCGGCCTGATACTGAAGGAGATTCCACTGTTGCCACCAGCGGGTGCGAAGGCGATGGTGCGGTATTCCGCTCTGTTCGAAATCGTTCGGTGACGTCGCTACCAACCGGTGGATCAACTGGCTGCACCGTGTGACCGACCCAAGTCGTCCTGTGTGGCATTCTTGACCAACCGGGTCCCAATCACCCCGGCGTAGAGTCTCTCCCGACGCTATCAGACGCCCGAGACGTCCAACGGCCACAATGAGGAGGAAAGGCGCTATGGTCACCAGCGCGTCGCATCCAATCAAGCAATGGCTTATTGATGCGCAGCAATTGATTCGCTTCCCTGCCTTGGCTTTTACGTTGATACTCCCACTATTGGGCGCGGCGACTGTCGCCTCCGAGTTTACTCTTGGTCAGATGGTGACGCTTCTCCTCGTGGGACTCATGTTTCATACCTTTGCCTATGTACTCAATGACGTCATCGATCTGCCCATCGATCGTACGCATCTGATGCGGCAAAATGAGCCACTAGTGCGCGGGGCGATTCTCCCACAGCAAGCTCTGTTCATAGCCATTGTCCAGATCCCATTGGCGTTCCTGGTCACCTTCTGGTCCGGAGGGAACGCCTTAGCGTACAGCGCATTGGGAGGCGCATTTGTGCTCCTCGCTGTCTACGACATTTTTTCCAAGCGCACTGCGTTTCCTCCGCTGATCGATTTTGCGCAAGCGCTCGGCTGGGGATTATTCGTGCTCTTTGGCGTGGGCGTGGTGTCGCAGCACCCCACGAAGCTGGCGAGCGTGCCATTTCTTTTCTCAATCATCTATGTCATGATCATCAATAGTCTGCATAGCATGAAGGATATTCCCAACGATGTTATCTACCATGCGCATACGACCCCGACTTATTTCGGAGTACGACAAACCACTTCCGGAGCATACGTCCCGCGGAGCTTCAAAACATATCTCTTCGTCTGGCAAGGACTGCTCTGTGGCGCGATCCTTCTCCCAGTGATCGCAAATTGGTTTGACTATTCACTCACGATCTGGGCAATTACGTTGGGAATCACGGGAGCTATCTGCCTGGGCACATCCCTTCTCTTAGGAGCGATACTCCGATTTCTTCATGCTCCCTATAAGGCGCTCTCGCTCGGGGGAATCTACTATCTTTCCGCATTGATGCTTCCCCTTCTGGTGGTCTTCCCACAGCTTGGGTTCGAAGGAAGGGTAGTCATGTTGGCGGCGTATGCTATCCCTGTTGGCGCGTTCTTGCCGACCCTCGTCTCTTGGGTAACACGTGACGAGCAGGAGGGTTTCACATGACAAGCCATGCCATCTAGTTGGTGTTCTAACCCGTGACAGGTCGTGTAGCAGTTGGGGAAAGCGTCACAGCCGGGGCGAGACCTAGATCGGCGTCAGCATCCAGCGACAGATCCGATGGCGGATGCGGCTTGATGCGGCTTGATGCGGCTTGATGCGGTTTGATGCGGCAGGTATTCTTTCGCATAGGTCATGTTATTGCGCCTGTGTGATCCGAGGAGGAGTGAGAGGCGCTTGAACCGAGGCGGGCGGCGGGGGTACAATGGCGAGAGAGTAAGGATGCTCGACGGGGCTCAGGCGCGCGTAAAGCGCACCTATGCCCCACAAACGCGGAGTACGCCCGATGGCTTCACGCGAGAAGGACCTCTCAGAGCAGATCCAGGACCTGATCACCTCCCAACAAGTGGCGGAGCGGCTTGCGAAACTGCTCCTGCAGACCGCCCACGAGGAGGGGCTGTGGTTCGGTCTTGACTACAACTACCTTGACGACGATATCGCTCACCTCCTGGGACGCCTGCGCTACATGCAGCGCGTCACTCTGCGGTGGGAGGAGCGACAGACCAGGCAGGCAGTGGAGAAGAGCGCCTCTGTCACCGGCGCGCCTCCTGCGACGCGCGCCAAGCGCCATGCCACCTGACGCGCCCCCTGAGCAGCTCTCCTGTGGACCACCTGCAGGCGTCGGCTCTTGCTCCCTTCTGGTACCGTTATCTCTCCAGACGCATGGTCTACGATCGTCCATGGACAGCTGCGCCGCAAAGTGCTTGCGCCGCAAAGTACTTGCGCCGAATGCTGTGCGCTGCGGGCTCTTCCCAACCAAACGAGGATACGGTATCATGGGGACCATCGTGTGGGCGTCGTGCAGTGAGCGCGACGCTTGCACGCCAGCGCGACGGTCGCGCGCATGACGCAAAGGAGCGTACAGTCATGGTCCTCGCAGTCGCTATCCCCGGCCTCCACGACGGCATCCTCAAGACCATCTTCGTCGACACCTGGGTCTCACTCAGCCTGTTTGGCCAGCCAGCCGGTGGGTTCAAACTCACCCTGATTGATCTCATCATCCTGGCGCTGATCGCCTTTGCGGTGAATGCTATCGCGGAATGGCTGACGGGACACAAGATTGGCAACCTGCTGGCGGGCATGGTGGTCACCATCCTGGGCACGTTTGTCATCTTGGCCTTTGTGCGCCTGCCAGCGCCACTCGACTTCGCCATCGAGGATATCGCCATCATCGCTGCGCTGATCGGCTCGATCATTATCGGCGTCTTCTATGTGCTCATCCGCGCACGTACTAGCAGCAAGAAGAGCTAGGCGCGCTCAAAGGCAATGGTGCGCCGCCTCGTCTGGAAGACACCAAGGAGAGCGCGTCGTCGGAGCGTGGGGTGGAACGCTACGCCACGCCTCGCGACCGCTTCTTGCTGGTTGCGCATGCTTCATACTCATCTGCTGTCGTCATCGCGATAGGCCGCATTCGCTCTTATGTCATGCTATACTGCGGATCAATCGTTCCTTGTTCATGGCCGCTGCTCTCAAACTGACCCAAATTGACTGCTATTCGTCTTATCGATCGAGACCAGCCCAGTGACTCATATGGAAGTGTGCGCGTGGAGAGTGCATGGGGGTGGATCAATGGAGACGCCACGGGTGTTGCTGGTGGACGACAGTCGGGTCGTCCGCAAAATCGTCGAGATGACGTTGTGGCGCGAGCGCATTGAGGTAGTGACGGCGAGCGACGGCCTGGGGGCGCTTGCGAGGGTTGCCGACGCCCAGCCGGACCTGATGCTGCTCGATATCCTCCTGCCACACATGGATGGCTATCAGGTCTGCCAGGTCGTGCGTCATCACCAGGATTATCGCGATCTGCCCATCCTGTTGCTCAGTGGCAAGGACTCGGTAGTTGACCGTGTGCGCGGCCGCCTGGCGGGATCGACCGACTACATCAGCAAGCCCTTCGATCCCGCCGAGCTGGTGTGGACGGTGAAGCGCTATCTGCACACACCCACGGTCTGGGAGCGCGCGGCGCGCCGTGAGCAGGGCGTCCAAGCAGCGCCCAAGCGGTGGTGGCAGAGATAGCTGGCAAGGGACTCCCAGGGGATCCCAGCTCCTGCAGGCGCGTGAAAGCCACCTCCCCAGCGCGCGCTGACAACAATCCTATTTCTCGCTACTTCGCGTATCGCCTTCAGGACAAGCCCGCATTCTTTGCAGAAGGCACGGAGGTCAACGAGGCGGATGCGATGCTCCTGTCTGTTTGTCTGCCCTCATCAGTACCTCCTTTCAGCGCCGTGATCCGTAGTACGCCTGACCTCGTGAGGCTTACCCATCTCATGCGTCTGTCGGCCAACATCCAACTAGGGGATCGCTTTCCCGATAAGCTGGCGCAGCATTTGCGCGCACGACGCCCGCAGCAGCACTCGTGGTTGCAAGAGGATCTCCCCTCCCGTGCACAGTTCCTCCATGATTTGTTGTAGGGCAATTTCAGGGAAGTAGTAGGAGTCGAGCAGCTCACGCACTGTGGCGCGAGGCGCAAGATGCTCTATGACCAGGTCAATCGCTGCGCGGTAGATCTCCGCCTCGACGCTGGCGTCGGCGGTTGCTAGTGCGGTATGCCACTCGTGCAGCGCCATCGCGATGTCGCCACGTGACGCCACGAGTCCGTACCCATGCCGCTGCATCGTCCTCTCCTTCCCAAGCGCACAAAGCCACGCATGCAAGAACTTCTGAAGTGGGGCACGGATGGATCGCTGCAATCACGTTACGACCACTCAGGAAAGTCTCTGGGAACCAAAAGGGATGCCAAGATATTCACGTCGTAACGTCCCGAAACTCTCAAAGGATGATGTAGAGAGAGTACCAACTTATCCTCAGACCGATTATGCTCACGATGAAAAGGCGAGCACATCCCCAAGAATTAACTATTTCCGCCGAATCAAGCATTGCCTGTGAAGACTGCACACTGGTAGTGGACGGTATCGCGAAGTTTCCATCGCCCATACTTGCATGACAGCGCTTCGGGGCAACCAATACGGGATCAGTTCAGTTATTGCCTTCATGCACAATAGCATTGGAGTGCTGTGTCGCACGCAGCAATGAACAGGCGCATGCCTGTACAAGGTAGCTGTTTGGGATTGATTTCAAGCAGTGCATGAGAACAAACTGCTCCAGGTAGGACTGTGTCCAATGTTGGCACCAGACTAGCATAGGCTGTTGTTGGCGTCGTGTCATGCGCGCCTTCTGCGATTGGCTTCGGCCAAAGCCCTGTCGAGGAGTGCTCAACCTTATTTCGAAAGGAGCGCTTAGATGTACACTCGATCTACACGTGCGCTTGCTGGGCGCTATGGCTTTTCTCTCGCGCTCATTTTGGCAGACTATCTGCTGCTCGCAGCGCTCAGCGGGACGATTGCTGGTCGGCTCGTGACGTATCTGGTCGTCGCCTGCACGCTTCTGGTGACGTTGTTGACTGCGCGTGCGCCACGGCTGTGGATTACGCTGGCTCTCGGGGTGCTGGGCGCTACAGCTCTCGTGGTGGTGTGGGCGGCGCTCACCCAGACATTGGCCGGGTTTCTTGGCCTGAGCTCTGCCCTGGGCGTCTGTTTGCTGCTGGTGACACCGGTGGTGATTGTGCGCGACATCATCAAGACACGCATGGTCAGCGTCCAGACCCTGCTGGCAGCGATGTGTCTGTATCTGCTCATCGGGATTATCTTTGCGCTGCTCTATGACTTCGCAGGGACCGTGACACCGGGTGGGTTCTTTGGCAGTCCCCGTCTGGGCACGATCACCAACTGCCTCTTCTTCAGTTTCACGACACTGACGACGGTGGGCTACGGCAATTTGGTGCCGGCGGAGGCGTTTGGTCAGTCCTTGGCGATGGTCGAGGCGGTGTTGGGGCAAATCTATCTGATCGTGGTGGTGGCGCGCTTGGTCTCGCTGTGGGGGCAGTATCTTCCCGGACGCGGCTCAAAAGTCGACAGCACCGCTGAGTGACGACTGAGCGGCCGCACACTCAAGAGAGAGTTGCCGACGGCAAGCGCTTTTGGTTGTCCGTTTTCACACTCTGCTCAGACTGCATAGTTGGCTGTTCGTCAGACGATCAGATGGACAGACCCTGGCTGTTGGTGTGCAGGGATTGCGTGGCGAACTTCACCAGGAACGCCACGATCTCGGCACTGGGTCGCTCGATGAGCACACCGCCATCCTGCCAGATACCATCCAGATGTTGAAACGGTCCCGGTGGATTGCCCTGGTTGAGGTGGATGTCCTGCACCCCCATGGCGGTCGTAGACGGCGCGCCAAAGACGAAGACGCGCACACTGCCCAGCAGCTGCGTCTCCAGCGCATTGAGCGCATCATCCCCTGTGGTGTCAATCCAGGGATTGCGCAAACTCTCCAGCCAGCGCAGGAAGCGCCCGATAAGCGAATCACGGCGGAAGAGCCAGAAGCCGAAGTAGCGCGCGGCGGGACCGGCGCCAAAGAGCGGGCTGCGCACGTAGTCCAGCGCGCCAGACGTGCGGGTGGGTCCAAGCGGCTGCCATCCTGCAGGCAATCCCAGGATGGGAGTGAGGGCGAGATGATTGAGATGGCGCACGAGGCGATACTGGACCTTGACGCCACTCGGCGTCAAGACATCCACCGCGCCCTCATACTGTCCGGCTGGGGTATCCACATGGAGTGTGCCATGCCTGAAGGAGCCAGTCGGAGTGAGGTCGTCGCGTGTGAAATGATTGAGCGTCCCGATGAGGACGCCATAGGCAGGCAGCGGCATCTCGCTGGTTCCTTTCGATCCCTTTCGGCTGCTCGCGCCTTCGACCTGGACCTTGACTTCGGGTCAGCGGCGCGCAGAGGATGGCGGCGATCAAGCCGCCAGCGCACACTTGTATCACGAGGAGCAGGCTCCGAAAGTGACAGCGAGTCCATCCCCACGAGCGACGATGAGCTATGAGCGCTCGCGTGACTGGATGGCGACAATTGCTGCGTCGAGTGTTGGGTAGAAGTGGCGCGCGTCGATTGTGTCATGAAGGCCGAACGTGCGGAGGCGCTCTTGCACCGCTGGTTGCAGTTCGGCAAACGCCAAATGGATGTCTTGCGCGTTGAGCTCCAGATCGAGATCCCGCAACGTGTCGGCCGCAGTAGTATCCAGGTCGGTGATAGGCTCTGCCGCAATCACCACCCAGCGCGGCTTCTGGTCGGACTTTGCCAGTAAATCTCTGACGAGGTCGCGAAAGACCGAGGCGTTCGCAAACATCAACGGAGCGTTCCAGCGGATGATAAGGATGCCAGGCAACGCCTGCGCCATTGGATCGCGCCGCAGATCATGGAATCCTGGCGCTGCCGGCTCTTGGCCCAACACTGCCCAATTGGGTCGCCAGGCCTTGAGAAAGAGCTGCAAAATCGAAATGAGCACAGCGACGACGATACCTTGCAATACGCCAATGAAGATGACACCGAGCGCACACACGACAGCCAGGACGAACTCGCTCCGACTCACCGTGAAGAAGCGCCGCAGCTCAACAAGATCGAGGAGACTGATCGCCGCCACAATGAGAATCGCCGCCAGCGCCGACTGTGGCAGGTTGCGTACTAAACCCGGAAGAAACAGCAGCATGACGAGCACGGCAGCCGCCGACACCACGCCGGTCAACTGGGTCTTCGCTCCCGATTGTTCGGCGACGGCAGTTCGTGAGCCGCTGGTGCTGATTGGAAATCCCTGGAAGAAGCCGACCAACACGTTTGCTGCGCCAATCCCGCCAAGCTCCTGATTGGCGTCCACCTCCAGCCCCTGACGCGAGGCGAACCCTGCTGAGGTGGAGATCGTATCGCCAATGGCGACGAGCGAGATGCCAAACGCCGTCGCAATGAGAATCGGCAGATCGCTCAGCGACACAAGTGGCAGCTGTGGCAACGGGAATCCCTGAGGCAGTGTACCCACGATCGCCACGCCGTGCGCCGGAAGATTGAAAAGAGACGTGACGATGATTGCCGCAAGGACGGCGAAGAGGATGCCCGGCGCTCGCGGCGCCCAGCGGCGCATCCCAAGGATAATCCCCAAGGTGAGGAGGCCAACGGCGAAGGTCCAGGGATTGGTCTGCCCTAGGCCGGCCACAATCGCACGCACTTCCTGCACGAAGGTATCAGCGTCGATGGAAAAGCCGAAGAACTTGGGTAATTGGCCCACGATGATGGTGACGGCAAGGCCGGCGAGATACCCCACGCGCACTGGTTTTGAAAGCAGATCGGCGACGAAGCCCAGACGCGTCGCCGCCGCCACAACACAAATCAAGCCAACCAGCAACGCAAGCGCGCCAGCCAGCGCGATGGCCTTGTCGGCGCTGCCCGCCGCCAGGGGCAGGATCGCGGCGGCGATCATCGGGCCCAAGGATGAATCAGGCCCCAGCACCAGGCGTGGGGAAGGGCCAAATATCGCATAGGCGAGCAGGCAGATGACGGTGGCGTAGAGGCCGGTAATCGCCGGGAGGCCGGCCAGCTCCGCATAGGCCATGCCTTGTGGGATGAGCAGCGCGGAGAGGATGAGACCGGCGACGACGTCCCTGGGCAACCACGAGCGGTCATACGTGCGCAGCATGCGCAGACCTGGCGCCCACTGCTCCAGCCGGGCACGGCGGGAGGATGGGGCCGAGGGGGAACTGCTTGCGGACATCGTCAGCCTCAATGGGTGATCTGATGCGCGCTGCGAAGCGCGACGTCTCTCTGCATAGGGAAGCGCGCCAACTGGGAGTTGGCGCGCCTCGACATTCCTACCGCTCGGTCTACGCGGCGCTTGCCACGACAGGCGCGGCAGGCGTCGTGGTCGCAGTGGTAACCGCAGTGGCGCGAGCGGCGCGGCGGCGGAAGATCTTCTCGATCTCGCTCGTCCATAGCACGAGCGATCCGAGCGCGATGGCCACCACCCAGTGCCACAGCGTCAAGTCCGCCGTCCCCAGCAGGCGGTGCAGAAAGTCCATGTAGACCACCACAAACAGCAGCAGCAGCGACCACCCGATCATGCGGATGAGCCGGTGGCTCTCCAGCGTCTCCTGGCTGAAGACCGAGCGCAGTTGGTCGTTGCACTCCAGCGCGAAGAAGATACAGGCCATGCTGAATGTCACCAGCGCCATCGTGTGGGCGACCGCGGCGTCGCTCGACGAATTGAGCGCGTACACGATCGCGACCAACACACTCGCCGCGCGGATCAATCCAGACACCCCTAGGCTCACGGCGAGTGGCGTGGGCATGATCTGCTCGCCCGCTTTGCGGGGCTTCTCCTGCATGACCTCGGGCCGGGGGGCGCCCAAGCCCAGGCCGATGGCCAGGAAGATGACGATCGAGAACTTGATCAGCAGCACCTGCAAGGGCAGCATGGGGACGCCCCCCAGGATATTGAAGATCGCCGCCCCCAGGAAGGTGAGGATCCAGGCAAACAAGGTCCCCATCTGGAAGCGGATGTACTTCATCAGGTTTTCATACAGATTGCGCCCGTTCTCCACCGCGCGGATGATGGTGGCGAAGTTGTCGTCGGTGAGGATCATCACCGCCGCCTCTTTGGAGACATCGGTGCCGGTGATGCCCATCGCTACCCCGATGTCCGCCGTCTTGAGGGCGGGGGCGTCGTTGACGCCATCCCCGGTCATGGCGACGACATTGCCACCACGTTTGAGGATGTTGACCAGCCGCACCTTGTCCTCGGGGGCGACCCGGGCGATGACGCCGATCTCGCCAATCTGCGCTTGCGCCTGCTCCTCACTGAGCGCGGCGAACTCCGCCCCCGTGATGGCGCGGCCTGGGATGCCGAGTTGCTCGGCGATGGCGGCGGCGGTGACGGCGTGGTCACCAGTGATCATGCGCACCTGGATGCCGGCGGCGCGCGCCTTCTCGATCGCGACCTTGGCCTCCGGACGCGGCGGATCGACGATGCCCACCAGCGCGAGCAGCGTGAGGTCGCTGATGAGTGGCAGCAGGTCGGCGTCGGGATCGAAGCTGGCCGGAGCGAAGTCCTTGCGCCCCAGCGCCATGACACGCAGCCCCTGCTTGCCCAGGCTCGCGTTATAGGCAAGATATCTGTCATGTATGGGTGCGAGTGGCACGCGCTGCAAGTTGCTATCAAGGGCGAAGGCGGCGCGGTCGAGCAACTGATCCGGCGCGCCTTTGACGAAGCAACGCACGACCTCAGCGCCGGACTCATCGGTCATACGATGGAAGGTCGCCATGAGCTTGTAGGCCGCGTCGAACGGCAGCGTCGCCAGGCGGGGATACTGCTCTCGCGTCGTCGTCGCATCGATGCCCCCTTTGGCCGCCAGCACCACCAGCGCGCCCTTCGGTGGGATCGCCCACCAGCGCGCCATCCTTCGCCACCGCGTCCGAGGCGAGCGCCATCGGCAGCAGGTAGGGCTCGAGATCCGTGGCGGGCAGGCCAGCGACATGCGTGATCTTCCCGTCGGTGCCGTAGCCACTCCCAGAAATCGTGTAGCGCTGGCCCATCACCGCCATCTCGACCGCCGTCATCTGGTTGAGGGTGAGCGTGCCGGTCTTGTCCGAGTTGATCGCCGAGGTCGCCCCCAGCGTCTCCACCGAGCGCAGCCGCTTGACGATGGCGCCTACCGACGCCAGCGCTGTCGTGCCGCTGGCTAAGAGATAGGTGACGACCGCAGGTAGGGCGGTAGGGATGGAGGCGATGGCGAACGCCACACCTGCCAGCAAGAGCGAATTCATCTGTTGGCCATTACGAAAATAGCCAATGAGCAGGTAGAGGAAGAGCGCCACCAACGCGATGATCACAATCTGGTTGGTGAGTTTGTTGAGTTGCTTGGTGAGCGGGGTCTCCTCGATCTTGGTCGTCTGCAGCAGGTCCGAGATGTGCCCCACCTCGGTGGACATGCCGGTCGCCGTCACCAGGATCTCCCCCGCGCCACGGGTCACCTCGGTCTGCATGTAGGCCATATCCACCCGGTCACCCAAGGGGGTCTCGACCTTCGCGACGGGAGTCACTTCTTTGGGCACGGGAGCGCTCTCACCCGTCAGCGCCGACTCGGCGATCTCCAGCGTCGCCGCCTTGATGATGCGGCCATCCGCCGGCACGCGGTCACCGGCATCAAGGACGACGATGTCGCCCGGAACGATCTGTTCGGCTGGCAGCTCGAGCAACTCGCCGCCACGACGCACTTTGGACTTGACGATGAGCAGCTTCTGCAGCGCGGCGACGCTGGCCTCGGCCTTGCCCTCCTGCCGCAGCGCCAGGAAGGCATTGAACAGGGTGAGGACAATCAGCAGCAGCGCGGTGCTCCACTCGTTGATCCACAGGCTGATGATCGCGGCGCCGAGCAGGACAATCTGCATCGGGTCGCGATACTGGTTCAGGAAGCGGACATATCCCGGCTGCTTCTTCGCCTGTGCGAACGCGTTGGGGCCATACTTCTGCCGACGCGCTCTCGGCTTCCGCCTGGCTCAACCCCTTAGCGGGATCGACCTCTTCGTGCTGCAACGCATCACTGACGCTCAAGGTATGCCAGACCGGCCCTGTTGCGGTCGCGCCTGGCTCAGTGGTCGTCGCCATAGTCCTCTCCTTCATCGCACTCTTACGCAGATCACGCTGCGGTTTGAACTGTTTGCGCTGGTGACGCTTGGCTAAAAGGCTTCAGGGATGGGATGGCGACGCCAGTTGGGCTCGACATAGCCCTCGGCGTCCTGGCGCTTGGGCAGCTTCACGGGCTTGTCTGGAATCTCCTCGTAGGGGATCTGGCTGAGCAGATGCGCGATGCAGTTGAGCCGCGTGCGCTTCTGGTCCTCAGCATTGATCACATACCAGGGCGCCTCCAACGTGTCGGTCGCGGCGAACATCGCGTCGCGCGCGCGCGAGTAGTCGTACCAGCGGCGGTGCGACTCCAGATCCTGCGGGCTGAGCTTCCACGTCTTGCGCCCGTCGTGAATGCGCTCCTCGAAGCGGCGTGTCTGCTCGTCCTGACCCACCTCCAGCCAGTACTTGATGAGCATGATCCCAGACTGCACCACGACGCGTTCAGTCTCGGGGACGACCCGCAGGAAGGCGCGATACTGCTCGTCGGTGCAGTAGCCTAAGACATGCTCGACTCCGGCGCGGTTGTACCAGCTGCGATCGAAGAGCATGATCTCGCCTGCCGCCGGGAAGTGTTCCATGTAGCGCTGCAAATACATCTGCGACTGCTCGCGCTCGGTGGGAGCAGGGAGGGCGACGATACGGAAGACGCGCGGGCTGACCCGCTCACTGATCGCCTTGATGCAGCCCCCCTTGCCGGCGGCGTCGCGCCCTTCGAAGACGACCAGGGCGCGGAAGCCGGTGTGCTTTGCCCAAGTCTGCAATTTGACCAGCTCCACCTGGAGGGGCCGGAGCGCCTTCTCATACTCCTTGTTGCTCATCTTTTTGCGCGGCCCAGTACGCCCATTCATGCTTGTCGCATGCCCAGGGCTGTCATCGCCAGCACGACCTTCAGCCGCTGGCTCACCCGTCAGCGTCGCGCTCTCCTCGTCGCGTTTGTGTTTGCCCCTCTTCGCCACCTGCGTACCCTCGTTTCTCCACCTACCATCCGGCGCTTCATGCCACGAACTCCGGACGTCCAATCATGTGATGACTCTCCCTCAACGCGTCGATTCCTGAGCGCTATCGTCCGCTTGGGGGCTGCTCTTGCGTACCTCCGCAAGAGCAGCCCCCAAGCGTGACTTCCCGACTGTGGCGGGTCTGGGGTGTTACTGGGAAGGCTGTGCCATTGCAAAGGAGGTTAGCAACTGCTTGCAGCGTTAATATTTCATATGGTCATATGCGCGTCTCAATGTCAACTGCACAAGAGCTGGCGATGCGCTGGGCGACGCCAGGACAGCGCGCTGCTCTCAGCCTCACGGAGGCCATGTCTGCAGCGTAGCGAGTAGCCATGCTGAATCGTCAGAGAGGGGGTGAGGCGCGATGCGCACGTGACACGGGAGGGATGAGATGCAACAGCAGCGGAGATCGGGCAGGGGATTCTGGTTTGGTCTCACGGTTGGTATGGCGCTTGGGGTCGCGTTAGCGATCCTCTTTCTGCCGCGCCCGAGCGACACTGCGGCAGGCGACCAGAGCGAGACGGCTGGCTTTGACCTGCGCCAGCGTATCCAGGAGCGCTTTGGCCCACTGATCGAGCAGTTGCGCGTACGCTTCAGCGAGGCGTTCGCCCTCGGCCAGGACTTTTATCAGCAGGCCAAGGACGATGTCATGACACAGTACAATACCGCCAAGAGGGGTGATTTCAGCAGTACACCTGACACACCTAACACGCCTAACACATCTGACACGCCGTAGGCAGGGGTCACCTCGACGCGTACACCAGCGCTCGTCATGCGGGAGCGCTGGAGAAGCTCACGGGAGACTGCTCAGGGGAGACTGCTCAGGGGAGATGGTCTGGCCCCTCCAGCGGCTCTGCGCGCGCTGTGGCGTCCTGCAGGTAGGGCATGTTGGCGCCATTGGCCAACGCGGTCGAGACGCCCGTGGTCGACGAGGCCAACGCGCCATTACCATTGGAGCCAGGCTCCTCCTCCGCTCCTGCTCGTCGGCTGCCGTCATCAACTGCGCCTGGAAGCGCGTCGCCTGACTGCTCTGGAGCACGACGCGCACCAGCAGCGTCAGCGGCACCGCCAGCAGCGCGCCGAACGGCCCATAGACCCAGCCCCAGAAGATGAAGCCGACCATGATGAAGACGATCGGCAGATTCAGCCGGTCCCCCATGAAGCGGGGCGTCACGAAGTTATCCATCGCCGCATTGAGGAGGATGATGAGCAGCAACACCACCAGCGCCGTGCCAATCCCATATTGGATGAACGCCAGGAAGATCGCCGGGATGCAGGCGATCAAGAGACCGACCATGGGGATGTAGCCGAGGAAGAAGGCGAGGAACGCCCACAGATAGGCGAAATCCACCCCGAAGAGCAACAGCGTACCCAGAATGGCGCCGGCGCTGAGGAAGTTGCTGAAGGTCTGGGTGGTGTACTGCGTCTGGATCTGCTGCGCGTAGCGCACAAACTGGCGCGCAAAGACGCCATTGTCGGCTTTCGCCTTGCGGAAGCGTTCGGCGATTGCTGAGGAATGCGCCAGCATGAGAAACAGAATGAAGGTGTAGAAGACGAGGTAGTAGATGCTGGAGGCCAGTCCGCTCAGCGCCGCCAGCAGCGCGTCCAGTTGCGCCTGCACATTGGTAAAGTTGCCCTGCGCGAAGGTGTCAATCTGCGCACCGGGAGGAACCAGCACCCCTTTGAGCGGCGCCAGCCGGATCGCCAGCATGGCCTGATACGCCGGCAGACGCTCCACGAGCTGTTGGAGGGAGACAAAGACCACGAAGAAGAAGGCCGCGAAGAAGACGAGCAGACCGGCGAGCATCACGACGATCGCGGGTCCGCTGGGCACGCCCTTGCGCTCCAGCCAGCGCAGGAGCGGGGTGAAGAGGATCGCGAGCGTGATGATCAGGAAGAGGGGAGCGACGAACGCGGCGGTGTAGCGCAGCCCGATGATGATGATGACCAGACACGCGGCGAAGACGATGGGCCCCACGACCGGCGCGCGCAGCGACGCCTCGATGAAGTTGCGTGGCGTCGATCCAGCCTCGGTCGCGTTGGCGGCTGGTGTCGCTGATGCGGAGGTGTGGTCGGCCAGGTTCATCTCGATCTCCCATCATGCCGCGCATCCGTGCGCCTTGATCTCACGCGGTCGTACCCGATCGTGACGGCGACATGTACGGAGGAACTACCCCCGCAGCAACAGGAGAGCTGTCTGAGGCAAGAGCAGAACAGCCTGCATTTGACCACATCTACGGAGCTGGAGCCCATGCACGGCGCGAGCGAGTTCAACAGTGACCTCGGGCCGATCAAGATTCCTACAGCAGAGGATCTCTATGAGAGTCGAACGTACACGACGGCCATTGGGTCCAAGGTGGACCAGCGTTGCCGTATCACTCCAGAGGCAACACAGACTGCGATCGGCGCGGCAAGGATGGTCGGATATGCGCCCAAACGTATCATCACTCTACTACAAAGTTCGTACGATTGAAATAGCAAATCTTCAACGATACGTCCGGACGCGACACGGGGTATAGTGTCCTGGGGTCTGTCCTGTGTCCGGATGCAGCAGAGGACTGCGCCCTCAAATCGGTGGAGGGTAAGCTCGCGGAGCGCGCGTGAGTAGCCCTTGGTGGGCATGTGGCGCACTGTATCCGCACCATGCGGCCAGCTCATGGACTGGTGAGTTCCACTGTATAGTCGACTGTGGTGTGAGGAGGACGAGGATGCGAGATCGTAGAGGAGACCGACGAGACGACCGACAGGACGAGCGGGCGACGTTTGGCCGTGGGGGCAACGCCATCCACTACCAGATGCGCCAGAAACTGGTCTCGATTGGCGATGATTTCTGGATCGAGAACGATCGCGGTGAGCGCGTCTACAAGGTGGATGGCAAAGCCTTGCGTATCCGCCAAACCCTGATCTTTGAGAACCCGCAGGGCCAAGAGCTCGCCAAGATCCAGGAGAAGATGCTGCGCGTCCGCGACACCATGGAGATCGAGGGACCCAACGGCGAGACCCTCGCGACCATCAAGAAGGCGATGATCACGCCGCTGCGTGACCGGTGGACGGTGAACGTTGGCACTGGACCCGATATGGAGATTCAGGGCAATATCCTCGACCATGAGTACACGATCGAGTCGGGTGGACAGAAGGTGGCTGAGGTCTCCAAGAAGTGGTTTCGCGTTGCAGATACCTATGGGGTCGAGGTGGCCCCAGGGCAGAATGATCTGGTGATCCTCGCCGCGACGGTCGCGGTGGATATGATGGCGAACCCTGCCCGCTGAGACGAGCCCCACCTTGCTATAGCAGCGTTCGTTTGCCTTGGGCTGGCGCTCAGGTGCGCTATAAGGGGAGGCGTTTTTCTCTGGCCACTTGACATGAGCGCGCTCCACAAGTAGATGGAGCGCGCTCACGACGCGAGCGTGTGTCTAGCGACTACGCATTCGTCCGAGGGAATTGCGCATTAGGATTGAGCAGCGTTGTCTGCAGGGGCGTTGCTGGCGCTGGTGGACTCCGAAGCGCTTGAGGACCTCCTGGGCATGATTGGAGGTGATGGCAAAGCCGATGCCGTTGGCCGCCGCCCCCGAGGTTGGGTCCACCGCCGCCAGCGTCGGGATGCCGATCAACTCCCCTTGCGCATTGACCAGCGCTCCACCACTATTGCCGGGGTTGATCGGCGCGCTCGTCTGTAACATCCCCCGCAACGTCACTGGCCCCTCCGCCGTCAGTTCCGTGCCACTGCGGTTGAGCGCGCTGATGATGCCCGTGGTGGCCGACTGCTGCAGCCCCAACGGACTGCCCAGCGCCAGGGCGAAATCGCCCACCTGCACCTTGCTGGAATCGCCGATGGCGATCGGCGTGAGATTATCAGCGCTGATCTTGAGCACCGCCAGATCCTCCTGCACCACGTCGGCGACGAGACGGGCGGGAATGGTGCGGTTATCGGCGAGCACGACCGAGTAGTCAGAGAAGCCATGCACGACATGGCTGTTGGTGACGATATAGCCATCCGAGGTGAAGATCTCCCCAGAACCAGTCGCGCCGACGACTGCCCGCTTGGACACGACCTGCACCACGGATGGGTTGACTTTCTGCACCAGGCTGACCATCTCGTCTTGTACGGCGGTCAGCGTCCGGTTGTTCCCGCCAATCCCACTGAGCAGCGGGCGCGGCAGCAGCAGGAAGAAGAGCAGCAGCAGGCCGAGCATGGCTCACAGCTCTGGGTCCCTCAGTGACCGCTTAGCGCCTGACGCTGGCGCGCTCGCTAACGTTTCAGGCGCAGGCGATGTCTGTGTGGAGACTGGTGTCACTTGATCGACAGACGCCTCCGACGCGCCTGATTCCTCCGCCCTGACCTCGTTCGATTCGTCCTGCATCATACCCTCCCCGGCGCCAATAGCGGCGCCACCCTGCATCTACGTGCAGCATGTCGGGCTTGTGCCGTGCGCTTCCGCGACACGCTGACTCAGTTCAAAGGACGAATATCCCCGCGCCAGAGTCATCATTCCCTTGTATCAAGTGGCGCTGTCGCCGACTATCTGCGGGCGCAGAGTGACCGAAGCGCTAGACACGGCGCTGTAGAGGCGTCTCCAAGAACTCAGCCAACTTGACCTGAGTTCCTTCAGCCGCTTTGAGCCGCTGCGCATACCACCTCGCGAGCGGACCCGCTGAGAATCCATGCGCGAACACGCTCAAGAGGATCGTCCAGGTCGCCACCGCCACGAGGGTATCGATGGGTTTACCCGCTGAGGCAAGTTCCTCGAAGGCAAGTAGGGTGAAGACCACCGAGGCGAGGCCGCGTGGGCCAAACCAGCCAACAAGCGCGATGGTATCGCGGCGAAAGCCCATCCCTTGCAATGCCACCGCGACCGGGAGCATGCGGATGAGTGTCAAACTCAGCGCGGCATAGAGGAGGGGACGCCAATCCGTCGTGAACACGAGGGCGGCGGTGACGAGGACCGTCCCAAAGATGGTCCACACGAGCAAGGAGAGTAGTGCGCTCAGTGTCTCGGTAAATGCGGTAGGCTCCGCAAATTGGTTGCGGCTGATATAGCTGAAGGTGATGCCGGCGACAAAGGCGGCGATGAAGCCATTGCCCTGGAGCAGGACGGTGCTGAAATAGGCGGTCAGTCCAATCGCCAAAATGGCGAGACGCTCCATGGCATGCGAGGACCACTCACGCTGGCGCGCCTCCACCAAGAGCCAGGCGCCGAGCGAGCCCATCAAAGCGCCGAAGGCAACGCCGAGCGCGATAGCTCCGAGCGCAGAGAGCAGCCAGTGATTCGTCTCATGCCCTTCGGTCGAGATGGCGAACGCGAGGAAGAGCGAGACAAAGGGGGTGGCAATGCCATCGTTGAGTCCGCTCTCAACATTGAGCGCGCGCCGGATACGCAGGGGCACGAGCGGGTTGGTGAAGATGGGCAGACCCAAGGCTGCGTCGGTTGGCGCGAGAATCGCCGCGATCAGGGCAGCGAAGGCCAGCCCCTCTCCAGGCAAGAGGACAAGCGCGACGAGCGTTCCGAGCGCCAGCGTGAGTAGCATGCCCACCGTCAGCAGGCGAACCGGCAGTTGTTCATCCTCACGCACCTGGCGCAGGTTGAGCGTCGAGGCGTCGGCGAAGAGCAGCACCGCCAGCGTGAACTCGGTCACGCTCTTGATGGCTTCTGCCTGCGTTGACAGAATGAGGACACCCAACACACGAGGGCCGAGGAGAAAGCCAATCAGGACAAACATCATCGGGCCAGTAATGGACCAGCGTCCCAGTTTGGCTGCGAACACGGAGTAGAGCGCAACGAGTGCGGCAAGGATGGTCAGGTCGAAGCCCATGGTATCCTCTCAGACATGGAGCGCCTCATCAAATGCGACTCAAGTGGCGCTGTCCCTGGCTGTCTAGGATCACGGGGTGACAGGGGCGCTGGACACTTCGCCATTTCCGCTCGGCGCTTCTTCAGCCTCCTCCTCGTCCACGGATCGCATCAATCCTGCGCGGAGGTGTGTCGCCTGACTGCTCTCGAGCAGCACACGCACCAGCAAGGTGAGCGGCACCGCCAGCAATGCGCCGAATGGTCCATAGACCCAGCCCCAAAAGAGAAAGCCAACCACGATGAAGACCATCGGCATGCAGGAGGTGCCGAAAACTAGGGATGGGCGTGTTGGATACCTACAGATGGAGAGCTTCAATGCGCGCTGTGCAACATAGGCTACAGCGTCCTGTCTGTGCAAAGCATCCGGACAGATCTGAACTAAATGTATATCCATGTGCGCGCAGTCGTCAACTGCTCGACGTCCGTTATTGAATGCGCTGAGGGCTCGTTGAGGAGCGGCCTGGTGACTGCACAGTACAGCGGCGGTACATCCCGCTCATTGCCAGGTCGAGCGTGAGGCGGGCTCGTAGTGTCGTCGGACAGTGCAGGTGGAGCACGCGCGCAGATGCTGCCAGAGCTATTCTGTGGCAGCAGCGTGCTGCACTTACATTTGAATCCAGGTCATATCACTTTGGCCAGTAGGCAGGGCAGCGGAGATCGCGCTACTGGGTGACCACCACCGGCCCGCAGGCGATGGGCGCGAGGTCGAGGGAGCTAGTCGTGCTCGTGCCCCGCCGGACGACAACGTACCAGGCCGTGCTTGGCGTCGGCGTCGCGTTGCTGATCACCGTCGTGCTCGTCGCGTTGCCCGAATTGTCGGCGGTGAGCGCGTTCAACCCGATGACCTGCTGGTTGGACTGATTCTGGCAGGTTCCCTGGATCACGAACGCCGGAACGGTCGCGCCGGATTCGATGCCCTGCATGGTCAGGACCACCGTGAGTTGCGTTTGGTTGAGGGTGAACGTCGCCTTCCCGCTAGCGTTCATGCTCGGCCCGACGCCCTGGGTGAACTGGACGGTGCTATTCTGCGGCTGGCCGGCTCCGCCCTGAACGGACGTGATGTTGGCGCAGACGAGATCGAGCGTATCGAACGAGCTGGAGCCGATGCCGTTGGTCACCTCGATATACCAGCCGCTGCTGGGCTGTGTTGGCGGCTGGACCATCTGGCTCGACGATGTGTTGACATTCCCACTGGCGTCAGCCGTCACATTCGGCAACGCGACGATGACGGGACCTGTGCTCACGCAGTTGCCAGTGCGAATGTTCATCATGTGCGGGCTGTTGGGAGCCAGTGTCGTCAGCGTGGTCTGAATGCTCAAAGTCAGGGTATTGGGATCATACGTCAGGTGGGCCTGCCCAGTCGGAGCCTTCGTCAGGGTCGCTGCGCCTTTCGGGCCGGTGACCGGCGTTGGGGTCGGGCCAGACGGCGTCGGCGACGGCGTCCCCGGTCCTGTGGTGGGCGCCAGCGTCGGCGTCCCTGGTCCCGGGGTCGGCGCTGGCGTCCGCGTTGGCAGGATCGTCCCCCCTCCGACGATGACGGCAGTGCAGCCGGTGGTGAAGACAGCGATCGCGCCAACGAAGGCGATCAGTGCGAGAAAACGTCGGCTCATCGTATCCCTCCCAGAGCTGCCGCCTAGCGCCACCCTTTCAGCGCCATCAAGCCGGCAACAATCCCGTGCTTACCGACTGCTCATGGGCAAGCGCGGCTTCCGACTAGCATACACCATCTCGCTAATTGATGAGCTATCAATGCCCGTACCATGTCTGCACAATGGGCCAAGACCAACGAGAGGCGCCTGCTCGATGCGAAAGCCATAGGCGGACTCTGTCTCAGCCGCTGGAGGCGCTGGCGCTCTGCGCCAGCGACGCTTCAACGCAGCTCAGGGCAAACCCACCAGACAGCTGCCAGTTTCGAATGACGCAGGTATTCCAGCGAGACACGCATCGCCAGGCATTGCGAGTAGCGCCGCCACAGAGATGCTCGTACCTCAGTTGACAGAGGCGGTTGACCAGTGGCCCAGGCAGCGCCGCTCAAGTGCCGAGGAAGTACTCCTGGTTGCTCACCAGGCCATAGATGATGAGCAAGCAGATGCCGATGATGATCGCTGATGCCCAGGGGACATACCAGAGGTAGAAGAACCAGCGGATCGCAGCAAACACCGCAACGATGAGCGCGACCAAGCGCCCCACCGCCTGCCCCTGGAGCAAGGCGAAGCCAGAGTAGAGCAGCACCACTCCGTACAGCGCATCAAGCGCGCCCCACAGGATGCGGTAGGTGGCGTCGGCGAGTGGCGGTAGGGTGCCAAAGGCGTATTGGAAGAACTCGGTGATGGCGAGCACCAGCTCAAAGCCGCCGAGCATCAACAACATGATCGCCGCGAAGGTGACCAGTGCCGGGCGTGGACCCATGGGCTGCGCAGGACTCGTCTGGCTCACAAAGCGCCTCACTTCCTCTCGTCCAAAAGGGACATCCTCTGCCAGCAGCACTACAGGCAAGGGAACAGCGCATTGTATGCATGGGCCGTTGAAGTCGCTGCCACCCTGCTACATTGCACAGGAAGCCTGTATTTGCCTACAAAAGTGATATGCCACATCTGGGACATGATGTCAACTGCACAAGAAGCGTCGCATGTGCTGAGCGCTGAAATCAAAGGCTTCCTAGTGACGAACCCACGCCCTCATCCACGATCAGCGCTACGCTTCCTTGGTCGCGCGGAGGTGCGGTCTGTCACTCACAGCGATTGTCTTGATATGAAAATAACCGTCGGGGGATGCGCATTCCCGACGGTTAAGATGGGCCCGCGTGTGAGTCAGTAAGCCGCGCGCTCATGACTACACACTATGTAACCGCCAGCGAGTTACGTCAATAGCTCCACATGCCAGCTTCCCACCATTGCCTGGTACATGGGTGGAACTAACCGCAGCACTCAGGTCCGAGCTTCGCCCTTTCTAGCATACTTGCACTCGATCCCAACCCCGCCTACTCGGTTGGCAACCTGCTGCTGCAGAGCATTGAGATGCCGGGCAGCAAGCGGGGGAGAAAGACGGCATGCAAAAGGTTCTCGCCGCCGACTTCGCCAAGGTGTACAAGGCTCCGACACAACTCGCCACATAAGCTCTCGGAAGCATCTATCGAGCCTCGTGCTACCAAGTTAGAGGTTATATGTAGCGGCAACTGAAACGGTGCAGCTGTAGGCATCCGCGACGGGTGTGTAAAGAGTAATATGGGAGCACTGTACAAACAGTTCGGGCTCACTGAAGAGCGCTCTTATTTTCTATGAGATGGTAGAGTGCATGGAAATATGCGATGGGGCGAGCATGACGAAATCGATTCAGTTCACAAGACAAGATACTTTACACGCGGCACTAGGAGTCATTCCCGCCTTCTTTTTGATAAATTTTGGCTACTTAACACCTGGGATTGCGTTCGCCATTGGTCTCCTGCCGACCTCGCTGCTTGGAATTGCGCCAAGTCGAAAGCTTCGACTGATCTATGGCATCCTGGGATGTTTGTTCGGAGTGGGGGTGTATGTTGGTTCGCATATAGTGAACTTTCATAATATTTGGATTGCTGCACTGATCTTTTTGGTCGTCTCCTTTGCCGCTACGATCGTCTCATCGAAGCGACCTGCTGGTGGCCTGCTCCTGGCACTCATCCTACCGTCATTAGCCCTGGGCACTAGTTTCACTAGCGCTGAGGCGCTGGGACTCACCATCGCGTTTATGTTGGGGTCCGTGTGGTCAAGTCTGGTGTCGCTCCTCTGGCCAGAATATCCACCCAACAAGGAAACACGGGTACGCTTACTGGCGTTACAGCCAGCCAATGCGCAGATGTATGGCGTGCTGCTTGGCTTGGCAGCTGCGACAGCAGTCATCATCGGCTACTCCTTTGATGCAGCACATGCGGGATGGGTCGCTGCCGCGACGCTGTTCGTGATGCGACCAGTGCAGGAGATGGCTGGCCTGCGCGGTATCGGACGCGCGCTCTCCACGATGGTGGGCACTGTGCTCGTCGTGCTCACGATCCATCTCTGGTTGAGCCTGGTCGCCACGGCGTTCGTCGTCGCAGTCGTCGCGATCAGCACGATTGGCGCCAGAAGCAGCCGCTGGTACATTACCGCATTTGGGACGGCGTTTCTCATCCTGACCATTGAGCTGTTTGGTATGGCTGACTTTGCAGCCGTGCATCAGATTGCCTGGTACCGCATCTTCGATAACGTCATTGGCGCGATGATCGCGTTATTCTTCGGGCTGCTGATCCCTGAACTACTGATAGGGCTCAAAAGAAGGCAGCTAGCACGTCAGGCAGAGGCTGGAGAGAGCGGCTGACCAGCAACGAGGGCGTTCAGCGCGGCCAGGAGGGGCTGACCCTGCTGGCGTAAGGTCACCAGGTAGCCACGGATCGTCGCAATTGAGTGGTAGTTTCCCCGCTGGCGTTTTCTGCACTGGCGCTAGTCGCAGGTGCGCCATCCGAAATGACCCTCTCTGCTGGGTCGCATTCCCTAATGGGATTCTGAACGAGGCACTGTCTGTGGTGGCAGTAACCTCAAAAGACCTCTCCTGTGGAATCATCCAGAGTGGCGCTGACTACACTGGCCCTGACTACACTGGCCCTGACTACAGGAGAACTATCGCTGGCTCCATCGGTTGTTGCGCCGTCTGTCGTATCGTCGATGGCGGCCCGCAGCCGGTCCTCATCGTCTTGCGAGAGATTGCTCTGCAGGATCTCATACTTGAGGTCGTTGGTCTGCTCGAGCACCTTATCCAACACCGCATGACTCGTCAGTAGGAAGAGCGCCGAGGTGCCTGGCGTAATCGACTCGCCAACCTGTTTGATGAACTTGTCATCGATGCCCACATCGCTCATGGTGCCAGCGATAGCACCCATCGCGGCTCCAACTGCCAATCCCAGGATAGGAATAAAGAAGAGCAACCCGAAGAGCATGCCCCAAAAGGCGCCGCCCAGCGCGCCTGCCCCTGTCATATCATTCAACTGCGCTAATTTGGGCTTGCCATCGGTCTCCCGCCACATGATGGCGGCGTCTTCGACCGTGATGAGTTGCTGCTTCTGCAGCGCCAACATCCGATCCCGCATTTGCGCGGCCCCACCGATAGTGTCGAACTTGAGCACTAGAAGGGTCGACATCTCATCTCCCTCTCTCGCCCATGACCGGGCAGGCAATTGCTGGCAGATCACCATGACCTGCCACTGATCACTATTGTGTCATATCGACAAGCAAGCCTGCGCGTGAAGCGAGGGTGCGCCAGGAGTTCGAGCTGGCTGGCGCTCCATTCTGTGCGAGCAGCTGAAGGGCGCGCCCTCTGACCTGATGCGCCTTCAGAGCCCGCCGTTCGCTGCTCGGATAAGCATCCTGATGAGGTGTATTTACGGCTTCGGACGCCAAGTCTGCGCCTCCCCGCCGATGTGCTCCTTGCGGCGCCCGGCGAGCAACGCGTTCCAGCGGGTCTCGGGCGACTGCGGACGCGGCTCGCGCGCCAGGCGGATCGCCATGTCGGCCATGTGCGTGACGGCCCACTCGAAATAGTGTGGCGTCAGCGAGTTGATGTCCATATCCGGCGCTGGATTCATGAAATCGATGGCATAGGGCACACCATCACGGACTGCCCACTCGATGGAGTTCATATCGTATCCCAGCGCGCGCGCCAGTTTGAGCGAATCCTCAACAATACGCCGGCCCAACTCGTCGCTGAGGTAGGCGTGCTCGACGTGGTACTTGCGCTCGTGCGGGTCATATTTGATGGGCAACACCTCTTCCTGACCGAGACAGATGCAGCGGACAAACTGCTCCCACTCGATGAGTTCCTGCACGATCATGGTGCGCAGGCCAGAGGTATCGTAGTTGGCGATCAATTCGTCGAGTGTGTGACAGACGTAGACATCCCGCCCGCCGCCGCCGTGGGCGTCCTTCAAGATGCAGGGCAAGCCGACGTACTCGCCGATACCCTGCCAGTCGAGCGGGGCGCTTAGGTTGCGTAGGCTATCGGGATGGACGATTCTGGGCGCGTAGTCTTTATTAGGCAGGACGAGCGTTTTGGGGCTGGCGACTCCCAACTCTGTCGCGAGCGCCGCTTCGAAGAACTTGTCGTCCGCCGACCACATGAAGGGGTTATTGACGACGGTGACGCCCTGCAGCATGGCGTGTTTGAGATATGTGCGGTAGTAGGGGACCTCGTGAGAGATGCGATCAATGATGACCGCATAGGGGCATGGCTCATCCATGCGCGTGCCGCCGAGTTGCGCGAACTCGGCGACCACTCCGGCGTCGCGCCGATTGACTTCCTCGATAAAGGCAGGAGGGAATGACCATTCTCGTCCAACCAGCAAGCCCACCTTTTGTGTCATGGCCCGCCTCTCTGACGTGACCCCATTTTTTACCCCAGCACCGACAGACATTGATGAACAAGGACGAACTGAGCGCCAGAGTTCGTCCTGCAAATAAGCCACAATTGGACCTACACGTACGCTGACGAACAGACGGCAACAGATTTGTAATCCGTTGGTTGGAGCTTTCGTCGCGTCTTGCCTTCAATGGCAAGCGGGCAGAGAAACGGGTAATCTTCTATCTGGAGCAGTTTCCTGGGGATCTGGCAGTATGAGTGTGCCCCCTAGAGCTGCCCCCTACAGGAACGAACTAGGCCGACAGACAGCGACACCTGACGGCCAATTCGCCCCCGAACGATGCCGAGTGGCGACATGCAGCGACATCGCATGAACGCCCATACATTCACGAACCCTGGGCTCCACAACCGCAGGGTGCAGGTTCGATTCCTGTCCACCTACCCCGTGCAACCCATCGCTTGAAGGAACCCACTGTAATTGAGGTAAAGCCATCCTCACAGCTATGGCAGGTGTGAGTTCACAACTGAGTGCGCCCCAAAGCGGCAACGGCCAAGAAGAAGGCAGGAAGCGTCGGGATGAACTTTGACTTCCTGCCTCATGTTAGCCGGACTGTCCCAAAGGGAGCCATTGCGCCTCAGTGGCCTATATCGTGCTTTGCCCTTGCCGTGAGTCCAGGATGGCGAGCAGGCGCACGATGCCCCAGGCGATCAACGCATAGACGACGATGGCGACCAACGCCGAGAGTTCAAGCACGCTTCTTGAGGTCGCTGGCGTCGGGAAGATGCCCTGGAAGGGGACGACGAGTGGCGCGGAGGCGCTATAAATGAACTGTACAAATCCAGCGGCTGGATTGGCGCCGAGGGCCTTGAGGATCACCCGCATGAGTAGCAGCGCCTCCACGACGCCGAGGACGAGCCAGACAATCAGCGCTGCACGGTCAGCGACGGTCACGACTGGGGCACGCTGTACCGGTTCGACAGGGATGGGTTGCGCTGGTTGATCTTCGAAAGCCACAGGCCGGATAGGCGCTGTTGGCTGAAAAGCGTCGTTGGTTTGTGCATTCGGCGGTGGCGCCTGGTTCGGTGTCTGGTCTGGGTACGTAGGCTGCATTTGGTGTCTCCTTCGTGATGGTTGACGTTGAGAGCATCAGCGCCAGCCACTACCTGACCAACGGAGGGTGCATCGACGCCTGCTATCGGTCAGGAACAACTCAAGCTCACGCCCAAGCGGACTACACGCTGTACGGGCGCATCTAGGAGAGGCTGCGACACTTTAGCATGCTCTCGGGTAGGGCACTGGCCAGGTCATGCGACATCAGCAAGCGATGCCTGCCTCACCGACAAGCCGGCGTTCAGAAGAAAAGCGGATGCCGCCGCATCCAACAGGCGACTCCATCTCAACGCCATCCGATCGCTATCGTTGACTTCCACGAGTCGTTGGCATCCTTACCAACCCGACCTGCATCCATGCGTCTCTTAACGACATTGCAGAAGTAAGTAGTTGGACAGTCTATGACTCACTACACTGCCGCCTGCATGTCACATTTCACAGAGTACCCGATCACTTCGTGGGATTGAATACGGGAATCCCGTAATCCGTCAGCTCACTGCCCGTATCCAGGTGTATGTACGCACCCATCAAAGGCAAATGTGCTAAGCGCTCCGCAGCGGCACTCCAAACCTGGATCTGCTCTTGTTGTCGTCTCTCCAACGAAGCTGGGAGCAATAAGACCAAGCCAGGCGCTGGTGTGTGCCGCACTGCCTCCGCTCCCCGGTCGGCAAACACGTTGGACACGGCGGAGCGGTACAGATCGAGGATGCAGCCGCTCATCGTCTCATTGTGGGCCGCGCTCATCGCACGGGCTTGATCCTCTGACACACCGTGGCTCGCCAGTCGTCCCGCGAACCTGCCCGGATTGTCTGGAGCCGCGCTTGCGCTACGAGGCGTTCAGCACGGAACAGGGCGACTTGGTCTGTCTCTTCACCATTTGTGGTATCCTGCCTACTACTCACATGAAGGAAGGAGTCCTCTATGAGTAATCTGGACACAGCCTACCCTGCAGCCGTGAAGGAGTCCGGAGCGCAGTGGTTGGACAAGCTGTTTGGGTGGACACCGTGGAGTCAGCGCCGCCTGGCCATTGTAGGAGCACTCTGGGCGCTGGCCCTTGTCATTGTCGCAGTTACCTCGCTCTACCTGCACGCAAACCCCACAGCACGACTACCTGGCGATGTCGGGCTGATCGTGCTCATCCAGCGCATCCAGCAGCCCCTGATTGTCAGATTCATCAATCTGGCGAGCGACGCGAACTGGCCAACACCCGCTGGTGTGGCGGTCTTTCTCGTGATCCTCGTCCTGGCCACCTTTCGGCGCTGGCGTGCTGCGCTTGTCGCGCTCATTGCCGGCTTTCTGGCCGACTTCGCCAGCTTTTCGATCAATAGCTGGGTGCAGCGCCCACGCCCGCACGATGTGCATATTCATGCTGTGGCGAACATCGGGATAGGCAGCTATCCCTCTGGCCACGTCGCGCATGTCACGGCGTTTTATGGCTTTCTGCTCTACCTGACGGTGCTGGAGACGCGCGCCCATCCTCTCTGGACGCCCTGGCTGCGCATCGTCCAGGTGATCTGCGGCTACTTTCTCCTCTTCATCGGCCTCTCGCGCTTGCTGGAGGGCGAGCACTGGCCCTCCGACGTCGTGGTCAGCTACCTCCTTGGCGGAATGGCGTTGATCGCCGTAATCGTCCTGTACGAGGGGCTGGGGGTCTTCTGGAAGCGCCGCCAAGAGCGACTAGGCAAGGATGCCAGCCATGGCGCCACCCATGACGCCAGTCAATCCGCCGAGCAGGTGGCAAAGGACGCCGGCGCTTCCGCAAGACATGTCGCCCAGGATACCAGCCATACCGCCAGGCAGGCGGCGGATAGCGAGCCAGTGAAGCTGCTGGCGCGGTTTGGCTTTGGCGCCAAGGGCGTCGTCTATCTCATTATTGGTGGTCTGGCCCTGGGGACGGCGCTCGGCGTTGGCGGCGCGCTCACCGATCAGAATGGCGCCACACACGTGATCTATCAGCAGCCGTTTGGCGCCTTCCTCCTCATCGTGAGCGCTATCGGCTGGCTTGGCTATGCGCTCTGGTGCTTCATCGAGGCGGCGCTGGATACCGAACACAAGGGGACTGACGCCAAAGGTGTGTTCACGCGCTTTGGCTACACCGCGGTAGGGGCGATTTATGCGGGCCTGGCGCTGGTAGCGCTTGGACTTGCCACAGGCAAGGGGAGTGGCGGAAAAAGCTCGAATAGCCAAGCGCAGGACTGGACAGCGCGCCTTCTTGGCTATCCGGGGGGCGTTGCCCTAGTCGTTCTGATTGGTCTGGTCGTGCTGGGTATCGCCGGTGTGCTCTTCTACCGCGCGTACAGCGCAGACTTCCGTCAGCAGCTTCAGTTCGGGAAGGCGCCCGCAGAGGCTGGCAAGGGAGTCGTGATTCTCGGCCGCATGGGCTATTGCGCCCTCGGTGTCGTGTTCACGATTATTGGCGTCTTCTTCATCGTCGCAGCGCTTCAGCACAATCCCAGTCAGGCGCGAGGATTGTCGGGCGCGCTGGGAACGTTGCTACAGCAGCCGTTTGGTCATCTGCTGCTCGCGCTCGTCGCGCTCGGGCTGCTCGCATATGGTGTGTACTCGCTGGTGCAGGCGCGCGTTCGCCGTGTTAATGCCGCCTAGTCTCGTGCGGCAGCATTCGTCGCGTCGTGAGGGGATCGACACAGACGAGATGACGCGCGGGATCGAGCAGGGAGGAACGCGTATGAAAGCGCAGAGGACAATCAAGTGCTGGTTGATTACGAATCCAAAATCTGGTCGCGGGGGTGTTGATCTTTCTGGCCCTCTCACCATCTTGCGCGAGAATGGCTGGGAGGTTTCGGTCTTTCAGAAACTGCACGGCGGCCACGCTACCGAACTGGCGCAGGAGGCCGTGCGTGCGGGCTGCCAGGTGGTGGTTGACTGCGGCGGCGATGGAACGCTCAACGAGGTAGTAGAAGGCGTGCTTGGGACGGAGACAGCCGTTGGTGTCCTACCTGGCGGCACAGCCAATCTCTGGGCGCGCGAAGTGGGCGTCGCCTCGCGTTTAGAAGTGGCAGCCTCACAACTCGTGAGCGCCGAGCGGCGGCGCGTGGATGTCGGTCAGGTCACCATCAACGGCAAGCACAAGAGCCATTTTGTCCTTATGGCAGGCGTGGGCTTTGATGGCGCGGTCATCGAGCGCGTCAATAAACCCCTCAAGAATCGCATCGGTACGGCGGCCGTCGGCCTCGCCGCTCTCCGTGCGCTGCCAGCGGCCCAGGCCGTTCCCGTTCGCATGGAGTTAGACGACCTCCACTGGCAGGGACGTGTCTCGCAGATCATCGTCGGCAATACCCGGCGGTATGGGGGGCTGGGCCACATCACCGCTGACGCGTTCGCCGATGACGGGCTGTTCGACGTGTGTCTCATTACGGCGACTGGCGTATTCAGCGTGGGCCGGGTGCTTGGCTCGCTGCTGCTGCGCAAACACCTGAACCCAGCTGTAGCGCAGTTCTATCGTGCAGCCACTGTTACTATCACCGCGCCAGTCACCATGCCGCTGCAAGCGGATGGCGGCTCGATCCACCTGGAGGATGAAGAGCCGACGGCAGAGGGCACACAATACGCCTTCTCGCTCCTCGCGCATGGCGTAACCATGCTTGTGCCGCGCATCTACAACGACGAACTGTTCCGGCCAACTCGCTTGGCCAGCCAGTCGGTTGACGCTGAACTCCGCCCCATCCCGGCGCAAGAAGATGGTAACCAAGGCGGGAAGAACCACCACCACGTGAAGTCCTCGAACAAAGAGAAGCAGTGGCGCATGACCGTGCTTGAGGTCGGCGTCGAATCTCTCACAGCAGCTCGTGTCAAGAGTGGTAAAGTCGTTCATGTCCGGATCGGACCCGACACGACCCTTGACGATGGATCTGAGCAGCAAAAACAGCTGCTGAGCACACTTTCGACTGTCACAGCGGGCGATTTAGTGCGGGTGACTGGGCGTACGAACGGTGACGCGCACGCGCTTGTCGCCACGCGCGTCGCGCTCATCGGGACGAATGGGCACCACCCCGCGACCAAGGTCGAGTGACGCGCACGGCCAGCAGGAATAGACTGGAATGGATTCGTGGCGCGTTCGGCCTGCATTTCAGGACCGCGAGCTTCCAAGAGTGCGATATATACCTCACTGTCACGTGTGGTCTGGCGCGCACTTGTGTGGCCCTACCCTCCTAGCGACTTTCCGCTCTTGCCGACAGTCTTTCAGCGACTGCGCCATTGGATCGGAGCAGCGTCGAGGCTGGTCCATGACGCCGCGCCTGCTGCTGCGCCTGCTGCTGCGCCTGCTGCTGCGCCTGCTGCGGAAGTTCAAATCATGTCTGGCGCCAAACGACGTAAGGGATCCATAGCGTACGCCGTCGATACGCTGGGCCACCTGCTCGTTCTGAGCATCACTCAAGCGAGCGAGGACGAAAACGCACGCCAGGTGCAGTGCTACTCGAGCTAGCCTCCCAGCGGTGCAAAGCGCGCCATGATAGGCAGCCACGTGGCGTCACCTGAGCTCAGAGGGATAGTGGTATGAGTGGGTTCACGTGTAGCGGTTGGAATGGCGTACTGTGATGCCCTCGCGGCTGGCGCGAAGGGGGTCGAGCAGACCGTGCTCGCGGTCGACTGTTAGGCCCAGGGCAGCGGCGTCTCGGTGGGGCACGTAGGGCAGGAGCTGACCGACCAGTGCCTTGTCCTGCCGCAGCCGATCCAGATTCTCCTGGGCGCGGCGCGCCAGGAACTGAATTCCCAGGAGAGGATCCTCTAGCTGGGCGAGGTCGGAGGGGTCGAGATCGTCACTGGGGGTACGCCAGGTGTCGATGGGATGAACAAGCGCGGCAACGAAGCCGTTATGCGCGCGAGGCGCCAGCAGCTTAGGCGTTGGGGCAGCGGCTGGAGCTGGCCAGCCCGCGTGGGCATGGCGCAGGGATCCGACATGCTCGGCCCACAGCATCAGCCGCAGTCCATGAGCAAATTCAGCGTCGAGCGCGGCGACATTGAGCTCGGCGTCGTGGCTCATCCCTCGGCTGTTCAGGTTGGCAGAGCCGACGGTGGCCCAGCGGTCGTCCACTATGCCCACCTTGGCGTGGACGTAGATGGGGCGGTAGCGCATCTGCCCCCGATCTGGGTGGGGCGCACAGGTCGCAAGGGTGAAGAAGTGGAGCCGGCCCGCGGCGTCGGCGCGAGGCGCATGTTCGCGCAGCCAGGCAATGCCGTCGTCGCTGAAGGCGCGGCCGCAATTGGGGTGGTCCGGCAGGACCAATGCAATGGTCACGCCGCGCTCAGCGGCCGCTGCCAGCTCGGAGAGCAGCGCCCGCATGTGGTGGCTCTGCCAACCAAAGCGCCGCAGGTCGATCCCGACGAAGCTTTCGCGCCAGAAGTATTGGCTTTCCAGATAGATGAAGCGTTGCGCGCGGCGCGCCGCGAGCGTATACGCCTGGGCGATGCCGTAGATGCCGGCAGGGGCAAACCGGTAGGTCAGCGCAGGGATCGTGCGCACTACCTGCACTCGCGCGGGCGGGTCGATCACGGCTGGACCTGCGCCTGGCGGCAGCATCCCTTGCTCTTCTTCACGGAGCGCTCGCTGGCCGCTGTAGCGCTCGCCAGAGAGGTACATGCGACCCAAGTGCGCGAGAGGTGGGGCGACCCGACGCCACCAGGGACGTTCCGTCTCATCCCAGCGCTGGCGGATGTTACGCTCGACGTCCCGCGCCGGCGCGCCCGTCAGCAGGACATGTGCGTCATGCCAGGGGTGCGGCGCGGGACCAAGATCCGTGGCGCGCGCGTTCGCATCAAACGGGTGGGAGGGCGTGTCCCACCGGTCGAAATCGCCGCCATACTGTACAGTGAGGTCTACGCCGCCGACGAAGGCCGTGTGGCCATCCACGACGGAGCACTTCTGGTGGAGCGCCTGCGCGATGTGGAGCAGCGAGCGACTGGCTTTGTCGAGGCGGCACTGGACGCCACGCTCTTGCAGGAGGCGTTGCTGTTCCGTCGGGTTGTTGACCATGTGGACCGTGCCGCGTGGGTCATAGGGATCCCACAGCAGCACGCGCACGTCGACGCCGCGGCCTACCGCAAATCCGAGTACATCCATAACACGGAGCTGCCCTGCTCTCCACAGCGCGATCGCGGCATTGTCCAGCCCCGCCGCGCGTAGACGTTCGACCAACGCCTCTTGCTCCGGCGAGCCGTCCACACCGGCGCGCTGATCGTGCCCACGCACCATCAGGAGTCGCGCATGGAGATCCCAGTCAGCCAGCCAAATGGATTCTTTAGCAGAGAGGAAGCCTGCACACATAGCAAGCATGGCCGCCCGCCCGTCTACAAGTGGAGTCAGCGTCTCGGCCACCCGCACAGGGGCGTCGCCGAGCGCCCACCACGCCTGATCGGCGCTATCTCCTGCTGGCGTACGCGCCGCCTGCTGTATCTGCCTGTGCAGCGCCATTGGCTCCCTCCTCTGCGCTTCGACTCGCCTCGTTATACCTCACCCGAGCGCACCTTTCGACCTTCCCTCCAGTCCTTCCTTCCAGCGTACCCGACCTAGCCAGACGTGATTCCCCTCACCTTTCAGATCCAGTCACAGCCAATGACAACAATCATGAGAGCAATCCAGGCAATCCCCAGCGCACTTTGACAGGCCATGGTAGGCATTGGAGCTCGAAGATTTCAACACATGTAGTCATCAGGAGTCAGCAGGGGTCAGCAGCAATCGGACTCGCCCACACTCAAAATACGTGACCGGAGTGCGATAAGAATAATCGAATCTGCACCCAATGGTGCTTCTCGTCAATACAGCAGTTACTACAGCAGATAGGTGAGAAAACGTGAGATTGTCTGCGAACGCTATCCGGGCAATTTCACGAAATTTTGGGCTAAATTGCGACACATGAAAAGCCCTGAGAGAAACGTAATGGGTTTCCTAAACCCTAGGTCGGAGGCTGGTAGCTGTTCACCCTATGGAGGTGTAGAGTGGCTCATCAACCTCTCCACGGCGGTCGAGCTGACTCCGCTCCATCTGTGCGGCGTCATCCATTGACGACGCACACGCGTGAAAGAGCGCACGCGTGAAAGAGCGCACGCTTTGTCGCCGGATCGTGACATCTCCGACACGTCCCTGTGACGTCCGTGCGCAATACTTCCCAGAGGCGGCAGCACTGTGTCGCCACAGCAGACAAGCGTGAGAGATGGCGCGAGTACCACGTACACAGAGACTGCCGATGCTCTGGCGACGAACGCAGCAGCGCCGATGAGGACCAAATGTTATGGACGCGTCCCCACCACGGAGTGGCGAAGTCCGCTTCACGCTTGAAGTCCCCTACGTGTCGAGAGTGCAATGCGTGAATAGCTGATCCACGCAAGCGTCCGCAGCATAGGGGGCTCGGCTGCGCTGAGTCGTTCACGTGCGCAGATATTGCGCAAAAGGAGAGTACGCTATGTTTTCATCGCTTGTCCCACCACCTCCAGCCTTGTCGCCCCGCCGTGCGGGGCAGGCGGGTGTGAACACGCCGGCCGCGATCGGCCTCGTGCTCGCCCTGCTGGCGCTACTTCTGGACTATCTGAGCCTAAGCAATAGCCTGTACGACCTCGGACTCGGAGCTGTCGATAACCTGATCCCGGTGTCGGTCTCCATCGCGGCCATCGTCGTCGGACATATCGCGCTGGCGCAGGCTCCGCGCTTCCCTCCCGGCCAGGGGCAGCGCGGCCTAGCGATCACTGCATTGGCGCTAGGCTATCTCAGCCTCGTCGTGTTCCTGGGCTTCATCGGGCTCCTCTTGTACTCGTTCTTCACGATCGGATGATGCGCGCGGTTCGAGCGGCTGGCGGTTGGCGGGCGAAAGGCCCGACAGGCCTGGCGCGTTCACCGCGTGAAGAAACGGTTGGTGAAAGTGGCGATGAAGGCGACGTCGAGGATCAGGCCGATGACTGTCTCGTCCTCCGTGCGCAGGTGCTCTGCTAGCGCTTCCATGGTGGCCAACGGGATCACTTTGTCACTGGTGTTGCCGTTCAGTGCTTGGCAGAACAGCGGCACGTTGCCTGCGACGCCGCCAGCGCCAGCATCCACTGCTTCAAGTCCGCACGCGTGGTATATCACTGGATCGGCAACTGCCATTGCTAGTGGTATTGCCCTTCGGTTCTCAAACGGCGCTGCTCCAGCAGTACACGCGCTTTATCTACCAGGAGCCAGCCAGTGCTAAGACGCTAGCATGCGGGCCGCTGGCTGACGCGCCATCCCTAGCGCGATGATCGTGGCGAGCGGCCAGCACAGCGCCACAGGCAGGACGACATAGGCGAGCGTCGTAAGCCAGTGGTACAGCTCGTCCTCCATATGTGGAAAGACTTGTCCCCCAGTACTTTGTAACAACGCCAGCGCGCTGATGAGGATGACCGCTGGCAGAGAGAGCAAGGCGAGTGAGAACCAGAACTGGTGTCGTCGCCTGGCAAGTGACATCAGCGCAACTATCCAGCCAGCGCCAGCGCAGTTGACGCCAAGGAAGAGCGCGACCAGCAAGTACCGTAGAATCAAGGGTGCCATGTCGTCTGGGCAGGAGTCGAAGCAGATGAAAGGCAGCGCGAAGACGAGGAACAATATACCGCCGCCGAGCAGTGGAATGCCAACAAGCAGAAACAGCGCGGCGGTGACATCATAGTGCGCTTGCCGGACGCCGCGTATGCTGAGGGTGAATAAGAGTGCAACAGCGAACGCGACGAGGATCATTACGACGCCGTAGGTGAGGATTTCTCCCATATCCATCCTCCCCTCAGCATCACTCTACCATTGAGGCGCTATCCCCCAGCAGCTACCTCAGAGACGCGCGAGAAGGCTCATTAGCACGTACGCCAGTGAGCCTCTTCTTATCTGAGGCGTTACGCAGCGACACTACTGTCGTCCTTGGCGTTGGAGTGCTCCTACTCACCTGGCAGGATGGCTGAGTGTGGCTCTGGGTCAGCGTGGGCGGGTGCGCAGCCAGCGTTGGCATCTTAGCGCTATATTTCCTACGTCTCCTTGGCCAAATCTGGAGATAGTCTCATCACTGGGGTGCCCCCCCCATTTTGCCCCCCACACCGGCGACATTCAGTGAACGAAGACGACAGACAGCGACAAAACGCATGCCGCAGAGCCCTGAAATTCAGGATCCTGCGACACTGCGTGAACGTGGCTGAACGATCAATTTAGTGGAGATGGTGGAGTCGAACTCCCTGTCCGACTGATGTGGCGGCGAGGAATGGGCTTTTGTTATTCTGCCCCCAGTTTCTGCCCCCAGCACCGACGAAGAAACACGATGACCAGCGACACGCGGCGAACATATCTGCGGGCAAAAGAGCGAGACTACGACATTCACCGACCCGTCGTGAATTGCAGCGAAATGGCTTATATGGGTCTTCTAAACCGATGCTTTTGACGACCATTCTGACGCCCAAACACACGACCGACCCCGACATCCAGCGACACTTGACGACATTGCGGCCCGAGAAGTACTCTGCTCAACGACACGTGCCGACAAGCCCTGAATCAGCGTCTTCCGTTTTGTAAACCGTAGGTTATGGGTTCGGCTCCCCTCGCCAGCTACTGAATCTATGCGGGTCAGTGAAGTACCAAGCAATCTCCACTAGTCCGATTCTCCGCAATGTTGTCCCCAGTTGGCGGCATGAGGGGCATTGAAAGGTAAGCTCAATGGGCCTGCAAGAAGCGCTCGATAAGGTACGCCCCAACGAGCGCGTCATGTATCGCAATGGGAATGCATACATGCATTTACAGTACTATCCACTAGACAATGGCCAGACGCAATTGAATGTCTGGTATCGCGTGGTGGACGGTACGGGACACGAAGAATTGGCTGGAGAGCGCCATACTTCTGGCAGGGGTGATTGGGTGATCACCGCTTTGGAGCAAGCGTTGCGTAACGCAGGCATCGATCCTGACCACTACAGGATCATCCCAATTCCTCCTGAATGGGAACAGCGGATACCGAGCAAGTACGGATGAGATAACCAAGCAAGCTACATATAGCTTGTTCGCGACGGTGCGAGTGGGGAGCCGGGCGGTGAACGGCGGCCGCCACGAGGAAGGATCTAGTCACGATGGCACGGTTCCCTCGTCTTGAGGCGATCAGTGGTGTCGCCACTGGCGCGCTTGGCCTGGGTACGCTGGGGGCGGTGCTCTTCGCTCCCCTGGGCACACAGAGTGGGTGCAGCTCAATCTCGTCGTCGGATGGCGTCACGCAGACAGAGTGCTCGACCACCTCCATGAGCATCGTGCAGGCCCAGGGACTCGAGACGCTCCTCCCAGCGATCATCCTCTTTGCGGTGCCCCTCATCGGCATCGCCGTCTTCGCGCTCTTGCATAGTCGTGTGCAAGGTCGTAGGCGAGGAAGCCTCGTTCTTCTGTGGATCAGCGTTGCCCTGTTGTGTGTGGCGACGGTTTTGGCCATCCTGAGCATTGGGATCTTCTTTGCGCCGACCGTGCTCCTGGCGCTCTTCACCGCGATCACTGGATCGCTGCCGGATCGCTTGGGAAGACTGAGTACTCCTCCAGCTTGATCACCGCCAGCAAGCGAGAAGGATACAATGGAACACAACGGGACGGGCGGAGGCGCTCAAACCTGAGAGCTCGCGCCTCCATGGGATGCACTGAACACACTGGCTGAACGCACTGGCTCGCCGAGGTAACCGCCGGATCAGGCCATATCTCAGGGATGTACGGCCGCGGATCGGCTACGTCGAGCTGGGAAAAGAGCGCCCGCCGAAGCACAGCTGCCCCAGTATGTGCCCCAGTGACCGCCGACACACGGCGACATTCGGCGGCACAAGACGACAGAGAGTGGGGCAGACCGGCATCTGGCGATGGCGTACGACACCACCCGACACGTCGGATTAGGTCTCCAAAACCGCAGGTTGCAGGTTCGATTCCTGTCCCACCTGCCCCGTAAACCGTGAATTTAGCTGGGCTGCAGCCATATGATGTGCAGTCTGTTTTGCATGCTTTGACCCCATTTGACCCCAACGCGGCATCGTGCGCTGCATAAGCTGACCCCTGCGGCTCTCTCAAAAGCAATAGCAATCTTGCAAAAATACTGACCCATGAGGTGGCACACTTTTGGGGACCTCGCAATCAACGTCTACCTGTGACCCTGAGCCCAACCGTGGCGACTATCGACGGCTATGCCTCGAGCCATGGGGCGGCGCTCCGAAGCTATGGGGGAGTACTCTCTGTCGTGGTACCATGTCGCATGGATACGCGATGAGCAGAGAGGCCGTGCGGCGCATCTAGCCAATGCTATCAAGAAGGTGGTGACGATGATCACCTCTTCCCGTTCTTTTGTCTCTCCGACCCTCATCGGTCGCGCAGATGCGCTTGCTGCTTTGCACGCGAAACTGGCCGATACGTGCGGGGGAAACGGGCAGATTGTCCTGCTGGCTGGCGAAGCAGGAATGGGCAAATCGCGGCTCGTCAGTGAGGCTATCACCTCGGCACACGATCACGCTATGAGGTTGGCCGCTGGCTACTGCAGCGAGTCGGAACGCGCGTTCCCCTATGCGCCACTCACCGAGATGCTGTCGAACTTTCGTCTCCAGACGCCCGATCCAGCGTTTGCCCCGCTTTGGGAGGCGCACGCTGCAGCGTTTCAAGACGTACTAACACCCAATGGTGGTGGGCAAGGTCCAGACGCTGCAAACGCTCGCTACCGCCTTTTTCGCAGCCTCGATGATCTGCTGATAGCATTAGCCCGCCAGCAGCCGCTGCTGCTCATTCTCGAAGATGCCCACTGGTGCGACGACGGCACGCTAGAGTTTCTCAGCAGTTTTGCGCGCCATCTTGGATCACTGCCTCTCTGCCTGATGCTGACCTATCGCACTGACGAGGTGTCCCCTGCCTTGCAACATCTGTTCACCCTGTTTGACCGCACCCGACTGACCACCGAGATCCACCTATCGCCGCTCGATATCAGCGACATCGAGAGAATGGTTCGAGTGATTTTTGACCTGCGCCGTCCTGTCCAGCGCGAATTTGTTGCGGCGCTTACTCGCCTGACCGGTGGCAATCCCTTCTTCGTCGAAGAACTGCTGAAATCGCTGATGGCAGGTGGTGACTTGTTGTTTGCAGACGTCGCGCGTAATAGCAAGCTGCTGGCAGACCTCCAAGTCCCACGCACCGTTGACGAGACGATGCAGCGGCGTCTACCCTTCCTCAGTCCAGCCGCAAGACAATTGCTCACTGTGCTAGCCGTCGCAGGAAGCCCGACAGTGATGGGCCTGCTACAGGCAGTGCTGGCGGTTGATGAGACAGCCTTGCTCGCGCTGATTGCCGAGGGAACCGCCGCGCAGTTTCTTAGCGAATCGAGCGGCGATACGCTCGCATTCCGCCATGACTTAACGCGGCAGGCGGTGTATAACGCCTCACCCGAACGCGAACGTCGACATTGGCACCATTCCATCGCAGCCTGTATCGAGGAGCGTTTCGCCACGATACCCGATGCGCAGGCGCTCGATCTCGCGCGCCACTGGTATTTAGGCCACCAGTGGGATAAAGCGCTCGATACCAATCGACACGCAGGCACGCTGGCACAGGCATGGTACGCGCCACAGGCAGCCTTCATGCACTTTGGCTACGCGATTGAGGCGGCAGCTCGCCTCAATCGTGCTCCACAAGTCGATCTCTTGCGAGCACGCGCGCAGGCGGCAATGACCATCGGTGCGCTGGAGTCGGCGCGTAGCGACTTCGAGGCTGTTCTGGCGTTGACGAGCATGCAGGCCGACTCAGGCCATGACATCGCTGAGCAGTGGCAGGCCTTGCTCGATCTCGGCTACTCGTGGGATGGCATCGACTATGCAAAGACACGCCAATATTACGAGCGCGCCTTCGATCTGGCGCAGTCCTCTGGTAGACCATTGTTGGTAGCCAGAAGCGGCAATCGTATCGGAAACTGGTACATGAATATGGAGCAGCCTGAGGATGCGTTGCGCTACCATCGCGAGGCGCTCGCGATTTTCATTGAGCGGGGTGAGTCGGATGGCGTCATCGACTGCCACATTCTGTTAGCGTATTCGGGAGTCTTTACTGGCGACCTCACCCTGGCGCTTAATCACTTTCGTCAGGCTATTGCCCTTGCGCGCCAGAGTGGTAATCGCCAGAGTCTCAGCGGGGCCCTAGGCGCGATGGCGCTTTGTAGCCCAATATATAGCACCGATACGATGCTGGCTACCCTATCCCTCGCTGCGGCAGAGCGCCAAGTCGAGGAGGCCATGCAGTTGGCCCAAGCGATTGGCTGGCGCCTAAATGAGGCCATAACCAGCGCATGGCGAGCGGCTCTCGCGACAACACGTGGTGATTTTGGCACAGCGAAACGCTACTCCGAGGAAGGGCTGGCGATTGCAGAGGAAATGAAGCACCCTGAGTGGAAGGCAGCAGCGCTCTACGGACTGGGAAACTTATCCTGTCATATATACTCCTTTGAGGCGGCCCAGATCCATCTTGAGCGGGCGCTGGTCCAAGCCGAGGAGATGCGTTCCCTCCATTTCCGTCGTGTAATGACTGGCAGGCTCGCATGTGTGCTGGCGCGTTCCCGTCAGTGTGAACGCGCGCGGCTGCTGCTCGATATGGTGATGTCGCCGGAGGAGGCGATGCTGACACCAGGTCAGCGCGAGTGCTGGTGCGGCTATGCCACGCTGGCCCTAGCGGAGAGAAATCCAGCTGTTGCGCTCGATATCGTCGAACGGCTTGTCGCATCTTCCCAGGCGACCAGTGTGAGTGATATTCCTCGGCTGGCACTGCTCGGCAGCGAGGCGCTGTTGGCCCTGGGGCGAGCCGAAGAGTCAGTGGCACTGGCGAGAGACGCCTACCGTATCGCGTGTGCCCAGGGCTGGAACACACTGGCATGGCAGCTGGGAGTGCTCTGGGGCCGCGCGCTGCATGTGCAAGGCGACGATGACGAGGCAGCGCAGATCTGGGCGGAAGCGCGGATACTGGCTGAGACACTTGCAACCGCTATCCCCAGCGAATCGGAACGTGCCACTTTCTTGCACGGCATCTCATCCGAGATGCCGACATTCATTCCGCCCTCTTCATCCCCACGTGTAGCGCGAGGGGCTGGCGACCTCACCGCTCGTGAGCGCGAGGTTGCGCTGCTGGTTGCGCGCGGATACACCAATCGCCAGATCGCCCGCGACCTGGTCATCTCTGAAGAAACTGCGACGGTTCATGTGAAGCACATCCTGCACAAGCTTCAATTCGCCTCGCGCAGCCAGATTGCTGCCTGGGTGGTGGATCAGCGGTTAGATATCCCCCACGACGGCTAATTTCGCGCGAAATATACCACCCCCTCCTCAGGCGGATATACCCCATCCCGGTGATGTGGGCGTAGGTCTCCTCCCTCTACACTGCGCACAGAGCAACGGCTCACCTCATTGGTCGAGTAAAAGGAGGAGAAGGTATGTCGAGCGCTGTTGAGCAGTTTCAAGAGATGGTCGTTCAGGAGTGGACCGATGCCGCAACTGTCGCGGCATGGGATCGCTGGTTCCCTCAGATGTCCGTGCAGACTGCGACCGTGACCCAGCAAATCGTGAAGGCTGCTGAGATCACGTCTGGGATGGCGGTGCTTGATGTCGCATGCGGGATCGGCGGGCTAGCGCTCACCTTGGCCCCGCTGGTCGCGCCAAGTGGCCAGGTCACTGCCACTGACCTGAGCACTGGCATGCTTGCCGCGGCAGGTCGCCATGCCAGTGAGCGCGCCGTCGCCAATGTGCGTTTCCAGCAGGCCGATGCACAATCACTGCCATTCGCCGACAGATCATTTGACCGGGTGACGAGTCGTTTTGGTGTCATGTACTTTGCCGATGAGCAGCGTGCCTTGCGCGAGATAGTCCGAGTGCTCAGGCCAGGTGGACGCGCCGCATTTGTCGCCTGGGGACCGTTCGAGCAGAACCCATTCTTCATGCTGTCGCTTGCGCCGATCTTCAAGCGCGTTGAAGTTCCCCCACCACCGCCTGGCGCGCCAGAACCTTTCCGCTATGCTACCGCTGGCTCGTTAACCGAGGCGCTGCGAAGGGCTGGCTTTGACGCCGCACAGGAAACCGCTGAGACGGTTGATCTCCCTTGGCCCGGCTCTGCCGAGGAATTATGGCGACACTTCTATGATGTCGCTGTGATGTTCCACCCGATCATTGATGGGTTGAGTCAGGAGCAGCGGCAAGAAGTCATTGACGAGACGATTGCTGGCTACAAGCAGTATGAGCGCGATGGCCGCATCTCTATGCCTGCCACTACCGTTGTCGCCACTGGCCGACATCCACTCAACTAACTTGGCGCTCCCAAAGCAATGATGAAGAGCGGGCAGAAGGCCAAAGTTATCGCCCGCCCTCATCTGAGGGATAGTCAAAGGGAAGGTCACACAATCATGGGAACTGCGCAACTGCAAGGAGAACTCTGGTCTGTGCGTGCCCGCTACTGGGCGCTGCTCCACGAACGGGTCCTGCTTCCAATGTTTGAAGTCGTCTTGACGAGACTGCAGGTAGACGAAACTACCTCCCTCGTCGACATAGGCTGTGGGACTGGCATGTTCGCCATGCTCGCTGCTGCACGGGGCGCCACAGTAAATGGCCTGGATGCTTCGCCTGTCTCGATTGAGATTGCCCGCGAACGAACGCCCGCTGGCGCCTTTGCCATTGGTGAGATGGAAGCATTGCCCTACCACAATCAGGCGTTTGAAGTCGTCACGGGCTTCAATGCGTTTCAATACGCTGCCAACCCACTCAAGGCGCTCCAGGAGGCCAGGCGCGTAGCGAAACCAGGTGGCAAGGTGGCGATGGTCGTTTGGGGTTACCCAGAGGACTGTGAAAGCGATAGCACCTTGAAGGCGGTAGCAGCGCTCATGCCGCCCCTGCCGCAGGGGACGCCAGCGCCGCTGGCACTCTCGCAACCAAGGGTGGTCGAAGACCTGTTGGTGCGAGTTGGGCTGTCCCTTACATCAACGGGTGAAGTTGATTGTCCTGTTGACTATCCCGATGAGGACGTGATGCTCAAGGCCTTTTGTTCCGCTGGGCCGGTGATGCGGGCCATCCGTCACGTGGGGGAGCAACAGGTCTATGAGGTGGTCTCGCGCTCGATGGCCGCCTACAAACGGAGCGATGGTAGTTATCGCCAGGAGAACAAATTTCGTTATTTCATTACATCTGTCTGATCTCGTTTGGTTGCGGGCGTAGACAAACAGCAGGATAGGCGCAGGGCGGAGGTGCGAGGATTGAATGTGAGCATTAGCATGCCCGCCGCAAAGGTTTTGCTATTGGGCGGCTTCCACTCGCGTGAGCCATGGCTGCCATCGACACGACGAAGGGCAAGATCGATATTCTCGCCCCTTCAGTGCGTGATGTGAGGACGATAGCATGCGCGTACTTATCACAACCGTATCCGGCTACGGCCACTTCCTGCCGCTACTGCCGATGGCCCAGGCGCTCGCAGATGCGCACCACGAGGTAGGTGTTGCCATCGCCGCAGATATGCGTTCGCGGGCCGAGGCCGCTGGCTTACGCGCATTTGACGCCGGGCTTGCCATTGACGCGGCTTTCATGCAACTGGCCAAGCGCTTTCCCAGGGAGGACTATAACCACCTCCAGCCAGAGGAAATTCTTGGCTGGTATCTGCCGCACCTGTTTGGTGAGATACTTGCTCCCGCGATGCTCGCCGACCTGGAGCCGCTAGTGCATGACTGGCGGCCCGATGTGATTCTGCATGAGACGTTCGAGTTCGCTGGCCCGATTGCCGCCGCAAGCGCAGGCATTCCCAGCGTCAGCCATACTCTCGGACTCCGCATTGACGAGCAGGTCCTCACCGCAGTCGCGGTGTCTGTTGCCCCACTCTGGCGTGACCGTGGCCTGAAACCTAACCCGACTGCGGGCCTCTATCTCCACCTTTGCCTGGATATCACGCCGCCCAGCCTTCAACCCTGGCAGGCGGCATTAAGCCGAGCCATAGTCCGTCCACTGCGTCCAGTCACACCGTCACCAAACCCTGGCGAGCGTCTGCCGTCTTGGATGCAGCAGCGGCGCGATGCGCCGCTGGTTCACATGACGCTCGGCACGAATACCAACTCGAATATCTCGGCGTTCCGCAGTGTTCTAGATGGGTTGAGCGATCTGGATGTTGAGGTCGTGATGACCGTTGGATACGATGGCGATGCTGCCTTGCTCGGGCCATTGCCAGCAAACGCTCATGTGGAGCAGTATATTGCTCACTCGTTGTTGCTGCCCCATTGCACGATGGTCATTTGCCATGGCGGCTCTGGCACAACACTCGCTGCGCTGGCGCTGGGCCAACCGCTGTTGCTGCTTCCTCAGGGGGCGGATCAGTATGTTGTAGGCCAGCATGTTTACACTAGTGGCGCCGGACTCCTGCTTACCCCTGCCGAAGTCAGCCCAGCAGGTGTCCGGGCAGCCGTGCTTACGCTCATGAACGAACCTGTACATAGAGAAGCAGCCCGCCGTATGCAGCGTGAGATTGCGGCAATGCCCAGCCCTGCCGAGGTGGTCCGACTGCTCGAAGAAGTTATCGCGATTCCTCGCTGAAAGACGAATCGCTCGTCCGCATTGACCTTCCCACCAAGATGGCGTCCAGGCGGAATTAGAACACTCGGTTGGTTTGCTTTGACCCCAATTTTGACCCCAACGCCGGTGAACTCTGGTGAACGTCCACGTACTTTGGGCCATTAAAATAGCCCAATTCCAGCCGGCTCGTGTACGTCCCTGAACGGTGCTGAACGTAGGGCAGCAGGCTCCAAAACCGCAGGTTGCAGGTTCGATTCCTGTCCCACCTGCCCGCGAGCCCTGAATTTGTCTAGGCTGCGGCCGCATGACGTGCAGCATGTTTTGCGTGCGTTAACCCCTATTTGGCCCCAATTGCATAGCACCAGGACCATTACCGCACATCTTTGAGTGTGACCCTCGTGATGAGGGACATCTTCACGCAGCAGCAAACTCCAGCCGTCTACATCCAGCCCATAGCGGCTTGGCGGTGATGCTTCCGACGATACATGGACCAAGCCCAGGCGAGCAGGTCAAGATGACATCATCGTGGTCAACATCATCTCATGCCACTCCTCACCTGCCGACGGGGGCAGGAATGCTGCTGGGTCGCGGATAATGACCAGCGTCAGCGGTAGGCATCAACGGGCGAAGAGCGTGGGGAAGCCAGGGCGGCTACGACTGACGCCGTCAGACGCGTGTGAACTGTAGGCTGCGAACCCGATCGGAGCAGATCTCAAAGCCCATAACGCTGTCCTTGCTGTCTCGCCCGAAGGTGAGGGAGAAGCGATCCTCGTCTACAGAGAACGTGTCCGCACTAGTGGCCTGAAGCTGTCCGTCAGCCTGCTTGGGACGCTGAAGAACCAGCGCCTCGCCTTGCAGCACGACAGTGAACCTGACCCCCAGCTCATCGCTCAGGTAGGTCCCTTCATAGGCGGTCAGCTCAACTGAGCTCGGATTGAAGGGAATGACAGACACGTACCGCATCGTGGCTGCGCCTGAGAGAACGCCGTACAGGGAGAACACGCGCAACTCGCGCGTGCCATCGTCCGCTGGCGCGCCAAACTCGACCTCGTAGGGCTGGGTGTCGAGTCGAAAGCGTCCCGAGGACAGCGGAAGAAGTTCTATCGGTGGCTCACCCTGTAGGAGCAGCTTGCCATCTGCCGTGGAGAGCCGCCAGAGTTCGCCAGTTTCGTCATTGCGGTAGATTCCAGTCAGCGCAGCCAGTTCTCCAGCGCTGGGGGGAACTGTCACTTGCGTATCTCTGTCCGCATGACGCACCGACTCCCCGAGACAGAGGGTGGCGACTTGCAGCGCGAGGTGCTCGGGACGCATGGTGCTGAGGTTGCACAGCACGATCACAGCGAGATGCTGCTCCGGAAACCAGGTGATGCGCGAGCGGTAGCCAGCATCGCCGCCGCTGTGCCCTACCATGCGCAGCCCGTGGAAATCGCCCTGGGCGAGGCCGAAGGCATAGTTGAGCCGCTGCCCAGTCGCCAGAGCGCCTGGTGTACAGAGCTGGGAAAAGAAGTCACGATCCGCAATCCGCGGCTCAAAGAAGTTGGTGACCCAACGTGCAAGATCCTCGACGGTGGTAAAGAGACTGGTCGCGCCCACCGTATCGAAGTTGGGAATGTTGATCTCAAAGCGGTCGCCTTTGGGCACATAGGCGTAGGCGCGATCGCGCACCACCTCGCTGTGGTTGTCATGAAACTGCGTGGCGGCCATCCCGAGTGGCTGGAAGAGGGCCGCGTCCGCGTACGCGCGCAGCGATTGGCCGGTTACTCGCTCGACGACCAGCGCCAACAGCGTGTAGCCGGTGTTACTATAAGCCCACGCCGTACCGGGCCTGAAGTTCACCTCCCGCTGAGCGCGCGCCAGGGCGAGCACGTCCGCATTGGTCTTCAGGTCCGCCTCACGCCATCCAGCCAGGTACAGTAGGTCCCACTGATCGCGCAGTCCGCTGGTGTGAAGGATGAGGTAGCGCAATGTGATCGGCGCACTATACGCGGGCAGTTCTGGGAGGTACTGCCGTACGTCGTCGTCAAGCGTCAGCTTGCCCTCCCGGGCCAGCAGCGCGACGGCAGTCGCGGTGAACTGCTTGGAGACCGAGGCGACGTGGAAGACCGACGCCGGGGTGATGGGAATGCCGTACTCCAGGTTGGCAAGACCGTAGCCGCGCGTGTAGGCCAACGCCCCGTCGTGCACGACCCCCAACGCGCAGCCTGGCGAATCTGGCGTATCCCACGAACGAAACAGCGCATCAATCGTGTCCACTGGCAGTGACATCGTCCCTCCTACCCGGATATGGGCTACCGTGTAGCCCTGACGTTGGTCTCCAGTCAGTGCATCAGTTCACTTGATCCCTTGACCGCTGCGATACTGGGTTGGCGTAAGCTCCTACAGAGTATCTAAGCTGCCCGAAAGATGGCGCGAAGCCGCTCGTTGAAGGGCGCTCCTAACCGTTGTGGACTGTGTTGCGTTCCTGGGAACACGGCGCGCTCGGCGCCGATGAGGGTCGCCAGACGGTCGCAGGTCGTCTCCATCTCCGGCGACCAGACACCGGACGCGACCAGTTTAGGAAACCGTGCGGCGGCAAGCGACTCCACGGCGATGGGCGCCGTGACCGGATCGGGACTCAGCCTAGTGGCGTCGACCCCCTTGCGGTGCGGGGGCGCGAAGGCGAAATCGGTGGGCAACTCCTCGCCAAGCGCGGCGACGAAGCGGCGCAAAAACTCCTCGGGAGAGAGGTCAAGGGCAGCAGCATGGACCGGGGCCAGCCGCGCCGCATAGGCTGCGACGACAGGATCGTCCAGCGCGAGGCCGAAGGCGGGAGGCTCGATCGCCACCAGTGAGCGGACTCGGTCGGGAAACCGCCCCGCCAGCAGCAGCGCGATGACGCCTCCGTACGAGTGGCCGACGACATGCGCTGCGCTCGCCCACCAACGCCAATGCGTCGGCGACCTCGCTATCCCAGGTCAGGGAAGCCGGCGACGTCCCGTGCTCTGCCCGAAGCCGCGGCGGTCGACCACGAGCACCTCGAACTCGTCGGCCAGCGGTCGCTGCGCCTGCCAGATCCGTTCAGGATCAGGGACGTTGCCCCCATGCAAGAACACCACGCGCTCGGCATGCCCCTCGCCACACGCGCAGATGCAAGTCCGTCTCGAGAGTGGTCATCACGTTCTCCCGACGATCTTCTGGCTCGCTCCACCGGTCGCGAGTCGCTCTGCCTCCCATCACTATAGGCAAGAACCACCGACCGGGTACAACCTGCCATCGTGCGTATCCTGCGACCATCTGGCGACGCCGCCATGCCGATGCTACGTGAATACCTTGGGCCAGCGTGACCTTTACCCCAAAATGACATCCAAGGGAATAAGAGTGCCTGGTTGCTCTGAAATACCCCCTAAAGTGGGTCCTGACTACAAAACTGACTACATACTGGAACCTGCACGTTCTCAGACGCTGTTGGACGATGTTCAGCCAAAAACCGTGCATTCAAGGGCAACTAGACAACCTTGGACGAGTCTAGACAGCGCGCCGAGTGCTCCAAAACCGCAGGTTGCAGGTTCGATTCCTGTCCCACCTGCCCCGAATTCAAGCGGGTTCATACCATTTCGTTGATGCCACCAAAATGGTCTTGCCCCCAATTGTTGCCCCCAATTTACTCAAAAACACCACCGAAAAGACGCTCCATAGCGTCCCGAGCAGGCTTGCGCATTTCCGCCTGCACATGACCGTAGGTCGCCAGCGTAAACGCCACTGACGCATGACCGAGCATCTCACTCACAACGAGCGGCTGTACGCCTTCCAAAAGAAACAGCGTAGCAGCGGTGTGTCTTAAATCGTGCGGCCGAATGTACGGCAACCCAGCTTTCAGAAGCAGCGGTATGTATTTCTGCTTGCGCCAATTGGTTTGCGAGTACCATGTCCCATTGCCTGTGCAAAAGAGGATTTTTTCACTGATACGTCAGCGCCGACCGGTTGGACACTGCTTTGACTGCTTGACACGATGGTCGGGTTCATCGAATGCTCCTTATCGCGTACGGTGTACGCACGCACCAGTGTCATTGATCAGGCGGCAACCCTCTGCCGACCGACGGTGACTTCCTAGTGGGCCACTTCGGGTTCGGCTGCCTCTCCGCGAGGTGTCGCCCGAATCGCGGCCATGGGAGCCTGGCTGAAGCCGGACTCCCATGACGCCGAGTAGAGGAGAGAACTACCGGGCAGCCATCGCTGGGGCAAGTGACCCATCCAGGTCGGCGTCTCGCGTCTCGCTGGAGAGGATCGGTGAGGGCTTAAAGCCTTTGACGACCAGGTAGACGCCAAACGAGAACTCAAAGAGCGCGACCGGGAGGGCGGAGAGCGCCGCCGGCGCGGACGTTTGGCCCCAGAGGCCGAACAAGACGGCGATGAAGGACGCGAGGAGCAGGGGAGCTCCGATGAAGGCGATGATCGGAAGCACCCGCGGCACCAGACGTGACTTGTACAACAGGTACCCCAGCAATAGGTCGTTCACGGCCGGCATGAAGCTTTGTCCGATGAGGAACGTCCGGTTATACATCACGACCAGCGTGTGGCTAGTGACCAATGCGCCTGCTCCGGCTCCGGTCTGCCGCAAGGTCACGACCGTCAGGAGGATCGCGACGCCAGCGAAGATGGTGGCGGCTTCCAGCGTTCGCGCGCCAACCAAGCCCAGCGCGATTGATTCGTTCTGCCGCTTGAGCACCCGGAACAGCACGACGGCGGTGCCGATGCCGGCGAGGCCCACGATCATCTCCGAGATGCCGCCGACGAGCATAGGGGTGTCCGGGCCAGCGCCAAGGATGAAATTCGGACTCTTCACCGCATTGTAGAGAAACAGGGTCGGGATCGAGATAAAGGTAAGCAGGTAGAGTATGCCTGCAGCGAGCGCGGTCTTTCTCACTGAGGTCATGGGGACACGTGTCGTTGCGGTGGCGCCAGCGGCGGTTGTCATATCGGTTTCCTTCCGTGCATCACATGCACCATGCAGTTCCTAACGGTGCTCGATGGTGGACCCATCGGGCTGGTGAACAGGGTCGTGTCGTTATCCTCTCAGTCTCACCTCCGCTCCTCCTTCCGCTCGTCCTTGTTACAGGGCGTACCATAGCTGCCGGTCGGTCATCAGGTTTTGTCAGGCGCCAGGCAGCACGAGGACGCTGGTCTTATCCAATCCGACCAGGTCAGCGCTGACCTGCCAGAGCCAGGCGGTCAGCTCGGTGTCGTAGGCGTCCTTGTTGGCGATCTTGGGCTTGCCCTTGGCGAAGTACTGGCCGGTGACGCCGTCAAGGTCAGGCGAAAAGGCCAGATAGATCGACGTCTGGGCGCCTTGCTCCGGGGTCTTCAGCAGCGGGAGGAGCACGCGGCTCATGGCGGCGAAGAACCACGCCTGGTCTTCAGCGCCGATGTTGGTGCGCACGACGCCTGGATGCAGGGAGTTAGCTGTGACGCCAGTACCCTCCAGGCGGCGGGCCAGTTCGTTGGTGAACATGATGGTGGCGAGTTTGGACTGGTTATAGGCGCGCTGGCCTTGAGCCGGTCCAGCAGCAGGTTGGTGAGCAGAAACGGGGCGAGGTGGTTGAGGGCGAACGTGCGCTCCAGGCCGTCGACGGTCAGGCGGCGGTGCGCCCAGAACCCACCGACGTTGTTGACCAGCACATCCAGCCGTGGGTAGGCGTCGAGGATAGCGCTGGCGAGCCGACGCACCTCGGCCTGGGAGGTCATGTCGGCGGCGAACGCGTAGACGGCCTGATTGCCTGAAGCGGCGCGGATGTCGGCTGCGGCCTGTTCGGCACGTGCGCGGTCGCGACCGGTAATGCCGACCTGGGCGCCGAGCGTGGCGAGCCCGATCGCGGTGGCCTTGCCGATGCCCCCCGTGCCGCCGGTAATCAGGACGACCTTGTCGGCCAGGGGCAGTGGCATGTTTTGCACGTCATTCATCACGATTGTCTTTCCTAGTTTGACGTGCGGGCCGGAGCTAAACGGACCATGGACGCGGGGTCGTATTGGGTTAGCGGAAGGCTCAGACAGTGATGACGACGGTACCTCGCGCATGTCCGTCTCCGACGTGCGCAATCGCCTCGGAGACTCCGCTCAGCGGGTACGTCCCGTCGATGACCGGGGTGATCTTTCCGGCTTCGATAAGGTTCTTCAGCACGATCAGGTCCGCTCGGTTCGCAAACTTGACGGACGGGCCTAGCTGCTGGCGCACGAACAAGGCCACTGCGGCCACTTTCATGACGATCCCCAGTGGGCCAATCCACCGACCGCGCGCATGTCCTCCCCCGTTGGACTGCAGCCTCCCTTTGGGGGTAAGGGCGCGCCTGGTGGCTGACAACGAATGGTTCGCCACATTGTCGAGGATGAAATCGTAACGCTGCCCACTCTGGGTGAAGTCTTCCTGGGTGTAGTCGATGACGTGATCCGCGCCAATAGAGCGCACCAGGTCCATGTTCCTCGTGCTGCACACGCCAGTCACGTCGGCGCCGAACGCTTTGGCGATCTGCACGGCGAACGTCCCAACGCCTCCCGACGCGCCGTTGATCAAGAATTCTGCCCTGGCTGGACCTTCCCTTGATCGCGAAGCAGCTGGAGAGCGGTGGAGGCGGACACCCCGACGGCTGCGGCCTGCGCGAACGTGAGGTTGTCCGGCTTCGGCAGGAAGTGGTCCGCTCCAGCGCAGACATACTCGGCGAACGCGCCCGCGCACCAGCCAAAGACCTCATCGCCCACTTGGAGCTGCGTCACGTCCTTGCCGACCCCTACGACCGTCCCTGCGATATCCGTTCCTGGAACACGGTTCTTTGGCCTACGCAGCCCGGTAAACAGGCGGAGGACGTAGGGCACGCCTCGCACCAGGAGCCAGTCCCCGACGTGGATGGAGGCGGCGTGAACGCGCACCATCACCTCGTCATCCTTGACCACTGGCTTGGCGATGTCCTGGAGCGCGAGGACCATCTGGGGCGCGCCGTACTGCTGCTGGATGATTGCCCGCATCATCTCAGTCTCTGGCGCCGAAGCGGTATCATCCTGGATGCGCTCGGGAGTCACAATCTGGGTCATGGGAACCTCCTGGGTGGCGCCACGCCGATCTTGGCGCAGCCAGCCCTGGGGCGCCGGTCCGTTGGTAAAGGGGCGAATCGAGGCGTTCCAGGCGGTGAGTTGACACTCACAGACATCCAGTGTATCCCGTAATTAACCAGTCGTCAAGTAAATTATCGGTAATGGGCGCTTCTCACGAGTGTGGAAGGTCCCAGGACAAGCAGGAGAAGCAAGAGAGCAGGAGGGTTTGAGCGGTCTGCTGGCCTGTACGGCGGCATGTGGTGATACACTGAATTAGCCTGCCGTCAAGTAAATCGATGCACTGATCCCCTGCACACAAGGAGCGCTCATCATGGCTCGCCGTGCCACCACCGTCAGCCGCGCCCGTATCCAGGAGGTAGCCCTCGCCATGTTCGCGAGGCAGGGCTACGCCCTCACCTCGCTGCAAGAGATCGCCACGGCGCTGGATGTGACCAAAGCCGCCCTCTACTTCTACTTCCATGCCAAAGTCCAGCTCTTGACCAGCCTGGCGGACCCACTGCTCGACGGGGCTCAAGGAGTGCTGGACACGTACACCGATGGACCGCTCACGGCCCCTGCTCGGGGGGAGGTCATCTACGCGCTGACCGACCTGCTGCTCGCCCACCGCCGCGTCGTGGCGTGGCTGGCGCGAGACCTTACGGCGCTGGCGCAGCCAGAGATTGGCGAGCGCATCGCGGCGCAGGTGGCGCACGTGCAACGCCTGCTGGCGGGGGACGATGCCAGCCTGGCGGGGCAGGCGCGGGTGGCGGCGGCTGTTGGCGCTCTTCTGGGTCCCCTCGTGGCTCTCGAGACGCAGTCCCTCAGCGCGCTGCGCGACACGCTCGTTGCCGCCGCTCTAGCTCCGCTCAGGGCAGACTAAGGGGACACAATGGCGAACGTTGCGCAAGAGCGGAACAGTGTAGAAACACAGTACGAGTCGTGCCAATAACGTGTGGCTATGCATTCAGTTGGAGCGGCACGCTCCTATGTATAGTCCTGAGAGGTGCGATCCTGGGTGCGCTGCTCTGGGCGGCCCTCTGCTGGATGAGTGACCAGCGTCAGTTGCTGCGCAGCGGTGAGGGTCTGTCCGAGACGGGGATTCTACTTCAGCCCTGTGGCGTGCGCAGAGATTGACAGCGCCAGCTTTGAGCAGATGCGCGCACGCATGACAATCGATATCCTTGAATGTCGTAGGCAACCACCAACTGGCGCCTATCACACGCAAACAATGACACCCTAGATCTGGTCGAGGTGGGGTGATCTTGGGCGATGACACAGGTCAACGGTTCGACCCGCTACACCCTGCGCTGGCGTGAGCTAATACGTATCCGGTAGAGGCGCAACGCGGCCACAAGAAAACGGCCCTCTGGCCTCCCTCCTCCATGCCTTCCCCTGCCCTTACAACGCAAGGTCCTCGCCACCTATCGGCTCTATCTCCGTCGCCAACCCCGCCACTGGCTCGCTCGGCTTAGCGTCCAAGAGAATCATGTCACTAATCACCACTTCGGTTGTTGTGCGCTTCTCGCCATCTATCTCGTACTCGCGATTTACCAGTCGCCCCTCGACATACACCCGACGCCCCTTGCGCAGATACTTCCCACACAACTCACCCAGCCGTCCCCATGCCACAATGCGGTGATACTGCGTCTGTTCCTGCTTCTCGCCCTTCTCGGTCGTCCAGACGCGTTTGGTGGCCATACGGAACCCACAGACAGGTTTGCCTGCCGGCGTCATACGAGACTCAGGATCATGGGTAAGATTGCCAATGAGGAGGACTTTGTTGAGATCGCGTGCCATATTTCACGGAGCGCCACACGAGCGCCGTACATTCATCGTTGCACGTCTGCTACCCAATTGCAAGGGGCAAAATTGAGCCCAATCTCATCACCCCACTTGCCAACAAACCAACCATTCGCCATTATAAAGAGGTATGCATCCTGATCAGCCGCACCTGCCAGTTGAACCCTATTGGCAGCACGATCGCGTCATTGGCATGGCCACGTTCTTTGGCCAGCCAACCCCTATTCGCATGAAGGCGCATCTTTTTACTGAGCGCTTCTTTGAGCCCGCCGAGATGAATTGGTTTGGCTTGAGCGAGGGCGAACGCACATATATCTTCATGCGCCCGTATCTGACACTCCCCGCCACAGTGCTACCCGCAAGGCCAAGACAGTCTGCCGATCCTGAGCTTGACGCCCTCTTTGGCAGCACTCAGGATCAATCAAAGCGCAAAATCGAGCGCGCCATCGGGACGGCCTCAGCTGCGTACTATCCCGCAGTCCATGGCCTGCTTGTCTGGCAGTTTCACCTCAGTGACCCGTTTCGACCCGAAGATCCAGCGCTACACGGCGCGTATCAAACGCTCTGGCAAGGAATGGAAGCGCTCTTACTGGACTTACTCCCTGAGACTCACTTTCTTGTCACCCCCAGCTGGGATCCTGACTATGATCAAGACACCTGGGACCGTTTCCTGGTCAGCATGGATTACTTGCCCCACCTGATGGATGCCCAGCTCTTTATGAAGTCGCGCCAAGACGTCTCCATAGACCCCCCACGACAGCGCCCTTGACTTCGCATGCTCTCTGACCACCAATCCCCGGACCTGCTCCCTTCACTGCATGCCCCTAGGCAGGCCCGGGAGAGAGCCAGTATAGCATGCGGTCAAGGGTAAACCTCCGGCGCTGTCTCTCCACCTCCCCAGCATATCCTCAAGATCCCCAGTTTCCTGCAGCCCTTTCTGCATGCCAGGTAAGACATTAGATTTGAGAGCCAGGTGTTCGGTGGCTTCGCGGTAACACCCTATGCAGCCTATCAAGGACCTCCCTCCGCTAAACCCTTGCCCACCCAAAAGAAAAAAGAGAACCCTATCTATTCCAGCTACATGACTTTGGAGCGGAAATCGACGCCGATCTGGCTATATATAGTAGTAAATTGGTCAGGATACCCCATATGTTGTATTGCTGCAGGCCAGCCGCATCGTCTGAACGGCGACAAAGCGACGCGACTGCATCGCTTCCCCCCAGTGACCGAACAGCGCTGTGTAGCGCTTGCGCATACCAAGTCACGTGGAGTCTCACACAGGAGTTTTCATCCAATGGCACATCCCATCTCTAGTCCGTCGACAGGTCAGCTCAGCGACTCAGCTTCAGGGCAGGACAATAGCGCCGCCACTTCTCGTGTTCTCATGGGATGGTATTCCGAGATGGAGGCGATGCAGACACTGCTAGGTCGATCTGCTGGCTCAGTTGAGAACGTCGTAGCAGCCCGGTCGGAATGGGCCGAGTATACTTCCGCCGTCAAGTCCCGACCTGCATTTCGGGCAGCAAATCCGATTGTTGACATGAAGGATCAGAGCACGGTGAACATGATCTTATCCCGCTCTGACATTCAAGCCACTATGGCAGGATTACAATGGCGTCCTGCGATGGTGAACCTCAAGAAGGTGCTCAGCTATCAGCGACAAGTCAACTTAACTGGGCCTGACGAGAGAGTTGCAGCCGCCCAACGTGATCCAGACGAATTGCTGCGCCTCTGCCTTCCGCAGGAAAGTCTCCTTACGCCTTCTGAGGTGGCCATGGACCCTGATCAACGTGGGGTCACCGTCACGTCCCTCAATCCCAACATTCGTTTCGCGGGATACAAGTTGGACCAGATCAACGTGAGTCCAGCCGAAGGTGTACCTGCGATACCAATGCTAGCTATTACCGTTCTAGTGGCGACAATCCCCAGTTTTATGCAGGTGGTACACTACCAGAACCGTTACTTCCTGCGCGACGGCTATCACCGGGCTGTCGGCCTGCTCAAACGTGGCGTCGTTCTTGCGCCGTGCTTGCTCATCGAAGCGCGTGGACAGCAGGATCTTGGCCTCCAGCCAGGCCTCTTTGGACCTGACGTGATCTTCTCCGACAGACCTCCGCGCGTTGCTGACTTCTGGGATGATCGACTCGCATGCGATTTCTCAGTGCCGGCGATGCGGAAGGTAATCCGAATCCAGAGTTCTGAATTTGCCGTCCCTCGTTAGCGCGCCAAAGGCAGTCTGGTAGCCCTTCAGTCTGCCCGTGTTGCCTGTTCCCAAGCCGCTGCGAAGATGATGTGAGCGACGACAGGTCCCGCGTCCACTCATTGGAGGCGTCCATTTAAACCTCAGGTCGTGCTTGCCGATGGGTCAAGAGTAGATTCCGATAACAGACGTTAGCTGCCCCCCAAGCTGCCCACCGCACCGGCGACACACCGCGACATATTACGGCACGTTTTAGGGGGCAGGATGGCATCTGACGATGGCGCGCGACACCACCCGACACGCCGGATGGGGTCTCCAAAACGGCAGGGCGCAGGTGGGCTTGCTGCCTTGTGGACCCTGCGCAATGTGTGTGCTTTGACCCCAATTGCGTACCACCAGGCGCAACACCGCAGGTATCGGCGTGTGATCTCTCGGTGAGTGAGCGGTTGTGGTCCAAGCGACGTCGCTCGCATCGGCGCTCTGCAGGAGCACTGCATTTTGAAATGCACTGGCGCCAACTCTTATGTCATGCTATACTTGAGCATCTACCTCTGTTTGTTCGACACCCATGATATCTCTACCCTGCTTATCCTTGTTCGTCTTCCCCATAACGGCAAACACTCAACGCGCTCGCGACGCCTGCATGTAAAGAGTGGGAGATGTCCCTATGGAGACACCGCGCGTCTTGGTGGTGGATGACAGCCGTGTCGTGCGCAAGGTCGTCGAGTTGGCACTGTGGCGAGAGCGCATCGAAGTGGTGAGCGCGACGGATGGGTTAGGCGCGCTCACCGCGGTCACCGACACCCAGCCCGATCTGATGCTGTTGGATATCTTGCTCCCGCGGATGGATGGGTATCAAGTTTGCCAGGTGGTACGCCATCATCAGGACTATCGTGATCTGCCCATCCTCTTGCTCAGCGGCAAAGATACGGTATTTGATCGCGTGCGAGGCAAACTTGCTGGCGCAACCGACTACATTGGCAAACCCTTTGATCCAGCCGAGCTCGTGTGGACGGTGAAGCGTTATCTGCATACCCCAGCCGTCTGGGAGCGCGCGGCGCGTCGAGAACCAGGCGTTCCACCAGCGCCGAAACGATGGTGGCAGAGATAGGTGGTGTCGACCTCCACGGTTTCGGCGCACGATTGATGCCATCCCGAGACGGCCACTGACAATGACCCTGAGAACAAATGCCGATAGAATGCTGATAGAATGCTGATAGATGGATGGGTCATCCTGTCAGGGGAAGATCCCGAAAACTTCACGCTGACGGCAGTATCCAGCGTATCGGAATCCGAGGATCCTTCTGCTATCCGTGGAGCGACCTCACCAGCAGCGCACGATGACACGAGCGCAGGCTACAGCTCGCGAGCTGGGTCATCAGGAGTAGAGGTAATCTTCCTGATCGACCACTCTTGCCCCGACTGCCTTGCGACGAGCGTTATCACCCTTCCCTCGCCAGTCTCCGCCTCAAATACCCACGTTACAACCGGTGACGTCGTCCCCACATTGGATTCCGGAGCGGACGTCGCATACATTTGCCCCTGCTTGATAATCCGCGCATCCTCGCCGTACACGGCTCTTAGGCGTTCCATTATGGCGGTTTTGGCGCTCATTGCGCTGGTATTATTCATCTGTTCTATCCTCACTCTGCTTATACGCCATCGTGTCATTTGTCCTACCAAACGAGTGTGCCATACTGCCGACCCGAACCACAAACTCATCCTGACGCCTCCCATGGTGGTCAGAACGCTGGGCGCGCAAGCGGGTCGGAGTCGCAGAAGCTGGGCTGGGAAGGCGGTCTAGTGAGGTATCAGATGTATGAGTATCTACAGCCTGAGCAGACTGATGAGCGTGAAGTCGCAGCAATGCCGGCAGCAATGGCTGGGGGGAACGGCACAGTCTGGAACTGTACAGCGATAGGAGACCCTATTGTTTCGGCATTTTGTAATCCCAAGGTTGGATTTCCCACCATCTTCCGTTAAGCAGGTGATAGTCAATTGTCGCGGGCAAGTGGTCGAGTTTGGAGCGGATAGCGCCTGCCCACTACAGCAACTTGTCTGCACATACAAATCGTCATACCATAGACCAGCGTCCCCTATGAGAGCATGACACAATCCCTGCGCCATTACAGCATGCGTCGTCGCAAGGAGGCCGATGATGAGCGAGCGGAGCGAGACGACCAAGCCAAGTAGAATGATCAAGAGTCCTGCGAGGACGAGGAAAGCGGCAGAGCCGCTCGCTGCTGGCGATCAGCGTGCAGAAAACGTGATTTCCGGCGACCGCGACCTGGCACGCCTGTTGCATGCGACCGATTGGGCTTCCACTGGCGAGCTGGAAGCGATCTTCGAGGCGGCGCCTGAGAGCATTACTGTGTATGACACGGAAGGCCGGATCGTACGCGCCAACGCCACCTTCCACTCGTCACTCGATCGCTTGTTCCCTGGTGATCGACCGGCCAAATTGCGCGATCGACTAGCACAACACCCACTGAAGAGCACACAAGGCGAGGTCCTCTCCGAAGATGAGTGGCCGCAGACGCGGCTGCTGCGCGGTGAGACGCTCAGCGGATCGTCCGCTGCCGAGACGATGATGTATACCCCTGATGGTGAGGCGGTCTATTGGAGTGTGACCGGAGCGCCGTTATGCGCTGAAGATGGCCGGATCATCGGCGCCGTCGCGATCCACCGTGACATTACGGCGCAAAAGCAGTTAGAACGTGAACTGCGCCAGAGCCGCGATGAGTTGCAGGCAATCCTCGACGCGGTCCCAGATCAAGTGATCGTCTATGACACCAATCTCCACCTCGTGCGCTCCAACGCAACCCATCGCGCTGCGGTAGCGCGCTTCCATCCGACTGGACATGCGCCAGATGAATTACCCGAGCGGATCCAGCAGACACGGACGGTGTTTCGTGACCTCAGTGGCGCAGAACTGCCAGAAGGAGATTGGCCCCAACAACGCATCTTGCGTGGCGAGACACTCAGCGGCCCGAATGCTGTCGAGACCCAAGCATTCACGATCACTGGCGAAGCACAATGGTGGACGGTCAGCGGAGCGCCGTTGCTGGCCGAGGATGGGACGATCGCGGGCGCCGTTCTGGTCAACACTGATATTACGCGGCGCAAAGAGCTCGAGGTCGCGCTGCGCGAGTCGGAGACACGCTTTCGTGAACTGGCGGATCATGCGCCCCTCTTCATCTGGATCGCGGACGAGCGGGCGCGCGTAACCTACGCAAACCAGTCGTTGCTCGACTACTTCGGCGCGCCAGCTGAATCTCTTGTGGAGGCTGGCTCCTTGCCCGCAGAGGTGTGGCAGCGCGTCGTACACCCCGAGGACGTCGCAGGCCTCTCGGAGCATCACCAAGCGGGCTACGCGAGCGCGAGGGATGGGAGATGGAGGTTCGCTTCTGGGAAGCCGCGACTGGCAGCTACCAATGGCACCTCGTGAAGTCGGTTCCACGACACGTTGGCGGCCAGTTTCTTGGCTTTATCGGCGTTGGAATCAATATCGACGACCGTAGGCGTCTGGAACGAGAGTCGGCGGAGCGGGCAAGTCTCTTAGAGGCGGTCTTCGCCGCCGCGCCTGACCGGATTACCATCTTTGACGAGATCGGTCAGATGGTTCGCCTCAATCCGGCGGCGAAACACACCGCCGGGCCAGAGCGCGAGCAGGCGACCATGGAGTCCGTGGGGCAGGTATTTGATCTGCGCACCGTCGATGGGGAGCCATTCCCTCCCGAGGAATTGCCTACTGCGCGAGCGCTGCGCGGTGAGATTGTTCAGGGGGTCGAGCTACTGATGCGTACGGCACAGGGCGAGCAGGTCGTGGTGACGAGCTCTGCCCCGTTCTACGATGGTACGGGAGCGCTACGTGGTGCGGTCGCCTTGGCGCACGATGTCACCGCCGTGCGCCGGCTGAGCGGCAGGCCGCCCAGTGGGCGGCGCAGTTGGACGCGACCTTCGAGTCGTTGACGGATGGCGCCTTTCTCTATGACGCCGGCGGACAGTTGCTCCGCATGAATAAGGCCGCACGCGCGATTTTTGCGCTGGATGCGGCGCCTGAGTACTCTGCCCTTCCTCCCGAGGAACGCAAGCGAGGTTGCAGGTGCGCGATACGCATGATCGCCCACTGGCGCCCGAGGAGTGGGGACTCCGCGAGCATTGCGCTTGGCGAGCGGCTGATGGAGCCAGTGGAGTTGCGAATGACGGCGTTGGATGGACAGCACGAAGGATCTCGCTATCACTGGTGGACCAGTGCGCGCCTCGGATGGGACGATGATTGGCGCTGTCTCGCTCCTGCGGGATGTGACGCAGCGGCGACAGATGGAACGCGCCATCGCCGAACAGTCCGCGTCAGTTGCAGGCGACCTTCGATGCGCTGGCCGATCCGATTTGTGTCTTCAACGCCAAGGGCCGCATTCTGCGTCAGAATCGCGCGGAGATGGACGCCTTCGGCTTCGATACGCCACCTCTGACCGTCGAAGACCGCGCTCTGCGTATTGATCTGCGAGACGACGAAGGACGCCGGATACCGCCAGAGCGACTCCCGGCGCGCAGAGTGCTTACTGGAGAGACGCTCGTTGGGATTGAGACGATTCTCCTCGTGGCGCGCGGCGCGGACGGAGCCGATCACTGGTACATGGCGGGCGGAGCGCCGATCCGAGATGAAGCAGGGCAGGTCACTGGCGGGCTGATCATCTTTCGCGACGTCACGGAGCGTCGGCAGCTGGGGCAGCAGACACGCTGGCAAGCAAGCATGCTGGAGCGCGCGCATGACGCGATCTTCATGTGGGAGCTTGATGGACCGATTCTCTATTGGAATCATGGCGCCGAATTGCTCTATGGGTACTCCAGCGAGGAGGCGGTTGGACAGATCAGCCATCAGTTGCTCCAGCACAGAGCGGCCGGTCTCTCCGGCCGCTTTAAGAAGGCGCTGAAGCGCAATGGCGAGTGGGTCGGCGATATCCTCCACACCACGCGCGATGGGCGGCGGATCGTTGTGGACAGCAGGCATCAACTTCTCACCGAGCCAGATGGCCGCCGCTATGTGCTGGAGATCTGCCGTGATATCACTGAGCGGCTGAACTGGAGCAAGAACTACGTGACTCGCGCAATGATGACTGGAGCAGCGAGTGGTCGAGCGCACACAGGAACTGGCGAAGGCGAATAACGAACTGCGAGGCTGTCCCACCGCATCCTGGAGGTGCAGGAAAGCGAGCGACTTCTCATCGCGCGTGAGCTACATGACGAGATCGGTCAAGCGCTTACGGGCGTCAAGATGATGCTGGAACTGCTCGAAACACATGCTAACCAAGCAAGCGTTAGCGCTACCAGCCCCACTCAGCTGACGGCGGGGCGCCTCCCACAATTGAGCGAGGTACGCGCTTCGGTCGGTGAGACATGGCGCGTGTGCGTGACCTTTCGTTGGATCTGCGTCCCGCTATCCTAGACAGCATGGGGCTCGTGCCTGCTCTGCTCTGGCAGTTTGAGCGCTATATGCGTCAGACCGGTATCGTGGTCCATTTCCATCAGACTGGACTCAATCATCGCCTGCCTCTCGAGGTTGAGACAGCGCGCCTATCGCATCATCCAGGAAGCGTTGACCAATGTCGCACGCCATGCGGAGTGAGCCGAAGCCGTGGTCCAGATACGAGTGAGCGAGGAGGCACTGACACTCTTTGTTGTCGACGAGGGCGCCGGCTTTGATGCTGAACAGGTAGTGGAGGCGACATTGTCGATGGGCTTGGCGGGCATGCGCGAGCGCGCGCGATTTGTTAGGCGGGATACTGCGCATCTCCTCTGTGCCTGGCGAAGGGACCACGATTGAGGCAGAGCTGCCACTCATGAATTCCTTGGAGCGCGACGAGGAAGGGGGGAGAGGAGAGCATGACTAGTGTCGTGCTTGTGGATGACCATCCCATCGTGCGGCGGGGCATGCGGCTCCTACTGGAGGCACAAGCAGGTTTTCGTGTGGTGGGTGAGACTGAGGATGGTTTGGTCGCCGTCGAGTTGGCTGAACAACTCCAGCCAGATCTGGCGATTGTTGATCTGATGCTGCCCGATCTCAACGGCGTCGAAGTGACGCGGCGGATAGTACGTGTCTCACCCAAGACATGCGTGGTGGCGCTGTCGATGTACTCGGATGAATCCCATGTCATCGACGCTTTAGGCGCTGGCGCCATAGCATACATTGTCAAGGGCGCTAGCTCGGAGAATCTCCTCTACGGCATCCACGAAGCGCTCGCTGGGCGGCGGTACTTAAGCCCTCCGCTTACCGATCGCGCCGTCGACGTGTATGTGTCCCAAGCGTCACAGGAGAAGGGGACAGAGACAGTTATACGTTACTCACTTCGCGGGAGCGCGAGGTGCTGGAGTTGCTTGCGCGTGGCGCAAGCTACGCGGAGATCGCCAACAAGCTCACCATCAGCCCCCGTACCGCGGAGACGCATCGCACGAACATCATGCGCAAGCTCGACCTTAGGACGACTGCCGACATCACCCTCTACGCTGTGCAACGCGGCCTCATCGCTCCCGAGCATGGATGAGGCTATCGATTGGAAGATGGACGTCATCGTTTCGCACAGGTATGAGACACCTACTCGTGGAATGTGCCATCGCTCGGAAAATGATCTCGCGCTGTAGGTATCGGTTCAGTGCTGCGCTATCCTGGGATTTAGCGGAGCCTGTACGGGTGCGAATCCGGGCGCAGGAGGGAATCCCGCATGGCCAATCACAGCGCTCCTGACTATTCTTGACAGCGGCGGAGCGAGATGGTGGTCGCAGCGTGTGGGGAGCGCTCATCGAGTGCGCTCTCTGCGCCACACAATCCTGCATGGATGCATGATCGATCAGTCGGAAAGAGTGTCAGCAGTTCGTGAAATGCCTGTATCATCTCGAGTCTGAAATAGCGGCCTCCCCAGCGTCAGGCAAGGGACCAGCAGCGCCGTCTCCGCGTCGCGGCTCTCTGGCAGGAGCTACTCCTCACCGTGAGGAACTATTAGTGGTTGTTTCCACTTTTTCGGAAACCGTAGCGCCGCCATGACCCTGTCCCCGTCGTCCGCCAGCAAAACCGCCAGCAAAGCACGCTGACTGAACGGAACGCAACGGGAAGCGCGAGGGAGCAAAATGTGCTTGATTCCGGGGAAACATGTCTGTCCCGAACCCAGTGAGACGGAACGGAACGGAGCGCCACTGGTTTGTAAACCGTAGGTTAGGGGTTCGACTCCCCTCGCCGGCTCCAGAAAAATTGGGACTCTATGGCGACCAACCATAGAGCCATTTGTCGTTTTGACGACCATTCTGACTGACCTGCTCCCCGAAATGGGGCTCTTGCGCACTTTTGGTGCTGCATGGTTGGTGAGCATCAGGGAGGAAGAGGAGGCTGGGCCAGCATGCGTTGTCTCAGGAGCGCAAAGCCGGCTCTCCCCTACATCTGGCGCTTGAGCAGCTTGAGTCGATTGATCTGTCCTTCGACGGGCCCTTG